>JBDWGM010000124.1:0-11451 GCA_039975755.1 Paracoccaceae bacterium | reverse complement strand
GACGCAAAGCTTGACCCGGTGGCCACCGTGCCAAGCGGGGCGGAAATTACCATAAATACCGTATCTGGAGGCCCCGAAGTATTGCCCGGCGACGGCTTTCACATCCCGCCCGAATTGCTGGAGTTACACAAGGAGGATGTGCCAAAAACCCCCGGGCATCTGCTGACGGGACCGGTTGCTGTCGAGGGTGCTGCACCCGGCGATGTGCTGCAGGTCGACATTCTGGACGTCGCGCTCCGGCAGGATTGGGGCTATACTTTTATTCGCCCACTCTCAGGTACACTTCCGCTCGACTTTGCGGAACGTCATGACATGACCATACCGCTAGATGCGGATAGCAAAACGGCAACGCTGCCATGGGGCCTCAAGCTGCCGCTTGCGCCATTCTTTGGTGTGATGGCCGTGGCCCCACCGCCCTGTTGGGGTCGTATCTCAACAATCGAACCACGCGCGCATGGCGGCAATCTGGACAATAAAGAGCTGGTAACAGGAACCACGTTGTACCTACCGATTTTCACCAAAGGAGCATTGTTTTCTTGCGGGGACGGGCATGGCGCGCAGGGTGACGGAGAGGTCTGCGTCACAGCGATCGAGACCGCCTTGCAAGGTCGGTTCCGCCTAACGGTTCGCCGTGATTTACAGATTATGTATCCCGAGGCCGAAACTCCGAACCATTTGATCACCATGGGAATGCATGCCGATCTCAACACGTGTGTTGAAATCGCGCTGCGTCGGATGATTTCAGTGGTATCGGACCGGGTGGGCATCAGCCGTGCCCAAGCCTATATGCTGTGCTCGTTGGCAGGTGATCTGCGCATCACCCAAACGGTGAACCGTGAAAAAGGCGTTCACATGATGATGGCCAAGTCACTGCTTTAGAACGCATCACCTAGACGCGCATTACTGCGTCGCTCGGCCAAGTCGATGAAATCCGCTGTGGCACGCATTCAATGCGACGAACGAAGGTGACGCAGATCTACCAGAAAACCGGAAGCCTTCGTGCCGTTCAGCTCCTCATAGGCTATACCAAGATGGATAGCACATTCCGATACCTTGGCGTTGAGCTCGAAGACGCCTTCGCAATTGCTGAAGCCATTGAAATCCAGCCTCTTTAGGCTGACTTCGCAGACGGCCCAAACCGGTCTTTCGGAGAAGAATGCATAAATGTCAGCTTTGAAGACCTGTGCCGTTTTTCTTCATAACGTCTCCCCCTGGAGTAGCCTTTTTCGGATATCACCGGCGCGTCGTCCTGTTGTTGCAGCGGCTCCGATGATCACAATCCACAGTGCGATGGTTAAAATCGTACCTTGTGGCAATAATAACGGCTCAAATATCGCCAGAACTGCGGCGGCAGTTGCTAAGGCCATACGGTGCTGCTTAGCCATTGGTCCACAGAAGTTTGGAGGCAACCCAATGCTGGCTCCTAGTTCGCGGGTATAGGCGGTCAAGATGGCCATCATTGCAGCAGAGAAACCAAGTGCTGGTGAACCAAGGCCAAAGCCTATGCCTGCAAAAATGAGGACATCTGCAATGCGATCAGGGAATTCGTTCCAAAACGGCCCGTCATGTGCGCTTTTTCCAGCTTCGATAGCAACCATTCCATCAAAAAGATTGCACAGCAGGCGCATTTGGCAGGCCAGTGCAGCAACAAACAACAAACCTCCAATCAAGATGACATTGAACGCTAACCCAGCCAGCCAGAATGCACTGCCAGCAATCAGTGCAGCCCCCATGCTGGCCTGCGAAATCTGGTTTGGTGTGATGTTTCGCGCTGCCAATAAGGCCGTGATCTTGCTTGCCCAACCTGAGTTGCGGCTTTCTAGCGGGCGGCGGTTTTTCAGGTCATTCATGAGGCTCTTCTTTCGCCCTGCACTGGGTAATAAAATTGTAGGAAAAAATATAGGATGCTGACACGAGCAGAGGGATTCCTATTGTCTTGACAATTTCCGGCGTGCCCGCCAGCAGATGTGCGATGACGAGCATTGATGCCGAGGCCAATGAAGCGATCAGCGCAGGTGCGACATGCCCGAGCCCAATCCCAAACTTTGGGCGCATCCAGTCGACTGCCCGCTTGAGAAATAGGGTCAAGCCCGCAGAGATGCTTCCTTGCACCAAGCCGGCAAGCAAGGGTTTTGGCATCGAATGCGCTCCATTTGCATAGATTGCCCAGCCACCCATCGCCAAGAACGCAAACGCCACATGCAGCGGGGTGCTTTTTAGCGCGGTTGATAATGCGCTGTTCACTGGACGTCCCAGTAGAAGCGTACGATGTGAAAAAAGATTGGCGCAGAAAAGATTACTGAATCCAGTCGGTCGATGAAACCACCATGTCCGGCGATTAAATGCCCCCAGTCCTTGACCCCGCGATCGCGCTTGATTGCAGACATGACCAATCCACCTAAAAAGCCCATGACGGTGATAACAACTGACATCCCTATCGCTTGCAGCACGGTGAAAGGCGTAATCCAGAAAAGTGACGCACCCAGTGCACTGGCCGTGACCACGCCGCCGATCAACCCTTCCCATGTCTTTGAAGGGGACACCTTGGGCGCAATTTTGTGTTTGCCCAGGAGTTTACCCCAAACATATTGAAACACATCGCTAGACTGAACGACGACAACCAAGAAGAAAATAAGAAACAGGTTCCGCCCCTCAAAACCGGGAATCTCCAGGCTGAGCAATGCAGGCACGTGAGACACGCAGAATACGGTAATCATCAAGGCCCATTGCGCTTCCGCAATACGGACTAGAAAATTCTCTGTCTCGCCGCTGAGTGTGGAAACAATTGGCATCAGCAAAAACGCATAGACAGGGATGAAGATCGAATAAAACCCATACCAGTTCATACCCACGGCGATGAATTGTATTGGCAACACGATGAATGCAGCTGTTGCGATGGCCCAATGGTCCGCAACCTTGGTGTTTGTCAGCGTTAAGAACTCGCGCAATGCTGCAAATGAGCAGACCGCAAAGAGAACGACAACACCGGTCTTTCCCGCCAAGAATGCCAGTGCAGTCAGGCCAACCATGGCCCACCACGCGTTGATACGCGCAATCAGGTTTTCGACAGTTAAGCTAGGACCCTCAGGCCCCGCTTTGAATTTCAAGAATTGTCCAGCGGCTGTTGCAACCAAAAGCACCGCAAGAACGCAGCCCAGAAGAAAGAGGAAGCTATTTGCCATATCGTCTAATCCTTGGCCCTATCCGACAGCGTCAGCAATGCAGATTGAGCACGTTCGAGAAAGTCGGTCTTGGTTTCGGCTGGCTTCAAGTGCATCGGTTGTCCGAAGGTAATCGTGCAAACCAGAGGGATCGGAATAAGCTTTCCCTTTGGCATCACCCGATTCAAGTTTTCGATCCAAACCGGCACCAGATCGACGTCGGGATTTTTCGTGGCAAGGTGAAACAGTCCTGTTTTAAAAGGAAGTAGCGGCGTTTGTGTCAAGTTGCGGGTGCCTTCAGGGAACAAGATCAGACTATCACCTGCGTCCAATGCATCTGCCATTTGTTGCACAGGGTCGTCAGTGCTTGTGTCAGGATTGCGATTAATCAAGACAGCATTAAACACCGACCGACCGATAAAGGCTTTTAGCTTGGTAGACAGCCAATAATCTGCGGCAGCGACCGGGCGCGTTTTACGACGCAACTTGCCGGGCAATACGGTCCAAATTAGAACAAAATCGCCATTGCTGGCGTGATTTGCAAAATAGACACGCTGCGCGGGGACAGGGCCTGCGCCCAACCAGATGCCTCGCACCGCAGTGATCAGACTCGCAAAAATAATGATCGACAATGCGATAAGGCGTGCAAACATCAACTGAATCTGCGGTAACATGCGTGGGAATGCAATGGAAATAGTGGCCTTGACCTAATGATCGCGCTGAATGTCTCGACTGCGAAATTCTACGAATTGCATTTGCATATCAGACCTCTGCGCGTGATGCACGCGAACGGCTGCTCTCCGCCTTCATGGCAGTTGCCGTCAAATCTGAGGTGGTTGGGCGGCGTAGGTCCGCTTTGGCGTTCCATCGATCAAAGTTCGCAACTGCAACGAAAGACTGCTTTCCGCCCATGGTGTTTTTCGCTGCGTCCGCGAAACGCGATCAAGGCTAAGTGGAGCGATGGCCCCTATTTGAGAAAATCCTGCACCACAGATGGCTTTTTTGCGATCAATGCCAAGAGCACCTGAGCGGGACCAGTTGGACTGCGACGTCCATGCTCCCAATTCAGCAACGTACCTTTCGCAACGCCGATGCTGCGTGCAAACTCAGCCTGCGACAAACCCGTTTGAGCTCGGATATCAGCGACGTTGATTTCAGGCACAGCAATTTCGTGAACAAGCGCATCACTCCCCTGCCCTTTTGAGAATGCTTTGGCTTCTTCCAAGCCTTGTTTGATGCTGTCAAATGCACTCATTGCTTGTCACTCCACATAGTTACAATCTCCTTGCTCAAAGCGACGGCTTCCGCCTGTTCCTTCGTCGACAAATTGGCCTTTTCGTTTTTGGCGAACACCGTGATCAAGAAAATCGGCATATGGTATCCGCCAAAGACGTACATCGTCCGAAACCCACCGCTTTTTCCACCACCATCGCGCGGGATCCTAACCTTTCGCAATCCGCCACCTAACGACGTACCTGCCTCCGGGTTTTCAGCAATCCAAACAATCGCAGCTTCTCGCTCGCGATCTGACATAATCGCTTTGGCGCGGCGCTGGAATTCCGGCAGTTCAACGACAGTTTGCAACTTACTCATGACATATGCGCCTCTGACACATATGTCAATGAATCACACTCTCGATGCGTTCCCATACAGTCCCCTTCAAAAACGATCCTCATCACGCCCCTGCCCCATTGAGCCTGCCGTAGAAGCTCCGATCCAAATGTAACTCGCCGTTCTGCGCTTTCTCAATTAAACCGCGCAGATAGCCACCGGGTGATTTCACCTCACCGTCGGACGATTTATCGAGGATCAGTGCGATAGATGCAGCGGCCTGAGCGGGCCCTAGAACCTTGTTGGCTACGTTCCAAGCATCCTCCGAGATCCCAACGATGGGCCGGAGTGTGGCGGCGGCGCGGTGCACATCGTTCCAGTCTTTCATGAACCCTTGGGATCCTCGCGCCATGTCGGCAAAATGCGGGCAGGAGGCCATTAATGTTGGAACATCAATATCAGAACTTCGTGTTTTCGCATGGGTGCTCCAGTCGATATCGAGATTAACCTCTTCAGACCTCTCAACAGGCTCTAACACTGGCTTATTTGGCTCAGCGCCCGCCCGGTGCTTTGTTTCAAAGCGATTACTATTTACAGTATTAAGATCATTTGTAGTTAGTATGTGGGTATCATTTTCGAAACTGGTGGGTTTCATATATGCAGTTTTCTTTAACATATCCTCAGATGTCGAAGCATGCGCAACATCACTTTCAGTTCGCCAATCGAATGCCGCTTCAAAAGATTGCTCCACAGAGACCAAGAACGCTTTGATGCGTTCCAAGTAGCACTCAAGCCCCCCTACCCTCTCAGATCGCGCTGGAAGGCCCTCCAGAAGCTCTCTGAATACTTCTTGAAGGTTTGCCCACGGCCCACGCAGGCCAGCGTCCAGCGCCTTCTCGATCTTTGCACGGATCATGCGCCGGGTTACCGTGATCGCATTGCGCAGGGATGCACTGAGCGCCCTCTCGGCCTGTAGGTGCTCATAGAGCGCCTCAAACTCTTCTGCTCGCGCCGCCATAGGTGCCAAATCAAAGCCATAGGCCTCAACGATCACACCATCCGCATCTCTACGCCCCCAACGCTTACCGTTCGGGCTATCTTTCATAGAAATCACCCCAACCTCGCACAGCCGCCGCACATGACGTCTCAGTGTGGCCAAAGAGAACCCCGTTTGTTCCATCAGGAAGTGGTTTGAAGCCCAGACAATAGGCCGCCTGCCCTGCTCCCAGTCCTGAGGCTGTGTCACCGCCCCAAAGGTATCCAGAAGAAGCAGGTCTTGGGATTTGAGTCCAATGGCCGCAGCAACTTTCTTTGCTGCAACGATCGCTCGTGTTTTGGGTATAGTTAACTGTTCGCCGACTTCTGCAAACCGTTCGGCTTGTAGAAGTTCCGGCGTCGGCTTGCGCCAACCATTTGCGTACAAAGTATTGTTCGCATCTTTTGCAAAGTGCGTCTGGCCAACAAGCCCATCATCTAAATGTGTCATATTCTTTCGAAACGCAGCAGATACCCGTTCGCCCAAGGGCGTTTTTTGTTGTGCGGTGATTCGGGGACTGCTAAGATTGAAGTGCGAAAACAATCAGCGCCTTGGCGTTGCAGCCCTCGGAACTCCGGTTTCGAGGGTTTCTTTTTGCGTTATCCTCCTTGTCTGCTCATATCCTCAATATGCCAGTTAACAGCTGTTAACTGGCGCTATCCTCCTGTCCCTTTTTGAATGACTGGTAGGATTCTTTGATCAGACGGTCGATGTTGTCATCGATCCAATCTGCGAATGCTGCTGTATCCCCTGCCCGCTTGACCGTAAGCGTTACAGACGACATCGATGATTTCACAAACGTGCCTTTCACGGGCCTGCGTTCCGCGGCGCGCGTCTCGTTTGCCCCGCGCTTGCCTAAGCTTGCAAGAACAGCCGCCAATCGCGCATCTGACGTTTCGCCTTCTGTGACGGTGCTTAGGATCTTCATCACCTGAGCTTCATTTGTCTTGCCACTCTCAAACGCCGTCGCAAGTGTCATCCACTTGGGACGGCCTGCCCCATGCGCTGGCCCGATGGCCTCTCCCACAGCGGCTGGAATCAACCGCGCGACGCGCTCAAGCTGAGACAGCGTATTTTTGCTAATCGACAGCGCCTTCTGCGCTTCTTCACGAGAATAACCTTGGTCTAAAATCGCCTGAGCAAAGCGGGCGCGTTCATAAAAACTCAGATCCTGACGGCTAGCATTCTCGAGGCCCTTGGCCATAAGCGCTTCGCGATCGTCCAGCGTCCGAATGAGTGCCTTGACCATGATGCCAAGCTGCTGACACGCCAAAACACGCCGCCGACCATAGACGACATCAAACTTGCCGTCCTGATGAAGCGCCGGACGCAATAGAACCGGGATTTGTTGACCGCTGGCTTGGATGCTTTCAACAAGATCGACCACATCGTCATCACTGCTGTTAACAGCTGTTAACTCCAGCCGATCCTGCGGCCCCCAGGGTAAGATCAGCGCCGTATCAATCTCTTGGATGCCGCCAAGGCCCGCTCTGACCGATCCAACAGTACCTTTCGGCAAAGTTCGATGCGCACGGTTCTTGCCAATCGGTGCCTGACCCTCTGTCGCCGCAGAAATAGCCGCCATAATCCCGGTCTTGTTTTTATCCAACGCCATCAGTCACGGCCCCACGCTTGTTGAACCAAATGCGCAATATCAGCGCCGACCGCATCCATGCTTTTGCGCGCACGGTCATATGTGCTGCGCGTCATGTCCGCACGGGCCACCTCGTAAATTGACATTTTCAGCATCGATGCATCACCGATTGCCGTGCTTCGCAACGCAGTCGACGGGATAATCCGATCCTGAAACAGCGCCCGCATGAGCGAGACGATTTGCTGACTTGGGATATCGCTTGGATCATCGCGGGTGATCAGAAAGCTAAAAAAGTCGTGGTCCATCCTCACGCCCGTATCTTCAATGACGCCGATATAGGCCGATGTCATCTCGATGAACTGCTGGGTCGATGCAAGATCAAGCATGCTTGGCGTCATCGGCACCAAAACGGAAGTGGCCGCAAACAGCCCTGTGAGCGTCAAGAACCCGAGGGCAGGGGGGCTGTCGATGATAACAATGTCATAATTGTCTTCAACCGGGGCGAGCGCAATCGAAAGCCTTTCAAAGAATGCGGCACCGCGACCTGCATTTACGGCCGTTTCGGTCTCGAACTCACTGAGAATGAGGCGGGCAGGGGCCAAATCAAGGCCAGGGAAATAAGTGTCTACAATAACGTCTGACAAGGGCAGGGGGTCTTCATAGCGCAAGGAATCGTAGATTGTGGGCCCATCAAACTCCAACTCAGTTTGAAGACCGCAAAATCCAGTCAAACTGCCCTGCGGATCCAGATCAATCGCCAAGACACGGTAACCGTTCAGGGCAAGGTAATGACACAGATGGATCGTTGCGGTCGATTTGGCCGATCCACCCTTGAAGTTCATCAATTGGATGACTTGCAATTTGTCACCCGCGCGCCGACCCGGAACATATTTGCCCGGGCTTCGCGACCCCGCCTCAAGCGCTTGCCGCATCGCCCAGATTTCATCACCTGAATAAGACCGGCGCCCGCCTTTGTTCACTGCAGGCTCTGCAAGCGATCCATCGCTGTGGCACTTCCGCAGGAACTGGCCGGACACCCCAAGAAGATCTGCAGTCTCTGTCGCACTGAACAGGCGCAATGACTTTCTGTGATCCGGAGCGTATACTTGCTCTAAATGGGTGGTTAGAGCCGTTTTCAATCGCGCTGCCATCTGTTCGGTGACATCGGATTGAGACGCGGCCGAAATAGGTGCTGTCTGAAACATGGTTGCTCTTTTCCCGCTCAATGTTGCTTATTTGCGCAACTTGAAAACAGTTAAGCAATGATTCACCGCGCTAAGTCAAGAAAAAGCATCTAGCACTCGGCGCAATCATACCATCGACTACCAAATGTGGTGACCCGAACCGACTATTTACGCTGACTATCACTTCCTCGAGCCTAGTTAAATTATAGCAAATAGGGTAGGGGCCCCGACAGACCAAGCAAGACCAACTATTCAATCACAAACTCAATGGTCATGTCGCATAAGCGCGCTTATGTGAACCTTGACTTAAGCATAGGCACGGAGCTTCAGGGCGTTCGCCATCAGACAGGCGAAAATCAACCATTCTAGTAATGGACCGGACAAATCTTTCATACTGTCAGCAGTTTAATGGAAGTCGTGCGCGCTGTGTATGCAACATGGAATCGCCTCCCGGCGCGTTATGTCGGGCGTTCGGCGGCTGCGAGGATTTAGTTAAATTGAAGCGTGTTAGAACCGGATCAACCTACGATATCCACCCAAAACTATACACGGTCATTTGCCTCATGCCACGCAGATCAGATTATTGGTGGGTCACACCTAGTGTCCAATCCTCTGTCTTGGCCCCAAAGACGGTGCAATTGTCCCGGGTGGGGGAAACTCAACGAAGTCTAGCGGTCGAGATAGGCGGTTGCTAGGACTTCGGCCTGCCCCACGAAACGGGCGTTACGCTCACCTGTTTTATCTTCTTCTGCACGGCTGATATTCCAGCCGACGTAGGTCATAGCCCTCAATGCGAGGAACAAACCAAGGTTGCTTACATCGAGCTGTCGATGTGCTTGATAGCCTGTGATCAAAGCGACTTTGAGGATCTCGAAATCTGGCAAAGCACAGTGTTTCAGCAGAGCCGTCGCGACTTCGAATAATCGAAAACCAAACCCACCATCATCGAAATCAATGAAGTGAAACGTGGAACCCTGCACCATCACATTGGCAGGCACAAGATCGGCGTGGATCAATCCGTAATCCAGTGAAGCGGCAAGTGCATCGAGGTTGCTGCGCGCTTCGGCTCGGAATGCGACGAAAAGTTCTCGCTGTTTTGCAGTAAGGTGGGGATTATCCCAGAAGCGATCCCAAAGCGGAGCTCGCCCCAGCAACCCATTGACGTCCCATGTCGGCCGCACACAGGCGGCGACCCCAGGCCATGCATCGCTGGCGTCATGCATTTTCGCGATATCGCGACCGAAATTTTGAAAGAGCTGTGTTCGCGCTGCTTTATCCATTTGTGGCAGCAACACCTCGAGTGTGTCACCCGTCAACCAGTTGAGAACATCAATCTGCACGCCATCCACAGTGCGTAAATGTGATCCGTCCAAGCTGACTTGTGGTGCAGGTACAGATAATCCAGATTGGGCGACCCAAGCCATCCAGTCGAGTTCGGACTTCAACTGATCGTCTGTTCTGTAGCCTTGACGGTGCAGCCGCATGGCGAATGACCCCGTCGGGTGATCCACGCGATACACGCTGTTTTCACGGGCTGCGATCAACGTAATCTTAGCGCCTTCCAAACCCCATAGGGGCAGTGCTTTGGCGGCAAAATTCATGGATAAAGTGACGTTTCGGACAACACCTCATCCAACGTATCAAACAGCAGATCAGCGTTCTGGATCGAGAATGGCATCGGTGGGCGTATCTTGAGCGTGTTTTTGTATCGCCCTAGTTTGGAGTGCAGGATGCCGCGGTGACGCATGGCATTAGTAAGTCGGTCGGTGAATTCGCTAGCGGGGGCCTTTGTCTGACGATCCACCACCATCTCGCTGCCAAAGATTAGGCCCGAGCCTCGGACATCGCCAATAACGTCATGCTTTTTCGCGAGTTCGACCATACGTGCCCGGGCGTGGGTGCCGACAGTCAGAGCGTTGGTGACAAGATCACGGGCTTCGATTTCATCGAGCACCGCCATTGCCGCCGCGCAAGAAACAGGATTGCCGCCGAAGGTATTGAAATAGCGATACCCTTTGCGAAACTCAGCGACGATATCGCCCTTGGCAACCACGCCGCCGATGGGATGGCCATTGCCCATGGGTTTGCCCAAAACCATCACATCCGGCACAATTCCCATTTTTTCATGCGCCCACATGTGGGTACCTGTCCGGCCAAAGCCGGATTGGACTTCATCGCAGATCAACAAACCACCGGCTTTGCGTACAACCTCAGCCACAGGTTTCAGCCATCCATCGGGATGGTCGGCGAACCCTTCGTTGAGGAAATAGGGGCAAACGACGAGGGCCGCAAAGCCTGTTCCATCTTCGTTGAGTGCCTCAATCTGGTTTGCAACTTGGGCGGCAAAGATCGAGCCATCGGGGTCGGGGTTTCGATAACTGTCCGGCGCGTCCACAAAACGAAAGAACTGCCCTAGACCAAAACCTGAGGTCGGAATGTTGGACTGGCTCAGCTGGCTCACCAGCGCGGTGTTTCCGTGATAGGTCGCGTCCGTCGCGATAATACCGCGCTTGCTGGTGACGGCCTCGGCCATGCGCAGAGCGATGTCGTTCGCCTCGGAGCCGGTGCAGGTCAGGATCGCGGTATCCAAGGACGCATCTGTGGTTGCGGTCAGACGCTCGATATAAACCAGGATACCTTCATGTAGATAGCGCGTGTGGGTGTTCAGCGTTCCGGCTTGCTGGCAGATCGCATCTACGACGCGTGGGTTGCAGTGGCCCACATGAGGCACGTTGTTATAGCAATCGAGGTATTTGCGCCCGTCCGCATCCCACAACCAGACGCCGGAGCCCTTTACGATATGCACAGGGTCATCGTAGAACGTTGACACATTCGGCCCCAGCAGCCGTTTTCGGTCAGTCATCAGGTCAGCGTTTGAGCGTGTCATAGGTCGATACGGAGGCCGTCGTGACCGACAATCAGGTC
>JBDWGM010000123.1:0-13394 GCA_039975755.1 Paracoccaceae bacterium | reverse complement strand
CTCGACGGGTAAAATCGATGATGGTAGCTTCGTCCATGGTGGTGCGTCCTAAAATGGTTGGTTGGGTGTGTAGCAACACCAATCCAACCAGATGCACCGCCGTCATTCAAATCGCCCGGACACCAGATTCAGACATAGCTCAGCATGAAGAGCGTGCGCTCGATCCGAGCCAATAGCGTTTCGTGAAAGCAAAAACAAAAAGTATCACCAATCGCGTTGAAATCTTCGATTTCAGGCAGCGATTGGTGATACACCTTTTCACGAAGTGCTCTCGGGGAAAGGTTAAGATCACGCACCCTGGACAATCAGAGAACCGAGAGCCGGATTGGCGTCTCAGTCCTCAACAAGATGACTTCCCTCGGACGTCCCACGTTCGAGCGTATCTCATGATGCCAAAATTCTGGGTAAGGGACCGCCGCGCGCCGCCTGATGATTTGTGCAACACGGTGGGGGAACTGCGCCCGCGCCAGGTGCGTAGGCCGGATATGCCGGAGGAATGATGCAACTCTCGCCAAGTCTGCCGCCTCGACGTGCTCACTGTGCTAAGAAGCATTGTCCGTCACCCAGCCCAAATCACCTGTTGTTCCCAGCCATCGGGAAACCCCGCATTCTTTAGTGAAACATAAGCATTGTCCGGAAACGTGCCCAAATGCTCCAACAAGAACAAGCACCAGGAGGAGTTCGGATTAATCACGCCGACCATGTGACGCATGATCGCAAAGGCGGCGTAGACACGCGTTTGAGCGCGCCTATCCGCCTGGATGTGATCAAAGGCTGGAATGTCCCCCGGCCCGCCCATACGAGGGATATTCACCAGCGGTTTGTTCCAAAGTCGGGAATGGTGAGCACAGATGTTTCGAACATCATTGAGGACACGCAGCCATCTCTCGAAGATCCGCCCGTCTGGCACACCGTAACTTTGCGCAATAGCATCTCTGTCAGCCTGTAAGAGACCTGCATAGAGGTGCGATAGGGCTCCGAAGTCCCAAATCTCCGCCGCTACCCATATTGGCATGTCTGCGCCTGGGTATCTGCGCCGGAAGTGCAGCGCGAAATCCTCACGAGATCTCTCGACCTTTCCATCCAAGATCCGGAGCCATTTTTCATGTTCGGTTTCTGCTTGCGGATTACGGCGACGGCGGGAAAAATGACCGTGGAGCTGCGAAGGATCTCTATGCGCAAGAGGAGCCCGCTGACCGAGCAGGATAGCAAGATCCGCCCGCAAAGCGATTTCGATGCGCTCTAGGGCATCGAGAGCCATCAAACGCAGCTTTTTATCGAAGACATAGAGATCCAGGGCATGGCTGAAATGTGTGCCCTGTTTGAAGGTGTCTAGAATCGTTGTCTGCTCGACCCCAGTGTTAGGATCTACCACCGTCTGCTTTTCACGAAACGGATACCAATACGCACTAAGGCGATAATAGTTGACGCGCGAAAGGTAGAATTTAGCTCTCGGCTCGTCCGTAATTTCCATTCCACGCTGTTTTAAAAGCGCAACTTGGTCATCAAGAGATAGGAATGGTTTCGGATATAAGGCCACAATTCAATATTATAAATAAGAAGACCGACCCGTACACCGAGGTGCAGTGGGGCCGGTCATGTCTCCTATAATATGGATGATTCTCGCGCAAGAATGCAAGGAAAAACCGTACTAAATGTACACATCATAAATAAGCATATTTCTTCAATGCCTTATAAGTGGCCCAGTCGCCCCGAATCTTCGTGTGCAACCGCCCTAGTAGAACACACTCAATAGATACGATTCAGGGTTGTTTTTATTAAAAAACAACCCAATATTGCGGGTGGAATGTTATTCCCATTTATAGACCGGTTTTGACAAACTCTAGAGATTAAGAAGAAAGGAAGTAGGTGAACAACATGGCAAAATCGAACAAAGAAGTAACGAGCGCGAAGGCTGCATCAGCAGCGTCAAAAGTGCTTAAAAACCCAAAGTCCAGCTCAGCTGCAAAGACGGCGGCAGCTTCGGCACTCACGCAGCGTCCGAACAAAAAATAACGTTAAAACAATGGAGAGAGGTGCCTGATAATCCCGCGCACCTCCAAACAGGAATATTTCGAACCATACAATATTTCATCTACAAGGAACGCTTCAGATGGCCGACAGACAAGTTACTGCCTCCGGAAAAAACACGGATGGCGATATCACTAAGCTCTGCAAGTCAGGCGCAACATGGTCTCCTCGCCTGAAGGCAGATGCGATCAACGACATCGAAAAAGGCCTGCACACTTACTACGTCCAGCAGGCTGGTACGTCTCGCGTCGACATCACCGTGGTGAATGGAAATACCGGGAAATACCTTCGCTCGACCGCAGATTCGTCTTCAGAAAACAACTTGGACAATCTCCCGAATTGCTAAGATCATTACCGGGTTTGCAGGTCGTATTGTGGCTTGGGGGAGTGTGCGTTCCGCGATGGCATCAAGCAACTTCAAATCGCCACCTGACTGAGGCGCCTCCAACTTTTGGGCCTAGCTCTCTTCCTGCCAGCCCTCAGTTTTCGGACACGACAATGGTGCATGTCTGGTCTTGCCCGGCCATTGCGGCGGCCGCCCGGCATTTCTCGATGGCCTCGTTATTGGCATAAACCAGCTGGTTGGCTGTATTCATAAACTGCGCGCTGGCAGGATTGCCGGCACTCATCATGGCAAAGCCGGCATTCCAGCGCGTGTCATGCATGAGGAAGGCCGCGACCCGCGAGGCGAGAGCGTCGGGCAGACAGAACAGCACCACACCGACCAGGAGCATTCCGGCCACCAGTCCGCCGAAGCCGGCAAAGTACAGGTTTCGGGTCTGGGTTTCCCGATCTCGTGCACTTTTGGTATAGGCGGCAAGGGTCCGGGCTTCGCGCGCCAGATCGCTGGTAGCTTCATCCACTTTACGCGCCAGTGATTTTACCAGCCCGTCCCCGCCCTGTTCGGCGGCGCGCGTCAGTTGGGCCGGCTGAAGCCGGAGTACCGGCAATTGCTCGATCGCCTGAAGGCGCTCCCGGGTCCGGGCAAGGCTTTCCACCAGACGACCGAGATCGGCACTGTAGTCGACCGGCTGACCGATCCTGTCGATCTGGTCGAAGGCCGTCTCGACCCCCTTGCGGATCACGGTCATTTCTCCGCCGATCTCGCGTGAGAGCTTTTCCACCGCCTCACGCAAATCGTCGAAAGCCTGAACCGGATCGCCGGCAGTTTCCATGTTGTCTCGTTCGAAGTCCGCGCTTGCGTCCGTCATCGTGTCCCTTACATTTCCAGTCCGTGGCTCTTGTCGAGCTTTTGCTCCCGCGAGATTTGCCGCTCCAGGTCTTTGGCAAGGCTCTTTTCTTGGCCGATATGGTCAAGTCCAAGGTCTTTCGACCGCTTTTGAAGCGCCTGCTCCATCTGCGGATCGCGCTCGAGGCTTTTCGTCAAATCGCGCAACTCAGATGCGACCCTGCCGCGCGCTTGCGTCTCCTGCCGCCCACGCAGCTCCCGGTGCTCGGCCTTCAACTCCTGCCAGCGCTCGACAAAGCGATCGGCACGAACAGCCGGGTCCGCAACCGCCGCCCGCTCACGCTCCATGCCGGCGACAAGATGATCGACACGGTCCCGGCCAGAACGCTCCGTCATGGCCAACGCGGTCTGCGGATCGCGCTGCACCGCAGATCTGATCAACTCCAGGGAACCGGACCGCGCCTGGTCGAGCTGACGGCCGGCCTCCTGCATTTCCCGTTTCTGACTCTCAAGGAGAGGCAAGCCCTGCCCACGCTGCTTTTGTCCGGCGCTAAACGCCTGCGCATAGCGATCGACGGCCGTTTCAAACGGGGAGTGCCGGCGCAGCCGCTCAGCAAGCCTGTCCTGGTCTATATCGCGCGTTTCCGGCTTGCGTTCCTGTTTCGACCGGGCGTTAAGCTTGAGACCGTCAAACAGGCTACGCCGCTGTTTGCCCGCCGACGGTGCGTTTGCCTCGGTCGTTCGCTCTGCGCGATCCGCAAGCTTCTTCTCGCCAGATCCCCTATCCTGGGCCACCATACGCCCGACCGTTTCGGAGCGATCTTTCTGCGAGCGAACGCGCTCCCCATTAGCGCCGTAGTGAGCCGGAGAAAGATCGCGGGCAGCACTCCGCTCCATCCGCGCAACATCGATCTCGCTCCTGATCCCCAAGGTTTCCGCTATCCCGCGACGCTCTGCAAAAGCGGCGGAATAATCCAGCGTCGTTTCCTTCACGCCGGAACGCGACAAACGGGCTTCCAGCTGTCCATAGGCCAGATCCTGCGCCTCAATCACCTTCCAGGCATTGCGCTGCACCTGCGTTCCATCAGGAAGCCTAACCGTCTGAGATCCCTCATGCCGAAGCCCGATCGTCTCGCCGATCTCCGGTTTGGCCTCACCAATGGCCCGCTCAAGATCAACACCCCAAGTCGTCTGTCGCTCGCCTTTGGCGTTTTCCAGAGTGACGAAGTAGCTCTTGGCGTTGCCTGACCGGTGCTCAAACGGCGCCTTGCCATGTTCGACCAGGCGACCCGATGAACGATCGCCGAACTCGCCCATATCCGCATAAAGCTGCGCGCCATCGCGATGCCTGGTCATAGCAACATAGGTCAAATGTCGGTCCATCGTTGCCGACGCCAGAACATAGGCTCGGTCGACCGTCGCCCCCTGGTTTTTGTGGATCGTCGTCGCATAGCCGTGGTCGATGGCCTTGTAGGTCTCCAAATCAACACGCACGCACTCACCATCGCGGCCATCGAGCTGCGCAACGATCCTGGGTGGGTCACCCCCCTCACCGGCTTCGATGCGCTCCACCGTGCCAAGCATCCCGTTTTTGACACCAAGGTCACGGTTGTTCTCAAGGAATACGATCCGGTCACCCGGCGCAAAGTCGCGCTTGCCGTCATTGGTCTGAACCGACACTTCGCCGGCGTCCTCGCCGCGCGACAATGAACCGCGTTCCTGAAGCTCGGAACGGATGCCTTCATTCAACGCTCGAACATCAACCCTCCGATGCGCCATAGCGACCCGGCTTCCCTGCGGCCGCTGGTCAAGATCGGCAAGGTAGTCTCGAACAATCTCCGACCGCGCCTGGTCGCGATCAGCCGCAAAATGAATGTCTCCATGATCGCGATAGGCGGCCAACCCTTCGCCCGTCTTATGGGTGGCAAACGAAACAGAAGCCTCCCGCTGCCAGTCATGACGCTGGCGGCGAATTTCCGTAAGCTCCGCATGACCGACCTCTTCCGCAACAGCCCGGAACGGAGCGCCCGCCCCGATCGCCTGCAACTGCTCATGATCGCCAACAAGAACGATCTTCGCCCCGCGCGCTTCAGCCTCGCCAACAAATCGCGCCAGCTGACGGCTGCCCACCATCCCCGCCTCGTCGATAACAAACACGTCGCCGCGGCCGAGCTGGCGCCTGTCGTTCTGCCAACCCATCTCCCACGACGCCAACGTGCGGCTCGCAATCCCGGAACTCTCTTCCAACCCTTCGGCCGCCTTCCCCGACAAGGCCGCCCCATGAACCCGGTACCCCTGTCGCTCCCAGGCCTCACGCGCCGCCGCCAGCATCGTCGACTTGCCCGCCCCCGCAAACCCGACCACCGCCGCAATCCGTTCCCGACCGGTGATATGCGCAATCGCTCCACGCTGCTCATTCGACAATCGCGCCGAGATATCCCCGGCCCCGCGTTGAAGCGCCTCGTCCTGTCGCTCGATCGCACCACGAACATGTCGCTGATCGACACCATGCGATCGCGCCGCATGCATTCGCCGCGCGCTTTCGATCATGCTGCTTTCAAGAGACACCATGTCCCGCGTTGAATAGCGCGCGAGCGTCACTTCGCCCGTTTCCCGATCAACACGCTCGCCCTGAAGCTGCACAAGCGTCGGCGAGGCCATGACTGAAGCAAAGGCGTTCTGAAACGCTTGGGGCTCATCGTTGAGATAGCGATGCAGTGTGCGGGCAATATCATGCCGATCGAACACGCTCTTCTCTTCTGCAATCAGCGACAGAACCTCTTCCGGCTTTTCCCGGATAAGCTCCGCATTGCGTTTGGCCGACCCCTCATCCAAACGGGTTCGATCTACCGCCCGCCCCTGCCGTTGCAGCTGCGTCGCATGAACTCCCATATGCTCCGTCGGAATGATCTCAAGCCCCCGGTCCAAATGGGACCGGTGATCGATCCGGATATCAAACCCTTCACGTGCCAGCTGTTCATTCGCTATCCCTTCCCAAGATCGGCGAATGTCACGAATCTGCATGTCGCTCGCCGGCAAGCCCTGTCCCAACAGCCACTTGTTCTCACGCTCGATATAGGTTTTCTCGCTTAAGCCGCTTTTCTCAACCCGACGTGTCGTCATCATCACGTGCGCATGGAAGTTCCGAATGTCGCCTTCGACATGCGGCGCATGAATGGCAAAGTCCACTGCCACGCCATAGCGGTTCGCAAGATCGGCGGCAAAGTCGCGAACCGCTTCCAGCCGCGCTTCAGCCGACAACTCATGGGGAAGCGCAATCTCGAACTCACGAGCGACACGGGCGTCTTTGCGGTTTTCGGCAAACTCGGCGGCATTCCACAAAACCGAGCGATCGCGCGCCCACTCGGCGGATGACCCTTCGGGCAGAACGATCTCGGTGTGCTCGATGCCCTGTTTTTTGGTGAAGTCATGCACCATGCCGTCGCGTTCATTCACCAGCCGCTCACCGGATCGATAGGCGATCGCCGCCACGGCGCTGCGGCCGCCCGATCGCGATATTGGCTTGATGCTGCAATGATAGACGGCCAATCCCGATCTCCTAATCCTCAAAGAGGGTATCAAGCACTGAGTTGAGCATCAACTCGTAAGTGCGCCCTTCAAATTTCAATCGCTACGCTTTTTCATTTTCAGGTATCGGAGCAAGCGGATAGCCTCTTGCCTCAATATGCGCAACTTTGCGTTTTGCTTCCTCGGTAAAATTAATTATAGAGTGCAGCCCTGTGGTACCTTCATCAGGAAATCATCATGGCACGCAAATCCATCGAACAGCGACTAGCTGAACTGGAAACGAAAAAGAAGACGCTGAAAGCACGGCTCACAAAACAGGAGCGCACCCGCGACACACGCCGTAAGGTGTTGCTTGGAGCACTTGTGCTGCACCGTCTTGAGAATGCCAATGACCCGGAATTTACACGGCGGCTCTCCGACTGGCTACGCCGCGAACTGCCGGACTTCCTCACTCGGGAGGCCGATAAGGAACTGTTTTCCGATTTGATCGAGATAAGTACCGAAAACCAAAAAGACGCTTGATACAGGGGAATTCATGCTGAGATTAAAATTGGCCTGGGTGGCATTGAAAAATATTGGGCGCGCCGCAGGACGTGACCCCATCTGGGCATTGATCGCTTTCGTGACATTTCCCTTTCGCTATGGCGCGTTTTTCGTGAAGTTCGTTGTCGGTCTTCTGGTCATCATACTCATTCCTACTTTCGTCATTGAATATCTCGTCCATAACGGCACGATCGAGCGCGCCGGCCTCATTCGCCAGATCGCCAGTTCGGTCGTTATCATCTTTGCCTTGCTGCTTATTTGGCGCGCTATCACCAATGCGCTCATCGACAATTTCGGTAACATCGCCGGTGAAACCCACGGCTCCGCCCGCTTCGCGACACCGAAAGAGATGGCGCCCTATTCGCAAAAGTCTTCCGGCCTCCTAATTGGCCGAGACCCCAAGTCGAAAAGGCTCCTGCGCTATGACGGCCCGTCCCACCTCATCACCATGGCGCCGACCAGGACCGGAAAAGGCGTCGGCACCCTCATTCCAAATCTGCTGACCGCCGATCGCTCCATCATCTGCATCGATCCCAAGGGCGAAAACGCAAAGATCGCCGGACGCGCCCGGGAACAGTTCGGGCCAGTCCATATTCTCGATCCCTTCGGCGCGACCGATACCCGGACCGGCACCTTCAATCCCATGGACAGCCTTGACCCGGCTAGCCTCGACCTTGCCGAGGACGCCGGAACGCTCGCCGATGCCCTCGTCTTCGACGAACCGGGCATGAGCGGTGAAGCCCACTGGAACGAGGAGGCCAAAGCCCTGGTCGCCGGCCTGATCCTCCAGATCGTCTCCCACGAGCCCGCAGCCCGGCGCACCCTCATGACCCTCCGGGAGAACCTTACCCTCGCCCCGGACGCCTTTGCCGCCCTTCTCAAACAGATGCAGGCCTCAACCGCGGCAAATGGACTGGTCGCCCGCGCCGCCAATCGACATCTCGGCAAATCAGACCGGGAAGCGGCCGGCGTCTTGTCTGCCGCGCAGCGCCACACCCACTTTCTCGATTCACCGCGCATGCATCGCGTCCTCGATGACAGTTCCTTCTCCTTCACGGATCTGAAGCGCAAAAACGCAACCGTCTTCCTCGTCCTGCCCCCCGATCGCCTGTCAACCTATTCCCGTTGGCTGCGCCTCATCATCACACAAAGCCTGCTCGACATGGCCCGTAATCCGGTACAGCCCGCCTCCCCCATTCTCTACCTGCTCGATGAGTTCGCCGCCCTCGGTCACCTGGCCGCCATCGAGCGCGCCATGGGCCTCATGGCCGGTTATGGCGTTCAGCTCTGGCCGATCCTCCAGGATATTCACCAGCTGCGTGCGACCTACGGACAAAAGGCCGGTACCTTTCTTTCCAATGCCGGCGTTCTTCAGATCTTTGGCGTCAACGATCATGAAAGTGCTCGTCTCGTCTCCGATCTGCTCGGACAGGAGACCGCCGTCTTCCAGACCATGGCCCGTGCCCTCGATGCCGAAGCAACCGGCATCACATGGTCCACGCACCACGTTGCCCGGCCCCTGCTGACCCCCGACGAGGTCCGCAATCTTCCCGGCCATTCCGAGCTTATCTTCCTGGCCGGGCAAAGGCCCGTCATCGCCCAAAAACTTGCCTACTTCTCTGACCCTGAGTTCAAGGGCAGATTCGACCAAGGCTGATCGCTACAGAGCCACGTGTCTGGCGGGTGAACACGACCTGGTCCATCCATGCTATCATGCCTTCTCGGGAGAGATAATATGATTTGGCCGTTCTCTAAGAAACCAAAGCCCATGCAAAATGACCCGCTGACTGTGGTTAGAGGACTGGTGAAACATTTGGGATATGATCTGACGCATTACGGTGCGGGGGTGGCGCTGCTCTCGATTGAGAGTGGTTATAGTGTTTATGAAACGGCATCACATATTGTCGTTGTCTCTTTCGCCAGAGATGCCCAATGGGCAGAAGAAGTTTCAGATCTAGATGCAACTATGAAGTTGGCTCCAATTGGAATTGCCATTCTCCAGAACCTGAAACACTTCAAAGATAACGGTGATATGAGGCTCGAAATCTGGGAGAATGATACCACTAGTATTTCTAAACTGATGACCCCAAGCCCTGAAACATCCGACTGGGTCGCAAAAATTTTGAGCGACCCAGTAGTTGCTAAAGATGCCGTGGCAACTAGCCGTATTATCAACCGCTAATCAGTAATTAGATCGGTCTTTCGGTTCAAAAAATCCTAAAAGGGCTTTTCTGTCAGGCACCATCGACATGAGTATCTACCTCATTATGGATTTGGCTTAAGCGTAATCCTAAGGGTAAGCCTGAAGGCGCGAAGCGCCCTATGTGTTTTTATATGTGTTTGAATTGTGTTTCCGATTTTTGTCTAATCAGTAAGTATTTGAAAATAAAATAATAAATTAGATTTTATAATCTTTTTGGTGTGTAGAGTTGCGAATCTAGGTGTGTAGAGTTGCGAATCTGGGTGTGTAGAGTTGCGAATCCGATTTGATGACTTATCCACCGATCTGCCCACAACCGTGAAAATGAGGTAACGCAGCGGAAATTATCCATAGTGTGTGAAATTGCGAAATTGATTGACAGGGTGGGTAAAATTGCGAAACTGGTGTGTGAAATGGTGAATGAACTGCCTTTAGATGATTCACGCTCTGAGCGCTCTCCCCTGCTTCCCGATCGACACCCGGAGCCGGATTTTTTCATCTGCGATATTTTCGACGCAGCGCCGAAATCCGATACGGCCTCAATGGAGCATCCGCTTTTCACGCTCTCGACGAAACCGGATCATCAGACCCGCGAATATAGAAACGGGGATAAATATATCCGCCTTGGCCCTTCTCCGATCGGCCTGGCAACGGTGCATGACCGCGATATCCTGATCTACTGCATATCACAGTGTATGGCGCGCCTGAACGCAGGCAAACAGGTGCTCCGAACTTTGCGCTTTAATGCCCATGACCTCTTGAAGACCACCAATCGCGCGACGAACGATCGTGGCTATGATCTCTTCAAGGCAGCTCTCAAGCGTCTCCAAGGTACACAGATTGAAACGAACATCACCACGGGCGGGCGTGAGCAATGGGAAGTGTTCAGTTTCATTGAGAGTGCCAAGACGATCAAGGAAACGCGCGACGGCCGGATGCAGGCTATTGAAATCACTCTCTCCGATTGGGTGTTCAATGCCATGCATGAGAAGGCAGGCGACATTCTCACGATCTCTCGTGACTATTTTCGTCTCCGCAAGCCCTTAGAGCGTCGTTTATACGAACTGGCGCGGAAGATGTGCGGCCAGAGCACAAAATGGCACCTGCGGCTTGAAACCATCCACCATCGCACGGGATCAAACTCGACGCTCAAAGAGTTCCGCCGGATGCTCAAGGCGATTATCGAGGACAATCGGCAGCACCAACATATTCCCGATTACGATTTCGAGATGACCGACGATTTGATCATCATTCGGCCACGCAGAGATTTCACAGAAACCTATTGCGAGCCGGAAACACCGCGCGCGATCGACCAGGTGAAGCTTAAGCCCTCCACGATCGATGTCGCCCGCAAATTTGCCGGAGGGTACGATATCTATTTTCTTGAAGGTTCATGGCGTGACTTCCTGATGCGCAAACAAGCCATTCCCGAAAATCCAGACGGTTCATTCGTCGGGTTTGTGAAGAAATACGTCGAGAAGAACGGCCGCGCATAACCCCTTAAAGGGGCCTGTTCTCGCAGACCACAAGCAGAACCACTATAACGGTATACCACTATACCGTTATTTCTCTTTCAGCTCATCAACCGTCGGGTACCCGTGCTCCACCAGTACCCGGCTCACACCCTTCATAATCAAGTCATGTAGTTTACAGTCCTTCGCAAAGGCTATCTCCTTTAGCTTCCGGTGTACCTGCGGCGGCAAATAGATGGTGGACTTCACCACATCCGCCCTCTTGGAAGGTGTAGGAGCCGGTTGCGCCAAAGGCACCACCTCGGCGGTTTTGTGGTCGCTGTTCCCCTGCCCCATTTCCCCCTGGATGCTACCCAACAAGCTTGGACGTTGTTTTTTGGCCATGTGCCGTTCCTTCCATTGATTTCTTTACCCATGCCCAAAACTGGCGAATTTCATCGGCGGCCTTTCCACTTGCCGCGTACTCAGTCACCCCCAAACCAGATGCAAAAGCATCTTGGTGGTCTGCCCGCTGCATCAATAGCGGCTCTGCTACATAACCAAGCATGGCTAGAGCCTGCGCCGCTTCGCTGGCGCGCGAATTGTTTGGCTGTGGCGGGCACTGGTTCAATGCAAACAGAAAAGGTTTTTGCAAACGTATAGCGGCTTCGTAGGTCGCCCTAGTCGCCCGTAAGTCCATCCGGGTGGGCCGACTTGGTACTAGGCACAAATCTGCCGCCTGCATGGCCATGTGCGTACCGGTGCTATCAATCCCAGCCGTGTCGAGAATGACCAGCGTATAGCCTCGCTTATCAAGTGCAGTTAGCACAGATGGAAGCTGCGCAATGCTGCCTGGTTCCAGGTAGTCAACGGCTGGGATCTCGTTGGTACGGTCGTTCGCCCAGTTTGCCAGCGACTGTTGTGGGTCGAGATCTAAGACCGCGACTTGTTCACCGGCTTCCTGGGCAGCAACCGCAAGGGACGCGGCGAGAGTGGTTTTTCCAGCTCCGCCCTTCTGCGTCACAAAAGCTATGGTTTTCATAGGCTGCACTCCATTTGTAGTGGCACACCATTACACCATTACACCGTTAAGCCTTTGTGAAGGTATAACGGCACACCACTACACCACTGTAGTAGTGTGCCATCTATCGAAGTCGGGAAATAGTGCTTTTGCCAACGCCAAATAGCCGGGCGACCTCGCGCACCGGCTGGCCTGCTTCCAGCATTTTACGGGCCTCAGCCTGCTGGTGTGGTGAGAGCTTCGGCTTACGGCCTAAGTGTTGGCCGCGCTCGCGGGCACGCTCTCGGCCAGCGGCCGCTTGGGAGAGGCGGCGTTGCCGGTCGTCCTCTGCAATGGCCGACAACAGCCCCAACAGGGCCTTACCCAGGGGACCTTCTAAATCGAAGTAGGGGCGATCTAGCACCTTAGCCGTGGCACCTCGCTGGCCAATCTCAGCCAGGATAGCAATGCCATCCGTATAGGATCGGGTTGCTCTGTCCCATTCGGCCACCACAAACACATCATCTGGTTTCAAAGCTGCGAGGGCTTTTTGTAGTCCCGGGCGCTGTTTGGTGTTTCGGCCGCTGGCTTTCTCGTCATAGATAAGCTCGCAGCCTTCGGCTTGAAGCTCTACAAGCTGCCGGTCTAGATTTTGCTGCTTGGTGCTGACGCGGGCGTATCCGATTTTCATGCGCTAAGCGTAGCACATTTTCGGGACAGACTTACGGGACAAACAAGCCCTTGAAAAATCAGGGCCGGGGAATCCGTCCCGGAAGTCATGACTTTTGGGTCGGGTTTACAAGAATACCAATGACCGGCTCGCCACTTTGCGGGAGTTCTTCGTCAGTACGTCGCCACCGAATAGATTCGGCCTCTACCCACGTCTTAGGCGCTCGCTTTTCCTTAATGACGTATTTGTCTCTATAGAAAAGCCTCATTGACATAGATAACATCGCATTCTGAAATATATACCTAGATGTGTATTTTTTCTCCAGTCCATCTGGGAGTTCAGACTTAAGATTTTTACACAAATTTGGTATTTTTCCGCTTTCAAATGAAGTAATTTTTACATCGTGTGCAAATTCATTTCTTATTCTTCGGATGTAATCGCATTCATTTTTCTCTATATCTTCAATCAAACCCAAACCATAACAGGCTTCAATTCTCGCCGAGAATGTCCCCAGAGGGGCATTCCGTCCCCTTATGATTTCTTTGGAGCCATCGCAAAAGGAGTTATTGTCAAATCTGGTGTCCAGGCGATTTTCATGCAGCGGCTTGATCCTGGTTTGATGGCTTGATGCCGTTGATGAAGTCGACGCCTTGAATCACGTCTGCGAGATGATGGAAGCCGCGCAGTTTACGCCAGCTTTTTTCGGCGCATTGTCCGAGCTTGAACATCATGTTCAACATGCCGTCCCGGCTGAGGCACCCTTTGGTGCGCTTGGTCCGATG
>JBDWGM010000122.1:0-8849 GCA_039975755.1 Paracoccaceae bacterium | reverse complement strand
AATCGGAGGCTACGTTTGATGTCGAGGATGGAAGGAGGGTTGAGCCAAAGGTCTATCGTTGTCCTCGTTGCGGCGCTGTTGGCCATGATGATCGCAATCAATCTACGGTGTTCAGTACTACATTGATCCGAAGATAACTGTAATTAGCGAAAATTTGGGTGACAGGAAGACAGAATTCGAAATCTCCAAACTTGAAGCTGAAATCAGTCGAATTCGGAGCGATACAGCCGGAAGCCTGTTCTGGTTAAAGCTCGTTGCTCTCTTCGTTACCGTTGGGGGAGCAGTAGGCGGCTATTTGCTTGGGCAAAGCTTGAATACACAAAGAAGGCTGGGATTTGAGCATCGGAAAGACTTAGATGCGGCGTATCAGTCAATTGTCAATGAATTGTCAGAAAGTTCCCCTATTCTTCGTGCGGCCGCGGCGGTCAAACTCGGCTCAATTCTCAAGTCTTTTCCGGTTGAGTGGCGTGTTAGTGAGGAAAGGCAGCTTCAGATAACCCAACTCACTAAACAAATTCTTGCCGCAGCCCTGTCTATCGAGAGTTATCAAAAAGTTCGCAAGACGATTACAATTAATATTGCACTGGATAATCCCGAGCCCGGTCAAAAGCTCGCTGATCTACGAGATTTAGATTTGTCCGGCGCTTGTGGCAACGACGCATACTGGGCGCGGTGCGATTTTTTCTGGGGCCGACTTTTTCCATGCAAACCTAAGTGCATCCTCGTTCAGGAGATCCTTGCTGAGATACACACAGTTCAGAGAGTCTGTTCTGCAAGAAACAGTTTTTGATGATTCAGAGTGTTCTGGAACCAATTTTGCAATGTCTGACTTGAGAGGTGCTACTTTCTGCGGCGCTGTACTTGACGGTGTTAATTTCGACGGCGCAAAAGTCTTTGGTGTGACTCTAAGAGGGGCAGAGATCAAAAGCAATCTGGTAGGTCAAGTGGATTGCTCTGTTGACGGAGACGGGAGCAATCTGATTTCTGTAGAGAAATGGATTGAGGCCAGTCAGGCATAACCAGAATTTGGCCTCCTTTTGTCAAATGACCGCTCAGTCCGCACCGCTGACCTAAGAACATTCTACAGTAAACGGGTTAACTTGAACCGGAATGACCTGACGTTTTGTCGCAAAATGCATGATGCGGCCCGTTGGAAACATGCAGAAAGTCATCGTCCTTGTTGGCTCAAACTCTGTGTAGTCTGCATAGGAAAATACTGAACCAAACACGATGGCCACCCCTTAGGTGATGCGCCCGATTTAAGCCGCCGATATTCGCCTTGTCAGGGCATACGTGCCGATGCTGTAACAATCCGCTGACTTACGGCTTGAACCCCTTGATTTACCGGAGCGGACAGCGCATGTAGTGGCGCGTCCGCGAATGGCGGGCGAGTTATGAAGGAGAGACCATGGCCAAGGAAGATACGCTCGAATTTCCCGGTGTCGTGAAGGAACTTCTGCCAAATGCGACGTTTCGGGTCGAGCTAGAGAACGGCCATGAGATCATCGCACATACGGCAGGCAAGATGCGCAAAAACCGCATCCGTGTTCTTGCAGGCGATCGGGTACAGGTGGAAATGACACCTTATGATTTGACCAAGGGTCGGATCAATTACCGCTTCAAATAACGTGGGAAGGCCTGTGCTCGTGCTGGGTTCGGGCAGTCCTAGACGTCTGGAATTGTTGGCTCAGCTTGGGCTAACACCAGATGCGATCCGCCCCCCCGACATCGATGAAACGCCGCTTACCGCCGAATTGCCGCGCCCATATTGTGCGCGAATGGCCCGCGAAAAAGCGCAGGCTGTGAAGGCCAGCCCTGACGAAGTCGTGCTGTGTGCGGATACGACCGTCGCAGTTGGGCGGCGCATTTTGGGCAAACCCGAGGATGCGGCCGAAACGGCGCAATTCCTGCGGTTGATGTCTGGACGTCGTCACCGCGTCATAACGGCTATTGCCGTGCGCAAAGGCGACAAGATGTGGGAACGCGAAGTTGTCAGTCAGGTTAAAATGAAATCTCTGAGTGACAAAGAAATCGCAGGTTATGTTGCAACGAATGACTGGCAGGGCAAGGCCGGCGGATATGGCATTCAAGGACCTGCCGGTGCTTTGATCCCATGGATATCAGGCAGTTTCACCGCAATTGTTGGTCTGCCACTTTCTGAAACAGCCCTTCTGCTTCGGGCAGCAGGTGTAGAGGTTTGGGTATGAAGGGTCGCGAAGCCATTTTGGGCGAATATGCCGGACGAGAAGCGGCAGCGTTGATCGTTGACGGGGTGCTTGATGATCTGTTGATCGACAGCGATGCACCAAGCCTGGGCACAATTTATCGCGCACGTGCTGTGCGACCGGTCAAAGGGCAGGGCGGGATGTTTCTGGACACGCCTGATGGGTCCGCGTTTCTGCGTGGATCAAAAGGTCTGTCCAGCGGCGACATCCTGTTGGTGCAAGTTTCGGGGATCGCGGAACCCGGAAAAGCGATCCCTGTGACGTCAAAAATTCTGTTCAAAAGCCGCTATTCCATTGTCACGCCAGATGCGCCCGGTACAAATTTGTCCCGCAGCATCCGAGAAGACGAAGACCGCATTCGGATATTAAGCGCTGCTGACACGGAAAATGCAGCTGAAACAAGCCATGGCATAATCCTACGCACGCAATGTCAGGCCGCCAGCGATGACGAAATTGCTGATGATGTTGATGCCATGTTGGCCGTATGTGATCAGGTCTTAAGTGATGTTGGAACCGAGGTTGAAAAGCTGTTGGACGGCGACGGGCCGCATGAACTTGCGTGGCGCGATTGGATCACGGACGCGGTGCGTCACGGTGATCTTGACGATCACGTAGATGTTGCACGCGATACTTGGGTGCGTTTACCCGCCGGTGCGGGCATGTATATCGAACCGACACGGGCATTGGTCGCGGTGGATATCAACACTGGTTCGGACACATCTTTGGCCGCTGGTTTGAAGGCGAACATTGCTGCCATGCGTGCATTGCCAAGTGCTTTGCGTATCAAAGGCCTTGCGGGTCAGGTCGTCATCGATACAGCCCCGTCTTCAAAGAAAGATCGCAAAGTGATCGAAAGCGCGTTGCGTGCTGCGTTAAAAGCCGATGACGTTGAAACCTCGATTGTTGGATGGACGCCGCTTGGTCATATTGAGTTAAGCCGTAAAAGGGCGCGTGCGCCCTTGGCCACAGTTGTCGGAGGGATGAGCACATGACATGTCCAGTGTGTAATTCAGACGTAGATCAAAAGTATCGCCCGTTTTGTTCACGCCGCTGCGCAGACATAGATTTGGCAAAATGGATGAACGGTGGATACGCCATTCCGTCCCAAGATCCTGATGATATCGAAGCCGCGCTTGATGCTATGGCGAGTGAGGCCAAAGATAGCGACTCCAAGCCGCACTAGGTGGATTGTTCCGTCGAAAGACACAGCGACTTGGCCAAAGGATCCAGCGTATGGTTTTCCGGTGGTCGGATCAGATTGCGCCCATGTCCGGTCAAGCCCGACGCAAAACGCGGAAACAGGGACATGTATTTGGGGGCCTCGCTGCCGTCTTTGCATTCAGCGTTGCGATCAGGAAAGTTCACACCGTCGCACAAAACCCGAGGCGCGTCTGGCAGAACCATTTCGTATTCAAATTCGGTATGCGTCACAGCTTTGCCCGCAGCAATGGTTTTAAGTTGATCCAACGCACCGGTGCGGATTACATCTAACAAGGTGGTCTATTGCGCTCAGTTGTCATTCAAGGCGATCATGCCAGAGTCAGTCACTGCGCCAAAATAGGTCTGCCCGTTTGCGCTGTAAGTCGCGTATTTCATGATATCTTTTTCCACACATCCTGAATGACATCTGCGGCCATGATGACATCGTCGCGTGTTGTGTCGAATTGCCCAACTGAAAACCGAATGATCTTGCGCCCTAGCAATGACCCTTGGGTCAGGTAAATGCGACCGTCATCATTCAAGGCATCGACCAGCTTTTGCTGGTCCTCATCGCTCCCGGGGCAGCGAAAAGAAAACAGGCTTAGGATTGGGTCAGTCACAATTTCAAAACCATCAATGGCACGTATCGTTTCACACAGCTCGTTGGCCCATGAAACATGGTTGCGAATGCGTTCTCGCAACCCTTCCAAGCCATAGGATCGGATCAAGAACCAAATTTTCAACGCTCGGAATCGTCGACCCAAGGGAATGGTCCATTCCGAGAAATTGGTAACGGCGTTCCCAGATGTTTTCAGGTATTCGGGTTCGATCTTTAAAGTGTTCAGCTGGGCAGTGGGGTCGGCAAGGAATTGGACAGAACAGTCGAACTGAGCGCCCAACCACTTGTGTGGATTGAACACGATGCTGTCAAATCCGGCCACATCGGCCCAGAAATCATTGCGGAATTCGGCGCAGATCATGGCGGAACCCGCCCATGCGGCATCCAAATGGGTATACAGGTCTTCGTCTTTTGCGACTTGCAGCAATGGCCCGAGATTGTCTGAAGCACCTATGCCTGTACCGCCAGTGATCCCAATAATGCCCGCAGGAATATGACCCGCCGTGCGGTCTGCTGCGATGGCTTGACGCAACGCGGTAACGTCGATGGAATGCCGATCACCTTTGGTTTGGATTTTGACCAAATTGGCTTGACCGATGCCTGCAACCCAGCACGCGCGATCAATCGATGAATGCACCTGATGCGAGCAATAGATCCTCAGATTGCCTTTGCCGTTTAATCCATCGGCATTGCCCGAATATCCTGTAGCGCGTTCCCGCATGGTCAACACAGCCGACAGCGTCGCAGAAGATGCGCTGTCTTGAATGACACCTGTGAAATGGGCGGGCAGGTCTAGCGCTGTGCGCAACCAATCCACCATTACCTGTTCAACTTCTGTGGCCGCCGGAGACGTCTGCCACAGCATGCATTGGGCGGCGATCGTGGTCACAAGCATTTCGGCCAACATGGAAGGCGGCGCGGCATTTGCTGGGAAGTAGGCGAAAAACCTTGGATGCTGCCAATGGGTTATTCCGGGCATCACGATCCGTTCGAAATCCGTCAGGATCGTATCCATCGCTTCGCCGGTTTCCGGCGGCGTGGCGGTCAGCATTGATCTGATATCACCAAGCTGGGTTTGCGCACGAACCGGTCTGTCAGCCAGTGTTTTGTGATAATCTGCGGCCCATTTTGAGATATGTTTGCCCCAATGTTCAAATTCGTCCCAATCCATTGGATTTCCTTACATTTGTTACGAGTGACGTCAGCGCGATATGTCATGGGGCGATGATTGGGCTGGCAGTCATGTTTGAATCTCTGATTTTAACACCTTCAAATGGCGTTCAATGTTTGAACTAACTTTTCGGAGCCGGGGCGCTTCTGAAGGTTTGTCGCTGCGAGTCTGTCAAATCCCATTTGATGGATCGAGTCCAGCCTGTCCATCTTGTGAAAAAATTCAAGCGGTATGCCCGCGTTCCACCATCGCGCGCAGGTAGACGCGATTGCGCGTTTCGTCAGAGATTTGGAAGCCTAGAATATCTGTATAAATCGTTTTGGACGCCACCAACGTCTTTGACGTTTAGACACACATGCGATGAGCGGGTCGTTTTGAAATCGGGGTAGAGATTGGGGGCAGGTGGCGCATATTCTCTGAATGCACCCAGATCACGCCCGCCTCCAGTTTCTCTGTGAACCGAAATGCGCGGGTCAGATCATTGGTCCAGGCATAGCCGATCAAACCAAATCCGTGTCATTCGCAATCTGCAAAACGTCTTCTTCTGTTAAAAACGGAAGGGATGTCAAAACCGGCCCAGAGATTTCTTCGCGCACGATGCGCATCTGATTTGTGGCATTTATAAAAAGGGGTGGGGCGTGCGAAAAAGCCCGGACCATCGACGTGAACACCCCCGGCCGCGACCGTCGCGCAGTTCTCTTTGGCAATGTCAAAGTAGACTGTCATCTTGTCGAAATGGTCGTGATTGACCAGCGACTAATCTCTGTCGCTGTATCCAAAGGATGTCCGGCTTTTAGTGTGTCCGCACCTTGTTTAGCGATGTTGCTGCCGGTGCGATTTTCTCCAACAAATGCGATTGCCTTGATTGCCGGATTTTCTGTCAGGGTTTTGCCCGCAATACGATTGCGTATGTCGTTTCTTTGAGGTGGGGATAAGACGCCCTGAAGATTGCCATGTTTCGACCAACTTTTCACGTGGGCCAAGAGTGCAAGACTGCAAAAGGCAAAACCATGCGCAATATGGGTTGCGCATGGCTAGACTGCAAAGGGGTTTGAGCCACCAAGGACGTTGTCTTTAACCTTACTCGGATTCGTGCACGCCCGTACGCATGCGGCTGATGTGATCATCCCATCCTTTGTCGAATGCCAGGGCAAGACCAAAGGCCTCAACCGTGTCCGGGATGCCTGAATGTTCAAGGCGCAAACGCGTGCCACCACTGACGGGTTCAAGCCACCATTTCACATTGGTGACCAATTCTCCCATCGGGCCTGCACAAAACGTCATCTCTAAATAACTTGGTTCCTCAGCCGCCAAAACATCGCCCCAAAGAACCTTGTTGCCGCTATCGACGCCAAAAAGCTCATAAGGGGCATCAGCTTGCAAAGGGGTTTTTGGTTTGTGAAACCAAACCGCAAGCTTTTCGGGCTGGGTTAGCCAAGGCCATACTTTCTCTGGTGGGACGTTTAAAAAGATGGATTTATTGATCGTCAGCGTCATGTTCATTTTCCTGTTCGATTGCAGTTTTCAAAGCGTCGAGGCGATCTTCCCAGAAGTGGTCAAAGAAGCTCAGCCAGTCTCGAATGGGGGCAAACCCGGTCGGATCGACTTGGGTGACAACTTCGCGGCCCTTTGGGGTCATTGTGATCAAGCCCCCATCCGACAATACGGTGAGGTGTTTCTTGACGGCGGCGCGGGTCATTTCGAATCCGGCCGCCACTTCTCCAATGGTCATGTTTCGATGCGTGAGACGTTGTAGAATTTCGCGGCGCGTGGGGTCGGCAAGGGCGCGAAACACAGGCTGTTGGGGTGCTGTCATTGCGACTCCGTATAATGAAACTTATTGGTATCATTTAATATGATACTTTTTGGTATCACGTCAAGTGCTTGCCAAATGTTCATGATATGTTCATGGTGGTGCAATGTTGACTGATATGCAGCCCGGACAGATTTTGGCACGCGGCGTGTCGCGCCACCTTGCAAGCTTAGGCTTTGCTTGCATTGAAGAATTTGTACCTGCACGCGGGTTGCGTGTGGATGTCATGGCGTTGGGCCCCAAGGGCGAAATTTGGGTGGTGGAATGCAAATCGGGTTTGCCGGATTTCCAAAGTGATGGGAAATGGCAAAACTATTTAGAATGGTGTGATCGGTATTTTTGGGCTGTGGACGAATCTTTCCCAGTCGAGGTTTTGCCCGAGCAAACCGGCCTGATCATTGCCGACGGATACGATGCCGAGGTGATCCGGATGTCACCCGAAGACAAGTTGGCGGGCGCAAGACGTAAAAAGCTGACACACAAATTCGCAACACATGCCGCACGTCGATTGCAAAGCTACCGTGATCCCGGAGCAGGGCTGGGATAGTGCGGTAGGGCGAAGTTTAAGTGACCTACCAGTCGCTTATTTCGCCATCTTTGCAGCGGTTTTTGCTGCTGCCAGAATTTCCTGTGCAATCTCTTCGGCTTCGTCCGGATCAAAATCCATCGGAATCTCAGTGCCCTGTGCCATGATGAAAAGCCGGACCATTCCTTGATCGGTTGGACCGATTTGCAAGTCAACTTCGGTTTCGTTTGGTGTATTGATACCCATAGCAATCCCCGGTCTTCAACGTCGGCTGCGTAACCCGAGCGCTTTCAGAAGGCAAGTAATTGCGAAGATGTCTGGCGATCATCGCTAAGTGTGAACCGTTGCGAATTTTGTCTTTTTCCGTGGGCAAATGTCGCGATTCTCTCTTGCGCAGGATGACCGCTCGTCTTAGTAAGCCTCCCAGTGCCGCCTTAGCTCAGTTGGTTAGAGCGCTTGATTGTGGATCAAGAGGTCCCTGGTTCGAGACCAGGAGGTGGTACCATTTTCCCTTATTTTCGTGGCAGGTATGACAACCTGTCATTCCAGATCGACAGTTTGCCGCAATGTCCCGTCCAGTTCGTAGATCAGGATCGCATCATCTGTTGTAATCGCGACCCAATCGGGCCCGCGTGTAAAGGCTGTTGGCTGTGTGCCATCGGGCAATACTATGGCTTGGGGCAAGGCCGGCAAAGGATCGGACTGCAAGCGGATGACAAGCAGAGTAATCACCGTTAGAACCCCGGCGATCATCGTGATTGTCAGAAACGTCACGAGGCGGCGCAAAAAGCGCAGATTTTGAGGTTCGGGGCCAGATTCGATGTCGTCCAAACAGATCACCTTTGAAATAGCGGCAGATCCGCCGTCGCGCCTTGATAAGGCGATTGCGCGTGATGTGCCAGTGTCAGCGACTTTGTCACGCACGCGTTTGGCCCGGTTGTTGGCCGCCGGGGCTGTTCAGGTGGACGGTGTGGTGGCCGTGGATGCCAAAGCGCGTGTAAAAGAAGGGGCCGCGATCGAGGTCACCGTCGAAGAAGCCGACGAAAGCCATATCGGCCCAGAAGCGATTCCTTTGGATATCCGTTATGAAGACGATGATCTGATCGTCGTAAACAAAGCGCCGGGAATGGTTGTTCATCCTGCACCGGGCAGCCCATCGGGCACCTTGGTCAATGCATTGCTGGCGCATTGTGGGGATCGTTTGTCCGGAGTTGGGGGCGTGAAACGACCGGGCATCGTGCACCGGATCGACAAGGACACAAGCGGTTTGCTGGTGGTGGCCAAATCTGACGCCG
>JBDWGM010000121.1:0-31778 GCA_039975755.1 Paracoccaceae bacterium | reverse complement strand
AAGCTTCCGTTCGACTCTGACGGCCTATGACAGGCACAGCCTCGTTGTCCCCTCTATTCCGGGCCGCCCGACCGTAGGAGATATCGAAATCCTCGACGAGGACGGTAACGTCATCGAGACCACCTCAGAGAGCGGTGGCTTGGGAGAAGCGCCCGTCGGCTCTCTGCCGGTGCCGCCGGGCTATGAGCTTGATGATATCGATTTGTCGTTCGAAGACGAGGAAGGCCGCCGCATCAGGATTCGTCAGGCGATCATGACGCAGCAGGATTTCGGCTTCTCTCAGGCGACGCTCAGCCCGCTTGGCCCATCTGTTAGCATCTCCGCGCCATTCCTTCTCAAGGTGCCGGGCAATCATTCCGGAGGGCAGGCCCTCTTCGAAGCGACCGAGATCGAGCAATTCGACCACGAAAGCACCTACTCCGAGCCGGAGCTCACGCGCATCAAGGACAAAGGCTATCTTTTCCCGCTGGGCCACCGCGCGAGCAGGGTGCGACAGACATCGACAGCAGTGATTCATCCCGATGAGATCAATGGCCGCGAATATCCCGCTACCAAGGAGATCACCCGTACATGGATTAGCGTAGCGGAGCCTGTGAAGACGCAATGGTTCGGGCAGGCGCTAAACGGGCGGGAACGGCCCTTTGATCAAAGCCGTATTGTCACCCTAAGAACCCCGGATCTTGTGAGTCCTGATGACGACTCGGCGCTGTCACCGCAGGGCAGCGGGGATCTGGCCAGTGGCCTGATAGATCTCGGCGCGGGGACTAAGGGCCTGGTATTCTGGCCACGCATAGCTGCACACCTCGAAGGAACGTTTCCGTTTCAGGTAATCTTCGACGATGGCCCCGCCGCTGTCGAGATGCCGCTCATCTTCGTCAGTTTTGGCGCTGCGACTCATGCGCCTACGCTCGAGAAATTGTGTGATTACTACATGTCGCTCGGCACGGGCGGACAGGAGGCCAAGCAATTTCTAAGACAGGTTCAGCATGCTGGCGCGCGGCGGCGCTATGCTATCGAGCTGAATGATGCCGATACGACCTATGAGACGGAGAGCTGGATTTTTGGCGCCGAAGGCCGCCCCATTGCGGCCACGACGGAAGAGTCGACTGAGACGCCCTTTCCCTTGGGCCATGGCATCGTCAAGGCCCGCGGAGCGCTATTTGAAAACATGCCCCGTCGGCAATTCAAATTCGATGCCCTGCTGGCTGCTACGGATCAGCCACCCTTCTATCCGTTCCTAAAGACAGGCCGGGTTCGGTTGGACAGGATCGCCAAGCAGATGGGGCTGAGGCGTGGTGTATCCGTCGATACCTCTTATGATGTCGAATATCTCACGCGCCGACGCCCTAGCGGCTTGGGACCTGGCCTATTGGTGCCAGGACCTGAACAGGCGGATATCGTTCTGGGCATCGCCCAACCTCCTAAGTTCGACCCCGGTGCGCGGGGCGATACGCTGGGCGCAATCGGTCGTCCTTCGGGCTACCTGACTGCGATCGCGCGGCGCGAGGGGCCGATCCTCTATAGAGATAAGGTCCCGCCGGAGACCGTCCCATTTAACGCTTTCTCGAACCTTCCGACGCAATACTCCGGATACTTCACTATTTCTAGCAAGGAAGATGAGGAACGTGGCCGAAAGGCGAGCACTAACGTTGGCCAAGTTCGTCGCAAGATTGAGATCGACGATCTGAAGGTGCCGACGGACCTCAAGGAACTGATTTGCCTGATGTTGGGCAACCCAGATATGAAGATCCTCGGCGTTATTCAGCTTTGCGATCTTCTCGGCGAGATCGTCGGAAGTCTGTCCGAGAATATCCCCGTTTTCCAAGAGGCACAGGACTTTGGCCTTTCGGCCATCGGGGCCGGGATTGACGCAATCAAGGAGTTCGTGATCGCGCCGACCCGAGACGTGTTGGACGCAATAGAGGATCAGCTCAACACTGCGATCATTGAGGGCCTCAGTGTAAACGAAATACTGCCCGATCTTGCCAACAGTTTGACACAGCTGGACAAAACCCTGCAGGACCTACAAGAGACCAAAGCCGAAGAAGAAGCACTGACCCGCGTCTCAGCTTGCGTTGCGGCGGGCAAGACTGTCGTGCGGGAGCTTGAGAAAGTCGCCGATGATCCCGTCGCGCCGCTGAAGACGGGGCTTCTGAAGGCCTTCGAAGGTCGGATCGATTTGAGCCTCGTCGATCTGGTGGCGGACGCGCTGGATGTTGGTGATCCGAAGGACTTGATCCGAAACGCCATTAAGGGTGCCGAAGCAGAGCTTCTGGAATTGCTACGGGATAGGGTGCTGCAAGGAACACCGCCAAATGCCGAGCTGAGTGAAGATCTGCAAGGCGTGGCGAATGACCTCTCGCTTGGAAAGGTATTTGCCTCTGCTTCGATGGGTAATGTGATCGGCCAGTTGAACCTCGAAGAGGCCTTCGATGCCTTCACCCGCGAGACCCTGACGGAGGCGTTCGTCACGGTGTTCTACACCATCGGTGGGACGGAAGACGCGCGGGTATATGAGCCGATTGACTCACTTGAGGTCTTTGCTGGCTCGCTTGATCCCAAGGACGCGGGCAACGCCAAATGGGACGCCTTCGCGCGTCGCAGGCTCGTAGCGTTCCGTTCCATTCTGGACGACGCGATCGACAACATCGACCCCAGCGATCTGGTCCCCGACCGGGTACTAGACGCATTACTATCGCTTATCGAATTGTATGAAGCTGCGGTTGAGCTTGTAGAGAGAGTCGAAGAACAGAAACGAATAGTGGAGGTGCGCCTCCAACAGATCGAAGACGATTTGGAATCCGCCACGCAGCAGGCGCAGCAAGCCCTCCGGGTGGCGCAAACCCAGCTTAGGGCGCGGCGCGATGCGCTCGAAGAGGAGGTGAAGGCAGCTTTGAGTGCCGAGGAAGAACGGTTGACCGCGCTCATCCGCAGCTTCTTCCGGATCGATCTGAACGCATTCCTTCTGGTCTATGAGAAAGTCGAGGCGGTGATCGCTGAGGCCGAAGGCTCCGCACAAATCGGCAACGTTGCCCGCGCGGTCAGCGATCTGGTGCTAGCCGTCGATGAGGCAGCTTTCGCGGGCAAGTATACGACAGAGCTAGGGGAGAGCATCAGCGCTGCCGCAGGCGATATCGTGGCCCCTGTGCATCAAGCGTTATGCGTGGTGATCGATTACATAAACTCAACGAGCGGCTGGCTTTCGGGCGATCTTCTAACAGAGGTAGAGATTGAGGGCCTCAGTGAGGCCTTCGGTGAGGCTCGTAAAGGGCTGGAAGTTGCGCTTGCGGAGGGCGATGCACCAGAACGGGTTGATCTTGCCAGCTTCCTTGATGTCGTGAGGCGCTTCCCTGCACTCGGCCTTCCGGAGATTTTGCCGGACGGGTCGCAAGGGGAGGGCGATGCCCTTCGCACGGGAATCGAAAATTACCTAACGCTCATCGTTGATCTGTTAAACGCCGCCGGTGATGCGCTTGAGGAGGGGGGACTGGCCACCATAGAGGGCGCGGACGTCTATCTTCAAAGCCTTCGCGAGGAGATGCTGATCGCGGCGCTTGAGACGTTGGCTGCGACGGAGGGCCTTGTGCTCGAGCTTGTGCGGCTTTCGCGGCTGCGGCAGGGTACAGAGCTTGTCTGCCCGTCCGTTGATCAAGTGTTGCGCGAGTTGCTGAGCAGTGATCCCAGCTTCCTTTCCGACACACGCGCTCAGATCGAGACGCAGATCAATGGCTGGGGAACGCTGATCCAGCGGACCGAAGCCGCGCTCAAGACGTATATCACCCAGCTAAAGGCGATGGAGGCGACGTTCAAAGATGGGCTCGCGGGCCGGTTGAACACGCTGGTTGAAGGGATGGGCACGACGCAAGACGCAACTCTTGTGGCCCTCAAGAACGCGCTTAAAGACATGGAAGAGGGGGCCTTCCGCGCTTTGTCAAACACCGTACGGCCCGCGGCTCTGATGATCTTGCGCGCAGCGGATCGGGCTTTGGGTGAGATCAACGACGGCGTGTTGGAGGTGCAGGGCGAGGCGAAGGCCATCCTGCAGCGCGGCCTCGCCAACATCGAGCGCAGCCTGCAGGACGGTGCAGAAAAGGTGCCTGCCCTTACCCCCATCGCGGACCTTGGACAACTGGCACTCAAAGAGCTCAGGGGTCGGCTGAACCACCGGAATGCCGAGGCGGACCGGAGCTTGCGGAGCTTAATCTACCTAATGGAGACGTCCAGTGATCTTCGGCCAGTAATCCCGCAAGTCGAAGACTTGCCGCGGCTCCTTCGGGAGGCTCTGATCCCCGGCACCGAGATCTCGGAGGACCTTTCTGGTGCTGTCTCCGCAGACGGGCTGCACGCGCTCCTCAAGTCGATCACTATCGACAAGGAGGCGGCGGAAAAGGCTCTGACAGGCTTCGTGGACGAACTCGAAAGCGAGCTCCAGCAACAGGTCTGGGATCTCATCAAACCGCCTGTTCGTACCGTCGCCCTGGCCATTTCCGAGGTTTATGATACCGCGAGCACGACGCGAAATAGTTTACTGAAGGCACTTTCGGTAGGCGATGATCTCGACGCTACGCTACTAACATTGGCCAATTTCATCCTTGGAGTGTCCGATCTTCGGGCGCTTGTTGTCGTGCCCGGCTATCCGAGGACGGGCGCCGACACTATCGCGCAGCGCACTGCCGCGTTGCTTAGATACTATGATGCTCGCGGTAACACTTTCCCACCAGCCAATGCCAACCCGGCGGAGCAGGAAGGCCTCGAACAAGAGCTACGGATATTCCAGGTTCTCGCTCGTGAGAATGTCACCGCGGAGGTCGCCATCGCGGCCTTAAAGGATGTGGGGCGTATCTTCGGCGGGGGCAGTCGGTCGCCCGCTCTCTTTGTGATCGCCGAGACTCTCGCCGACACCTTCCAGAGGATCGTCAGCGGCGATCTTGAGATCAAGATCGACCTCGCAGAGCTGCGCGATCAATTGCTTGATCACCTTCTTTCTTTCGTGCCTACGACGATCACCCGAACACTCGACCACAAGGTTCCGATCCAGAGCCTTGAGCCGATCTTCCTCGTCGAGCCGGGTGCCACATTCACTGTCAGTGCAAAAGTGAAGATCGATATCCGCTACGCTGGCGAGCCTGAAATCGAGGCCGCCGCGAGACTCAGCCCGTTCACCATCGCGCTCTTTGGCGATGCGTTTGATATCATCAAACTGAATTTTAGTGCCGCCGAATTCGTGCTTGCGCCTGGCAAACCCGGCAAATTCGATATCACCTTCGCGGGTTACGAAATTGGGCCGCAGGCGGAATTTATCAAGGAATTGGCCGACTCACTAGGGCAGGATACCGGAAAGGTCTACATTGAGCCGACCGATGGTTTCCCTGGCATAGTCGCGGGCTACCGCCTGTCGCTGCCTGCCATGACATTCGGCGCTGCAAATTTCCTCAATGTCGGGATTGTAGCCGGAGCGATGCTGCCTTTCGACAATCGAGAAGCACTTTTCTCCGTTGGGATTTCAAGCCGCAACGATCCGTTTATCATTACCATCGGCGTATGGGGCGGCGGCGGGCATTTTACGCTCTATTCCAATGGGCAGGATATGGTCGGCTTCGATGTAGGCTTCGTCTTCGGTGGCGCAGGCGAGATCGCGGCCGGACCGCTTCAAGCACGGGGCCGTGTTTCTGTTGGGATCTTTCTGCGGAAATTCGGGGATTACAGTGAGACGCTGGGGGACTTCTACGCAGGCGGGAAGGCCAAGATTGCCATTTTCAACATCGCAGCCTCGTTGCGGGTTCAGATTGGTCAGGACGGCGGCGGCAATATGGTCGGCTCGGCCGTATTTAAATTCTCATTCTCAGTCGGCTTCGCAAAATTCCGCTTCTCTATCACGCTGTATAAGAAAGAAGATAAAGGGTTAAAGAATGCAGGCGGAGAGACCAGTGCTGGTCTCCTACGCGGCCCTGGCATGACCCCGACCTCCGGCGTGCGATGGGCGAACGCAAGTCAGGCCGGACCGCTTCATGATCAGCTGCTGCTGGCTTCTCTTCAGGGTGTTAGGGAGGCCAAGGGACAGGGCACTGCGAAGATCGAGATATTCGTGGATCGCTTCGAAGAAGATTTCTTCGCATGGCGCGAAAACTTCGCCGATGCGCACGAGGCGCTTAAGGACAGTCTGGAAGGGTTCCCGCAATGACGACACCACAGAACACTAGCGATGCCGTCACCGTTGGGTTGAACCTCAGAGCGATTCCGGCAGGCTGGTTTAACGGTCAGGTAAAGCTCACGCTGGCACTGGCGGTGGAGCCGACAACAGAAGCCGTCTCGGTGCCCTATGCCGAATTGCCAATACACGCCTTCTCCATGTTCGATCCCGCGAAGATGCGCGTCGAAATCGAGCCGATTACCCTCGCAGAAGCCGCGCCGATCACGATGCCGGTGCCGTCAGGTGCAGCCAATGTGCCGAACGCCGAACTGATACCATGGACGACTGAGCGCCCGGATGTTGAGGAGATCGTGCAGATAACGGCACTTTGGCGACATGTAATGCCCGCCAAGGCGGGCGAAGATTTCTCTGCGTTGCACGATGGGATGAAGAGATATCATGAGATGCTTAAGCAGACGGATCAGGACGACCCCGAAACCCCTGCAATGGCGCTCCCCGACTATTCCGGCCAGATCGCAATTGCCTGTCAGCTTGAGAGAGCGCTTGTCGAGAGGTGGGCGATCTACAATCCGCAGAATTGGAAAGAAGAACTGATCACGAGCGCCGTAAAGGCGACGGATCGCTTCCTTGTGGAATTCGGTGAGTTCTTTGATGAAGCGGAGAAAGAGCTTGCGGCAGCTGAACCCAACGGGACGCAAAGTGGACGGGCTTCTATTAGCGTCTCTATCGCCAAAGCGAAGGCCGCTAAAAAAATTGTTGATTCGCGTCTCGCAGTGATCAGCGTTGCCGCACAGGCGGCTGGAGCCGAAATTGGGCGTGGTAACGATCTCGCACAATGCCGTGCGATGCTGCGTGGTGGTCCGGCAGATGCCAACATTGTCGCAGCCCTCGCTACATCGAGCTTTGAAGATATCGTTTATCAATTGCTGTTGCTTAATCAAGCGCACATCTATGCAGCAGCTATGGATGCGGAGGTCGCGCGGAAGCTGGAGGCCAATGCGCGTGGCGACACAAACATTGATACCGACGCGCCTTTGATCAATTCAGCGGCGGAACAGAAGAAGTTTGAGTTGTTCCAATCTAGGTCGAAAGAGCTGGAGACCAATACCGAGTTCGCCCGCCTTTTCGGGCTCACGCAGGATTACGCACTAAGCGAGCAAGCGCTTGAGACGATCCGAGCGATCCCACCGATCACCGATCCGGGCGGAGCAGAGGCGCGATATTTCATGCTGCGGCTGGTGCCGAACGGGAAAGGCGCTGGCACCGAGAGCTTCTGGACCTATGCCAAGCTGACGGACGGCGCAGAGGATGACGAGCGAGATTTCATGCCTGTCAGCCGAACAGAGATCATCGCTGTTCTGGGCGCTGGTGGGGATTGCGATGCGCGAGACTGTGAAATCCTGCCAGAACTCAACGGAATTCGTCTGCTTTCGGCTCATTGTGACGACAAGCATCCTGCCTATGAGCTGACCTCCGTCAATCCTCGAGACGCCACGCAGGACCTCGACAATCGTCTTACGCTAATCGTCGATCATGTCCGAAAGGTGCGAGCTGAAAAAGAGATAGCTCCAGAAGACAGCCTACCAGTGTTGGTCGAGTCTGATACGGTAAAGGCCTTCCTTCGTTCTCGCCCCGTCGCTACGCCTTGGCCTGTCGCCGCACTCAAAAGCCGCAGCCTCCGGCTCTATCATGTGCATCGGCAAAGCGCGCTCGATATGGCTCTTGGTTGCGCGGCAGAACTTGCCAAGCAGGAAAGAAACAACATCGCGCTTGATGCCGAAGACCTATCGTTAGGCTGGCTTTATGCCGCTTCCCCCCGCCGACTGAACGATGAAAGCAAACGCAGATGGTCCCCATTGAGCGGGGCGAAGATTGTTTATGACGATGAGAGACCTGAAGGGATTGGCGATCTCGATAGCTTGATCGAAGGCTTCTTTAAGCCGGATGAACGGCCTCGCTACCAACGAGCGACATGGTCTCTTGCTCAGCAGATCAAGAGCACCGACTATGACAGCGGCGGAGAGGATGCCGCACGCGATGCCGCCCTGGGTGATGAGGTCGTCTATGAATATAGCGGCGATCAGCAAGGCACCGACAATGACATCGGTGTTCGGGAGGACCGTTCCGGCCCCTACCGCTCGCCCGTCCCCCGGCAGGGCCTATTTGACATCACCCGTCGCTACCGACGCTTGTCCGAACTGGCGGAAGACGATCGCCCGATCGAGTTGCTGAACGGGCTGGCCTACTACATAGCGGCACGCAATCTTCACGTCGGCGGGGGATCGGTCCCAGATGGGCGAGCCTTCCGTCTTTTTGAAGAGATCGAATGTGCCGCCGTGCCCCGCAAAACCGATAAGAGTGTTCAGCCCGGTCACCGGCTCCTTCGGACGGAAAAGATCGTGCGACCGACGGTGCTTTTGAACGGGGCTGCCGACACCAACCAAGACGGTGCGGCGAGCGGGGATTTTCTTCCAAGCACGGTGCGGGATGTCACCCTGCGCTCATTTTTGAAGGGCGATGAATATACGCTCGGCGACGAGGCAGAAAGCGAAGAGTTGATTATTGTACCTGGCGGTCTCGACATGGAGCTGGCGTACCGGCATGGCGTTTTGAAAGGCCGCCAGCCACAGCAGGTTGGGCAGGTGACCCGGCCCACCGACGCGCTCACAGGCATCCGTATGAACGCGCCCGGTGGAGGCTGGGCCACACTAGATGAGCTTTATGAGCTGCGCGGCGACGATGGGGCAGATGGCGCACAACAGCGGGTCCTATTGCGACGCCGGATCAATTCCACCCGTAACTCGCAGGAGGCCGGGCGGGGCGGGGTTGGCAGCAGTGGCATCTTCCTTAGTGGCAACAGCAAAACGCCTCATGAACTTCCTTATTATCCTGATCCATTGCATGCTCGCACGATGCTCCGCCTGCGCCGGCTCGGCACACAGCGTGGTTGGATAGGGCGGCCGATCGAGATTGCACAAAAGCAAGATAGGACGATTGATCCACGCCCCATTGCCTTGTCCGTCCAGCGCGGCCCACGCCTGCGGGTGCAGGGCGGCGCGGAAGCAGAGATTGAAGGTGTAGTCTGTAGCCGCCTTACCATTGAGTTGCCACCAGGCCTGGTTGCAGAGCTTGTTATGTGGGGGCGGCCTGATCTGCCGCAGCTTGGTCTCGCATGCGAGGCCATTACGCTGCAGGCAATGCTGAATTTCGCCGGGCAATCGGGGCTGACGCTGAGCTGTGGAAGCGTAGCGCCGGACTGCGAGCCTGATCCTATCGGGGCGTGCCTCGCCGGGGCTGGCCTGCTAGAGCCGAGCCCAGAAGGGGCCACCTGCGGGATAGGCTGCATACCCGCGCCAAGCATTGATCAACTTTCCTGCGTGGCCAAGTACATCGACAGCGTCCTCGCCAACGAACCTGTGGATGTCGTCGGTAGCCACTCTGTCACGAAACTTGTCCATGCCGTTGATACGCCTCGAATCATCCCCACGCTAGCCCCGCTCGCAGAGCTGGGCGATGACCTGTTTGATGGGCCTTTTCCGCCCGTTCCCGAAGAGGTCAAGGACGAGGCGGACAAGGTCCCCGATCTCTTTGCCCGACGTGCCGAGAACGGTGCCGACAAGCCTGCGACGGAACTGAACGGCCTCGTTACGAAGTTAACGCCGCTGCCCGCGAGCTTTCTAGGCGAGGGGCCGCCTGGCCTTAGCGTCAAACGTACTAGCCTTTCAGGCGAGAATGGGGCTGCGACAGATGTCGATCTTGCGGGGTATCTCCAGATCGACGCCCTCACGACCTCCACTGTCGAGATTGATTTGGCGTCTAGCAATCCTGTTGACGGCAGGCTCGACGATCCCTTGCGCACGCGCGGTCCGGTCAACATTCTAGGCGGCGTGTTTCCACAATTAGAGCCGGGGGAGGGCAAGCCTAAGCAATCGAGCGATGAGATCTACGGCTTTGCTGTTCGGGAGGATGAACATGTCCTGCCCAAGCAGCAAAAGGCGCGATTCGCCCGGATCGATGACATCCCGCAGATCGCCGAAGACCTATCGGACCGGGACTTACAGTCGGACCCATGGGAACCGCCGCGCACCTTCCTTGCGCTCCACCACCTCTTTACCCTCGCCGACAACGGAGAACCGGACGAAGAAACCCCAGAAGATAACGGCGCGGTGCCGACGGAGAGGCGTAGCAAGGATGGAATCCGCATGTCGGTTGAGTCTGTATTGAATTTCACCCAATCTCGAAGCCTTGACCTTACTTTCCGAGCGATCGGTCGCTTCGAGACGGAAATGACAGAGCGGGCGCGCAGCGCTGCCGTGCCGGTCGTGCGTCAGGTAGAGCGGGCATGGCCCGTGGGTCGCATGCCGATTCATATCCCTGTGCCTGCTTCGCGCAGGCCCGACCCTCCTGTACCTGCTCGCAAAGCAGAAATAGCGCCGTTGCCGCCCCTTGTCACAATGGAGGATGAGACACGCCTCGTGCTGTCCCGTCGGCACGATGTCCGGTTGTCTTTCGACAGGCCATTTCTGAGCAGCGGCCCCGAGGAGCGTATCGGGATCGTTCTATCGCCTAGGCTTTCCACCTTCGCGGCTGACGGCCAGTATGCACGGGAATATGACGGCGCCCAGGAAGCTTTGCCCCGCTACCGTCTCTCTGAACGTTTCCCAGATCCAAAGGCGCTACCCGCCGATCTCGTAGATCGGCTCACGCAATTCGCTGATAAAGGTACACGCCCACCCTATTCAGGTACCCATCCAGACGCGATGGAAGATGGGCCCTACGGGCTGTTCCCCGTGCCGTTCCGCCTTTTCGCGGATGTTGCATTCGACGAATTAGGGCAAAATTTCACCACGCGCCGGAACGATATTGACTACGTGAAGAACGTGCCTCTGCCGATCTACGGGGATGCCCACAACCCACTTTTGCGCGGCCAGCGGCCAGACATTTATTTCCCTGTAGATCTGCTGACGATCCGCCCGCGTTTCGACATGACGCGAGAGCACTGGTATTGCAATCTGGCTCTCGATCCGCGCCATACGCTTGATCCGCATGTGCAGTTCGGCCTGGTCAGATATCAGCCCTTCGCGCCACCAGACAGAAAAGTCTCTCCAATTGGCGATCCTCTGCGGATCAAGGTGCTGCCACGTCGGGAAGTGCGGATTGAGACAGTGCGGCGCGGAGACGACGTGCGTCTGACGGTAGCGTGCGAGGGGCCAGGCATCGGCGAAGCGCCGGAGCGGTTGGATATGGGGCCAGCCTCCCGGGTGACGGCTCGGCTGATCGGTATTGAACGACACGGTGCGGCACTTGTGCACCGGCACCTAGATCGTTCCGTCCGCATGACGCCCTCAAACGGACTGGTACGGGCCACATTCACGCTGCCTGCCGCGATTGCCTCACGGTTCAACCTCCAGCTTCGTGTGGTGGAACATGAAGAGCGGTTGGCAAGTACCCAACCCACTGAGCCAGTCCACGCTGGCCCGGAAGATCAGGCGACTTTACGCTCAGGACCGGTCTTTAATGTGTCACAAGACATCACCCGGATGTGGCAACAAGCGGCGGGAAAAAAGTGAAGAAAAGGGGAGCAATCGGAAGTGAGTAACCGCGCGAGTGATTTGTCCCATCGTGGCCCAAGCCATCCCTACGTTTCCAACTAAATATAAGAAGTCATTCAAAACAAAAAAAACTAGGAGAGTACGATGAAAAATTTTCAGGCAATTTGCCTTTCGGTGGCGTTGCTGACGTTTCCTGCCAGTATGGCAGAGGCACAATGTGCGCAGCCTGTTGTTCCTCCGTTGGCCTTTGAAAGATCGAACTGGAGCGACCTCGAAAACCTATCCGTCGCAGATACGATCAACCCATCGATAGATTTTGTTCAGGATCTCTCGATGAGGGGCCATGGCAAGCTGAATATTGATTTCTACGGAGTGTCGATTGATGCGAATGGGCAAAGCGCCGAAGAGCTGTTTTCCTATTTGCGCGCGAACCTCAATGAGTTAATTTTTTCTGGGACCACTTATGCACTAAATTCTTTCGATGGCGAGAACCTCGATCTCTGGAATTCCGCGGATCCAACTGGTGCGCTTATGTCATTCACTCTTGCGGGAATTGATGGTGTCTTTCCGCTGGAGAAGGGGTCAGTGGTGGTTAGTTGCTACTCTCCGACCAGCTTTGTTTTCTCTACAGTTAAGACAGATCAGGATGGACTTCACCCGGTCGCGGGAAACCGGGCTTTCGGTGTTCATGATCATGGAAACGGTCAACTTACGATTTATGTAAAGGCCGCTGATAGGGTCGTGAATGAAGGAGTTTTCTCGGCTGTCGGTGAACTTGGCCGTGAACTCATTTTTGATCAAGGCCATAAAGTTTGGTTACGACTTCTTACAACAACATCCAACAAATTTTCGGACCGACACCCCGTCCAGTTTGTTTATTCTGAGCGAGTGGATTTCTGAGCTAGAGCATCGAATTGTGTGAGGGGGAAAATCCGAGATGCTCTAGATATGGGTTCAAGGACTACTGGATTCCTGTGAGCGATACCTGAACCGCAACTCCTAATGGCCCCCTGAGCGAAATGAATTGGAAGGAGAACTACATGAGAAACATTCTGCTTTGCATACTTCTCATGACCACACCTGCACATGCAGATCAATATGATAAATACCGTGTCGAATGTACTGCAGACCAAATAAGTGCAATTCAAGCCGCGACAGCCACAGCAAAAACTATGCTTCAAAAAGCAGCTGCCGCGATACCACCCAACAATTCGACAACAGGACAGGCATTCCAACGTTGGTTCGGAGGTGCAGTCGGCGACACGGACCCCATTATTAAGTCGCTCTATGAAGATCTGCAGACACGTATGTCTTTTTCCGCGTTTTGGTGCCCTCCACCTGCAAGTTTTGGCGGAGGCGGACGGCACCCAAACATTTTTGCCTGGGTCCCGTCGGATGCCCAAACCGAGATTTTTCTCGAGCAGTTGTTCTTTGAGTCAACGACTACCGGGGTGGATTCGCAAGCTGGGACGATCATTCATGAGTTGTCACACAATTCAACCGTTGCAAACTTTGTGGATTCTGACCACGACGGAGACGGCACCGACGACTACGGCATGGCGAATGCAGTAAAACTGGCGACCAAAAACCCGGGCGTTGCCAGACGCACTTCGGACAATTTGCAGTATTTCGCCGAGGATCTGATGTGGGGCATCTGAATTTCCAACGCCAGAAGTTAAGACCGGTCGCCGAGCAAACCTCACTTCCGGCGTCCGAAGAGAAAGAATGGGGAGAATATTTCATGTCGAGAACGATTTCTGGCCATGCCTCTTATGGTTTCCTGCTGCTTGTGTTGGGTTTCATCTGGGGTTCTACTGCCCTCGCGGATGTAATCTCGGACAACAATAAATCTTCGGATCCGCCGTTATTTCCTGCGAGTTCGACAAGTTGTTCAGCGGAGTTGCTCTTCAAAGCCGTTGATTTGCCCTGGCCGATCGATGACGACAACCATTCTTTTGTTGTGGTAACCAGTCCTGATGGCTCGATGCTAGAACTTCGTGGTGGTACCGAGAAACGGGGACCTTCGGGCAACCCGTTTCAGTGCGTGGATACAGGGCATGAGTGGGGCGCCGTAGTACCCTATATCGGGAAACACGGCAGACTTGGTGATGGGGTCTATTCGCCTGATGGCAACGTGGCCAATCCCAGTGCACGAGTAACCTTGGGCAAAGGCCCACATGACAATATCCTTACTTGCCCAATACGCGCAGCCTCTTAGTCCAGTTTTAGGTACAGAGGGGACCAGTGCAACGGCTACACCAACTTCTGCGCATTCTTCAATATGTTATCGACCGCCCGCGACGACAGCTTTGACTTCAAGGCAATCCCGTCGCTGAACAAGATGATGGTGCTAGACTTGGCGCGCTGCGACTGGATTGAACGGCGGGAAAACGTCATCGCACTTGGCCCATCTGGCACCGGCAAGACCCATGTCGCCCTTGGTCTTGGATTGGCCGCCTGCCAAAAAGGGATGCCCGTCAGCTTCGTCACTGCCGCGTCTCTCGTGCATGAACTGATGGAGGCCAGAGATGAGAAGCGCTTGCTGCGATTGCAACGCCAACTCGCAAAGGTCAGCCTGCTGATTATTGATGAACTGGGCTTCGTCCCACTCAGCAAAACTGGCGCTGAACTTCTGTTCGAACTGATCTCGCAGCGATACGAACGCGGATCCACACTCATCACAAGTAACCTGCCGTTCGAGGAATGGACGGAAACCTTTGGATCAGAACGACTGACTGGCGCGCTGCTCGATCGATTGACACACCACGTCAACATCCTCGAGGTGAATGGTGAAAGCTATCGGCTCAATCAGAGCAAATCCCGCCGCGCCAAAACCTAAACATCTGAGATTGGCCTAACGGCCAATGCGCCTTGGAACCTGCTTGCCAATTGATGGCATCACGCCCCAAGGCGCGCCTCCAACTGGACGACTTTTGCTCCGCCCCAATGGCAGGAACTTCCGACGCCGTTGACAGCCAGACTCAATGGACAGCAGGTCGATGGTTAGCTCTGATATGTGCACTCCAAGAATTTTAGGTGAAAGAAAAGTCGCCGTCCTACGGAAGGTGCGTTTGACCAGGGAGTGGAAAGTCTATTCCAGGGTTCAGGCCACTTGTGCTTGGACGAGAGTTTTTCGGTGGCTTCGGAGCACTAGTACCTCCCAAGTTTAGTGCGGAAAGTTGGGCGCATGCGGTATTCTCCTTAAAGTGACTTTGTCCCTGGCTAACTAAACTTAGAAGTAACCGGGAGTCTTCGTTAAGAAATGAAGCAGTGTTCATATTGAAACGCATGATATCCCGGATATCGTTACTATTATTGGTAATCGCACTATTTGTCTCGTCGGCAATGCTGGAAGTAATGTCGGCCTTATCTATCTGGTTATTCAACACTACACTTAGATCATCTAACAGAGAGCGCTTCGTCTTTTCTAGTTCTTCTCCCAATGTCCCAAATGAAGCAACATCAGCAATCGAACGTAGCCAACCGGGAATATCCGCACCGCTTACACTTGTTCCCACATCAAGGTGTAGTTGCCCGTTTCTGACGCTTGGAGTCACTTTTGCATCCAATACAAAAGTTGTCTGAAGATTCTTATTGCTGATACAACGATTCTTCATTGTAATTCTGAGGTCTCGAAACTCGGGTACTTTGGTACAGAATCTTGACCAGTTCTCATAGGTAACATGGGCGCGAGCAAGCATCGAACCATCAGAGGTAGGCGATACACTCAAGCCATGTGAAACAAAACGATTACTGCTTCCACTAGCGGGTATAAGCGGTCCTATGATCGACGGCCATGCTTCGCGAAAATTAGAAAAATCAATAAACATACCTTCAGAAAAGCGTGCGAAAGTGCGGCCTTTGTATTGAGAATGTCGAAGAGAATATTCGATATCAGTCGAAAATTTAAGTTTGCGTCCCATGACTTCGACGTCTTTATTCGTAACACCATAAAACCTTTTAGATGTAGGGACGCATGCAGCAGCGTCTCCTATAGATCCAACAACCAAAACTACTGCCAAAAGAGAGCCAAGGTAATTCATATTCAGTCCTACAACCTTCTATCAAAAATGGACCTTTAGTACGTTTCTTGTTGAATTTCATTCTGGATCATCTAGGCGAATCCATCTTGACTGTTGAGGCCCACCGTTACCTCGGTTTGCCAAGTCTTGAAGTGTACGAGCGATGCCTGCAAAACGATTCCGCTCCTCTTCATCAATTGGCAACATGGTCACGTCGTAAATGGCGCTTCCAGAAGTCGCAGGGTCGCAATTTGAGCTATCAAAACACTGCCCTACCATTATGTCTTCGCACGTCGACTTTTCTTGGCAAGAATATCCTCCGGCACCATTTGTAGTTGAGCAACAACAGTCACAGGCTGTCGTGGCTGTCCCCACTACAGAAATCACTGATGCTAGGAACGATATATACTTATTGTATTTCATAACGAACACATCCGTTTGTTGTTTCTATGACGATATCTTTCCCACCATAGAATACGTGGTTAACGAACCCGCCCCAATCAGAGTTCAGTGCAGCATTTTCTATCCAGAAAACAGCTCTGTTAAGGTCGTCTTGTTCACTGAAATCCATATGTATGGCATCGCTACTTCCAGACACGTCGCCGATCAAATTTATAGGAATATCAAAGCCGAGATTTAAGTCAAATCCAAATACGACATGTGGAATACCAACAGTTACTCTACAAGATGAAACACCTGTATTTTTTATTTTACCTTGTGAAAACTTGGTTGCATGACGACCGCAAGGATCGTCGTCTGTTGTCATGTTGAAGAACGCCAATAGCGTTTCCGCTGGTATTTCTCCTTCTTCAACTTCACGAACGATATATGGATGTAGATTTGCAAATGCCCATTTAATCTGTGCGTTTGAATCTATCTCTGGTACAGTTATACATAGTGGACTGCCGGGAGTTCTACATTCTGTTTCACAAGTGCTTTGGGCATATGCTGAATTGGCAAGAACGGCGCAAAATAAGCCAACAAGCAGCTTGTTTACCAGCATTTGAATGTTCCTTTTGCCTCTCGCAGTCCTTGCGTCGCACTACGCCTTCAACTCGATGAAATTCTGTTGACTACCTTCCTGAGTCACTTACCCTATGATTTTTTTACGTGATATGCCAAGATTTAATTTCCAGGCTTATGACGTCGAGATCAGCTTAAACAGCTTGCTTCAATCCGGCCATTATCCCCTAGGCAAAAACTCGAAACCAAAACCTGTGCGCCAAAAATGGTCGTTTTCGCTAGTCGCACAAACGTATTGGTTTTGGCACTTTAGCCTAACCCTTCAAAATCCATAAAGGTAACACCGCCTTGAAGAAGAGCGGTTGGGTCCACTGCGCGTTGCAGGAGTGAACCAGCCAGTGATGCGCAATCAGAATTTGTAAAAACAAAAATCGGGGCGGATTGATCTCCACGGATAGGGGCCGCGCAAGTCTTATTGGGTTCACAGACTACTTCGAGGGCTCCTCCTGCTACGTTGAAGTTCACGTTTGTCGCTGCAACATCCACGGGATTCACCGCTATATCTCTGGTTGCGTCTCCATCATATGTAAACAAGACCTGTTCATTATTGTTACTGATCCTATGCACGATAGGCTTTGCTTCGCCGTAAAGTTGGCGCACAGCGTTCTCGTGGTTGCCTGGGTTAGTCGCGTAGCATTTTTCGCCGAATGCCGCCGCCCAACGCTGCCAATCATCGTTAAAATAAGTGGTGTCAGGTGATGACACCGTTGTTCGCGCCAAGTAACCGATGGCCGCAATCCCTGCCAACAGGCAGAGAAAGACCGCCATTTTGTACCCAACTTTTTCCCTGACAAAGAATAAGATGGCGAGCACAAGTAGGCCAACAGCAAGAAGAGCAAATAGCCGAAATTCGCTGTCCTCTAATCCCATCCATTCAAAATACGGGAAGGCTGCTTCCAAAATTTTATCTATGTCCATAATGCCTCCGAGTGATAAATTGCACGTTACTCAAAATTTGCCAATTTGGCGACAAAACCACATGCACTGGCCTTTTCTCATGAGGCGTTTGTGAACAAGGCAATGTTCTCATGCAAGTGGAATGCAAGCTATCAGATAGTGTTGGGTATCGTAGCCCAAAGCGCGAGATCGTTGTGGGTCTAGCAGCACTGAGGCCAGCTATCTGTGCACCTGACATACTCCAGCAGACGAGGCTCACTTTGTTGGTGCAAACAGTAAGGCCCCAATCCTGAATGCAATGGGCGCGCACATCTTCTTTGACGATCAAGAAAAGCATGTTCTCGGAGCTGCAACAGTTGTTCCATCAGGTCATGTCCCGGGACCTCACACATCTGACGAGCCTGTGATACCGGTGGGCTAGATCAGAACTCACATTGTGTTTCTGATAGGATTTAAGAATACAAATAGCACAGACTATGCTTGCATCAGAAACCAATGGCCGCATCGTAGAGTCAGATCAATCGATGAACGGCAGCAATGGGCGGTGAAAGTGTACAAATTTGTGCTTTCGTATTGCTAACCTTGGGAACTAGGCTGAGTTCGTTTCGAAAAAGCGTTCGTACTTCTTGGTTACACAGATTATATTAGCGCCGCACAGGAAGGAATAATTCCCCATGAGTAGCTTACGCTCTGTCGATTTAAGTCTGATTGAACAAGTCTTGCGCGGTGAAGCAAAAGGCTATGTCTTGGACTTCTCCAACAGGACGTTTGCAGATTTTTTTGTTCGCCAACTCGATATTGATATTGATGCACCCATCTACGCTACTAACGGAACCTCAAAAGGCAAAAGACTTGAGTGCTTTCTGGGTAAAGTCGATGATCAAACTGCCGCAGGGACGCTGCGTGTCCTGTGGGATCATAGGGAAGCAATCCGCAAACCTGGCGTGCCCGACCCCTTCACCCGCGCATCAGGGCAGTTCTCTGCACTTATAACAAAATTGGAAGGTGGTACGGTCACGACACCGGTAAACGTTGTCGAAGCTCCTAAGGTCGAAGAAATTGAATTTGATCGTTTTAGAAACCGTCTAATCTCAATACGAAACCTTGAACCGCATTCTCGTGGATATGAATTTGAAAAATTTCTAAAGGACCTTTTCAATGTATTCCGCTTGTCTGCTAGAGACCCATTCAAAATTGTGGGCGAGCAGATTGATGGTAGCTTTGAGCTCGAAGGCGAGACCTATCTGCTTGAAGCAAAGTGGCTAAATAAAAAGGTTGGTGTTGGTGAGTTCGGTGCATTTCATTCAAAGCTAGATCAAAAAGCGTCTTGGGCCCGTGGTCTTTTTGTCAGCTTTGGAGGTTTCACTGATGTGGGCCTACAAGGATTTGGTCGTGGTCGCCGTCTGGTTTGCATGGACGGGCGGGATATTGATGAGACGCTTCAGCGTGGCATCGCGATTGACCGGGCGATTTCACTCAAAGTCAGGCACGCTGCCGAAACCGGCGATGTTTTCGTCCCCATTGACAATCTAATGCCATAGACACAGGGAATGGGGAACTTTGATGACAACATTAACATCTGAAGGAGAAAAGGTACTAAAGGAGGCGGAGAGACGCTTTAACGAGCGGCTTTCCTGATGGCTAAGATTTTTGGTTTGGTGAACTTGGGCGCTCTCGTTGCGATTTTCATTGGTGCGAAGGATGCCGCGCAAACAGGCCGGACACACGTCTGCTTCTGACCAGTGCGAAATTACTTCAAAAATGTCTTGCTATACAGGAGCTATCCACACAGCTCATTCGAGCTCCGCGCAGCATTTTGTCGGCTGAAACGTCGGTGTGCGGGACGAAGGCGACCTTCAAATATTCGGATCGAATGTAACCAAAACTCATTCACTGTCTTCGATTTCGAGGCCGGAATCGCCTGTTCTCCAACCCTCACAAGTAGGCTGCCACACTCGATCCGAGCCGATATGACGATCCCATTCGAGCTCAGAGAGATTCCGGCCGACTCGTTCGGAGCAGGCGATTTGGATGAGCTGTCTTGGGTCGCTAGCGAACTGCCGAAACGTTCCATCCGCACTAACTGTAAAGAGTCGAGTGTCATCGTGATCAAAAGCCACGATCCGGACCCCACTGTCATGCTTGAGCTGAGCGATCTCTGCGCCGGAGCCGGTGTCGAATAGCCGCGCCGTACTGTCAGCGCTGCCCGTTGCAAGCCGGGTGCCATCTGGGCTGAATGCAACTCCAATGACATTGTCGCCATGTTCCAACCGGGCGATCTCAGCGCTGGAGCTGGTATCGAACAAAAGTACCGTACCGTCAGTGCTGCCCGTTGCGAGCCGGGTGCCATCTGGGCTGAACGCGACGACATTAACGGAACTGCCATGTTCGAGTTGTGCGATCTCAGCGCTGGAGTTGGTATCGAACAAAAGCACCGTACCGTCAGTGCTGCCCGTTGCGAGCCGGGTGCCATCTGGGCTGAACGCGACGACATTAACGGAACTGCCGTGCTCGAGCTGAGTGATCTCTGCGCCGGAGCCAGTGTCGAACAGCCGCGCCGTACCGCCAGCGCTGACCGTTGCAAGCCGGGTGCCATCTGGGTTGAATGCGAAGGTGACGACACCATCGCCGTGTTCCAACTGGGCGATCTCCGCACCAGACTTTGTGTCGAACAGCCGCGCCGTATCGTCCGTGCTTCCAGTCGCAAGCTGGGTATCATCGGGGCTGAAAGCGATTATTCTAACGGCATTATCGTGTTCAACCCGGGCAATCTCCGCACCGGACTCGGTATCGAACAGCCGCGCCGTGCCATTTCGTGTCCCCGTGGCAAAACGGGTACCATCGTGGCCGAGCGCGACGGCCCAAACACTTTCGTCGTGCTTCAGTCGAACGATCTCAGCACCTGATCCGGTATCGAACAGTTGAGCCGTGCCGTCCAAGTCACCTATGACAAGCCGGGAACCATCAAGGCTTAATGCGAAGTTCCAGCTGTCGTCATTAAAGTTCAGCCGGGTGATCTTCTCAACGGAGCCTATATCGAACAGCCGCACTAACCCTGAGCCGCTTCCAGAAGCGAGGCGGGAACCGTCGCTGTTGATGGCGACAGTAGCGACATCGCTGCCATGATACAGCCGAGTGATCTCAGCGCCAGAGCCGGTGTCGAAAAGCCGTACTGTCCCGTCCTCGCTCGCCGTAGCCAGGCGGACGCCATCAGGGGCGAATACGACGCCGGTGACACGGTTGCCGTGCTCTATTCGATTAATCTCTCGGCCCGAAGAAGTGTCGAATAGTCGCGCTGTTGCGTCCCCGCTTCCCGAAGCTAGCCGAGTACCGTCCGGGCTGAACGCTACAGAGAGGACTAAGGCCCCATGCACCATTTGAGCGATCTCAGCGCCAGAGGCAGTGTCAAACAGCCGCGCTGACATATCCGCACTCGCCGTGGCAAGTTGCTTTCCATCGGGGCTAAATACTACCGTTGTTACATTACCGCCGTGCTCCAGCCGGGCGATTTCCGTACCGGATCTAGTATCGAACAGCCGTGCTGTGCCGTCCCGACTCCCGGTGGCAATGCGTGTGCCATCAGGGCTACGCGAAGGACTGTTATCGGTGCCTGCAAAACGGTCAACTTTGGCATTTAGGCACTGCGAATAAAACGAAAAGGCTCTATCTCGCGCGAGCTCCCTTCAAGATCGACGTGTAGTTTATCCACAATGAAATCTCGCCGAAACCTAGCCGTTCCAGATTTTACTCCTAACAAATATAGGGAAGCGAGGAGAAACTCGCTTTTGGTCAGTTTGAATTGCGATGTACAAATTAAGGAGAAAGCCTTGTGCGAAAAAAATGAAAATCTACTAAATAGTTGTAAAAAAATAATAATTTGACTCGAATCGAGAGTGCTGTCCTCAGCCACCACGGTTAGAACGCTGCTGAAACAAACTGCTAGATGCAGCGCTCTCGATGGAAACCCCATTGGGCTAAAAACTCAAGCAAAGAGTTTTCAACCAATGGAACTGCCAACTGGAGGCTTAGGCCCCAACTTAGAAAAGGCTCGGAAATCATCGTTTCCGATAGCAGAGAAGTTATGCTTGATGAGATTATTGACCACGACGAGTGGAATTACACCGTCAAAAAGACGCCTAAAGCGCCTAAAATTAGATACCCGGAAATTCATGGCTTGCTAGAATTTGACGGTGTACGAAACCCAAGTGCTCGCAGCGCGACGTCTCATCGCATTTCAATGACTTTCCGTACCGAAGCAAATGATTGGAAGCCCAAGGTGGGCATGTGCGAAAGCGCTGCAGAGTTTGCTGTGGCGCTTGAAGTGCTGACCAGCCCGGAGACCTACGATCTTAGATTCCAATCGCATAGCGTGAAATTTGTGGACGAGTTGGGAAGAAACCGGACCTACACTCATGTTCTTTTGGTTACGGGTCGCACGGGGTTCAGGCGGCTGATCTTTGTTCGCAACGAAGAAAGCCTATCCAAGCCGAAAACTTGGCGTGAAATCAGGGCCATCGTTGCTGCAACGCCTCGTCGCATTGCAGACGACATGATTGTTGTGAGCGCCTGCGCCTACCGAAAGACGACATCTAGACAGCGTTCAAAACACGGTCAGCCATCACCGCAGCTGATGTTCGATTGTCGACGCCCATTTTCTGGAAGACCTGCTCCAGATGTTTGTTCACCGTTCTCGCGCTCGATCCCAAAATGACGCTGATATCTCGATTAGTTTTGCCCAAAGTCAACCAAAACAGCACTTCAGACTCTCGCGGAGTTAGATCGAAGGCATCAGCGAGCACGTTCTCTTTGCGCCCCGACAGCAAACGCATCGGCTTGACAAGAATTTCACGAGTTCCGGTCATCCCAATGAATTGAAATGTAAGGTCGTCGGCCTCGAAGGGCTGAACAGATGAAACAGGCCGATTAACGCAGCTTGCGACCCAAGTTTTCCATGACGGACCAAACACAGCAGCACCAGTGGTTTGCAAAAACTTGACGGCTTTTTGGGATCCCCACAACACGGTCCCTTCGTAATCACACGCCAGCACCGTGCGGCCCGAGGTGTCCAACGCGTCCCGTGCGCTTTGGAGCATACGTGAATTGATAATATGCGTGCTTAGTCTGGCGATAAGTTCTTCGACGATGACGGGCTTGGTGATGTAATCCACCCCGCCCGATGCGAGCCCTTCCAGCAGGTGCTCCTTTTCCGTCAGACCTGTCATGAAAATGATGGGCGTCGTGATAGGATCGGGTCCACGTTTGAGCATACGGCACGTCTCAAATCCATCCATGCCCGGCATAACAGCATCCATAAGGATCACATCAGGTTCAACGCGGCGGGTCAGTTCAATCGCGGAACTACCATCAGTCGCAACAAGTACCGTGATCCCACTTTGCTCCAGCGCAGTAGAAACCATGCCCAGCGTATCCGGAGTATCATCAACAACCAAGGCAATGCACTTGCGGCCAAATTCACTCAACACCATCTTGGCTGACCTCTAAGACTTCTATGATCCCGCCCATGTCAAATCGATCAAGACGGCGTTCTATCAGGTTCAAAAGGCTTGGTGTTCCACGTTGCTCACGGCGTAATGTCTCTAGTTGCGTTCTTACACCAGCCACATGGCCCAATGCTGCACTATCGTATAACGCCTTGCGGTCTGTTTCCGTGAGTTCCACGTGAATTGTAGGTGCTTCATCTTGATCCGTACCCAAGATCAAGGTCACTTTCAAAAGCTCAGCGACCTGCATCAGCAATTCATCAAGATTGAATGGCTTCGCCAAAAATGCATCTCGTAGCGCGACTTTCGGGCCGATCAGGCCTTCTTCTTCGGCATGGCCGGAAATAACGATGATCGGGATATTGGGCCACGCTCCGGATCGCAAATCCTCAGCAAACGACCAGCCATCCCGGTCCGGCATGTCGATATCCAGCACAATCAAATCTGGGGTTTTTTCCGCCAACATCTGCTCGGCCAGATCAACGGATGAGGCCACCAAAACAAGAAAACCAAGATGAGACAAGAATTGTTCAGTCAACGTCAGGTGATTGATGTCGTCATCAAGAACCAAGACGATCTTTCGCGGCCCGCGATATCCAACAAAAGCAGGTTGTTGCACGGACTTGTCCAGATTTTCCGTGTCAAACACACTGGTGGAAATCGACGGCAACATCATCCGTACTGAAAACCTGCTGCCTTTGTTTGGCGTGCTTTCTACTTCGATCTCCCCGCCCATAACTTCGACCAGCAATTTGGTAATTGTGAGCCCAAGTCCTGACCCCTGCCTGTCGGACCGGCCTGCGCGTTCGAACGGACGCCAGATGCGATCAATATTCTCGGGCGCGATACCGATACCGGTGTCATCGACCGCTATCAACGCGACTTCGTTGCGGTAGGTCAGATCCAACGTCACATGACCTTTGTCCGTATAACGCAGAGCATTTGAGAGCAGATTGATGACAATCTGGCGCAAGCGTTTTTCATCGGTGCCAACCAGCGCGGGCAGCCGGCCGTGGGTGGTCCATGTGAAATCAATCGCTTTTTCCTTGGCCTCCGTTTCAAATATCGATGCGGTTTGACGCAAGAGTGCGCGCAGGTTGACCCTGTCGCGGGCTATTTCCAGTCGCCCTGCCTCGATCCGTGAGATATCAAGCAATCCATCAATCAGCCCCGCCAGATGTTCTGAAGAACGGCGGATGGTCGTGATCGACACACGCCACGGCTCTAGGTCGGGGTCTTTTTCGAGCAGTTGCGCAAATCCATAAACCGCGTTTAGAGGCGCTCGCAATTCGTGGCTGAGGCCGGACATATAGCGCGTTTTGGCCAGATTTGCGGCTTCGGCCTTTTCCTTGGCCTCTTGCAGGGCAAGGTCAGTGCGTTCATGGGCACGGATCTCATTAAGCAACAATTTCGTTTGCCGCTCAGTTTCGTCTTTGGCGTTTCGTTGGCTTTCTCCGGCCAGAACAAACATCCAAACAACGACCCCGATCACGATCAACACAATGCCAAAGATGATCGTAAGCACGGCGTCTAGAGTGTCGTAACTGACAAAAGCCCGGATGATCAACAGCAGTGCGCCAAAGCATAAAGACAGCGTAGTTGTCGTCAAAAGATACCGCGCCAAGCGCGACATCATCGCGTTGGCAATTGGCAAAGGAAGGGTCGCATTTAAGGTTTCTGCAACCGTCTGATCCAGCCGCCCATGCGGTTTGCACTTATCATGGCACCCGGCATCCAGACTGCAACACAGCGAACAGATTTGGCCAAAATGGAACGGGCAATCGCTCATATCCTCGGCATCAAAACGGTACTCACAAACGGTGCAGGTTTGCATGCCTTGTGGCCCGTTATCTTCGGAATTCACGCGCGCAAGATAGTATTTCCCACCCGTCGCCCAAGCCAAAACCGGGGCAAGCATAAAGGCCGTCAGAAGGGCTACAAAAGATGAAAACGCCTGAACCAAGAGGCCAAAGGCACCGAAATAGGCCAGCAAGGACACAATGCAGGCAGCGATCATCGCACCGGTACCAACCGGGTTCACATCGTACAGATGAGAGCGGCGAAACTCGATCCCTTTGGGGCTGAGGCCAAGCGGTTTGTTGACAACAAGGTCAGCCACAAGCGCACCGATCCAAGCAACAGCAATGTGCGAATACAGTCCCAACACATGCTCGAGACCTGTAAAAACGCCAAGCTCCATCAGCATCAGCGATATCGCCACATTGAAGACAAGCCAGACGACGCGGCCGGGATGGCTCTTGGTCAATCGCGAGAAAAAGTTCGACCATGCGATGGACCCGGCATAAGCGTTGGTCACGTTGATCTTGAGTTGCGACAGGATGACGAACATTGCTGTCAAACCAAGCACAAGCACAGGCGATCCGAGCACCTGTTCGAACGCGGTATGATACATGCGCGTTGGATCTGTGGCTTCTAAAGCCGGGACGTTGTGACTGATCGCCAAAGTCACGAGGTATGACCCGGCAAGCATCTTCAGCATGCCCAAGACCGACCAGCCCGGCCCTGCACAAATCAAAGCCAACCACCATTTACGCTGCTCTTTCTTGGTGTGGGGCTCTGGCAGAAAACGCAAGAAATCAACCTGTTCACCGATTTGGGCAACCAGTGAGAATACCACACCCGAGGCAGCACCCAGCATCAGCAATCGCGATGTATCAGGCGTGTCCGAATTCCCGGTAAAACCCGTCCAAGTGTCAATATCGTACCCCACAAAAGCAAGTAGGACGAAGGGCGTGACATGCAGCAAAACCCAAAGCGGTTGCGTCCAGGCCTGAAAAACGGAAATTTTGGAAAATCCGTGGATGACCAACGGAATAACGACAAGTGAGCTGACCACATAGCCTATGAAAAGTGGGATCCCGAGTGTGAATTGCAAAGCAAGCGCAAGTATGGCGGCCTCAAGCGCAAAGAAGATGAAGGTAAACGAGGCGTAGATCAAAGAGGTGACGGTTGACCCCAAGTACCCAAAACCGGCACCGCGCGTCATCAGGTCTATGTCCAGCCCGTATTTTGCGCCGTAATATGAGATGGGCAGGCTTGTCAGAAACAGAATTGCGCCAACCAGCATGATCGCAACCACGGCCGTGTCAAAGCCATAGGTCACCGTAAGAGCAGCTCCAATCGCCTCGAGTGCAAGAAATGAAATGGACCCAATGGCCGTATTCGCCACGCGGCTATAGCTCCACCGTCGTGCCCGCCGGGCCGTAAACCGCAGAGCAAAATCTTCCATCGTCTCGTTGGCCACCCAACGATTATATGTCCGCTTTTCGCGGGTGGCGGTGAGATGCACGACCATACGGGTTCCAAATAGAAGAGTGGCGTCCGGACGACGGAACGCCGTCATCCGGGACCTGACCACAAGACCAATTTCGTTAACAAAAGCTTAAGTGCCCAAAACGCGCACCGATATACGTCATTTGACGTATACTGCACTGCAGCATCTGGCGTGATGATTTGATCATCGGGCGATGCGGAATCGCCCAAATAATGAACACTTCTGAAGGAGGCGATATGTCTGACGAACGCAATGATCAAAAAACTGGCGTAAGCCGCCGCGCCGTTTTGGCCGGTGGTACCGCACTAACCGCATCTCTGTTTCTGCCAAAGTCGCTGCGTGCTGCAGACTTTCCCACTGCCGAGATCAACACCACCGGGTTGGCGGTCACGGATGACACTGTAACGATTGGCATCCTGCATTCTGTCACCGGCACGATGGCGATTTCTGAAACCGGATCGGTTCAGGCTGAAAAGCTGGCGATTGATCAAATCAATGCGCAAGGCGGTATTCTGGGCCGCAAGATTGAGTACATTCAGGAAGATGGAGCGTCCGATTGGCCCACTTTCGCCGAAAAGGCGCGAAAGCTGTTGGTCAACGACAAGGTCGCATCCGTAATGGGCTGCTGGACGTCGGCCAGCCGCAAAGCAGTCTTGCCCGTCTTCGAACAACACAACGGGTTCCTCTACTATCCAACTTTCTATGAAGGCCTCGAGCAAAGCCCCAACGTCATCTACACCGGCCAAGAGGCAACGCAGCAGATCATTGCTGGCCTCGACTGGGTTAACCAGACAAAGGGTGCCAAGAGCTTCTACTTGCTGGGCTCTGACTACATCTGGCCACGGACCTCGAACAAGATTGCGCGCAAGCATATCGAGAATTTCATGGAAGGCTGCAAAGTCGTGGGCGAGGAATACTACCCTCTGGGCCACACGCAGTTTAACTCTGTCATCAACAAGATCCGCCTGCGCAAGCCAGACGTTATTTACGCCATCGTTGTGGGCGGGTCGAACGTGGCCTTTTACAAGCAGCTGAAAGCGGCAGGTATTGATCCGACTGAAGAAGGTCCGATCGTTCTGACCATTTCCGTGACCGAGGACGAAATCCGCGGCATCGGGGGCGAAAATATCGAAGGCGCTTACGCCTGCATGAAATATTTCCAATCGCTTGAGAACGAAAATAACCTCGCATTTGTGAAGGCATTCAAAGAGATGTGGGGTGACGACATCGTCATCGGCGATGTGACCCAGGCAGCCTACCTTGGTCCATGGTTGTGGAAAGCTGCTGTTGAAAAAGCAGGCAGTTTTGATGTCGACAAAGTCCGCGCAGCGTCGCCGGACATCGAGCTGGCCACAGCGCCCGAGGGCTACGTCAAAGTCCACGAAAACCACCACCTGTGGTCCAAGACCCGCGTCGGTCGCGCGCAGGCCGATGGTCAATATGAAGTGGTGTTTGAGACCACAGACTTGGTGGAGCCCGATCCGTTCCCGGAAGGCTACCAGTAAGAGACTGCGGTCGGGCGGCCTGATGCAGGCGGGCCGCCCTCCCTTTTTTCTGCCCCCCGTTTTCTAGGAGCTGCCCAAAATGTTTGTCGATTATTCATGGCCTGAGCTTGGCGCGATCTTTGCAATGCAAGGTTTTGCCGGCCTGATCCTTTTCTCGGTCTTTGTACTCATGGCGCTTGGACTGGCCATCATCTTTGGCCAGATGGGCGTTATCAATATGGCGCACGGAGAGTTCATGATCCTCGGCGCATATGTCACCTACCTAATGTCGAATTTCTTTGTTAATTACATGCCCGCGCTGTTTGGCATGTATTTTTTCGTAGCAATGTTTTTCGCCTTTATTGCGTCGGGCGCTTTGGGCCTGTTTGTCGAATGGGCCATCATCCGGCACCTTTACAAGCGGCCACTGGATACCCTGCTCGCGACGTGGGGCCTCAGCCTGATTTTGCAGCAGCTCTATCGCAGCGTCTTTGGCGCACGCGAGGTTGGCGTCTCTATTCCGGATTGGATGATGGGGTCTTTGCCCCTCACAGATCTGGTCGAAATCCCGATCAACGGGATTTTCGTGATGGTTCTCGCGATCTGCATTTCGGCGGGCGTGTATGTCATGATGTACCGCTCCAATTGGGGCAAACAGGTTCGCGCGATCAACAACAATCGCGTCATGGCGGGTGCCGTGGGGATCAACACAGCCTGGACCGACCGCCTGACCTTTGGCATCGGCTGCGGCGTGGCCGGTGTGGCAGGCTCTGCGTTCACAATGATCGGATCCACCGGGCCAACCTCTGGACAGCTTTACATCGTTGATACGTTCCTTGTGGTGGTTTTTGGCGGCACCGCGTCCCTGCTGGGCACCATCGCATCCGCCTTCTCGATCAGCCAAGCGCAGTCGATCATGGAATTCTTCCTCTCGGGGTCCATGGCCAAGGTTCTGACGCTACTGGTGATTGTCGGCATCCTCATGATCCGCCCTCAGGGTCTCTTTTCCATGAAGCTGCGCAAGTAAGGACCTCACCCCATGAACTCTTCCGCCTTCATGTCCCAAAAAGAAAAGATCGCCTTTGCCATTCTGGCGCTCGTGATCTTCCTCATTCTACCCGCACTGCTCGACAGCTTCCGGCTGAACCTGTTCGGCAAATATCTAACCTATGCGTTTGTCGCCGTTGGCTTGTCCCTATGCTGGGGTGCCGGTGGTATTCTCAGCCTTGGCCAAGGCGTTTTCTTTGGCCTTGGCGGCTACTGCATGGCGATGTTTCTCAAGCTCGAAGCGTCCACACCCGAAAACACGTCCATCCAGTCGACGCCGGGTATTCCCGATTTCATGGACTGGAACCAATTGACGGAAATCCCGGTCTGGTGGCAGCCATTCTATTCGTTGCCTTTGGCCTTGATCGCCGTTGTTCTGGTGCCCGTTGCATTTGCGTTTGTCATCGGTGTGGCAATGTTCACCCGGCGCGTGGGCGGCGTCTATTTTGCCATTATCACCCAAGCCTTTGCGGCCATACTGACGATCCTGATCATCGGCCAACAAGGCTACACCGGTGGGGTCAATGGCATCACCGATCTGCGCACCTTGCTGGGTTGGGACATCCGCACGGATGAGGCCAAAACGACGCTCTATTTTGTCAATGGCGTGTTGCTGTTCGCGGTTCTGTTCGCGGCGCAATACGTGCGACGCTCAAAACTGGGGCGCTTGCTGATTGCGATGCGGGACCAGGAAGATCGCGTGCGCTTCTCTGGCTACAACGTGGCCAATTTCAAAGTGTTCATCTTTTGCCTTGGTGCGGCATTTGCCGGCATTGGTGGCGCGATGTTCACGCTTCAGGTCGGGTTCATGTCGCCCACATTGGTTGGTATCGTGCCGTCCATTGAAATGGTGATTTTCTGCGCCGTTGGTGGCCGGTTGTCGATTGTCGGGGCCGTCTATGGCGCGCTTTTGGTCAATTGGGCCAAAACCAGCTTTTCCGAAGGCTTTCCTGAACTCTGGCTCTTTGGCCTTGGCGGTCTGTTCATCGCGGTTGTGATGTTCTTTCCCAATGGGTTGGCAGGTGTCTGGAACGAACATATCGAACCGCGTTTTCTGAAACTTATCAAACGCTCCGACACAACATCCAACGCGCCCAAAAGCGCTGTTGCGCGCGCAGCGGCGGAGTAACCCATGTCTGAACAAATGATCCTCGAAGTCGAAGACCTCACCGTCTCTTTTGATGGGTTCAAAGCAGTTGATGCGCTGAACCTCTATGTCGAGAAAAACGCCTGTCACGTGATTATCGGGCCGAATGGCGCAGGCAAAACCACCGTGTTGGATCTGATCTGTGGCCGCACCAAAGCCACCAGTGGCAAGGTCAAATTCAAAGACCACGAACTGCTCTCGATGCGCGAGGACCAGATCGTGCATGCCGGTGTCGGGCGTAAATTTCAAACCCCTTCGGTCTACGAGGATCTCACCGTCTTTGAAAACCTCGAACTCAGCTATCCCAAGGGGCACGGCGTGTTTGGCGCGCTGGCATTCAAACGCGACACAGCCGTGCGCACGCGGATCCAAGAGATCGCCGAAACCATCTTTCTGGACAGTCAATTGGACGAGAAAGCAGCCTTCCTCAGTCATGGTCAAAAGCAATGGCTCGAGATTGGGATGCTGCTGATTCAGGACCCTGAATTGCTGATGCTCGATGAACCAGTCGCGGGCATGTCCGTCGCTGAACGTAAGAAAACCGCCGAATTGCTCAACCGGATCATCCAGGACCGCTCTGTGATCGTGATCGAGCACGACATGGGGTTCGTCGAGGACATCGCCACCCGTGTGACCGTGCTGCACCAAGGCAAAACCCTGTCCGAAGGATCGATGGAGAAAGTCCAGAACGATCCGAAAGTTGTCGAAGTCTACCTCGGGCATTGAAGGAGAGATGACATGCTGAACGTGAAATCACTGCATGCGGCCTATGGTCAAAGCGAAGTTCTGCACGGGATCGATCTGGCGGTGCCCGCAGGTGAAATCGTGGCCATCATGGGCCGCAACGGGATGGGAAAAACCACCCTGATGAAAACGCTCATGGGGATTGTGCCTGAGAAAAGCGGCGAAATTACCGTCGGGGATCAATTAGTCACTGGCCTGAAATCCCACAGCCGCGTGGCCAAAGGCATCGGTTATGTCCCACAGGGGCGGATGATTTTTTCGTCAATGACGGTTCAGGAAAACGTTGAAACCGGTCTAACGGTGACGGGCAACAAAACCGTCCCGGATGACATTTATGAAATGTTCCCTGTTCTGCTTGAGATGAAGAACCGCCGCGGCGGAAACCTGTCGGGCGGTCAGCAACAACAACTCGCGATTGCCCGCGCGCTGGCCTCCAACCCAAAGGTTTTGCTGCTCGATGAGCCGACAGAGGGCATCCAACCCAGCATCATCCGCGAAATGGCGCGTACCTTGCGCAAGATCCGCGATGAAAAACAGCTCAGCATCATTGTGTCAGAGCAAGTTTTGAGTTTCGCGCTCGACGTCGCTGACCGTGTTGTCGTGATCGAAAACGGCACCTTTGTGCACGACAGCCCCCGCGACGGCATCGACGAGGCCAAGGTCTCAAAATTCCTATCCGTTTAACCCGCAAAGGAGGAGCCATCATGGCAGACACACTCATCTCGGTCGATCTTAGCGAAAGCCCGCACACAAACGAAAACATCCACAACAGGTGGCATCCCGACATCCCGATCAACGTTTGGGTCGAACCGGGTGATGACTTCAAAATCGAGACCTACGATTGGACCGGCGGGCAAATCAAGAATGACGACGACGCATCCGATGTGCGCGACGTGGAACTGGAACAGGTCCACT
>JBDWGM010000120.1:0-20494 GCA_039975755.1 Paracoccaceae bacterium | reverse complement strand
TTAAAACTGGTCTGGAAATGAAAGGGTTAGCCCCCAGCGAAGCCCGCCGGATCGTTGAGAATGTCAAAAACGAAACATTCGATATGGATTTCAACGGAAATCACGTCGGGGTTCGGCGCTTTGTCACCATCGTGGAAGATGGCGATGGAAATTTCTTACATTTGCTAAGCATCGCCGAAGCCGCAGTACCCGTTCGGGATAAGGACGAACACATCGCAAATGCACGCAACATTTTGAACGATGCGCGTGACAGGTTGAAATCAAAAATCAACGCCGAAGCTTCCAGAAAAAGAGAAGTACATCGGTCTCGAGCGAAACTGAAAGTCGTAAAATAACTGCAAAATGTTTCTTGGGAGGAAACTATGAAACGAATACACTTTTTAAGCGCCACGGTTGGCGCGGGCCTTGCCTTAGCACTGGCTGCGCCGACAACAGCGCGTGCAGACGATCTGAACATCGTTTTGTTCTCGATGCCGTACACACAAGGGTTGGCCAAACTCGCAGATGATTTCGAAGCCAAAACAGGCCACACAGCAAATATGGAAGTGATCGGTCAGGATGTCTTTGAAAACCGGATTACATTGTCCTTCACTGGTAAGACCGGCGATCTGGACGTTGTCCACACGCCCGTTATTCAAGTCCAACGCTGGATCGAAGCAGGATGGCTGCGCACCATCACATCCGAAGTCGATGGCATGGCCAGCAAGGACGATATCCTTGCGGGACCTCTGGATGCCTATCTTGTAAACGGCGAACGCTATGCCCTGCCGTTTTTTGCTGAAACCGGCATGATGGCATATCGCACAGATCTTTTGGCCGCTGCAGGGTTCAACAAAGCGCCAGCAACTTGGGAAGAGATGCTCGAAGTGGCAGCCGCTGTCAAAACCGATGACACAGGCGCGTTGGCCATGCGAGTTGCACCCGGACAAGGGTTCAACATGTTCGTTTTCCCAATGATCATGCGGGCCTATGGTGGTGAATTCTTCGCGGATTATTCAGGCGGTGACCTGACGCCAAACATGAACACACCAGAAGCGTTGAAAGGTCTCGAAGTCTATTCAAGCTTGATGAATGACTTTGGCCCAGAAGGTATCGGCAACTTTAATTTCGGCGAAGTGGCTGCCGCGATGCAGACCGGACAAGTCGCCATGATTGTTGACGGAACGTCGATTGCTGCACGTACACTGGATCCAGAAAACAGCCAATTTGCCGACAAGATCAGCATTGCGGCCGTTCCTTCCGGACCAGCGGGTCGTTCACCTGCAATCGCCGTGCATGGATTGGGCATCCCCGCAGATGCACCAAATCCAGAGGCGTCCTTTGCATTTTTGGAATGGGCGACAAGCGAAGAGGTTTTGACACAAATCGCTTTGTCAGAATCCTATCCTGATTTCACACGGGCTTCGGTTGCAAGCAATGCGGATGTTTTGGCCAAATATGAAAGCATCCACCCTGATTTCCTTGATCTCAAGGTTCAGATGTTGGGTGATGCGATTGGTCACTATCGTCCGCTGTTGCCGCAATGGCCCCAGATCGGTCAGACCGTTGGCGAAAACATCAACGCCGCCGTCAATGGCATCATGTCAAACGAAGAAGCTTTGGCCACGTCGGATGATGATATCGCCGATATCATGTCCGAGTAAATCCAAATCCAAAACTGTCATCTCGCCAACCCTCTTTCGTCTGGCGAGATGACCAATGTCCAGCAAAGTGCATGTCGTAAACTATGGGTGTTCAAACTCTTTTTCAGCGTGATTACAATCGCATGCTGCTTCCTGCTGTGGTGGCGGTTGGCGTGTTTGCGATATTGCCTTTGGTTGGAATGATCGGCCTTGCCTTTACGGATTTCCATTTGATCAAAGGCTGGCGCGGTGAATGGGGATTGCACAATTTTATTCGCATGACCCAAGATAGGCGGTTTCTAGCCTCAATTAATGTCATGCTGTTGCTCAGCGTTTTTGGCGTTTTGTTTCAAGTCACGATGGGAACTTTGGTGGCGGTCGGCCTTGAAAAGATTGTCCCTAAATGGCGATTTATGCGCGGAATATTCGTCGTCCCTTTTGTGGTGCCTGCCGTTGCCGTCGCCCTGATCTGGCTAAGCTTGTTCACCCCAACGCTCAGCCCCATCAACGCGTTCTTTGATATTTTTGGCATCACGGTGCCTGCCTTCCTGACATCGGAATATGGCGCGATCTTTGCAATTATCGTTGCGGATACATGGGCCAGTTTTCCCTTTGTGATGCTTTTGATCCTTGCCGCCTTGCAAGGAATTTCAAGTGACCTCGAAGAAGCGGCTTCTATCGACGGCGCCACCAAGATGCAGGTGTTTTGGCGGATCACATTGCCCCTGCTGAAGCCGGCATTGCTAATGGTTGCGCTGTTCCGTTTCATCGAAACGCTAAAGCACTTTCCCTTGATCTTTATCATGACAAACGGTGGCCCCGGACGCACGACACAGGCCACCAACTATTACGCTTACATCCAGACGTTCCAGTCGTCGAAAGTGTCGTATGGCGCAGCCATCGCCGTTTTCTTATTCGCCATTGCCGCCGTCATCAGCTTTTACGTGGCCCGCGCAAATGCGAGGATTTCCGATGCGTAAAACTGGCTTTGATCTCAAACAAAACGCCGGTCGCGCCATGATGGTTGGTTTTGCAGCCTTTACGCTGTTGCCAATTGTCTGGGCCGTCATCCTATCGTTCCGGCCATCATCGCATCTGTTCGAACCCATTTGGAATTCGCCCACTGTCCTGACATGGGAAAATTTTAGCACGCTTGCCCGATCCGATTTCCCGTTTGCATTGCTCAACAGTTTGGTCACTGCGGGGGGTGCTACATTTCTGGCGATGTTGATCGGGGTCCCGGCAGGCTTTGCTCTGGCTAAGGGGCGGTCTCATCGCAAATTTATCGCGTCGTGGATGCTGTTGTTGTTGCGCATGGCCCCACCCGTAGGCTTTGTGATTCCGCTGTTTCTGCTCTATTTGAACATCGGGCTGATCGACACATGGTTTGGCCTGATCGCCGCCTACATGGTCTTAACACTGCCCCTTATTGTCTGGTCGTCATGGACATCGATGGCACAGGTGCCCAATGAACTGATCGAAGCGTCCCTGCTGGACGGTGCGACTTTGTTCCAGACGCTTTGGAAAGTCGTGATACCGGCTGCACGACCGGGCGTGGTTGCCACAGCGGTCTTGGCCTTTCTGATCGCTTGGAACGATTTCTTTTTCGCGCTGATCATCACCCGATCAGACACGGTGACGGCCCCTGTCGCGATCATGAACTTTGTGTCTTATGCAACGGTCGACTGGGGCAGCATCGCCTTGGCCAGTATCGCACTGACCTTGCCAACTGTGCCTGTTATCATCTTTGCCAATAAATATATCGTCCAGTCTTTGGGCGGCGCCGTGAAAGGTTGACTATGGCCGATCGTCCAAACATCGTTTTCATCCTTACGGACCAACAGCGGCTCGATACCATTGCGGCCAACGGCTATGATCACATGGTCACCCCGCATCTGGATAAACTGGTCGCACAAGGGGCCGTCTTTAAGAACATGTATGTGACGGCACCGTCCTGCGCGCCCTCACGGGCATCGCTGTTCAGCGGCACCTACCCCCACACAAATGGTGTGTTTAGAAACGATGAACCGTGGAATTATTGCTGGGTCACGGAATTGGCTGATGCCGGATATCGCTGCGTGAATGTCGGCAAAATGCACACGATGCCAATCGAAGGATCCTTTGGGTTTCACGAACGGCATGTGGTCGAAAACAAAGACCGTGACCACCCGAATTTGCCGTTCTATTTGGACAATTGGGACAAGGCTATTCACGCACGTGGTGCACATAAACCATCCCGCGTCAGCTATTCCAAACGCCCCGATTATAACGAGGCCTTGGGGGCATTCGTCTGGGATCAAGACGAGGATTTGCATCCCGATGTGTTTGTTGCAGATACCGCGTGCTGGTGGTTGGAACGATATCCGGGCCAAGAACCGTTCTTCCTTCAGGTTGGGTTTCCGGGACCACATCCCCCCTATGATCCGACACAAGAGTACCTCGACCTGTATCTGGACAAAGACCTACCCAAAGCGATTTTGGATTATGATTTGTCGACGCAGCCTGCCCCATTGCAAGCGCTGCGGAAAAACCATCTGGACAGCGGCCATGACGCGGTTGACCACCTCGAACACCCAACCGAGGATCAATTGCATCGCCAGCGGGCGCATTATTACGCCAACGTGACGATGATCGACGCTCAAGTTGGCAAGATCGTCCAAGCCCTAGAGGACCGCGGCGTTCTTGAAAACACTTTGATCATTTTCACGTCGGATCATGGGGATTGTCTGAACGATCACGGCCATTCCCAAAAGTGGAACATGTACGAACAATCCGTGCATGTTCCAGCCGTCGTGTGCTGGCCCGGTGTGATTGAGGCCGGAAAACAATTGCCACAGCTTGTGTCCCTCTTTGACTTTGGACCCACCATCTTAGAAGCCGCAGGCGTGAGCATCCCTGACTGGATGGAAGCACGCACTCTCAGTGATGTTCTTTTCGACACTTCAGATGAACCGCGCGAACGTGTATTCGCGGAACATTCAGACGATGCCATTTTGACCGAAACCAAGTTCATGACCATGGTGCGCAAAGGGAATTGGAAGCTGGTTCATTTCGTCGACAACGAACTTGGTCAACTGTTCGATCTGTCCGCCGATCCGGATGAACTTGTGAACCTTTGGGATCATGCCGACCATAGTGATACCCAACGTGAATTGATCAATGACATCCTAAACTGGCGCATCGAAAGCTCGAGAAAGACACAAGGGTTTCAACAGATGTTGTCGCAAGGCAAGCGACCAAATTTGTAAGAAAAGCTGAATTTCGAACGTTGCAACCCAATCCCTAGAAACCAAAAAAGGGTTAGCTATTCCTAGCTAAACCCTTGTTTTATCTGGCTCCGGCGGTAGGGATCGAACCTACGACAAATTGATTAACAGTCAACTGCTCTACCGCTGAGCTACGCCGGAACTGGAGTGCGATATAGCAAGGGCGATTCAACCCGTCCAGAGGCTTTTTGCACGGAAACCAACTTTTGTTCATATGCAGCCCCTCGCCCTGTCAAAAATGTCTCAAATACCACGGGTGCAAACGGATGCGCGTCATTGTTTTACAAGGGTTTGCCTTCCGTTAACCGGCATTGCAGTGTCCTTTCATGCACAGTGTAATTTCTTTGGAAAACTCCAACCTCAAAGCCAATATACTTCCGATGGGTGCGACACTGACGGGGTTATGGAACGTAAACGACCCGCGATCATTGGTTTTGGGCTTTGACGATACCGATACCTATTCGCGCACCGACTTTTATGCAGGTGCGATTGTGGGTCCGGTTGCGAACCGGCTGTCCAATGGACGCGTTGTGATCGAAGGAAATGAGTATCAGTTGCCGCAGAACGAAGGGGTAAATACTCTTCATTCTGGACCGGATGGTCTGCATCGACGGATATGGAATGTTGAAACCGTCACACAAACGTCTGTCACGCTCAGTTGTACGCTGGCGGATGGCGAATGCGGGTTGCCTGGGGAGCGCATCATCGCTGCGCAGTACAGCCTCACGGGTCGCGTCTTACAGCTGCACATGACCGCAGCCAGCGACCGTACGACCCTTATGAACCCTGTACATCATCCGTATTGGGCAATGGATGACAAAGCTCGGCTGCAGGTCACTAGTTCTCAAGTCCTTGAAGTGGAGTCTTCAAATCTGCCAACAGGCAAGTTGGACGGTGTTGATGGAACTCTTTTCGATTTGCGAAGCCCCTCGCCTGTTCCCAAATCCTTGGATCATTGCTTTGTCCTAAGCGCGCATAAGCGCGATACTTTAGAGATTGCAGCGGAATTGACGATGCCGCATTACAAGCTTCAGATCAAAACTGACGCGCCCGGATTACAAGTTTATGCAGGTGCTTGGCTGCCAAAGATAGCTGGCGAACAGACGCAAGGATGGCCCATCGCTCCCTATTCAGGAGTTGCGTTGGAACCACAATTTTGGCCTGACGCACCGGCTCACTCGCATTTTCCTTCGATATTGTTGCCCAATCAGCATCAATGGGAGCAAATGACACAGTATGTCTTAGAGTTTTAGAAAGTTACCATTTTTCTAACGCCAGTGGGCCGATTCTATTCTATACTCGAGTGATATTAACTTTTTGTATGTAATCAGTCATTTTGAAGGAGGTCATTATGCCATCCTCACCACAAACACCAAAACCATCAAAAGAAAAACCAAGCGGTACAACGCGCACACCGCCCCCATTTCGATTCACAGATTACGCCAGCATTTAACGGCGTGACACTCTGGTCTGTTCGGTTCAAACTTGGGCCATGACAGAACCGGTCTCGAGCATTAAAAATCTGGGTCCAGTGATGGACGCGGCCTGCAAAACTGCTGGAATTCATTCCGCTGAAGAGGTGCGCGCGCTTGGCCCAGACGAAACCTATCGCAGGTTGGTTGCCAGTGGCATGCGGCCCCATTTTATTGGGTACTATGTTCTTGTCATGGGCTTGCAAGGCCGTCCGTGGAACGACTGCAAGGGTGACGAAAAGGCTGCTTTGCGCAAGCGATTTGATGCGATCAAAGCGGGGTCTTTTGATGCCGATCAATCCGCATTTGAAAAGGCACTAAACGAAATGGGCGTGATCGAAAAACGGTGACAGACGTGCAATAAATGATGTGTGCATGCCGATCACAATCGCAGTTTGGTCGATCCATAAAGCAACATAAGGCACATTGCGCCAAACCCAATCAGATAAGGCAGGCGCAAAGACATCTCGCGCCCCAATTCGGGTTCGGCTATCGAAACGATCGCCCCGCCCAACAAAGCTCCTATCGGCATCATGCCCCAGCCAAAGAACCGATACAACGAATTGACGCGCCCCAATAAATCATCCGGGATCAAACGTTGGCGGTAAGAGACCGTAACAAGGTTCCACAAAACCCCGGCGACCACCTCAAGGAACAATGCGAACGCAGCCAAAATCGGGTTCGATGTCAGTCCAATGATGATCAACGGCATCGGAAACATCAGCAAAGCCAACATAACGCCTCGTTGCCCCCCCATCCGCGAAATTAAGGCTGGTCCAACTAACCCACCGATAACGCCGCCTGCGGCCCCTGCTGTCATCAATACACCATGTCCAACAGCATCAAGTTCCAGAATTTCTTGAGAAAACAGGATCAAAACAGTGACAGCCATCGTGGCCACTGCGTTCAAAACCCCAAGCATAATGGCCAACCGCAAAACCACTGTGTGGGATCGCATCCACGTCCACCCTTCAACGATTTCCAGCCACGCCTTTCGTTTCTTTTGCACCGGACGGTTCGGAATGGATAGACACCAGATCAGCCACGCGGCAAGCGCAAATGTCACAGCATCAACAGCGAACGGAACTGGAGCAGCCATTGCAATCAAAACACCAGCCAGTGGTGGGCCGACAAATGATCCCATGATGTGTTCAACGCTCCACAATTGACCGTTTGCGGTTTCAAGGTCGGATTTATCGACAACCGACGGCAAAACGGTTTGGGCGGCATTGTCCCGGACAACTTCGGCGGTGCCCAACAACAGCGCCAATCCGGACAGGGCCAGAATGTACTTTAAGGGGTCGCCTTCCAGGGGCAGTTCGGGCGACGCAAAGATCAAAGCAATGACACCAGCCGTCAAAAGAAACCGAAACACGTCTGCTTGAACCATCAGCAATCGCCGGTCGTTGCGGTCTGTGAGGACGCCAACGGGAATAGAAAACAAAAACCAGGGCAATCGGGTGGCAAATGCGACCAAAGCAATCAAAAACGGATCGCGCGTGAACAACGTTGCCAGCCAAGGAAACGCCAACGCGGAAATCCCGTCGCCTAAATTGGAAATTGCCGTGGCAGAAAAAAGCAGTCGGAAGGATCGGTTCTTTGCGATCAAATACATGGTCAGACTGTGACGGCGCGCGTTAAACGAAGTCAATCACAAACAGTGTGGGGAACTATTTGGCGGTCAAAACGAAAAAACCGGCGCAAAATACGCCGGTTTCAAATTCGAAACTATTTTGGGCTTAGCCAACCAGTTCAAGACCTGAAAAGAAATATGCAATCTCAACGGCCGCAGTTTCAGGTGCATCAGAACCATGAACCGAGTTTTCGCCGACTGATTCAGCAAAATCAGCGCGAACAGTACCTGGGGCTGCGTCTGCTGGGTTTGTTGCACCCATAACTTCACGGTTCTTTGTAATGGCGTTTTCGCCTTCCAGAACCTGCGCGATAATTGGGCCGGAAGCCATGAAATCGCACAATTCGCCAAAGAACGGACGTTCAGAATGCACAGCGTAGAAAACACCCGCCTGCTCTTTCGTCAGGTGAATACGTTTTTGTGCCACGATGCGCAGGCCTGCGTCTTCGAACTTGGCGTTGATCTTGCCAGTCAGGTTTCGCTTGGTTGCGTCGGGTTTGATGATTGAAAAGGTGCGTTCCAGCGCCATGGGTCACTCCAAAGGTTATATCTCGGGCGCCCGTTAGCATGGCTGACAGAGCTTGGAAAGCACTCCATTTGCTTGGACCGCAGCATTTCAATCAAAGGTCAGCCCAAATCAAACGAACGCTTAGGGCATTTAACGATCCAACCGTGGTTAGACAGGACGTGCTATTTCAACCAAATTTCCATCTGGGTCATTGAAATAGACCGACATTATTTGCCCCGTCGCTCCGATCCTTTCGACGGGGCCTTTCAACACCGAAATGCCCGCCTCGCGCAACCTATGCGCCAAACCAAACGTGTCTTCGCTGGTTAAAACACAAAAATTTGCGGTTCCAGGCAGTGTGTTTTTCGCGATGGCTGGCAGGTTTTTCACGTTTTGCAGATTGATTTTCTGCGTACCTAAATGCAGCGTCCATTTCCCATCTGCGTCTACTTCGGCCTCAAAGCCCAATCGTTCGTGATAGAATGCAACGGTTTGTGCCACGTCGCGTACAGCAAGAACGATATGATCCAGTCCGGTAATCATCTCAAAATCCTTTATCGCTGATTTGCATCTACATACTTGCTCAACTGCGCGTAATCAGGCAAGCCGCGCATATGTTGCGGATCGAAGATATCACCTACGCGATTGCGGGCCGTCCTTTGTTCGAAGGCGCGTCGGCAGTCATTCCCGATGGACACAAAGTTGGTCTGGTTGGCCGCAATGGCACGGGTAAAACCACGCTGTTTCGTCTGATCTACGGTGAACTTGCCTTAGAGTCCGGCACCCTGCGTCTGCCCAAACGTGCGCGCATCGGTGGTGTCTCGCAAGAAGCACCCTCAAGCAGTCAAAGTTTGCTGGACACAGTTTTAATTGCCGACACAGAACGCGCAGCGTTGTTGGCCGAAGAAACCGATGACCCGAACCGCATCGCCGAAATTCAAACCCGCCTTGTCGACATTGATGCCTGGTCTGCCGAAGCACGTGCCGCGACGATCCTAAAGGGTTTGGGTTTTGATGAAGAAGATCAACACCGCCCCTGCTCAGACTTTTCTGGCGGTTGGCGTATGCGTGTCGCCTTGGCGGCCGTTCTGTTTTCGCAACCCGACCTATTGCTGTTGGACGAACCGACCAACTATCTCGATCTCGAAGGTGCTTTGTGGCTGGAAAGCTATCTGGCGAAATATCCACATACGGTCATTATCATCAGCCACGATCGCGGGTTGTTGAACCGGGCCGTTGGCGCCATTTTGCATCTCGAGGATCGCAAACTGACCCTTTATCAAGGTCCGTACGACCAATTCGCGCGTCAACGCGCTGAACGCATCGCCCAAGCCCAAGCCATGGGTAAAAAGCAGGAAGCCCGGCGCGCGCATTTACAATCCTATGTTGATCGCTTTCGCTATAAGGCCGACAAAGCCCGTCAGGCCCAATCGCGCCTAAAGGCATTGGCGCGCATGCAACCGATTACGACACCACAAGAAGCGGCCTTGCGTCGGTTCGAATTCCCCACGCCCGAAGAACTTGCGCCCCCTATCGTCAACCTCGAAGGGGTATCGACCGGGTATGGTGAAACGGAAATCCTGCGCCGTTTGGATTTACGTATTGATCAGGATGACCGCATTGCGCTGTTGGGTAAAAACGGTCAGGGCAAATCGACGTTGTCCAAGCTGTTGTCCGACCGATTGCCAAAGATGTCGGGCAAAATGGTGCGCGCCAGTAAATTGCGCATAGGTTATTTTGCTCAGCACCAAGTCGATGAGCTTCATGTTGACGAAACGCCGTTGGATCACTTGCGGCGCGAACGCCCCAGAGAAGAGCCCAAAAGATGGCGCAGTCGTCTGTCCGGGTTTGGATTAACCGCAGATCAAGCCGGAACATTGGTCGGCAAACTGTCCGGCGGGCAAAAAGCGCGCCTTTCCTTGTTGTTGGCCACATTGGATGCGCCGCACCTGCTGATCCTTGATGAACCGACAAACCACCTTGATATCGAAAGCCGCGAAGCTTTGGTCGAAGCGTTGACCGCCTATACCGGTGCGGTCATTCTAGTGAGCCACGATATGCACTTGCTCAGCCTTGTTGCAGACCGCCTTTGGTTGGTGTCGGATGGCACGGTCAAACCGTTTCAAGGTGACTTGGAAGCCTATCGTGCGCATCTTTTGGATCAACCAGCCCCGAAAGCACCAAAACCGGAAAAACCGAAAAAGATACCGCGCGATACGATGAAACAGCTGAAGACGGACGTTCGAAACGCTGAAATTCGCATGGAAAAACTGAGCGATATGCAGGCTAAACTGTCTGAAAAGCTTGCCGATCCCAAATTGTACGAAGACTCGCGACGCGACGATCTGGAAGTCTGGCAATCGAAGTTCAACGAGCTGGAAGAAGCAATGACACGGGCAGAAACGATTTGGCTTTCGGCGACCGAAGCGCTTGAAGCGGCACAAGCTGGCTGACAACGCCAGCAATCGAACCTATATCTAAGCCATGGAAAATATAGACACCGCGCACCTTGTGTATCTTGTTGTATTGCTCGTCATGATCGGCGGATGGTTTTTGGCCTCCGGTCGCCTATTGAAATCACTGCAACAAGCCTCGGCGTGGGTTCTGATCTTTCTTGTCACCATCGCTGGTGTCGGCATCTGGCAAGACATCCAGAATGACCGCCCTTTCCAAACGCGGATCGAAGATTCAGGCCGTATCGTTGCAGAACGTGGCCGTGGCGGCCATTATCACCTCACGCTTGATATCAATGGTGTGCCGACACAATTCCTTGTGGACACTGGTGCCACTGATATTGTGTTGACCCTCGAGGATGCAGAAGCGGCAGGCATTGGCTTTGATCAGCTCAATTTCATGGGGCGCGCCAGTACCGCCAACGGCGAAGTCAAAACCGCACCCGTTCGATTGGAAAGCGTTCAAATTGGTCCAGTTACGGATCGGGATGTTTTTGCTGTCGTGAATGGCGGAGAGATGGACCAATCTTTGTTGGGCATGGAATACCTGCAGCGATGGGGTACTATTGAGATCACGGGCGGAGAGCTCATCCTAACGCGTTGAAAAATATTGTTAAGTTGGCAAGCTTGACGGTAATGATTGGGTTTGCTTGCGTTTACGCTCTGTTCTTTTAAGCCCCAGTTTGCGCTTTCATTTCCCACCGGCCAGAGTCTTCGGACCAATATTGCGCACTTGCGCCTGACTCCTTCAGTGTTTTCCATTGCCCACGCGCAACGTCCAATGCCTGCGCATCATTTCCGTCAAACAACACACATGCACGTTCCAACCCGGTCAGTTCGTCCGCACCGATCTCTGCGCCATCAATGGCCATGACACATTGCGGATCATTTCCCGCCGGTCCTTGTGTCAGCAAAACGGGTTGCAATGCATCATGCGCCCCGCCTGCCATCCCATGGGGCAAGAACCCTTCTTCGGGTCCAAGCCAGAGCTTTTCATCAAGCCACGCTAGGCGTTCCACATTTGGTCCGCGCACGGCGACACGCCATCCAGCTTGCATGGATTTTGCCAGCAACATGGACAACGTGTCTTCCAATGGTCGACGTGTCAGGTGATAGAAATACGCCGCGCCCAAATCAGTTCTCGTATTTGTCGGCCACAAGACGGTTAAGTGCAGCAACCCCCCAGCCAGTGGCCCCTTTTGGTGCCAATGCTGTTTCGGACTTCACAGACGCAACACCCGCAATATCCAAGTGAATCCAAGGGGTTTCGTCTTTGACAAAGCGTTTCAGGAACTGAGCGGCAGTGACAGACCCCGCGGGTCGCCCGCCGATGTTTTTCATGTCTGCAATGCGCGATTTCAAAAGGTCGTCATACCCTTTGCCAAGAGGCATCCGCCACCCGCCTTCGTCTTCTGCACTCGCCGCTTTCAGGAAGGACCCGCAGAACGAATCTTCGTTGGAAAAGACGCCTGCGTTTTCGTGACCCAATCCAATGATGATCGCACCCGTTAAGGTGGCCAGATCAATCATGCCAACCGGTTCAAAACGTTCCTGCGCGTACCACATGACATCACACAGAACCAAACGCCCTTCGGCGTCCGTGTTGATGACTTCGACTGTGTCACCCTTCATCGAAGTTATGACATCACCCGGACGCGTCGCATTGCCTGAAGGCATATTTTCGACCAGACCAACCAAACCCACAACGTTTGCTTTGGCTTTACGCAACGCCAATGCCTTCATGACCCCGGCAACTGTACCAGCGCCGCCCATATCCATTGTCATGTCTTCCATGCCACCGGCAGGCTTTAGGCTGATACCACCCGTGTCAAAGACCACACCTTTTCCGACCAAGGCCAATGGCTTTTCATCGCCGCCACCATTCCAGCGCATGACAACCACTTTGGATGGGCTGTCAGACCCCTGCCCGACACATAAAAGTGTTCTCATCCCGAGGCTTGCGAGTTCTTTTTCATCCAAAATTTCGACGTCCAACCCAAGTTCCGACAACGCATCCAATCGATTGGCAAATTCCGTTGTGGTCAGAATATTCGCAGGTTCATTCACCAAGTCTCGCGTGAAAAACACACCATCTGCTACGGCAATCAGAGGGGCCGCCGCGGCAGAAAGTTCATCCGGCTTATTGGAATGAACAACGAACGAACCTTCGGCGGCGTGTGCTTTGGTCTTGTGAGGTAGAAAATCATAATCGCGCATCAAAGCTCCAAAAACGATCTCTGCCGCTTTGCGCTGATTTCCAGTGCAGATCATCATATCCGTCTTGCCACGCAAACGCCCCAAGGTTGCGCCCGCTTTGCGCAAATCACCTTGGTCTGCGCGTTTTTCCAAACAAACAATGTCGACCGCATCCACTTGCAACCCTGTTGGAAAGGCCAAACTGTTGACATCACCTGATTTGGATTTACCAAATCGGTCGCTTTCCATATACCGCGCCACTGCTCCTTTGGTCAGTTTGTTTACGCGACGGCCCGCTGGATCCATTTGGCCATCCGGTGTCACCAAAATCGCAATACGACCTGTCGCTGAATTTATCGCATCCAAATCTGTTTCGACAAAAGTAACAGGTGTCAGGTCAGTCATTTTGGGTGCTCCATTATGTTCGGTATGCGATTGGAGCACCAAGCCGTATATGCTCAAAGCTTTCAAGAGCAGAATCGCGTTTTCCCGGGTCTCAACATAGGTTAAGGTGATCTTTAGCTGCTGCTATATCTAGTTCACGGAGGCAATGTTGACCCGAGTCGACCGCTATATGCTGTCCCAATTTCTATGGTTGTTCGGCTTTTTTGCTCTTATCCTGGTCGCGATCTTCTGGATCAACCGGGCTGTTTCGCTGTTTGACCGGCTGATCGGCGATGGTCAATCCGCACTTGTTTTTCTAGAGTTCAGTACGCTGGCCCTGCCCAGACTGATCATCACTGTCCTGCCGATTGCGACGTTCGCTGCGTCTGTTTACGTCACAAACCGATTAAACAACGAAAGCGAATTGACCGTCATGATGGCGACGGGCCGCAGTCCTTGGCGTTTGGCGCGTCCAGTTCTGGTTTTCGGTTTGATTTCCGCTCTGATGATGTCCGCCCTTAGCCATGTTTTGGTCCCAGCGGCTCAGGCCCGGTTAAGCGAACGCGAAGCTGATATTGCTCAAAACGTCACTGCACGTTTGTTGACGGAGGGATCTTTCTTAAGCCCGATCTCAGGCGTCACATTCTATACGCGTGAAATCGGTGAAGATGGTGTTTTGAACGATGTTTTCTTAGCGGATCGTCGCATTGATTCCCAACGAATGATCTATACCGCGACGCAAGCGTATCTGGTGCGGCAAGGGGATCAAACGACATTGATTATGATCGATGGTCTTGCACAACGGTATGATGGCAGAAATCAAAGACTGTCGACCGGAAAGTTCCAAGATTTTAGTTTCGATATCTCATCACTGGTGCGCAAAGATCAGTCCTTGGGTACCAATATACGTGAGATCGGCACGATTGAAATGATACGGGACAGCGCTGCTGTCGCCGCTGGAACCAGCGCGTCACGCGGAGAAATCGCCGAAGAATTACATGAGAGATTTGCAAGACCCTTGTTCTGTATCGTCACTGCTTTGATCGGGTTTGCGACTTTGTTGGTTGGTGGATATTCAAGGTTTGGTGTCTGGCGCGAGGTCGTGGTTGCGTTTGGCCTGCTCATTCTAATCGATGGATTGCGCGGTGCATTGTCTGGCGCTGTCCTATCGGACGCGGCGAACTGGTTCTTTATGTATATTCCAAGTGCGTTAGGGTTTTTCTTAGCCTTCTTATTGCTGGCATTCGCATCTCGTCCCGGTTGGTGGAAGCGAAGGACCATAGCATGATCCTTCATTTTTATTTCGCACGTCGTTTCGCCTTTGCATTTTTTTCGTTGGCATTGATCCTATTTTCTTTGATTTCCCTTGTGGATTTTGTCGATCAAACAAGGCGTTTCTCCGATCTAGGCCTAAGCATCGGACAACGGTTGGAACTCACTTTCTTCAACGTGCCTGCAACGATGAACCAGGTTATGCCGATCTTAATGATTTTGGCGACCGTCGCGTTGTTCATTTCATTGGCCCGCAGCTCAGAACTTGTTGTGACCCGAGCAGCCGGGCGATCGGCTATGCGTTCCCTTGTTTCCCCTGTTTTTGTTGCCTTTTTGATTGGCAGTTTGACGGTGTCTATTTTCGGACCATTTGTGGCAGCCGCATCTAAACACCACGCGGCCTTGGCAGAAACCTATCGGTCAGGCGGCGCATCTACTTTGTCACTGTCAGCAGATGGTCTTTGGTTGCGTGAGGGCAGCACTCATGGACAAACAGTCATTCGAGCCGCACGTTCGAACGCAGACGCGTCGGTTTTGTATGATGTGACCTTCATTGCCTATGCGCCGGATTCCGGGCCTGTGCGCCGAATCGATGCCGCAAGTGCGGCCCTTTCCGATGGGTCTTGGTCCTTGCGTAAGGCCCGCGTTTGGCCATTGGTCGCGGGCCTGAACCCCCAAGCAAACGTTGTCGAACATGAACTTCTTGAACAGCCGTCTACTCTGACGCTCGACCGTATCCGCGAAACTTTGGGGACTCCGGCCAGTATCTCCATCTGGGATATGCAAGAATTCATCGTTCAGCTTGAATTGGCAGGGTTCTCGGCCCGACGTCATCATGTTTGGTTCCAATCGGAATTATCCCGTCCATTCTTTCTTGCCGGTATGGTCTTGGTTGCCGCGGCGTTCACCATGCGTCATACCCGTTTCGGGGGGACAGGCATTTCAGTCCTGGCCGCGGTGCTACTGGGGTTCACTTTGTTTTTTGTTCGAAGCTTTGCGCAGATTTTAGGAGAGAATGGGCAGATTCCTATTCTCCTTGCTGCATGGGCTGCGCCCATTGCGGCTATTCTGCTTGCGCTTGGGCTGCTTTTGCATGCCGAGGACGGATAGATGAGAGCGCTCGCGTTTGGACTCCTTTTCTTTCTGTGCAGCACTTGGGCTGCATTGGCCCAAGACGCCGATGCCCCCCCACCCGCCGTTTTGGTGGCCGACGAAGTCAGCATATCGTCTAATCGGGTTTTGGTTGCGCGCGGAAACGTCGAAGCGTTTCAAGGCCAAACGCGGTTGCGCGCTGAATCGATCACGTATGATGATTCCACCGGCCAGTTGATCATCACCGGACCGATCATCATTGAAGAAGGTCCTGACATCTTAATTTTAGCCAATCAGGCTGAATTGAGCAGTGATTTGCGTAATGGGCTTTTGACCGGTGCGCGATTGGTTTTAAGTCAACAACTGCAACTTGCCTCAGTCGAACTTGGTCGTGTTGATGGACGATACACACAGCTTTTAACAACTGCTGTCACATCTTGTCATATCTGCGAAAACGACACCCGCCCTCCTCTTTGGCAAATTCGGGCGCGACGTGTCATACATGATCAAGAAGAACGGCAATTGTATTTTGATGGCGCGCAGTTGCGCGTGCGCAATGTTCCCATCTTTTACCTGCCGCGCCTGCGCTTACCTGATCCAACACTTGAGCGCGCGTCAGGTTTCCTTATTCCATCCATCCAAAGTACATCCCAGCTTGGGACTGGCATCAAAGTGCCCTATTTCATCAAGCTCGGTGACCACCGCGACTTGACCCTGACACCCTACTATTCGACATCTACGCGCACATTGGAATTCCGGTATCGTCAGGCCTTTGTGCGTGGTGGCATTGAATTTAACGGAGCAATCACACGTGATGATCTTCGGGAAGGATCAACGCGCGGCTATTTGTTCGGGAGCGGGAAATTCCAACTGAACCGCGGGTACAAGCTTAGCTTTGATATCCAAGCGACGACTGATGAATCCTACCTGTTGGATTATTCCTTTTCTGATTTGGACCGGCTTCGCAACGAAGTCGTAATCGATCGGGCGCGCCGGGATCAGTATACGGGATTTGTTCTCACTAATTATCGCAGTATCCGCGAAGGTGAAGACAATTCGACGCTCCCGACAAATGCAATCGAAGGCTTTTACGAAAAGCGGATATTCCCATCAGTTATCGGTGGAGAATTTCGTTTAAACGCAGAAGGACACGCTCACTTTCGGGAATCGAGTTTGGATGTCGATGGCCCTGACCCAGATCTTATTGCGGACGGACGTGACATTTTGCGTTTTACGTTTGGCGCGGATTGGCGCAAGTCGTGGTTTACGGGCGGGCTTGAAACACAAGTGCGTCTTGGGGCCGTCGGCGATGCGTTCCGCGTCATTAGTGACGCCGATTTTGACGACACGGATGCGGAAATAAGCCCCTATGGCACCCTAACCCTGCGGTATCCAATGGTGCGCTCAGCACGTGGAGGCGCGCGTCAATTGTTAGAACCAGTTGCTCAGATTGCCTGGACCGGAGGTGACGGCCTTGATGTTCCAAATGAGGAAAGCACGTTCGTTGAATTCGACGAAGGCAACCTTTTGTCTTTGTCGCGATTCCCATCGGTCGACCGTAGAGAGCGCGGCACAGTAGCGGCATTTGGTGTGAACTGGGCCCATTACGCACCGTCAGGTTGGCAGGCAAATGTCACCGTCGGCCAAGTTCACCGCGTCGATGAAACACCGGGGTTCTCCAACACCTCTGGATTGTTTGGCGAAACATCGGATTATTTGTTCGCTGGTCAACTCAAAACCGCCAATGGTCTTGCGCTGACCGCGCGCAGTGTGTTTGACAGTTCATTCGAATTTGCAAAGGCCGAGCTTCGTGGGGATTGGCACACTGATCGCTTCACCATCAGTGGTTCATATGTCTTTCTGGATGAAGACGCCCAAGAAGACCGCGACGAATCTATATCTGAATTCAATTTCGACAGCGTTTTCGACCTGAACGATGTCTGGAGCGCGAGCGTAGATTGGCGATATGATTTTGATGACGGACGCGCATCACGCGCCGGATTGGGTCTTGGCTATACAAATGAATGTGTCCGTATGGATTTCAGCGTCGACAGACGATTTACATCATCAACAAGTGTTGAGGCCCAGACCAGTTTTGGCTTAACACTTTCACTACGCGGCTTCTCCACCTCTCCGGGGACAGCTAAACACGTGCGAGCCTGTGGGAAAAACGCATCATGAGCAGTATTAAAAGTACCCTAATCGCCGCTTGCTTGGCCTTTGTAATCGGTGGCACTTCCACAGATGCGCAAAACGTCTTTGCTCCAGTGGCGCGTGTCAATGAATCCGTCATAACCGAATTCGAAGTCCAGCAACGCATTCGCTTTCTTCAAATTCTCAATGCCCCCGGTGCGACACCAGACGGTGCACTGAACGCTTTGATTGAGGATCGCCTGCGCATTCAGGAATCAAGCAGCCTTGGCCTTGAGTTGAGTGATGAAGGCTTACAAGAAGGTCTGAGCGAATTTGCCGGTCGTGCGAACTTGTCGACTGACGAATTTATTGAGGCACTCGAAGGCGCAGGGATCGCGCGTGAAACATTTCGCGATTTCGTCGCCGCCCAATTGACTTGGCGCGATCTCATTCGCGCACGCTTTGGCAACCGTGTTCAAGTGACTGAAAGCGATATCGACCGCGCAGTCGAAGCATCATCTAACAGTACCTCGGGTATACGCGTTTTGCTGTCCGAACTTATCATGCCAGCCCCTCCTAACCAGATCGAACAAGTGCGTGCACGCGCCGAAGAAATCGCACAATCACAAACCGAAGCAGAATTTTCCGCCTTTGCGCGTCAATTTTCTGCGACCGCTTCGCGTCAGGCTGGTGGTCGTTTGGACTGGGTCGATCTTTCCACGCTGCCCCCCAATTTACGTCCTTTGATCCTTGGGCTTGCTCCGGGCGAAGTGACGACACCTTTGAATATCCCAAATGCTATCGCCCTGTTCCAACTGCGCGACATCGAAGAAACCGGACGCCCACAGCGCGAATATGCAGCTGTGGAATACGCGGCCTACTACATCGAAGGGGGCCGCTCGCAAGCGTCTCTGGCACGCGCAAACAGCATCAAAGACCGCGTTGATGTGTGTGATGATCTCTACGGCGTTGCCCAAGGCCAGCCCGAAGAGGTTCTGGAACGTGGCAGCCTTCCGCCAGAAGAGATCCCGCAAGACATTGCAATCGAATTGGCAAAACTGGATGCTGGCGAAGTTTCCACGAACATCGTGCGCGCAGACGGCAATACACTGGTGTTTTTGATGTTGTGCGGGCGTACCCCTGCGCAAGAAGAAGAAATCAACCGCGACAGCGTGCGTGCAGAGCTGCAGCAGCAGCGGTTTGGCGGCTTCGCGCGTGCTTATTTGGAGGACATCCGGTCTGATGCCATCATCGAAGTGTTTAACAATTGACGCGGGCTCCGCTCGTTGTTTCGTGCGGAGAGCCCGCGGGGATTGGGCCAGAAATCGCTTGCAAGGCGTGGGCGGCTTTAAAAGATGACCTGACATTCGCGTGGATCGGTGATCCACGCCACTTGCCTTCCGATGCGGTGTTTCGGGTTATCAACGATATCAAATACGCAAAAAACGTCATGCCCACAGCGATGCCCGTTTTGGAACACAGCTTTGTATCCGACTCCGTACCCGGCGCGCCTGCGTTGGAAAATGCGCAAGGGGTCATTGATGTGATCGCCAAAGCGGTAACATGTGTTCAATCAAATCGAGCGTCGGCCATAGTCACCGCACCAATCCACAAGAAAGTCCTGAAAGACGGCGCATCTTTTGCCTATCCCGGTCACACGGAATTTCTTGAGGCCTTGGCCGGAACGGATAATCAAGCCGTGATGATGTTGGCGAGCGATCAGCTGCGTGTTGTTCCAACGACAATTCACATTGCGTTGCAAGATGTTCCTAAGGCTCTGACACCCGGTCTGCTGCGCGAAACCATTCGGATCACCGATGACGGGTTACGCCGGCAATTTGGTCTGGCCTCGCCGCGTTTGGCCGTTGCTGGCCTCAATCCCCATGCGGGTGAAGGTGGCGCAATGGGCGAGGAAGAACAGGATTGGATCACACAGGTCGTGTATGATCTGGCGGATGAAGGCATCGACGTCACAGGTCCATGGCCCGCTGACACGATGTTCCACAAAGCAGCGCGCGACAAATACGACGCTGCGATCGCGATGTATCATGACCAAGCTCTGATCCCCATAAAGACGTTAGATTTCGACAAAGGGGTCAATGTCACATTGGGTTTGCCTTTCATCCGTACCTCACCTGATCATGGAACCGCGTTTGATATTGCTGGTAAAGGCATCGCATCGCCCACCAGCATGATCGAAGCCTGCAAGATGGCCTGGAACATGGCCGCAACGGGTTCCTGAACAGATGGCCGGAATAGATTCGCTTCCCCCGCTGCGTGAAGTCATTTCCAAACATGATTTGCGCGCGCGCAAATCTTTGGGACAGAACTTTCTTTTGGACCTCAATCTGACCGCAAAAATCGCGCGACAAGCCGGTGAGTTGTCAGGGTCTGATGTACTTGAAATCGGCCCCGGTCCCGGTGGTTTGACACGTGGACTGTTGTCAGAAGGTGCGCGCAAAG
>JBDWGM010000119.1:0-34692 GCA_039975755.1 Paracoccaceae bacterium | reverse complement strand
GTTCGTCATGGGCACGTTGGCGTTCCAAATCATACAGTCGTGCACGCAAAACCTGCATCGCGATTTCGCGATTGCGATGCTGCGATTTTTCGGAACTGGTCACCACGATACCGCTTGGTTCATGAGTGATGCGAACGGCGGAATCGGTTGTGTTTACATGCTGACCGCCGGCACCGCTGGAGCGCATCGTATCAATGCGGATGTCATTCGGTTCGATCCGAATATCAACTTCTTCGGCTTCCGGCAGAACTGCAACGGTCGCAGCAGAGGTATGAACACGCCCACCAGATTCAGTTTCGGGCACTCGCTGCACCCGATGAACTCCGGATTCGTATTTCATCCGCGCAAAAACATTTTCGCCGGTGATGTGTGCGGTGACTTCTTTGATGCCACCCAATTCCGTGGCCTGTTCTTCAATGATGTTAAAACCCCAGCCTTTTGTTTCCACGAACCGCTGATACATCCGCAACAAATCACCGGCAAAAAGCGCAGCTTCATCCCCACCCGTACCGGGACGGATTTCCAACATGGCAGGGCGCGCGTCAGCGGTGTCTTTGGGCAGCAAGGCGATTTGCAATGCCTCTTCGGCTTCGGGCAATGCTTTGCGCAGTTCTGGCAATTCTTCTTCTGCCAAGGCTTTCATTTCGGGATCGGCCAACATCCCTTCTGCTTCTTCCAGGTCATCACACAGCTTTTGCCAAGCCACAATTTGGTCAACCACAGGTTTCAACCCTGCGTATTCTTTGGCCAATGCCGCAATGTCTGACGACCCATCGGCCATCGCTGCCTCGAGATACTCGAAACGTTCTTTGATCTGTAAAAGGCGTTCTAATGGGATCATTGTGTTCGTTTGCTTGATGGCTCAGGCTTGGTCAAGGGGCAGACGCATGCTATAATTTTCCAATGAGAGCTATATTTCTATCATTCTTACTGGCCAGTCCCGTGTTGGCAGACGTTAAAACACCGCAAGGACGGACGATCGATTGCTATTGCACAGATCGATCTGGCAGTCGCATTGAGTTGGGGCAAACGATCTGTTTGCAAGTCGATGGGCGCATGTTCTTGGCGCAATGTCAGATGTCTTTGAACGTTCCAATGTGGCGCGAAGTGTCCAGCGGTTGTGCGAGTTCATCCCTTGAGGATGGACAAGACCCTGTCAATTCGGGTGCGGTTCACACCTAGATCTGACCTGCCAAACCGCAAACGGGCAAAGATACGCAGTTGGTCATCCACCAATTGGACCGTGGTGTAATCCGGGAATCCCCAGAATGCGCTGCGCGTTACATAGGTGATATGTCCAGTATTGACCGTGCCTGCCAATATCTTTGTGCGCGGTTCTAACGAAAACGACGCATCGAACGCCTCCAACTTTTCTGGCGATCCTTCGATCACGCGTGTCACACCAAAAATATGATCCGCGTTTTCAGTTTCCGAAATGCGCACATGCCAACGGTCTGCATCCGTGGGGGCCACACGAAACAATATCATTCCAGCAACGCCCAGAAACAAAAGAAAATACATGGCAATTCTCACTCTGTGTTGATCCCCGAACGTATGATGCGACGGTTATCGATAGGTAACACCGGGCAAAATGCACAACATTTCGTACAGGATATTGGCGGCCGTCAATGCGGTGTTCCCGGATGTGTCATAGGGCGGCGACACTTCGACAAGGTCGCCACCGACGATGTTCAATCCACGCAGCGCCCGAATAAGCTGCATCGCTTGCGGAGTCGTCAGCCCACCTATCTCTGGCGTGCCAGTGCCCGGTGCAAAAGATGGATCAAGGCTGTCGATATCAAAGGTGATATAGGTCGGAACCTCCCCGATATCGCGGCGGATTTCGGCGCCCAAACCATCAAGTGGGCGATGCCAGATTTCAGGAGCGGGCCATTGTTGAAAGCCCCAGTTTGCAGCCACTTTGAAATCGTCCGCAGTATACCCAGTGCCACGCAAACCGATTTGGTACACTTTTTCTGGGCGCAGCAGGTCTTCTTCATAGGCGCGACGGAACACTGTGCCATGGGTTTCACGTTCACCGAACATTTCGTCATTCACATCAGCATGCGCATCAATGTGAATAAGCGCGACAGGACCATGACGTTTGGCAATAGACCGCAAGATCGGCAAGGTGACCGAATGATCCCCACCTATCGCCATTGGCATCACATCATAGTTTAAGATCGCATCGTAACTATTTTGAATAATGCGCAAACTATCCGAAAGCGAAAACGTGTTGATCGCCAAATCGCCAATATCTGCACATTGCAAACTGTCGAATGGCGCAGCCCCCGTTTGTACGTTGTAGGGCCGTATCATCGCGGATTCGCTGCGCACCTGTTTTGGCCCGAACCGCGTACCAGAGCGCCAAGATGTTCCGATATCCATTGGGATGCCCAGAAACGCGACATCAAGCCCTTTGAGATCATTCGCGGCGGGCAGACGCATAAACGTGTTGGGTCCGGAAAAGCGAGCCAGTTCATTCCCGCCGATCGGTTGGTTCTTAGTCATTCTCGCGCATCCTCCAGCCCAGAAGGCAGCAAAGTTCAACGGCGACATGTGCCCCGGCGATTGCCGTGGCTCCAGCCGTATCAAAGGGTGGCGACACTTCGACAATGTCCCCACCACGAATGTTTATTCCAGCAAGGGCGCGCATCAATGCGGCAGCTTGTGCAGACGACAACCCGCCCCAGACGGGCGTTCCTGTGCCCGGTGCAAAAGCTGGGTCCAATCCATCAATATCAAATGTCAGATAGGTTGGTCGATCACCCACAATGTCTTTGACACGTGCCGCTGCGGCTTCGGGCCCGATACGATGAAATTCGGGGGCATCAATGATGTTAACCCCAAGGGTATCTGAGTTCGTTGTGCGAATGCCAATTTGCACAGATGTTGCGGGATCAACGAGGCCGGATTTCACCGCTTTGTAAAACATCGTTCCATGATCGATCCGGTTCATGTCGTCATCGGGCCACGTATCAGTATGAGCATCGATTTGAATGAGGCTGATCGGGCCATAGCGATCTGCATAGGCCTTTAAGATCGGGAACGAGATGTAATGATCCCCGCCCAAGGCGACGCTGGCCGCCCCTGCATCCAATATTCCACCAATGTGGTTTGTGAGTGCCGCTGGAAAGCTTTGGATATCGGCATAATCAAAGGCGAGATCCCCATAATCGATGACGGTGTGTTCGCTCATGACATCAAACGGCCATCCGTAAGGCGCATCCGCGGCCTGCAGCGACGAGGCTTCGCGAATGGCCCGCGGACCCAAACGGGTTCCGGGTCGGTTTGTGACAGCTTGATCAAACGGAACCCCTGTCACCGCGATATCAACGCCAGTCAAATCCTTGGTATAACGGCGACGCATGAATGATGTCGCCCCGGCAAAGGTCAATTCAAACGACGGCCCGCGCGGATCATCCCGCGTAAAGGCCATATCGATTTGCGATTTAGCGTCTTTTAAGGCCATCAACGCACCACCGGCTGCGCTGTTTCAACCAAGCGCGCAAAAAATGTCGCCCCGATGGGCGAGATTTCATCATTAAAGTTGAACTCAGGATTGTGTAACGCAGCGCTTTCACCTGCCCCTAAGAACAAATAGGCGCCCGGTCTTTCATTCAGCATGAACGAAAAATCCTCAGCCCCAGCGACTTTCTCAACCGTGTCTATAACCGGAGCTTGGCCGGCAACACCCTTGGCTACGTCAACAGCAAACGCCGTTTGTTCTGCTGTATTTACAGTTGCCGGATAGTGCCCTTCGTAAATCAATTCTGCCTCAACCCCGTAGCTTGCCGCCTGCCCGGCGACGATTTCTTTCAAACGCCGCTCTGCCAGGTCTTGAACGTGCTTTTCAAACGTACGCACGGTTCCATTGATATAGGCCGTTGTCGGGATCACGTTGTTGACGGTTCCGGTGTGAATTTGAGTGACCGAAATCACCAAATCCTCGCCTGCGTGATGATTGCGGCTGACGATGGTTTGAATCGCCTGAACTATGCCGCATGCGGCCACCACGGGATCTTTCGTTTCTTGTGGCATAGCCGCGTGGCCGCCATGACCCGTGATATTGATCGTAAATGTATCGACAGCGGCCATAATCGGCCCCGGTGTCGTAAAGAACCCGCCAAGCTCAAGTCCGGGAACATTGTGCAACGCATAGACCTGTTCGATGTCATATCGATCCATTATGCCGTCCTGGCACATCACCTCTGCACCGCCACCTTCTTCTTCAGCGGGTTGAAAGATTAACGCGACGCGGCCGCTGAAATTACGGGTTTCCGACAGATATTTGGCCGCGCCCAGCAACATTGCCGTGTGACCGTCATGACCACACGCATGCATATTGCCTTCATGTGTCGACGCATAATCGACCCCGGTTTCTTCAATAATTGGAAGCGCATCAAAATCAGCACGCAGCCCAATTGTGGGCCCATCGCCCTGCCCGTTGATGATCGCCACAATACCAGTTTGCGCGATCCCTTCCTCAATCTCATCCACGTCAAAGTCACGTAAGCGCGCCGCAATGAAGGCCGCAGTCTTTGGGCAATCAAAGCTTAATTCCGGGATGGTGTGCAGATGACGGCGCCATTCCTTCATCTCTGACGCGAGGTCTCCGATACGGTTGATGACCGCCATGACTGGACTCCTGTTAGGCGAATGCTTCAAAAAGCAGTTGAACCCGAATTGGTCCGGTCTGCAATGGGGACACGCAATGAGCGACAATCTGATCCATGACAAATCCGCAGGGATTGAACGTTTGTTGGAAATCATGCGGCGATTGCGCGATCCCGAAACCGGATGTCCATGGGATATCGAACAGACATTCGAGACCATTGCGCCCTATACCATCGAAGAAGCCTATGAAGTCGCCGACGCGATTGAGCGGAAAAACTGGCCTGAGCTTGAGGGCGAATTGGGTGATCTGTTGTTGCAATCCGTGTATCACGGCGCAATCGGCGAAGAAGCTGGGCATTTCAGCTTTCAAAGCGTGGTGCAGAAAATTTCGGACAAAATGGTCGACCGCCACCCCCACGTGTTTGGGGACGAAAACCGTGACAAAAGCGCAGAGCAACAAACACGGGATTGGGAAGCGATCAAAGCTGCAGAGCGCGCAACAAAAGCCCAACAAGGGACTTTGGACGGCGTCGCGCAAAACCTTCCTGCCCTGCTGCGCGCGGTCAAATTGCAAAAACGTGCAGCGCGCGTCGGGTTTGATTGGCCCGAAATCGACCAAGTTTTGGATAAATTACAGGAAGAAACTCGTGAGCTGATCGAAGCGCGAGATCACAAATCACATGACGAAATGGTCGGCGAATTTGGCGACCTTCTGTTTGTCATGGCCAATCTGGCGCGCCATCTGGAGCTCGAACCTGAAGAGGCCTTGCGCAAGACAAATGCTAAATTTACAGCCCGGTTTGAGTGGATAGAAACAGAGCTTGCCAAAAGCAACCGACGTCCCGAGGACAGCACCCTTGAAGAAATGGATGCCCTTTGGGATCAGGCAAAGCACGCACTCAAACGATGAACTACATAGGCGTGCTTTAGGGAACCAAAAGATTTAACAATTCGGCACAAAATTGTCGGCTGGAATGTTCGAGCAAAACAAACCGTTCGAGGTGCCGCGCTTACTGCAAAATATCGCTCATTCGGGCCAACCTTAGATCCAATTGCCAAGAGCTTGTCTGGACTTCCTTTGTCGCACTTGTCACTGTCTGCCCAAAACATAGGGCAGCCAATGACTCGCAAAATTATTATCGATACAGATCCCGGACAAGACGATGCGGTGGCCATTTTACTTGCCCTAGCCAGCCCAGAAGACATTGACGTCCTGGGGATCACGGCTGTGGCGGGCAACGTTCCTCTTGACCTGACGACCCGCAATGCGCGCATCATTTGTGAATTGGCTGGTCGAGCGGACATCAAAATTTACGCAGGCTGTGATCGCCCACTGGGGCGAGAATTGGTGACGGCGGAACATGTCCACGGCAAAACCGGGCTGGACGGGCCGAAATTGCCAGAGCCCAAAATGGAATTGCAATCAGCGCATGCGGTTGATTACATCATCGATACATTGCGTGCCGAAACCTCGGGCTCGGTCACATTGTGCCCATTGGGACCGTTGACGAACATTGCAACAGCTTTCAAACGCGCCCCCGATATCATCGAACATGTTCAGCAGATTGTTTTGATGGGTGGCGCGTATTTCGAGGTTGGAAACATCACTCCAACCGCCGAATTTAACATCTATGTCGACCCTCAAGCGGCTGATATCGTGTTTAAAAGTGGCGTTGATATTGTCGTAATGCCACTGGATGTCACGCACAAAGCACTTGTCACGCAGCCTCGAAATGATGCGTTTCGCGCACTTGGCAATGCGGCCGGTATCGCTGTTGCTCAAATGACCGACTTTTTTGAACGCTTCGACAAAGAAAAATACGGCAGTAAGGGCGCACCGCTTCATGATCCGTGTGTGACCGCGTATTTGATCCAGCCTGACCTGTTCACTGGTCGAAAAGTGAATGTGGAAATCGAAACGCAATCAGAATTGACGATGGGCATGACCGTTGCCGATTGGTGGGGGGTGACCGACCGCCCGGCCAATGCGACATTCATCGGCGATCTGAATGCTGATGGTTTCTTTGATCTGCTGACCCAGCGTTTGGCCCGTTTACCATGAGCCTACTGGCCCCACCTGATCCGGAATGGCCAATCATTGCCGTTGACGAAATTGCCCTGTGGCATGAAGTTTGTGGCCCGAGCTTGGTCACTGTTCACCATATCGGATCGACCTCAGTCCCGGGACTTCCGGCGAAACCGATCATCGACCTATTGCCGGTGTTCAAAGATGACGGTTCGATGGACGGCGTTCGGGATAAACTGGAATCCATCGGGTATGAGTGGATGGGGGAGTTTGGCCTGCCGGGACGCCGTTACTGTCGCAAGGATGACCCCGACACGGACAAACGTTTGTTTCATGCGCACGCTTACGCGGTCGGGCACGAAGGTGTGTTGCGCCACCTCGTTTTTCGCGACGCGCTGCGCAAAAATGCCAGCATGCGTGCAGCTTATACATCGGTTAAAGCGGCCTGCGCCGCACGACATCCTGAAGGGGGTGCGCAATATAGTGATTGCAAATCCAGTTGGATTTCCAAAGCTGAAGCCCTCGCATTGGAGCATCATTCATGAGCGCGGCACTGACATTGGCAAATGCCGAACATTTTGATCGCTTGTCGGCATTGGTCGCCGCGTTCCATACTGAAGAAGGCCTGACAACCACAACAGAACAACGTGAAGCCGGGCTTATGCCGTTGCTTGAGGGATCCCCACATGGGGTCGCCTATTTGATTGGCCCCGCCCGTGCGCCAATCGGATATATCGTTTTGTCGTTTGGCTGGTCTTTGGAGTTCGGCGGGATGGACGGGTTTGTGGATGAACTTTTCATCCGCCCCGGTGTGCGCGGGCGTGGGGTCGCAACCGAGGTGTTGCTGGCTTTGCCAAAAGCATTGGCCGACGCAGGATTGAAAGCGTTGCATTTGGAGGTCGACGTTCAAAACGACACCGCGCAACGTCTTTATAAACGCTCTGGTTTTCGCCTGCGTGATGGGTACCATCTGATGACAAAAACCTTCTGATGTGCCGGATGCGAAACTGACCACATCTAACAAACGCTCTTTGGTTACACCCATTTCAAAGTGGCGCGGTATTGGTCTGCGCGTTCTGGCGACGTTTTTGTTGGCATCGATGTCGGCCTGCGTACACGCGGCAGCCAAACAAGCGGCATTGGGGCAAATCGTCTTTTATCGAAGCCTGTTCGCGCTGTTGCCAATCCTTATTTACGCATTTTGGGTCACACCGAATTTCGCATCGTTAAAGACTAAACATCCGATGCAGCACTTAACGCGCGGCGTATTCGGCGCGGTGACTATGGTCTTGGCCTTTCTGTCTTTGGCCTATCTGCCCGTCGCAAGTGCAACCGCGCTGGCTTATCTTGTTCCCATCATTAGCCTGCCCTTGGCGGCGCATCTCTTGCATGAACGTATCGCGAAACCGCTTTTTTTCGCGGTCATCATTGGTTTTGTCGGTGTTTTGTTGATCGTTGCCCCTGCATTTGACACACCCGACCTGAACCGCAGCATTTTGACTGGCACAGCAGCAGGCATTGGGTACGCGATATTTATGGCGATCTTGCGCGTTTATATCAAGCGTATGACTGATACGGAAACGCCGGTCAGCATCGCCTTTTATTTTGCGCTGATCTGCACAGTCTTAAGCGTTTTTGCAGCGCCGCAGACATGGCCGTCCGTGGATAGCGCCACTTTGGTTGCTTTGATCGGGGCCGGGATTTTGGGCGGGCTTGGCCATATCGCAGCAACCGAAGCTGTGGCGCGTGCTCCGTTGTCCGTGCTGGCCCCTTTTGAATATCTAGGGCTGATCTGGGCCATCGGGTTTGATATTTTCCTGTTTGCTCAATTCCCGACACTCGTCACTTTGATGGGCTGTGTTTTGATCACTGCGGCGGCGGTATTTGTCCTGTTCAATAAACGCATTTCGGACGCATCTTGATTGGAAGCCCGCGACAACGCAGGATGACACTGACCAATACTAGGGTTTGTCCTGAATGCGACCGCTAAATCTGAACCGACTGACTCTTTACACTCGACGCCTCGACGAAATGGTCGCGTTTTATCAGCTTCACTTTGGGTATCGTGCGTATCAGGAACCGGGGGACCGTATTGTAGAACTGCAACCACCGGGAAGCGGCGCGATCTTGCAGCTGCATCCGCTGGCCAAAAGCCAGAAGGAAGGGCAAGTCATCGTTAAATTAGGGTTCGACGTCGAGGACGTTGAAACGTTTGCAGCGACCGCGTTTGAAAACGGATTAAAGTTCAGCAAACCGTTCAAAGCCAATGGATACATGTTTGCAAACGCCAAAGATCCGTCCAAAAACAACATCTCAATCTCCAGCCGCGCGTACGCGCAGCTTGATTTGCGACCTTACACGCCCGTCAGTGACATGAGTTAACACGTACCTCTGGTGCTTTGCGGTCAGGACGATTACCTCTGGTGCATGAGCGTTTCGATACCTTTTGACAATTCGTATGCCCGACTTGATCCGGCATTTTATGCATCCCTTGCGCCAACACCGGTGACCGAGCCCAAATTGCTGGCATGGAACACGAGGTTGGCCCAAGATTTAGGCATCGACCCCGGAACCGAAAGTGACCGTGCGTCTGTCTTTGGGGGCAATACTGTCCCCGCAGACGCGTCGCCCATTGCGCAGCTTTACGCGGGGCATCAATTTGGGAACTGGAACCCACAATTGGGGGATGGTCGTGCGATTTTGTTGGGCGAGGTAACACCATCCAACAAGCGATTTGATATTCAATTAAAAGGGTCTGGCCCAACGCCTTTTTCCCGAATGGGTGACGGGCGCGCATGGTTGGGGCCAGTTTTACGTGAATATACCGTGTCCGAAGCAATGCATGCTTTTGGCGTTCCAACAACGCGCGCTTTGGCCGCTGTCGCCACTGGGGATTCAGTGTTTCGCGAACAAGGCGCCCTGCCCGGCGCCGTTTTGACGCGAGTCGCGTCCAGCCATTTGCGTGTCGGGACGTTTCAAATCTTTGCCGCGCGCGGTCAAACGGAATTGCTACAAGACCTCACCGATTACGCGATTGCGCGGCATTACCCTGATGCGGATGGTCCTATGGGGTTGTTGCAGGCGGTTGTTCACGCTCAAGCACAGCTTGTCGCCCATTGGATGAGCTTAGGGTTCATCCACGGGGTGATGAACACAGACAATTGCACCATTTCTGGCGAAACAATTGATTACGGCCCCTGCGCTTTCATGGATTCCTATGATCAGGCGCGTGTGTTTTCGTCAATCGATCAAACCGGTCGCTATGCGTATGGCAACCAACCGGGAATTGTTGTGTGGAACATGGCCCAGTTTGCGACCGCGCTGATCCAATTGTTCGACGACAAAGACGCAGTCGTCGCCAAGGCAACAGACATCGTGCATGGAATGCCCGCGTTAATACAGGATGCATGGCTATCCCGTTTTGGTCGCAAGATCGGCATTACTGATGCAACACCCGAAGATCAGCCCTTGATCGAGGAATTGCTGGCTTTAATGCAATCGGACCAATCTGATTTCACCAACACGTTCCGCGCACTTGGCACTGGCAACGGTGCTGCCGAAATACTGAACCAAACGGCCTTTAGTACATGGTTAAACCGGTGGCAGGATCGTCTGAAGTCAGAAGATGCCCCAAAAGACGTCATGCAGAAAGCCAATCCGGTTTTAATTCCACGCAATCACCGTATCGAAGAGATGATCGAAACCGCCGTTGCCGGTGACATGTCCCTGTTTGATCGGATGATGCAGGCGCTTTCATCGCCCTATGTCGCGGATGCGGAATTTGATGATCTCAGAAGCGCTCCGAAACGAGACGAAGTCGTGCCCGCGACGTTTTGCGGAACCTGATCACGTTCAAGCGCTGTTAGGTTTGCGGTTGATCAAAACGATCCCGACCGCGACCAACAAAAGCGCGATCCAAATACTGATCCCGACGTCTTCTCTCAGCAAAAGCCATCCCAAAAGGACGGAAAACACAGGCGATAGAAACGAAAACGACGCGACACCAGATGCCGGGTAAACCGACATCAACCAAAACCACGCCAAGAATCCAAACGACGCAACTGCGATGATCTGAAATGCCATGCCTGCAAAGTGGATCATTTCAGGGTCGCGAAAGATATCTCCGCTGATATACGCCGCGATTAAAAGAAGGGGAGCAGACACCATCAGTTGCCACAACAATTGTTCCGACGGCTCAACCTTAGACAATGCCGATAACCTCACGGTCAGGGCGATCCCGGCCCAACAAATTGCACCAATCAACGCCAGCCCATCCCCCAAAAGGCTTGCATCGCCAGATCGATCAGCCACAGCGATCGCAACACCCGCCATGGCCAAAACAAGCCCAACCAATCGCCATGACGTCAATCGTTCGCCCGGCAACAAGAAGTGTGCGGCCAACGCCAACCAAACCGGCATAGAATAAAAGATGATCGAAATGCGGGACACGCTGGTGAAATCTAATGCTGAAAATAAGCACATGAATTCGACAGCAAAAAGCACACCCAACAGCGTGCCACCTTTGATGCTGTCGCGCTGTAGAGTCAGCCGACTTTGGCGAAAGTAGATCCAAAGCACCACAACCAGCATCGCCCCAAAGGACCGGGCGCCTGCTGAAAATATCGGTCCAAAACCCTCATTTGTGACTTTAATGACCACTTGATTGAACGCAAGATGCAGGGCGAACACTGTCAATGCGATAGCCCCGGTCGTATCGACATGATCTTTTCGGTTCATCGCATCACAAGGGAACCAGAGCGCGCCAATGTCAATACATCGTCAAAATTCCCCGATGTGTTCGCGTCGTTTCATGGCAGTGTCTTAGACATTGATTCGACACCCGAGGGGGAATTTCCATGAGTTTAATGAAAACATTGGCCAAAGTGGCCATCGGTGTTGCCGTTGCCAAAGGCGCAAGCAGCATGATGAACAGACAAAGCAGTTCAGGTGGTTCCGGCTTGGGTGGCCTGCTGGGCGGGCTTACTGGTGCAACTGGTGGCGGTTCGGGTAGCGGCTCGCCTTTTGGCGGCACAAACAGCGCGAGTGCCGCTGGAGGTGGATTACAGGATATGTTGGGTGGCCTTCTGGGCGGCGGGACGGCTGGCGGCGCAGGCGGGCTTGGCGGCATGTTAGAGCAACTTGGCGGTGGCGGCACAGGTAGCGGCGGCGGATTGCAAGGGATGCTAGGTGGTTTGGCTGGCGCTGCGGGTGGTGCTGGTTTATTGGGCAGCCTTGCAGGTGCCACACAACAACGACCAGCTTCAAATGTCGCTAGCTTTGGCGAAGTGTTAAATTCCAACTTTGATCAAACGCCCCAAGACGCGATCGAACCGTCAGCAGATCAAGAAGCTGCTGCAGCTTTGATGTTGCGCGCAATGATTCAGGCGGCAAAGTCAGACGGGCAGTTTGACGATGCGGAACAAGAAAAACTTGTTGGTCATCTGGGCGGCGATGTTGATGAGGAAGAAGCAGCCTTTGTACGCGCCGAAATGCAAAAGCCGGTTGATGTGCAATCCGTGATCAACGACACGCCTGCCGGTATGGGCCCACAAGTCTATGCCATGTCGCTGTTGGCTATCGATTTGGACAGCCAAAACGAAGCGCAATACCTGCATTCATTGGCGCAAGGGTATGGCCTTGATGCGACACAAGTAAACGATATCCATGCCCAATTGGGCGTGCCATCGCTTTATACCTGAACAGGTTTCCAATCAAAGCGCGGGGGACGCATTGCCCCCCGCGATCTGGCCCGCTAAACGTCAAGTATGACGCAACACCGCCAGACCATTTCTGAACGCTGCGAATCCAAAGGGCTTCGCATGACCGGCCAACGCCGCATCATTGCGGATGTGCTTGAAGACGCAGAAGATCACCCCGATGTGGAAGAACTGTATCGACGGGCTTCGGCAATCGATTCCAATATCTCGCTCGCTACGGTGTATCGCACAGTTAAGCTGTTCGAAGAGGCTGGGATATTGGACAAACTGGAATTTGGCGATGGACGGGCGCGGTATGAGGACGCGGAACGCGATCACCATGACCACCTTATCGACATTTCGTCTGGCGAAGTTATCGAATTTGTAGATCCAGAAATCGAAGCGCTTCAAGAAAAGATTGCGGAGCGTCTTGGGTTCGATCTGAAAGGACATCGTCTTGAGTTGTATGGCGTTCGGCGCAAATAATACCGGCCCTGCCCCAGACCACTGTTAACGACAACCATTGAGAAACCGAACGCGATAGTTTGCGTCTGTCTGATCAAACACGCATTCACGGGACGAACCACCCTTGCACTTTCTGGTTATGAAGCGGACAAAGACGCAGCCTTAAGCACTGGTGCTTGAGCAGCTTTATTGCGGCGGCCTCATGCACATTATTCGCGCGATCCTCTTAATGATCTTTTCCATGGCGCTTTTGGCCCTGTCTGATCTGTTCATCAAACTGGCCGCCGGACGCGCGCCATTTGGTCAGATCATGCTGTATCTAAGTCTAGGAGGCACAGCGTTGCTTGCGGTCATTGCCGTGATGCGACGCGAGCCCATTATCAGTCGCGACGTTTTTCACCCGATGATCTTGCTGCGAAACGCCTTTGAAATCATCGGAGGTCTTGGACTGGTTTTGGGCATAGCCCTTATTCCTCTGTCGACATTTGCCGCGATCATGCAAATTGCACCCATTTTGGTTGTTATGGGAGGCGCATTATTTCTGGGGGAAACTGTCGGTTGGCGCAGATGGGGCGCGGTTATTGCTGGATTGATTGGCATGTTGATCGTGCTTCGCCCTGGGACTGATGCCTTTTCGCCCAATGCTCTGTTCGCAGTTATGGGCGTCTGTGGCTTGGCCGGGCGTGATTTGGTGACACGGCTTGCACCGGCCCACCTGTCGTCCTCGACCCTGAGCACTTGGGGCTTTGCCTCAACAATACCAAGCGGCTTGATTTACCTTTGGATCTCAGGTGCTTCGCTGACGTCTGATCCAGTTGCTCTTTGGCACATTGCGTTGGCGGTCTTGGTCACTGCCACGGGATATCTAGGGGTCACAACCGCGATGCGTATGGCCCCCGTTTCGATTGTTTCACCCTTTCGGTACACGCGCTTGGTGTTTACAACCAGCTTGGGCGTCTTGTTCCTTGGAGAACGACCTGACGGCGCGACGCTGCTGGGTGCTGGCATCATCTTATGCGCCGGGCTTTATACTTTCTTGCGCGAACGCCGTTTGGCGCTTGCTGGCGTTGAAACAGGCTGATCAGGACTAATTTCTGTTGCCAGATACACCGCAAACCGATGTTAGCGGGAACATTGGGGTTTCATCCCCTGCTTTGCAACGGTAAGAGGCCCTGCAGCCTGACAGCGGAGATCCCTTTCATGAGCACAATAATTGACATCCACGCGCGCGAAATCCTCGACAGCCGTGGCAATCCAACAGTTGAAGTCGACATCACACTCGAAGACGGCACAATCGGCCGTGCAGCCGTACCATCTGGTGCGTCCACAGGCGCATATGAGGCCGTGGAAAAGCGCGATGGCGACAAACAACGATACAAAGGCAAAGGCGTTTTAGAAGCCTGCACCGCTGTGAACGGCGAAATCGCCGAAGCTTTGGTTGGCTATGACGTCACCGAGCAAGTTGAAATCGACAGCGCGATGATCGAACTTGACGGAACCGAAAACAAAGCCCGTCTTGGCGCAAACGCTATTCTGGGTGTTTCGTTGGCCGCTGCCAAAGCAGCCGCTGATTGGACATCCCAGCCGCTCTATCGTTATGTCGGCGGTACTCAGGCGCGCATTCTGCCGGTTCCTATGATGAATATCATCAACGGTGGCGAACACGCGGACAACCCAATCGACATTCAGGAATTCATGATCATGCCGGTTGTTGCAGACAGCATCAGCCACGCTGTTCGCATGGGATCCGAGGTGTTTCACACCCTGAAAAAAGAACTGTCCGACGCGGGTCTGTCCACAGGCATTGGCGACGAAGGTGGGTTTGCACCAAACCTGAATTCAACACGGGATGCGTTGGATTTTGTTCTGAAATCCATCGAAAAAGCAGGCTATGCACCGGGCGAAGATATCTATCTTGCTCTGGATTGTGCAGCGACAGAATACTATAAAGACGGCTCGTATGTCTTTGCGGGTGAAGGAAAAACGCTTTCATCCGACGAAAACGTTTCCTATCTCGAAGCGTTGGTGAACGACTATCCGATTATCTCGATCGAAGATGGGTGTTCCGAAGACGATTGGGACGGTTGGAAAGCTTTGACTGATACGTTGGGTAACCGCTGTCAGTTGGTTGGCGACGACTTGTTTGTGACCAATCCGACCCGCTTGGCGATGGGAATCGAAAAAGGGTCTGCAAATTCGATGCTCGTCAAAGTGAACCAGATTGGAACACTAACCGAGACATTGAAAGCCGTCGAGATGGCCCACCGTGCCGGCATGACCAACGTTATGTCGCACCGTTCGGGTGAAACCGAAGACGCAACAATCGCTGATTTGGCTGTTGCGACCAATTGTGGCCAGATCAAAACAGGGTCTTTGGCACGCTCCGACCGGTTGGCCAAATACAACCAGCTGATCCGCATCGAAGAATCCTTGGGCAGTTCCGCAGAATATGCGGGCCGGTCAATCCTGCGCTGATGAAAATCCGGCGGGCGACACAAGCTGACCTGGCTGATGTCGCCCGTTTATGCTGGGATTACCGGGCGTTTCTGGCAACTCGCGTCAATCATGTGCCCGACATTCTGGAAAAATACTATGCCAAGGACTCGTATGCAGCCTTAATGGCTGACCTGCCCCGCATTCATGCGCGTCCAAAGGGCGATATCTTGGTTGTCGATCTGGACGGACAAGTTGCGGGCTGCGCAATGTATTACGAGCACAGCCCCAATACTTGCGAAATCAAACGCATCTTTTTAGATGAAGCGGCGCGAGGAACAGGCGCTGCATCGGCGTTGATCAAGGATGCCATGGCGCGTGCGGCACAAGACGGCCACACCCGTATGGTTTTGGATACAATTCACACCCTGCACGAGGCGATAGGCCTGTATGAACGCCTTGGATTCAAATCCTGCACCCCGTTCTATGATCCCGACCCCGCCTATGTTCATACATTGCGCTTTATGGATTATGCGTTGAACCGCGTCGGATCATAAGGCGCTAGCAAGTCCAACGCTTCATTGCTCATGGAGTGACCCAACACTTTTGGGGCCAGCAATTGCGCGGAAATGGCGGCCAACGTTATTCCGGAATGCATCACGGCGACAAATAACCCTTCTGGTCCAATCGCACCGATTACTGGCAAACTGTCTTGGGGCATGGGACGATTTGCTTGTAGGACCCGATCCCATTGCAACGACACATCAGGCAACAGTCCTTGCAGCCGATCCAAGGCATCTTGGGCCAAACCCGTTACATCGGCGTCAACCACATCCGACGTGTCAGCCTGATGGTTCGCCGCCAATGGTGCCCACAGATGACCATTACTGTCTTGCCGGACCTCTTGATTGGCGCTTGCTAAAACATGCGTCAATAGTGGCGGCACAGAGCGCGTGCGCAACATCAAACCCGGACGCGTTAACATCGGAAACTCAATCCCAATCGTGTTCAGACAATCCGCAACCCCGGTTCCAGCAGCCAAGACAACGCGGTCCGCATGAAACTGGCCCACTTGGGTTTCGACACCCGTGATTTGACCGTCATCGTGCAACAAATTTCGCACAAGAACACCTTGTAACACTATCACTTTACGTGTTTTTCTCAGCAATTCGTTAATGATGCGGCTTGGATTTGCCACCCCCTCAGTTTGAAATCTCAAAGCCTGACTTGGGGCGTTGATATGCGGCTCCAGCTCTTGGATTTGTCTCTGATTCAGTAAATCCGCGCGATACCCGATTTCATCAAATGCGGCTTTTTGGGCCGCTAAGCTTGGCTCAGCCACATCCCAACATAAACTGCCCTGCCACGTTAGATGATCGCCAAACCCCAAATGATGCCATGCTTCGATACCAGCTTTGCGCAAACGAAAATGATGTGCGTTCAAATAAAACGACGCATTGATCCACCCAAAAGATGCCGCAGTCGCGCCAGACCCAAGCGCGCGTCCTTCGATCATCAAAACCTCTGCGCCGTCCCTGTCCAATTGGTAAGCCAGCGCGGCACCAATTATGCCGCCGCCAACGATTATGACCCGCATTGCTTGCTCCCCTTCTTTTCAAAGCTTAGCGTGCAGATATGAACGCGCAACAGATCATCGACCACCTTGGCTTAAACCCACATCCAGAAGGCGGGTATTACCGTCAGACATGGGTTGCAGATGGACCAGACCGCCCCAGTGGAACATGTATTTATTTCTTGCTGAAAGCTGGTCAGAAAAGCCACTGGCACAAGGTCGATGCAACGGAAATATGGTTGTATCATGCAGGCGCGCCGTTGATCCTATCGCTTAGCCCTTCGGATCAGGGACCTGCGCAAGATCATCTTTTGACGCCGATTTTATTGGAAGGTGCACCGCAAATCATCGTTCCCAAAGATCATTGGCAAGCGGCCCAAAGTACCGGAGACTGGACATTGGTCAGCTGTACCGTTTCCCCCGGTTTCCAATTTGAAGGTTTCACGCTTGCTGATCCCGGTTTCGAAATACCGCGCGGGTGACAAAACCCAACCGCATCAACTCGCGAGTCAGTCTGATCCTTGCCCCTGATCTGCGCATCTTGTCGCAGAAAACTGCGGGTTTTATGCTCGACGGTCTTCAGAATTTGGAATGCTGATCGTTCCACCACCAACGGCCGCAACAACGCCAGTCGTTGACGGGCATGATGTTGGCAACCCGCGCGCAACCCGCACCGCCAGATAAGCAAAAGCCTGCGCCTCGAGCATGTCCCCATTCAACCCGACTTTTTCAACTGGCAGAACCGGACAATCCAACAACACTTCGAGCATCTGCATAAGCACCCGATTGTGACGCCCGCCCCCTGTGACGAGCACCTTTTCAGGAGACGACGGGCAATGTTGCACACCATGGGCCACGGATGCGGCACACATTGCGGTCAATGTCGCTGCAGCATCTGCATCACTCAATGACTCGATTGCATCGTTCATGCTGCTAAAGTCATTGCGATCCAGTGATTTAGGCGGCACGCGGGAAAAATACCCTTCGGCTAGAAAAGTTTCCACTATGCCTTGTGCAACCGTACCGGAACCCGCGATTTTTCCACCCGCATCAAATTCCAATCCAAGGCGGGTTTTGACCAAATCATTGATCGGCGCATTGGCCGGTCCTGTGTCAAACGCCAACAACGCGCCTTCTGCTTCAGGCGCATTTGCCGATGGGTCGATCCACGTCAAATTGCCAACGCCGCCCAAATTCAGAAACGCAATCGGCGCGGTTGCTCCGATCCACCGCGCACAGGCAAAATGAAAGAACGGCGCCAGTGGGGCCCCCTCGCCGCCCAGTTCAACATCGGCACTGCGAAAGTCCGATACCACAGGGCATTCCAATGCATCGGCCAAAGCCTGACCATCACCGATCTGAAGCGTGCGGTTTTCCCGAGGTGCGTGCGCCAATGTCTGTCCATGAAATCCAATAACTTCGGCCTGATCAAAGCCGCTTAAGACATCCAGATGCGCCCGCTGCACCACGTCCAATGCACGATCCACCAAGGGTCCATGCCAAACGCCAAGTGCGTTATGCAAGATTTGTCGGTCTTCCGTAGAATAGCTTCGATAATCGCACGGGCCAAAAGACTTAATTTCGATTCCATCCGTTTCAATCACGGCGGCATCAACACCATCCAATGACGTCCCACTCATTGCGCCAAGCGCTTGTACAACTGCCGTTTTGTCTCTGAGACGCTTCATGGTCTTTTCCTTTGCCGATCAGCCTTCTATAGGTTGCCCGATCAAAAGCCCCAAGGACAAGTTACGATGGCCTACACCGCAAAATCCGATTTTCTGCATATCATGCAGAGCCGGGGCTTTCTGGCCGATTGCACGGACCTGGAAGCCCTAGACGAAAAACTTCTTTCCGGACCGCAAACGGCCTATATCGGCTATGATGCAACGGCGGCTTCGCTGCATGTCGGGCATCAGATGAACATTATGGTTTTGCGCTGGTTTCAAAAGACTGGACACAAGCCCATTACATTGATGGGCGGTGGCACCACCAAGGTCGGTGATCCTTCTTTTCGATCCGATGAACGGCCCCTGCTGGACGATTCCGCGATCGATGCCAACATTGCACGCATGCAAAAAGCGTTCGCCGCATTCCTAAATTACGGCGACGCCCCATCTGATGCGGTCATGTTGAATAACGCGGAATGGTTGGAAGGTTTAAATTACCTCGACTTCTTGCGTGACATTGGGCGGCATTTTTCAGTGAACCGCATGTTGTCGTTTGAATCGGTGAAATCGCGGTTAGATCGTGAACAATCGCTGTCGTTTCTCGAATTCAACTACATGATTTTGCAAGCTTATGATTTTATGGAGTTGAACCGCCGTCACGACTGCCTGTTGCAGATGGGGGGATCGGATCAATGGGGCAATATCGTCAATGGTATTGACCTGACACGCCGCGTTATCGAACACGAAGTATACGGCCTGACTACGCCCCTACTGACCACATCGGATGGGCGCAAAATGGGAAAGAGCCAAGGCGGCGCTGTCTGGTTGAATGCCGACATGCTCAGCCCATACGAATACTGGCAGTTCTGGCGCAACACGACCGACGCAGATGTGGGTCGCTTCCTCAAGCTGTTCACAGAAGTCCCACTTGATGAATGTGATCGCCTTGGTGCTTTGGCAGGATCAGAAATCAACGAGGCCAAAGCCCGGCTGGCCAACGAAGTGACAACCATCCTGCACGGCGCGGATGCTGCCCAAGCCGCCGCAGACACAGCACGCGAAGTGTTTGAAAAAGGCGGCGTTGGCGAAGACCTTCCGACTCTTGCACTTACAGTTGCCGACATCGCCGACGGGATCAGCCTTGCGCAATTATTCGTCAGATCTGGCCTTGCTCAATCCGGGAAAGACGCGAAGCGCTTGATCAAAGAAGGTGGCGCCAAATTGGACGATGTGGCCGTTGCCAATCCGGGGCAAATCTTTGACGTGTCCAGCTTTGACGCGCCGATCAAATTAAGCGCGGGCAAAAAGCGTCACGCTCTTGTCGTTCTCAACAAGTAACGCCTTTTCGTCTTGCCCTCTCGAAAGAGCGGGCAAGACAGGCGACATTCGCACCCGTTGCACCAACCACAATAAAGAAGGTGCGCACTTGTGCGCTCATTAAGGTCACATGCGCGCCAAGACAGCATTGGCGGCTCGCAAACCCGGCGCTTCACCGCCTGCACCCAAAGCCTGCATCGTTTCTGACATTGTTTTGATCTGAGGTTCGGGATCCTTGAGAACGTTTCGCAGTTCTTGAGCCAAGCGATCAGGCGTGCAATCCGGGCCCAGACATTCCGGCACGTGATATGTGTCCGTTACGATGTTCACCAAATTGACCCTATCAATCAACGCAGCGCGCCGGATCAACTTAAAGCTCAACCAGTTCATATTATAGCCAATCACCATCGGTGTCGCAGCTGCTGCCAATTCCAGCGCAACCGTACCCGAGGCAGCCAACGCAACATCGGCAGCTTTAAACGCTGCGCGCTTTTCAGACAGATCGTCGCCCGAGATCATGATCGGTTGCACCGACCAATCCTGCGTCACTTCATCCACCAACTCCGCTACAGATGGTGCGCGGACCAGAACGACCGTTGGTGGTGTTTCAGTTTGCAAATATTTGTCGATCGCTTGTCCGAAAATCGGTGCCAATCTCTGCACTTCACCCCGACGCGATCCGGGCAGTACCAACATGATTGGGCCTGTTTCAGGCGTGCTGTTCGCTTTGCGGAACGCTTCCACCTCCTGATCTGTTGCCACCGGTTCTGTGACAACAGGATGCCCGACAAAATCACACGCCATCCCGGTGGCTTCCATATAGGGCGGTTCAAACGGCAAAAGGGCCAAAACATGGTCGATGCACTTTGCCATTTTGACAGCCCGCTTTGGTCGCCATGCCCATACGCTGGGTGCCACGTAATGTACGGTTCGAATAGATGATTTAGATTTGACCAATTTTGCGACACGTAAACAAAAATCTGGGCTGTCTATGGTGATCAAAACATCGGGCTGTGTTTCAAGAACAGCTTCGGCCATTTCAGCGATTCGACGTTTGAGGTGCCTATATTTAGGCAACACTTCCGCAATGCCCATGACAGACAGTTCCTGCATGTCAAAGCGTGACACCAGTCCTTGCGCTTGCATCAATGGACCGCCAACACCATCAAATTCTATGTCTTTGCGCAACATCTGCAAATTTTGCATCAGCGCGCCGCCCAGTGCATCGCCTGAGGCTTCGCCTGCAATTACAAAGACCCGCATAGATCAGTTGCCTGAGCGTGACCAGAACACAAGCCCGGCCTCGTTCGCCAATTCGACGGTCTTTTCTTGATCAAGAATAATGACGTCACCTGCATCCACGACAATGCCACGCAGCCCTGCACTTTTGACCTGTCGCACAGTTTCAGGACCGACTGTTGGCATATCGACCCGGTTGTCCTGACCAATCTTCGGCCCTTTGACCAACACACCCTGAGCGCGTTGTTGGACGTCTGGCAAACCGCAGATCAACGCATCAGTACCCGCAATCGTTTCAACACCAAGCAGTTGACCACCACCGACGACACAGGCTTGGCTGACGTCAAACAAACTAAGCGCGTTCAGGATGCTGGCTCCCAGCTTGGCATCTGCACGCATCTGCGCATCAGGCCATGCCTCGCTAAGAACACCGGGCGCCGCCACCAGTTCCGGGGCAAGTTCATGTGCACCGCGTATCTGAAACCCCGTTTGCTCAAACAATCCGATCACTGCGCGTAGGGCCCCATCGTCACCAGACGTCAGCGCCTCTGCAATGATTGGCAAGAGTGGACGCGTGTCTGCATCAATTGCAGTAGGATCAATCTGCGGACGTTCAATCGCGCCACAAAAACAAACCTGAGTAACGCCTTCATGCCCCAAACGGATCAGTAGGCTTCCCAGTGTTTCCAGACGAAAGGTCAAATCCGCCTGCAATCCAATCGGCGCAAACCCATCCAACACGCAAATGATTGGCTTTTCCTCTTGAGCTGAGGCAATCCTTGCGGGCAAATCTCCGGTCCCGCACACCAACGCCAATGTCATCAGCGGGGCGTCAAGAACGACCGGTCACTGTCGCCCATCACAAAGGTCACAATTTCTCGCACGTATTCGCTTTCTGTTTCGTTGCCAAGCCGCACCGCCCGATCATGGAACGTACCGTCCCCTTGGGCCAGCATCTGGAACGCCGCCCGCAAGGCCGTGATGTCTGAACGCGCAACACCCTTCCGTTTCAATCCAACCAGATTAAGACCATCCAATTCACCACGAGACGCCTGGACGAGCCCGTATGGAATGACGTCGTTTGTCACCATAGTCACCGCACCAATGATCGCGCCTCGTCCAATTCGCACGAATTGATGAATGCCAGCTAAACCCCCAATGATAACGTCGTCTTCCAAAACGACATGCCCTGCAATCGCCGCGGAATTTACAACAATCACTCGATCACCGATATGGGCATCATGCGCGACATGGCAGCCGGCCATGAACAATCCATCATCACCGATGCTTGTCAGACCCCCACCGCCATCCGTCCCACCATTCATGGTCACATGTTCGCGTATGCGATTGCGTTTCCCTATGACCAAACGGCTTTGTTCACCATTGTATTTCAAATCCTGCGGAATTTCGCCAATCACCGAAAATGGAAAGATGATTGTCCCTTCGCCGACATCCGTGCGACCGGAAATGACAACGTGACTGCGCAATTCAACATTGGGTCCTAAAACAACATCTGGCCCAACAACGCAAAACGGACCGACTTTTGCAGTCGCATCAATCTGAGCGCCCTCTTCAATCAAGGCACTTGGATGAATTCCGGTGCTCATGCTTTTGGCGTTTCCATCATAGCTGTAAAGGACGCCTCACAAACCAATTCCCCGTCCACCTGTGCAATTCCTTCGAACTTCCAAACTTTACCACCCGGCTTGCCTCTGACAGTTTTCATATGCAATTCAAGGCGATCACCTGGCACTACCATACGGCGAAACTTGCAGCTTTCTATAGCCATAAAGTAGACCAGCATATTTTTGTCAGCCATATCCAAAGCTGAGCCAACCATAACGGCAGCGCTTTGGGCCATCGCTTCAACAATTGTGACACCGGGCATAATAGGTTTGCTCGGGAAATGCCCCTGAAAATGCGGTTCATTCATTGTGACATTCTTGATGCCGACTGCGGCTTGGTAGCCATCAATTTGTTCGACACGGTCAACCAAAAGAAACGGATAGCGATGCGGAAGAATGCTCTGGATCAGGCCGATATCTGCGGTTTGTAACTCGGACGTCATTGGTTTGATTGCCCCTAATTTAAAACACTTGTGCATTTGCCTAACAATCTCAAGGTTGCTCGGCAAGACAAGTATTCGGGCTACTCAGTCGTATCGTTTTCCATTCGCGCATCGATCCGTTCAATTGCCACAGCGGTTATGTCTACTGCGCGTGCCGATATAAACACACTGCGCTGTTCCAAGACGACAGCGGCGCCGGACTCGAGCATGATCTCTTGCAGTATGGGAACCGCTGCAGATAGAAAGGCACGCCTTTCTTCTTCAAGGCGCCGTGACAACTCTCGAGATGCTTCTGCGCGTTCGCCTCTGATGTTTTCGGCTTTTTCATCAAAAGCAGCGGCGAGCCTACGGAATTCTTCTGGCTCGAGAACTTCACGCTGCTTCGTCAGCTCAAGTTCTTCAATTTCCAATTCTGCAGCAATCCGGTCATTTTCCGCCTGAACTTCTCGTCCCGCTTCTTCCAAAGCCAAAGCAACACGTTGTCCAAATTTACTGTCACTGAACAGTCGTTCGCTGTCGACCGTGAGGACAGGGCTTTGGACAACAGAACGGCCAGTTTGAGTACTGCCGTTCGATGTATCCCGCAACGGACCCAATTGTTGTGAAAAAGCCGGCGTCACTTGGACACCGGCTATTATGATACAGGAGCATGACAGGGCTATTCGACCCAAGCTCCATAGATTCAGCATGTCAGAACCGAGTGCTCAACGTTAGATCAAATGATCGCTCTCGGTCGAAATCTTCGGCTTGCAAGGCTTCCGTGAAGTTAAATCTTAGTGGCCCAATGACGGTATCCCACAAAATCGAGAATCCGATGACATGACGGAACGATCCATCCTCGCCCAGAACTGCAGCATTTGTTGGATTTGCATCGCTCAAATCCCAAAGGTTTCCGACGTCGTAAAACAACGCACCACGTATCCCAAGTTCATCCGGAAGCCCCAATGGAAACTCCGCTTCGAAACGTGCAGCGAGGTACAGGTTACCGCCCAATGCATCGTCAGTTGCACCTGCGTCACGTGGGCCTACGCCTCCTGGTTCGAAGCCACGCAAAATTGACGGATCCAGAAGAAAACGATCGACACCACGGCTGTCACCGTCTCTCCAAGCCAAATGCCCGCCTTCGACTGTGGCGCGCAGAGTGACCTCTTCATTGAAAGCCAAACGCTGACCGGCAATTCTTGCGGTGCTTTTCAGGAACTGATTGTCCCCGCCAAGGCCACCAAGATCCTGACTGAATTCAAAAAGCCAACCGGCATCTGGGTTTAGCCCATTCCGACGCGAGTCATAAGAATATGTATATCCCAACGAGCTGCTCGAAAGAGACCCACGGCTAATCTCTTCATTGATGATATCACCAGTTCCATCAAAGGTCGCTGTATCCAACGTCTCCATTTCGATGTCTTCGTATGTATAGCGCAGTTGCAGGCGCCCTGCCTCGCTGACAGGGAATGTCAAAGACGGCGAAATGACCAAACCTTCGGTTTCGTAGGTTAAGAACCTTGAATCTGTCTGTGCAAAATTAAGGCGCAGTCCAAACGCGACGTCTCGACCCAACAAGTTGGGCTCAATGAAGTTGATCCCATACACCTCAGAGTCGGCAGCCGTCGTGAATGACAAATTCAACGTTTGCCCACGGCCCAAGAAATTGCGCTCAGCGAAGTTTACAGAAACTCCGGGGCCATCATCTCGAGAAAACGAAGCACCAAAGCTTAGTGAGCCCGTCGGTTTTTCTTCGACATCGACATCTACGATCACTTGATCAGGACGCGATCCTTCACGCGCATTCACATCGGCTGTTTCAAAGAAATCGAGCGCTCGGATGCGTTCGGCTGCTTGTCGTACACGACGCGGATTGAACGGATCGCCTTCCGCCTCATCGAATTGGCGTCGGATTACTCGATCTAATGTCGTTGTATTTCCTTCAATGTCGATGCGCTCGACAAACACTCGCGGGCCGCGCGACAAAACGAACTCGACATCCAAAGTCAGATCACGGTCATTTCGTGTGATACGAGGCTCAACGCGCAAGAAATCAACACCGTCGCGAATAGATTGGTTTTCCATTCGCGTAATTTCATTTTCTACGATTGTGGGGGAGTAAACCATGCCTGCGCGGGCTTTGATCAAAGATTGATACACGTCAGCATCTGCGCCATCGATTTCTGAAACGACGGTAATGTCACCGAACTTGAACTGTTGACCTTCCTGCACATTAAAGACGAGGAAAAACCCATCGCGCTCTTCGGCAAGTTCCGCGTTGGCAGATAGCGTGCGAAAATCCACATATCCGCGCGAAAAATAGAAGTCCTGCAAGACCTGACGATCGAATGCAATACGATCTTGGACTAGGGTATCAGTCCGTACAAACGCCCGAAACAAGCCCGCTTGTGTCGTTTGCAGAACACGACGCAGACGCCGGTCTGAAAAGGCATTGTTGCCTACGAAACTCAGTCGTTCAATTTCGATCACGTCGCCTTCGAAGATTTCAAAAACCAAATCGACGCGGTTATCTGTGCGTTTAATGACTCGCGGCTCCACACGGGCAGCAATCCGACCCTCGACCGAATACGCCTCAGCGATATTGGACGCATCACGTTCGGCCTGTGCGGGGCTAAACACCCGACGCTCAGTGCTTTCAACGATCGCACTCAGCGCGTCATCATCAATACGACGGTTACCTTCAAAACGCACACGATTGATTGTCGGCAATTCGACAACAACAATACGTAGAACATTCCCGCTCGGGATAACTTCGACCGTTTCGAACAATCCAGAGTTTTGAAGCCTCTGAACCGCATCATTAACTTGCCCAGCAGACAGAGTTTGACCCGGATCGATTCCAGCGCGGCTCAAAATTGCACTATCACCAATACGGGTGTTCCCTTCAATTTGGACACTGCCAAATTGAAACTGCTGAGCGGACGATTCCATTCCACTCGCAACCCAAGTCCCTGAAACAAGGACCGAAAAAATGACTGCTTTACCCAGCGTGCGCGCGGTCTCTCGCCGTTTCGCGCCGCGGTCCCACATCCCCAAGACCATGCGATTGCCTCACATCTAACATCAATATGTAGTCTTAGTGCGTAAACGCTTTATGCAGGCTTGTCAAAAGACAAAAACCCCACTTTCGCAGGGTTGCTAGATGGACTCACTGTTGTTGGATTTACGAGATGATTTTGCCGATATAGGCGCCAAAGGCCAAAGCAGTGGCAATTGTTGCGAAATACAACGCGCGATCCCAATTCAGGGACATCAACAAACCGAATGCTCGGTATCCGTTTTCTATAGTACGCATGGTATTACCTCTTTCTCGCGAGGGAATATACTAATGCAATGCGGCAGAAATTTGACAAACTGTGACATCACCGAGGCGGAATTCCCGGATAAGTTAAGGGCAGAACAAGTCTGTCCCGGTGGCAAATATCATGAGCGCCAGAACCATCACTAAGCCAAGAGTCATCAAAAACCGCAAAGCCCCATCACTGGGCGGACGTCCGGTCACAGCCTCATATGCATAAAAGACAAGGTGTCCGCCATCCAATGCAGGTATCGGAAATAGGTTTAAAAAACCAACTGCAGTAGACAAAACCGCAATCAACCAGATGAACGAAGTCGTACCTTGGCTGGCCATTTGCCCTGCAGTTTGTGCAATGCCTATTGGGCCAGACAAATTACATGTGCTGATCTTTCCGGCGATCATGCTGGTAAGTCCAGTAACCGACCCGTCGATTATGCGCCACGTCTGCGCCACCCCACCAGTCAAAGCCTGACCAAAACCGGGTGATTCCCGTGCGGGATCGAATGCATTTCCGCCACCAATGCCAATGCGCCAAACTGTTTGAAAACTGCCATCCGCTGTCGGTTCATCTGTACGACGTGGTGTCAGAGTTTTTTCCAAAACATCGCCATCGCGCCAGACATCCAAATTCAATGCACGTCCATCCGACGATTCGACTGCTTCTTTGAGCTCTAGAAAGGACACGATTGCAGTGCCATCGATTCCAATAATAACATCGCCCTGCTCAAGATCTGCAGACATGGCCGCACTTTGAGGAGACAGGGATTGTATCAAAGGTGGTTGAAAATACGGGCCTTGAACAACCGTTCGCGATCCATCGCGATCCACGGTGTAATCCAACAATGCATTGATCGGCAGGTCGCTTAAAAAATCTGAAAAGCTTGGGTCATCTCGATTTGGCAATGGCTGCCCTTGGATTTCCAGCACGATATCACCGCTGCGCAACTCATTCACCTCATTCGGCAAAGGTCGCAAATCACCAACAGTCAGCGGATCCCTCACGATACCTGTGCTGTATCCGATGATCGAAAACACAAGAATTGATAGGATGAAATTGAACACAGGACCCGCCGCAACGGTAGCCGCACGCGCCCATAATGGCGCACCATGCATGGTGCGTCGCAACGCTTCTGGGTCATCTGACGCGGCTTGCATCGCGTCTTCGTCCTTGCCCGAAGCCGCATTCGCGTCGCCTGCGAATTTCACGTAACCACCAAAGGGCAGCGCAGCGATCTGCCACTGAGTGCCACGTTTATCATGACGCGACCACAACACAGGACCAAACCCGACGGAAAAAACATCTGCATGAATGCCAGACCATCGCCCGACGATATAATGCCCATATTCATGGATCGCTACGATCACGCTGAGCGCGACGACAAAGGCCACAATAGTCCAAAGGAAGCCACCAAAGGCCGGGATTAAAGACAATAGATCCACGAGTTCAGTCTGCCTTCTTTTTTATGATCTGCCGGGTCGCGTCACGTGTGAGATGGTCCACACGCAGCACGTTATCAAGTGTCATTGCGGCATCATTTTGTTCGATATCGGTTAACGAAAGGGTCGCTTCAACCACTTCTGCCATTTCGGTAAACCGAATGTGACCGTCGATAAAGCCATCTAATGCAGTTTCTTTAGCCGCATTAAAGATTGCCCCGGTCAAACCGCCCGCTTCCATCACCTCGCGCGCCAGCCGTAACGCGGGCCACCGCACTTCATCAGGTGCACGAAATGTAAGTTGTCCCAATTTTGCGAAATCCAACCGTTCTACCGGTAGTTTGCGCCTTTCTGGATAATGCAGCGCATATCCGATGGCATGGCGCATATCAGGCGGCCCGACATGTGCCATCAACGCACCATCCTGAAACCCAACAATGGCATGCATCATTGATTCTGGATGAACCAAAACTTCGATCCGCGATGGAGACACGTCGAAATATTCTTTTGTTTCAATAAGCTCCAGCGCCTTGTTGAACATGGACGCGCTGTCGATTGTAATGCGCTGGCCCATATTCCAATTGGGATGCGAAGACGCCTGAGCTGGCGTCGCATTCTTCAATTCATCAAGCGGCCAATCCCGAAAGGCCCCACCGGACGCAGTGATTATCACACGCTCAACCGTTTGGATGTCTTCGCCTTGCAGCGCTTGAAACACCGCGGAATGTTCACTGTCGACTGGCAGCAATGTTCCACCATGACGCTTTTCTGTGTCCAACGCCAACGCCCCCGCACAAACCAACGTTTCCTTGTTGGCCAGCGCCAAAGTTGCGCCTTGTTTCAGTGCGGTTAAACTCGGCGCCAATCCAGCAGCGCCAACAATTGCGGACATAACCCAATCTGCAGGTTGCGCCGCTGCCTCAACCAAAGCAGTGGATCCAGCTGCAGCTTTCACGTCCGTTCCAGCCAAAGCCGCACGCAGGTCGTCCAATCGATGTTCGTCTGCTGTAATTGCAATTTCAGCGCGTAAGGCTTTTGCGTCCTTGGCCAGTTGCGCGATGTTACCCGCCCCGCTAAGCGCGACGACCTCGTAACGATCCAAATCACGCAAGATCAGATCAATCGTGTTTTGACCGATTGAACCGGTCGCTCCAAAGATCGAAATGCGGCGAGGCATATTAGTTTAGCCCCGGCGGAAAACCAATAAGTTGACCAATGATCAACAAAAACGCCGAAGCCCCAAGCATCCCGTCAAAACGGTCCAGCACGCCACCATGACCGGGGATAAGATTGCTGGAATCTTTCACGCCCATTCGACGTTTGATCGCACTTTCTGCAACGTCGCCCATTTGGCTCGCCATAGACACAGCAATAGACACACAAACCACCTGCAGCATGACTGATGTATTGGCCGCAAAAATCGCGCCAACGATTGCTGCCCCGATCCAGCCCCCTGCCGTGCCGGACCACGTTTTCTTTGGACTGACAGCGGGCCAAAATTTCGGGCCACCGATGATCCGCCCTGCGAAATAGCCCAAAACATCCGTCGCAATAACAACAAGAACCAGCCATCCCATCCAGCCAAAGCCCAGATTGTCCCGAATGAACATCATCTCAAAGCCAGCCAAAAGGATCAAAACACCAAAAACCAAGTACAAGGTGCGATCTTTATCAATCCGAAGAAATCCAATCAAACCGGGCACAAGTAACAGCAGCAAGGCAAGTCCAGTAGGCAAATAAATCGCGATCAGACTCGCGACACCGGCCAAAACGCCCAACTGAAGCGCCATGGGTTCGTTGCGTGGCATGAGCATACGCACCAATTCCCACACCATCAGGCCGGTAATGATCGCGACCATCAAATGAAAGATGTGACCGCCAACCCAAATGCCCCACAGCCCGACAATTGCCATTATCGCTGCTGACCCTAGGCGCGCAGCCAGGTCAGACCATCTGTCGCTCATGCGCGTACGCCCCCATACCGACGATCGCGCGCGCCATAAGCCGTACACAGTTCGGTAAATTCTTCACGCGAAAAGTCAGGCCACAAAGTGTCGACAAATTCATATTCAGCATAAGCGGACTGCCAAAGCAGGAAATTGGAAATACGCGCCTCTCCGCTGGTTCGAATGACAAGGTCCGGATCAGGTAAAACGCAAGTATCTAAATACTTTGGTAGCGTTTCTTCATCTACCAGTTCAGGGGCCAAGCGCCCCTCGGCAACATCCTCGGCCAAACGTTTCGTTGCACGCGCAACCTCATCACGCCCACCGTAATTCAATGCGATTGTCAGATGCACCCGCGTGTTGTGCGACGTCATCTTTTCCAACTCGTCCATCAAAACGCGCAATTTATCGTCCAGCCGCACGCGATCCCCGATGAACCGGACCCGAACGCCTTCTTCCATCAGCGAACGCGCTTCGCGTGTAATGTAACGGCGAAACAGGCTCATCAATCCGGCGACTTCGACCTGCGTGCGTTTCCAGTTTTCTGTCGAAAACGCAAAGATCGTCAGGTATTCCACGCCAATATCCGGGCATGTTTCCACGATTTCCCGAACGCGTCGCGCGCCTGCGTGGTGCCCAAACAAACGTGGGCGTCCGCGCTGCGTCGCCCAACGACCATTGCCGTCCATGATAATAGCCACATGGCGTGGGCCGCTTTCGATATGCATTGGATCACGCGGGATGGGCTGTTCCTTTATTTTGGGACATATTTGGAACCGATGCAGGTTACACCTGCATGATTTCACCTTGTTTGGTTTCCAAAGCGCTATCCACGTTCTTGATATATTGATCGGTCATATCTTGAACTTCGGATTCCCAAAGCTTTTGGTCGTCTTCCGACATCCCGTCCGCTTTGGCTTTTTTGATCTGATCCATTCCGTCCCGACGCACGTTACGAATCGAAACGCGGGCATTTTCAGCATAATTACCGGCCACTTTGCCAAGTTCGCGTCGACGTTCTTCGTTTAGCTCAGGAATAGGCAACATGATGATCGTTCCGTTAAGCTGCGGATTGATCCCCAGCCCACTTTCGCGAATGGCCTTTTCGACCTTTGCGACCATCGTTTTGTCCCAGACATTCACCGTGACCATGCGCGGTTCAGGTACATTTACCGTCCCCACTTGATTGATTGGGGTGGGTTGTCCATATGCGTCGACCATCACCGGATCCAACATCGATGATGAAGCGCGCCCCGTGCGCAATGACGCAAATTCAGTGCGAAGATTGGCAATCGCGCCATCCATCCGACGCTGTAAGTCATCTGTATCAAGCATAAATTCTTCAGACATGGGTGCCTCCCTTCTTTGTGCTGTTTATATGCGTGCGGCTATCGATTTGTATAGAGCTTGCCAGTATTTAGCAAAGACCTGCGTAAATTCGATCAGTTGGTCACACGTGTGCATTTACCGCGTCCTGCAAGAACGCCACAAAAACCGCCGGGTTCATCAAGCGAAAAGACAATCAACGGCATCTTGTTGTCACGCGTCAATGCGATGGCGGATGCATCCATAACCTTTAGGTTCTTTTGAAGCACTTCATCATAGGTGATGCGATCGTAATGCACGGCATCTGGGTTCTGTTTCGGATCACTGTCGTAAATACCGTCGACCTGCTTGCCCATGAAAATGGCTTCGCATGCCATTTCGGAGGCGCGCAATGCTGCAGCAGTGTCTGTTGTGAAATATGGATTGCCTGTACCAGCGGCGAAAATGCAGACCCGTTTCTTTTCAAGGTGGCGCACGGCGCGGCGGCGAATGTAGGGTTCAGCCACTTCATCCATTCGAATGGCCGAAATGACCCGCGTGTGGATACCACAATCTTCCAAAGCGCTCTGCATCCCCAAAGCGTTCATGACAGTTGCCAACATTCCCATGTAATCAGCTGTCGTGCGTTCCATCCCCTGCGCAGATCCTTGCAATCCGCGGAATATGTTACCGCCGCCAATCACCATACAGATCTCCACCCCAAGGTCGTGAACGGCTTTGACTTCTTGAGCGATGCGTTGGACCGTGGGGGGGTGCAGGCCAAATCCCTGATCGCCCATCAGGGCTTCTCCGGAAATCTTTAGCATGACGCGGTTGAAGGTTGAATCCGTCTCGGTCATGTGTGGCCCCCGGGCTATGGTCGCAATCGGGCGCAAACTGTCCTAAAACGGAACCGAGTTCAATGCGATTAACCCAATGATCCACACCCTTTTGCAAAAGATTTCGCCAGATGCCCCGGTATTGATCGCTGGACCCACCGCCAGCGGTAAATCTGCCTTGGCTTTGGCGCTGGCAGAATCACAAAGCGGCACGGTGATCAATGCGGATGCCAGTCAGGTATACGCATGCTGGCGCATCCTCTCAGCCCGCCCATCGGTGGAAGAAGAAGCACGTGCACCACATGCGCTTTATGGCCATGTGGCGTATGACTCTGAGTATTCAGTTGGGCATTGGCTGCGTGATGTCGAAAGGGTTTTGGAAACTGGTACGCGCCCGATCATCGTCGGTGGAACAGGCTTGTATTTTTCTGCGATCACCGAGGGATTATCCAATATTCCATCAGTTTCGTCAGAAATACGCGACCAGGCTGATGCCCTCAATTTGGAGGCATTACGGGACGGCGTGTCCAAAACAACGCTGGACGGGCTTGATCAAGCCAACCGTGCCCGCGTTCAACGCGCCTGGGAAGTTGAACACGCAACTGGCCGCCCCCTGCACGAATGGCAGTCGAATAAATCGAAACCGCTTTTGTCAGGCGATCATCTGGTTAAGATAGTCATGGACGCACCAAAGGATTGGTTAAACCCGCGAATCGAAACGCGTTTTTCATCCATGCTGGATCAGGGCGCTTTGGAAGAGGTTGCCCAAATGGAAGACCAGTACAACCCCGCCCTGCCCGCTTTCCGCGCGATTGGTGTTGATCAATGTCGCGCTGTTCTGAACGGTCAACTAAAAAAAGACGCAGCCGCCGAAGCCGCAAGCATCGCCACCCGCCAATACGCAAAGCGCCAGCGCACATGGTTTCGCGCCCGCATGCCTGATTGGGAATGGGTCACGGCATCCGAATTGCGATAGCAATAAAACAACCCAAACGAGTACTTGCCTTGGTGATTGACCCGTCATCGATCCTTTGATCTGAGCAAACGGCACAAAACGACGCCCCAAGACGCAATTAAAACACTATGTTTCGTTGTCCGACGTTGACGTACACCCTCTTTCCGGTCCTCATAGCTTCATAAAGGGAGCAACGAAAACTCGACGCGGACGCACAAGTGACCGCTTAAAGGGATGCCGAGGGGGGCGAAACGCAGCGAAACCCGATCGTCTGTTTTAAACAGTCCGGTTCCGGTGACAGCAAATAAAATCAAAAAATGCGTCTGTTCTTAAGAACAGGACGAAATTCACCAAATGCGACTAAACCGCAAAGGCCTTCCAACAGGGGCACATTATGGGACTATTTATTCTACGACGATTGGGGGTCATGCTGCTGACGGCGTTATGTTTGACTTTCATCGTCTTCTTCATGACCAATCTCTATCCGAATTTGGAAAAACTGGCCAAAACACAGGGCAATTTTCGGATGTCGGAAGAACAGGTTGAGACTTGGTTGTCCGCGCGCGGGTATACCGACAATATGTTGGTCAAATACGGTCGCTGGCTTGGTGTGGCACCGGGCTGGACCAACACGACCGAGGACGGTTTGGAAACCGGTCAGTGTTTTGCTGAAAATGCACCTGTTGAAGACCGCGAAACCTATTGCGGCGTTTTGCAAGGCGATTGGGGGTATTCACTGGTGTTCAAGGCGGAAGTCACCGCCAAAGTCTGGCTACACCTTGGATACACGGCGAAACTTATGGGATGGGTTCTTTTGGTCATGGTGCCCATGGCGTTGATTGTTGGTATTCTTGCCGGAATGCGCGAAGGCTCGGGATTGGATCGAACGCTTTCCACTTTTTCCATCGCGACCACGGCAACACCGGAATATGTGTCTGGCGTCATCTTCATTACCGTGTTGGCATCCACCAAATTCGGTCTATCACCGCTGTTGGTCGAATGGGGATGGATCGAAAAGTCATTGTTTGTTGGGTCCGCAAAAAGTGCCCTGAGCGATGCAACATTCAAGAACTTCACCCTGCCCGTTGCGACGATCGCCCTATATGGCATGGGTTATGTCGCACGGATGACTCGCGCATCCATGACCGAAGTCATGACGGCCCAATATATCCGAACAGCCCGTCTGAAAGGCGTAAGTTTCCACAATATCGTTCTGAAACATGCTTTGCGAAACGCATTGATCGCGCCCTTCACCGTGATCATGCTGCAAATCCCTTGGTTGCTAAATGGCGTTGTGATCGTTGAAACACTGTTCGCTTACCAGGGATTTGGTTGGCTTTTGGTACAGGCCGCAGGCAACAATGATATCGAACTCTTGCTCGCTATTTCGGTGGTCTCGGTCATCGTTGTTCTTTTGACGCAGCTGATATCTGACATCGGCTACATCTATTTAAATCCACGTATTCGGATTGGGTAAGGGAGGACCTAAGAGATGGAACCATTGACATGGACTGGATCTCTGGGCACGGCCCTTGATCCGATATCGTTTTACCTAGCAATCGCCTTTTCAATCGCAGTTTTTGCCATGGTCGTTTTGGCTTACGCAACAGGCGGTCAACGCGTGATAACAAACTCGGACGGTACATTGTCCAATGCTGGCGGTCCCTATGACACCAGTGTGCAGGCGGTGCGTTGGCTTGGCTTTGGTCTGGTGCTGTTGGCACTGGGCTATATCATTGTCGGTGCGGTTATGGGCCCCGAAGGCGCTGGTATCGTTGGCGGCATGAGCAGACGCCTGATCCCGG
>JBDWGM010000118.1:0-15574 GCA_039975755.1 Paracoccaceae bacterium | reverse complement strand
TAAAGCGTGACCAAATACTTGGGGCGTCGTTTACCATTCCCGGATCGATCAACGTGGAATCCGGGTTTCTGACAAAGTCCATTTTGTTGAACTGGCCGGACTTTCCAATCAAAGAACGCCTTGTCGAAAAACTGCGCTGCCCGGTGCGCGTCGAAAACAACGGGGATGCGTTGTGTCGGCATTATCTCGACAACAAAGTCGCGGCTGGAAAAGATCGATCAAACGTTTTCCTGGCTCACGTGTCCGAAGGGATGGGGGCCAGTATTGCCATTGGCGGACGCATTGTCCGGCGATTGGCTGATGAGGGATGGATCAATGACCTGCCTGTGTTCTCAAAAGAAAAGGACGAACACAAAGTCAGAAAGCTTAGCCATATCGCCTCGGGGAAGGCCATTTTGGTGGAATTGCCAACGGTCCAATCGCAGGCAGATCAAGGCGGAACGGAATTTAGCCAATTGCTGGAATCTGCGGTGTCCAAGGCAAACCAGAAATGCGGCAAAGAGCACGATACCTTTTTTGATGCGGGGCGCGTGCTGGGGGCCAATCTGGTCACACTGACGGTTGCGATTGCGCCAGAAACGATTGTTTTGGCGGGGCCGGTGTTGCAGGCACATGCGTATTCCAAAGGCGTGCAGGCCGGTTATGAAAAGGCCGTGGCCGAGATGGACATTCAGCCAAGTCGAATCGTTGTCAGCAGCGCCAGCTATATCGATGCATCAGAAAGCCTGGCGGTGCATGATTACTTTTTGACAGGTGCGTACGGCGCTTAAGCCTTGCAGGGCAGGGGCCAAGTACGGCGTCGTTTGACGCTTAATAACTCCAATTAAATCAAAAGCTGAGCGCCTAAAAAAGGCCCAAAGTCACAGACTATTGATGGGTCGATTTGGGCGGATCCTAGAAATTTCTTGACAGGATTGATTTTAGAAACTTAGATTTATTACATGATGTAATAAAAGATGGAATCCTAAAAATCCACTCGAGACATCGAATTGTCATTGATGGCTGCGCTCCTCGATTGGCAGCGCGGAACATTCGAATCCAGGGAAACTAAAAATGCTCTCAAGAAGAAAACTGCTTAAGTCCGGCTTGGCCCTTTCAACAGCAAGCGTCGCTTCGCCATTTGTCATTTCCTCTGCGCGTGCTGCCGCGGAACACCGGCTGACATTCGGGCACACATTCGGTGCCGCCACAGAACAATACATGATTACGGGCCTGTCCCAGTTCAAAGCGGCCGCAGAAAAGTATTCGAATGGGGCGCTTGAAGTCGACATTCACGAAGCAGGCAGCCTTGGCGGACAAAACGTGCTGCCGCAAAAAGTGCTGACAGGGGCGGTCCAAGGGTGCCAGCTGTCGACCGGTAACTTCGTGAACTATTCCGAAGTGTACAACATTCTTGATTTGCCGTTTTTGTTCAGCTCGAATGACGCATTCGAAAACACGATCCAAACAGACGCGTTCCGCAATTCCGAATTTATCAGCCGTCCCGCAGACAGCGGTTTCCAGGTTGTTCCGGGCATGTGGGCAAACGCTGGTTTCCGTGTATTGGGCATCAGCAACAAAGTGGATCGCGTTGTGCGCCGGCCGGGTGACCTTGAGGGGCTGAAAGTCCGCACCAATGGCACACGGGTCGAAGACGTTATGTTCAAACTGACCGCTGCCAACCCTGTTTCGATTGCATGGGGCGAAGCGTATCAGGCTATGCAACAAGGTGCCGCTGATGCGTTAAGCGTTGGATTGGGCCCGCTGACAGCGAGCAAAATCTTCGAAACTCTGAGCAGCGCGACATTGTACGAGCTGAACTTTAACTGTCACATCACGGTTCTGGATCGCAATTGGTACGCAGGTTTGCCAGACGACATCCAGGCCGCGATCATGAAAGCGGGTGCTGAGAGCTATGAATACCAGCGCGCGCAGCAGTTGGCCGCGAATGACGAGATGATCAAGCTTTGGACCGACAGAGGCATCGAAGTTGTGACGTTGAACGATGATGAAAAGTCGGAATGGGTCTCATCGATGGGTCATCAGCGCAGCGAATACGACGCGCTGAAAGACGCATTTGGTCGTGAGGCGCTTGCGACGGTTGTGAACGCGCAAGGTTAAATCTGATTGGCGGGGGCTGCGCGTGCAGTCCTCGCCATTTGTGCCCCACTCAGTTGATCTCTTGCGAAAGACTCCCGCTCAGATGCAAAATTCAATCAACAACAACAGGTTTGTGCGATTTATCGACGGACCGTTTGTACAGATCGTGGTCGTTTTGGCCTATGCTTATTTCTTTCTGATCATCCTGTCAGAAGTCTTCATGCGCTATTTCTTTCAGCACTCCACCAATTGGGGTGAGATGACCGCGCGATACGCTTTTGTGTATTTCGCCTATATCGCAGCCGCCGAGGCCTTTCGTCACGATGAACATATCCGCATTGATTTGCTGCCCAACAAGATGGGTGAAACCGGACGCAAGGCACTGGAAACATACGGTGATTTCCTGTGTATCTTGATCTCAATCGCGGTGATTTATTATTCGCTTAGCCTGATGGAAGTTCAGCAACGCGCCAATATTCGTATGCACGCTTTGCCGGTGAATATGTCCTGGGCGCAGCTGGCTTTGCCCGTCGGCTGGGGTCTGATGATCATCCGTATTCTGCAACGTGTACGCCGCCGGTTCTTTACCGCAGCGACACCTAAAGCGGAGCTTGTAACATGATAGATCTAAGCAACATGCAAGTCGCCACTATTGTGATCGTCCTGATGCTGATCCATCTGGTGATTGGTCTGCCCTTGTTCATCGTGCTGGCGATGGGGTCCATATCCCTCATCATCCTAACCGGCGCGTATTCCCTGAGCAGTCTCAGCACGACATTGTTTGCATCCCTGGACAGTTGGGCGCTTTTGGCGATGCCATTGTTCATCCTCGCCGGTGAAATCATATCCCGAGGGCGCATCGCACGCGATCTTGTCGGTCTTGGCGAAGCCCTGGTCGGCTGGATCAAAGGCGGGTTGGGTATGGCCACGATCTTTGGTTGTTTCTTCTTTGCCGGAACCAGCGGGTCCAGTTCTGCTGATACGGCGACCATCGGTAAAATCATGGTTCCGGCCCTAAAGGATCGTGGATACGACAAAAGCTATGCGGCGTCGCTTGCGGCTTCTGGCGGTATTTTGGGTGTGATCGTGCCCCCAAGCCTGATCTTTATTATCTATGGGATCGCGACGGGAACATCTGTTGGTGATCTGTTCATCGCTGGCGTTCTTCCGGGCTTGTTGATTGCTTTGGGCCTGTGCATTGCGAATTACATCGTGTGTTCGTTCTCGACTTGGGGGGCCACGGAAAGCACGCCATTCTCAGGCTCGAAAGCGTTGTCTGCCATTTGGCAAGCGCGTTACGGGTTTGGTGCACCGGTTGTGATCCTTGGCGGAATTTATGGCGGGTTCTTTACCCCAACCGAAGCCGCCGCAGTTGCTGTGTTCTATGTGTTCGTGGTCGAATTGTTGATCGTCCGCGAGGTCGATTTCCGCGACCTTGGAAACATCTTTCTGGCAGCCTCTAAAACGACAGGTATTCTGGCTCCGATCATTGCGTTTTCGATCCTCTTTGCCGAGGTTCTGGCGATCCTGCGGGTCCCCGGTGCCATTGTCGAAGCGTTCACATCCTTTGGCACCGGCCCCTATCTTTCGGTCGTGTTGATTGTGGCCATGTTGTTGCTGGTCGGGTGTTTGCTGGAACCTATCGCCGCCATTCTAGTGATCATGCCGATCCTGTTCCCAATTGGTGAACAACTTGGCTTTGATCAGGTCCACTTTGGCGTCTTTGTTGTGGCAACTCTGTCTGTGGGTTTCATCACGCCGCCGGTGGGGATCAACCTGTTTGCCGCCGCCGCGGTCAGCGGCGAGCCCTTTATGAACATCGCTTACAAAGCCGTTCCTGCCTTCATCGCCTTGATCGCGGTCTGTTTTGTCATCGCGTTCTCACCTTCGCTGATCCTGTGGTTCCGATAATTCGCCACGGATCTTCAAAGACAAAAGCTGCAGCCCGCCTGCACATCCATTCCGAACACCACACCAAAGGAGACATTCAATGGTTACTGAAAAGACGATCAATCACTTGAAATACGTGGACCTGCCGCAAGTGAAACGCGGCATCGGCATCGTGAACCAACCGATTGCCAGCAAAGGCATCGGCGCTCGTTCGCTGCATTCCGGCATCACTGTCATGCCTGCCCGTTCAGCTGTGCCACCCCACACGCACAACGCCGAAGAACAGGTCACCGTTCTGGAAGGCACGATGCGTATTATTCTGGACGGCGACAAAGAAGTGTTTTGCAGCAAATACGACTCGACCTTTATTTCGCCGGGTGTGCAGCACGAGCTGATCAATGACACCGATGAAGAGGTCATTGCGATGGTCATTTATGGCAGCGCAAATGTGAACCGCACGTTCTCAGAGACGGGCGAAACTGTCGAAATTGGCTCTGATCGCGACAAATTTCCTGCGACCTAAGCCACGACAAGCAGAGATGCGACGTTGTCTCCCCGGCGTGGCATCTCTGCTCATAAGGAGACCCCAGTGACAGTTGAAACGGTTGGCCAAAAGGGTGGGCTTTACTGCTACCTGATTACGCCTTTTGATCCTACGGGTCAGGTAGATCATGAAGTTCTTGAAACCTATACAGATGCGATCATCAAAAGTGGTGCAGATGGCGTGACCTGTGTCGCCAGCACGACCGAAGGTGTTTATCTGACCGAGGCTGAGCGTTTGGCGGTTGTCGAAACCGTTTGTGACACCACGGCGGGTCGCGTGCCGGTCAATGTGGCCGTTGGGGATCTGTCCACGCGCCAAGTCCTGCATTGGGCCGAACATGCGCAGAAAGCTGGGGCGGCGACGATGATGTTGGAAATGCAGACCTATCTGCCTGAAATCCATTTCACAGATGTCATGCGCCATTATGAAACTGTCTCGACTGAGATCGATATCCCGATCCGGCTGTACAACATCCCGCGCACGACACGGTATGACATGACACCGGAAATGATCGCGGAAATGGCGGCCATTGATGGGATCGATTCCGTCAAAGATGCGACGGGCGATGCGCAACGTGTCCGCGATATCAGAGCGCTGACGGGGGACCGTTTCGCCCTGTATACTGGCCTGCATTTCGTTGCGCGCGAAAGCTATCGATATGGCGCAATCGGATGGGAAGCCGCGTTCCACCCGTTGTTTTCATACGACATGGTAACGCTGCATCGTCTGCTGCGCGAAGGCAATCCGGCAAGCGGCACCTTGTACAAAAAGATGGAACCGCTGTTTGTCTTTTTCCGCCGCTACGGTGTTCCACAATGTCTGCGTGCGATGTCTAAATGGTCTGATCTGGATCTTGGGCGGCCACGTGCGCCACTGCCAAACTTGACCGAATTACAATCCGCGCAGCTCAAGTCGCTGATGACGGATCTTGAATATATCTAATATCTGATCGGGCCTTTTCCGCTAACCAATATGACGGCTGAAACGATCGGACCCAAACCCGATGGAGATTATAATTATGCCAACCACGACCCATTTCGTGAACAATTCCAGCTGGGCCGGTACCAGCCACAGAACGTCTGACGTCGTCAATCCGGCAACGGGGGCGGTGTCCAGTTCGGTTACTTTGGCCTCGGCCCAAGACGTGGATGCTGTCGTTCAAGTTGCCGCCAAAGCGCTGCCCGGATGGGCGGCAACGCCGCCGGCCAAACGCGCATTGGTGATGTTTGAATTTCGTGATCTGTTGAAAAAACACGCTGACGAGCTGGCAGAACTTTTATCCGCCGAACACGGCAAAACACTGCCCGACGCCAAAGGCGAAATTGCACGCGGTATCGAAGTTGTCGAATTTGTCTGTGGCATCCCGCAATTGCTGAAAGGCGAATATTCCGAAGCTGTGGCCGCCAATGTCGACAGCTTTTCCGTGCGCCAACCTGTTGGGGTCGTGGCCGGGATCACGCCGTTTAACTTCCCGGCAATGGTGCCGCTTTGGATGTATCCAGTGGCGATCGCCTGCGGGAATACGTTCATCCTGAAACCATCCGAAAAAGATCCCAGCGTGGTAATGCGCATCGCCGAATTGCTGGCCGAAGCCGGTTTGCCCGCAGGTGTGTTCAATGTGGTGAATGGCGACAAAGAAGCCGTTGATGCCCTGTTGGATCACCCCACTGTCGAAGCGATCAGCTTTGTCGGATCGACCGCTATTGGTGAATACATCTATGGGCGCGGCACCGGAAACGGCAAACGTGTCCAAGCATTGTGTGGTGCGAAAAACCACCTTGTTGTGATGCCAGATGCAGATATGGACCAAGTCGTAGATGCCTTGATCGGGTCGGCCTATGGATCGGCTGGCGAACGCTGCATGGCGATTTCCGTGGCCGTGCCCGTTGGTGAAGAAACAGCAGATCGCTTGGTCGAGGCCCTGACCCCGCGCATCCAAGCTCTCAAAGTTGCACCATACACCGATCCAGACTCCGAACTTGGGCCAGTGATCAGCAAACAGAGCTTTGACAAGATCAATGATCTGATTGCGCAAGGCGTGGACAAAGGCGCCAAATTGGTTGTCGATGGACGTGGCATTGCCTTGCAAGGGTACGAGGGCGGATATTTTATCGGGGGCTGTCTCTTTGATGGCGTCACCACCGATATGTCGATCTATACCGACGAGATTTTCGGCCCGGTTCTCAGCGTTGTGCGCGCGCAATCCTACGAAGAAGCGGTCAACATGGTGAATGATCACGAATACGGAAACGGCACTGCGATCTTTACCCGTGACGGTGACGCGGCCCGTGATTTCTGGGCCCGTGCACGCATTGGCATGGTCGGGGTCAATGTTCCGATCCCAGTGCCGGTGGCCTATCATTCCTTCGGCGGATGGAAGCGGTCCTTGTTCGGCGATCACCACATCCACGGCATGGAAGGCGTGCGGTTCTATACGCGCTTGAAAACCATGACGACCCGCTGGCCGTCGGGCATTCGCTCCGGAGCTGAGTTCAACTTTACTGGCGGTAAAGACGTATAATCGAGGCTTCTTTTTAGCGGTCAAAGCCGCGCGTGGATGAACGTGTGAGAGGAAATCAAGAAACAGAAATCAGAAAACGCCGGTTGCAGCATCAAGCCGCTACCGCATAAACTTAAGCAGAAATCCAAACGGAAGCCCCGCGGCGATACAGCTTTAGCTGTTCGAACAGCTCTGAAGACGTGCACAAGTGAATGCAGAAATATATGACTTTTTCGAAAGCATGCCTTTTTGGATTTTTGATATTCCTTGCGGCTTGCGTGGATAGCTCTACCCGTTCCAAAATATCGGTCAACTATTTGGATGTTGATGTAGATGTCGACACGCAATGCAACAGCGCGCAATTGCGTCGGAATGCAGGTGATTTTGTCAGAGTGCCTTTCTTGCCGGGCTACTTGAGTGGGGTCGCTGTTTCGAATTTTGAATTACTGTCGGATTTCGAAGGTGGAAATCTAGCCATTCTTCAAAGCGATTGCGTAGCTTTGGTGAACTTTTTCGACGAGATTGCGGAGATTGCACCACCTCGGCAGCGGCACCCCGGTTTTGTGAAGGAGCCATTTGGGGGTAGAATAACGGAAACTGTAGAGCAAGCTGTCGGTAGATGCGCAGACAAGGGGTTACATAACCAAGATGCGATTTCGTCGGATATAATTTCTTATTCGGCAGCAGAGCCCTGCCACTTTATCGTAGATACGGAAGTCTTGGAGCTGGTGGTTACTACGAAGAGCTCCGAGATAAACCTATTCCTCGCTTTTGGCACTATGTTTATCTGGGGCGAAGATAGTGGATGAATACTGCTGCACTGAACGCCTTTTGAACGATCAGCGATACGGCCAGAGTTTTCTTCAAACTGAGTTGGCGCAAACAATCAAATTCACCACTGCGTCCAGATGGACGTCGCCTTAGATGCCAGTGCCTCTTGTCACAGAGCTCTGACGCTCTGAGGTATACTGCTTTTTGTAGATGTGAATGATCATTTGACGAAGCTGATCTGGCGTCAGGCCTTGGGCTTTAAATGATCCAAGCTCTCCTTCAAGATCACCTTGTCGAGCTGCAGGTCAGCGACAATCCTTTTGAGTTAATCGTTCTCTTTTTGAAGGGCTCTCACTCCGACAACTGGGGCCTCCCTATGCCGCCAAACTAGTAGTACGTCTTATCCGAAATCCCCGCTTTGCGACACGCGCTCACAACATCCAAGCCATCGTGCAAATGCACGTCAATCTCACGTAGCAACTTCAGTGCATCCTCATCCGAATATTGCTTCCGAGCCATCTTTAATCCCTCCTATGACACTCAAATTGTGGCACAGTTTTAAGGGGCTAAGACATCCAGGCTCTCGTGGTAGCGATGGTTGTTGTAGTGATCGACGAAGGCGCCGATCTGGCGGTAATCCAATATTTATGCTCATCGGAGGCGTGGAGTCTTCGTCTAAATTGCAGTCAACGCGGCATGTTGCCAAAGCCAGACGCCTTTGCATCCCTATCAAATGACGGTTGCGTGGCCTCCTGTGGCGTCTGGCAAGAGTGAAGGTTGCATATGTTGGTTACACGCAGGCACCAAGGGCGGCGGTGTCATAGAACTCGAGTATCTTGACAATTTTACCATCGCTCACAGTCCAGAAATTTGCTCTTTGTGTGATGACCCTTTTTCTGGACTTTTTCGACACGCAGTCCATCAACGAACGCGTTGCCACCTCATTTCCGTTGGCAACCAAGTGATCTATCTGGAACCATTCAATCTGCCAACATTCGTCAATTTCGGAGAGATAAGCGGCGAACTCTTCCTTATTGGAGACGTTGGCGCAATAAGGGGTAATACCCGGTTTGGCGTTATTAACGAAGACGCTGCCATCTGATGTTAGCTCAAGAACGGTATCCAAGTCTCTGGCTTGATAAACCGCAATAATTGCGACCGCATTGGACTGTCTGACGTCAGACAAAAAAAATTCGATAAAAATACTTGAAATTCTTACATTGCGCGATAATGATGGTCTGCGGTGGATGTTTAGTTCTCTAAATGTGGGAAGGCTGGGCGAAGTGATGCTCAACCAAGGTTATGAATGCATGAAGCATCTGGGTAGCAATTTTTTTCCGAACACACTTTCAGAAAAAATCCGTAGTTTATTTTTTTCGGCTCCATTTCTATTTCTTATGGCGTCGGCGGGCATCGCGGAAAATGAACAGGCTAAAATAAATATAGCGGAACTCGCTCCGTTAGAGATGTTCCAGGAATGCGACGTTTGCCCAGAAATGATCGTTCTGCCAAAGGAACGCTTTACTATGGGCGCCGACCTAGAAGAGTCGGCGCACCTGCATTCACTGATAATTCTCCCAAAACCGGGTCAGATTATGGGATTCGCCAACGAGGGTCCAAAGCATGAAGTGTTGGCAGATTACACAATAGCTGTCGGCAGAAACGAAGTTACGTTTTCAGAATGGATGGCTTGTGTAGAGGATGGCGGTTGTACGCATACCCCCTCACGGGCGCTGTATCAATTAAGCGGAACCACTACTCTAGATGATCCGAGGTACCCAGTTCGGTATGTCTCGTATGCAGACATGCAAGTGTATCTGGCTTGGTTAAACGAAAAAGTCGGGATTGAGGCCTATAGGCTGCCCACCGAAGCGGAATGGGAATATGCCGCTCGCGGCGGGGCAAAAACCCGGTTTGGCCAGGGTGATACTTTAACAGAGGATAAAGCAAATGTTGGCTTTTTTCGCCTTGAGGGGCGCCGGTCAATTATGGAGCCAAGATCACGAAACTATCCTGTTGTCGTAGACACTTTGGATGCGGCAAATTCTTGGGGGTTACGGCACATGGCTGGAAACCTTAGCGAAATGACAATGTCATGCATCACTAAACGGCATTTGGGGCTGCCGACACTGTCCAGTTATTTAGCGAAAGCGAAACAGGCGTCTGAATGCAGGCGCGTTACAAAAGACGGTCGATATGCAGCGGATGCTGATTACGCGCGCCCGGCCATGCGCAACTCAACCTCAGAAAATCATCGATCACAGGATTTTGGTTTCCGGATCATCAGAGAAATAAAGGAAAGATAATGGCAGGAAGATATTCAGGGCTTTTGGACACAACTAAGAACGTCGCAATTAAAGTTGGGATATTTACGGTCACCGGTCAACCTTCGGGCACCGGAGATGTTTTTATTGTAAACGCCAGTTTTGGATTGGGTAAGCTTGGCAGTGGTGATTTTGAGGTTAGGTTTGGCCCTCAGGGCAGATTGTTCTATACAGATTTTAACGTCAATGGGCCTATCGAATCCCTATTGTCTGATCTGGCAAATAAAGGTTTAAGTGTTGGAAATTTCGACTTTAGTAGGGATTCAGTTACTTTTAGTGTTGGCAATTATCAATATACCTATAATTCTGCGGCATTAAACGCCAATTTCATAGACGACTTTATTAGCCGATTTGGTGGTTCGCTTGATAATGCGTTGGAAGTTGCAGAAGCTTTGGAAGACGCTGCTAACGCAGGGTTGGATATGTTCTCTGCACTCGGAACTTTTATTGTCGCCAACAATATAGATTTGGGTGCAAGGAAAAATCCTGACTTCCTCGCAAAATTCACAAACGCTGATAGTTTTATCGAAGATTTGAAGGGTAGCGTTAGTGGCACCTTTGAGACAGTTGCTAGATTTGGGAGCGATTTCGTTTCCTTACAGTTCCGTTCTGGCGAGGACGAACTGCGAGGGATAGTTTACGAACGGCGTTCCGTGGATCATCAAGATGCGGCTTTTGTAGCTCAATTCATACTTGACAATCCTGACATTAGTCCAATCCTGATCTTAGTGGAATTTTTTGGTTACGAAGAGTTGCCTGGGTATCAAAGTTGGTTTGAAATTGACGGGCTTTTCAACGATTTCTTCGACCAGTCATTTGACCCAACATTTGTTCCTTCTGACGATATCGTCGAAGGCACCGCGTCTGCTGATTTAATCGACATCACTTACGTCGACGCGGACGGCGATAGCATAGACGATAGCGGACAAACTATTTTGGCCGGCAATGGCAATGACCTCATCTATGACGGTGCCGGTGACGATACCGTTGAAGGTGGCGCAGGCCGCGACCAGTTCCACACAGGCGGTGGCGCAGACCTTTATGACGGTGGTGCAGGTCGCGACGAAGTCTTTTATACGACGGCCAATGAGGGCCTGACCATCGATACAATCGATGGAACAAATGGGACCGGAATTGCCGCCGGAGACACTTTTGTTGATATCGAAATCTTGCACGGCTCGGAATTCAACGATGTCATCATTTCGGACCTAGAGCGCACCTTTGGCGGCAACGGCGACGATACGATCTATGGCAGCAGCGGTATTGATACGTTGGACGGTGGCGCAGGTATGGATGAGCTGAACGGTAACGATGGCGCAGACGTGCTAAACGGTAACGGTGGCGCAGACGTGCTAAACGGTAACAAAGGTGCGGACGTGCTAAACGGTCACGGCGACGCTGACGAGCTATACGGTGGCGCGGGTACGGATGAGCTGAACGGTGGCGCTGGCGCGGACGTTTTGAATGGCGGCAATGACGCAGACATGTTGAACGGCGGCAATGGCGCGGACGTTTTGAATGGCGGCAATGGCGCAGACATGTTGAACGGCGGCATCGGTGTGGACGCGATCAAAGGCGGCGCCGGAAACGATGTCCTTACGGGAGGCTCTGGACTTGATGTGTTCATATTTGAAGACGGTTTTGGCAAAGACACCATTACCGACTTCTCGACCTTCAACCAAGAGGACATCGATCTTTCAGCCGTATCGCAGATCGTCGATTTTGCCGACCTAACGGCCAACCATATGACACAAGTCGGAAGCGATGTTGTAATTGATGACGGCGCAGGCAACACCATTACCATCCAAGGCTTTGGCCTAAGCGACTTACAGGCCGGTGATTTCTTGTTCTAAATCAGTCCGGAAAGCAAACTAATCGAAGGCCCGCACTGTTTATGTGTGGGTCTTTCTGTATATCGCGACAAGGTCCCCTATTCCAAACTTAGGCAGGGGGCACGCAATACACGCTTGCTCCCGATGTAATAGTCGGCACCCTCGTTCAGGCACTTCGGAAGTGAATCAGCTGCATAAGAGTGGTCAGCAAATTTGTCGGCGTATGCGCGCAATGATCTGTTCGACAAACGCCGCACACTCATGGACGCTTGGGCCAGTGCGGCCATGCAACAGGGTCTAGGGGGCAAAGTTGTCTCGATTTCGCAGTGAGGTTGCGACGACAGCAGGCTTGCCTCTTACCGCTTGATCTCGCGCATGGTGTCGGTGATTTCCATCGTCTCGAAACTTACCCGCGCAACGCGACACAAAAGCTTAACAACGTCCTCTTTGTAATCGGCAAAACGGTAGGTGTTGAACTATTAGCGGATCGTGGGGTCGCGTGGCGTTTTTTCTTTGTATTGGTCCAGTACCCATTCAAGGCCGGAGCGGTTGCCCAGTTTGTAGTCCCAAAATTCGAGCGGGATTCCGGACAGAGTCGTCTCACTGTCGAGCGTGATGGTGCCTGCGTCTTTGACGACCTTCTCGCCAGGGTTCTTCGTTGTCTTTCTCATCGTCCACTCCTCAGTGGTTACGATGAGCAACAAACCCTCTCTTAGCAAATGACCCTATTGGGACCCATAAGCGCTGACGTCATACATTGAACATAACTAAGATTATTGGTTTTCGATATCAGCCATGAATTCTGCCACTGAAATCCCAAATTCTTTTGCAATCGCCCCCAGTACAGTAAGCGTCGGTTGTCGGTTCTCAGTTTCCAATAGCGAGATATAGCTTACTGACAGTCCAAGCCTATGGGCAAACTCTTCTTGAGATACACCACCAGCTTTCCTTCGAACTTTTAGTGCCTTGGCGAATGATCTGACTAGTTCTGCATTTTTCCGTTCCATCTCCAATCTTATTGAAGAACTTGCATTGGCGGTCTAATGACTATAGTCATTTTTTACTATAGTCATTGCAGGAGACCTCCATCATGCCAACAATCGCACTGTACGGAGCCAAAGGCGGAACGGGTCGCACGACGGCAGCTGCTGCAATCGCACAAGGTATGCTGGCGCGGGGTATGTATGTCACACTCGTTGAGACCGACACCGGTGATGATCCACTGGCGCGATGGTGGGCAGCGTTCGAAAACCCCTCTTACAACGAAGGTGACCTCGATTACCGCCGTTGCACAACGCCTGCTGAAATTGACCTGCTGTTGCGCATCGCACCATCAGACGATCGGCACGCCATCATCTTCGACACATCGCCTCGCATCTCGGCGGTGCGCAGCTATGCTTTTGAAAGGGCCCATCTCGTTTTGATGCCCTTCACGGGGTCTCTTGATGCTGACATTGGGATCGCTAAAGCAACGTCACAGCTGCCGGCATCTACCACTCTTAAAGCCCTCCCTGTCCGGGCACCCACCGACCTATCAATACAAGTCTCCGAATGGATGCCCGTGCTGGAAAGCGCCCTGCCCGATGATGAGCGCCTCGTTCTCTTCTCTGAGGCGTCAAATCGACTTCTGAAAGAAATGCCCGCAACCATGTATCCCGATTACCATCTTATGCGCAGCCTGCCAGACCGGTTGTTCAACCTTGGCCTAGAGGCAACAGAATTTGTTCCCGGTCCTGACATGGCACAAATCAAGCAGACCCCAGCACGAGCTTTGACAGATGACAGCGCCTGCCTCGGGGTGCCGGCATGAAGGGCGCTCTTCTGCCAGCCGCAGTTTTACCTCTGCTTACAGCCTGTGGCGATGATAGCCCTACTGCTGCCCACATCGAAGAAGGCTACCGCAACCTATCGACCAAGAACCTTACACTGGCCGTTGCAGACTTCGGCTCTGAGGATCAAATCCCACCAATCCTGCTTGGCATGATCAAGACCACTGGACGGATTGACGGAGAGCGTTGTGAGAAGAACCAATCCGATCTTGGATATATCTGCACCTGCAACTTCACACCGATCAACGGCGACAATGTAGTTCTTGATACCATCTCGGATATTAAAGCGCGCGTTTGGCAAGTTGATCCAGGATGGATGGTCCATGAGATCGAAGAGACCAACTAGCCAAGTCAGGTGAACAGAGCTATGAGAGCCAAATGATCACATCGCGCCAACATATCACCCACACCTAGCGCCCCCAATATGGCGGGCAGCTTCGCGCTGATCGCCAGAGATGATCTGACATATCCAATCTGCCAGCCGCGGTCCCGCCTCCAACACGAACGGAGAATAGACATGACCATTTGGTACACGGCCGACACGCATTTTGGCCACGAGAACATCATCTCCTTCTCTGGCCGCCCCTTCCGCTCGGCCAGCCATATGGACAGCGTCCTAGTCGAGAACATGTGGAAAGTGGTGAAGCCCGAGGACAAGCTCTACATCGTCGGCGACTTTGCATTCGGGCCATCGGCAGAAAACGAAGAATGGCTTCAAATGATCTTCGGCCAGTTACCAGGAGCAGAGCAACATCTGGTCGTTGGCAACCATGATCATGCGCCAACGCAAGCGCTGCCATGGACGAGCGTCACCGATCTCACCGAGGTCGAAGACTCCGGTAAGATCAGCGTCCTTTGTCACTATCCGATGATAACCTGGAACCACGCTCGGAAAGGTACACTCCAGATATTTGGTCATGTCCACAATAGCTGGACAGGCTCGTGCAACTCCGTGAACGTCGGTGTTGATGTCTGGGACTACATGCCCGTCACACTACCCGACATCGAGCGGCGGGCGCGCAAAATGGCTCCCAACAAACATTGGGAAGATGTGGAGCATGGTGCAAAGGAGTTGGAATGATGTCCCCGGATTTGACCACCGTGAGCAGCACCACACTCCGGCGCAATACAAAAGCGATCTTGGCATTGGCCGAAGACCAAACCGTTTTGATAACGCGCTATGGGCGGTCGGCATTCGTACTGATGTCTGCCGCAGAGTTCGAACGAGTCGGTGGGCACGATGCATATCAGAACCCACGCACCTGCAAAAACCAAGCTATTCTCACACGAACATAGCAAAATCCCCCAGCAAATCGCCATGCTCTGTTATCATGCCTCGCTGGCTTACGTCATGTCCGTTTAATCACATTAAATCAATGTACTAAACGATCTTCAGGGGTGGTCGCTAGGACATGGTGACAGGGGCTGATCTAAGGGAACAGTGGTTTGCGTGGTCTAGTTGCCTCCAGAGGTGTTTTGCAAACCTCCAACATGCCCTTTTAGACAGCTAGTCAGACCAGTCTTTCCCCGCGTACAATCTCATCAACGCTTTGCTTTTCAACGCAAATACCATTTCGGTGTTCAGTTTAGCGTAAGCCAAAGGGGGTTTTGAAAGGGGGAAAGCGTAGCGATCCCCCTTCACCGGAAAGGGATAACGCACGTTATCCCTAGTAGGTTAGAAACACGAGGAACACATGGCTAAGATCCTTAAGCCGGAAGCATATGGTAACCCTGAAGCCATCGTTGTTCGCATTGCCGGCCGCAGCTCAAAAACTGCGAATGGACAGCGGCGGCACGATCTTAGA
>JBDWGM010000117.1:0-27702 GCA_039975755.1 Paracoccaceae bacterium | reverse complement strand
GATGCCAATGCTTGTCACGGCAATCGCAGTCACCCATGGCAAGATGCTGTGACTGTTGAAGGTGGTCCAATAGACGGTCATTTCTTCGTCACCAATGCTGGCATGACGCAGGTGGAATATCATCTCGATCAACGCGGCTGCCCCAAGCAGCCCGACCAGCCCCGGCAAAAGCGTTCGCACATAGGGAATGAACATCCGTTGCAATTTGCCCAGTCGGAATGCGGGAACATGCATCATCAACAACCCAGCCAGCCCGCCCGGAAAATACATGACGGTCGCCACAAACAGCAGGCCCGCATAAAACGCCCACAGTTCGGTTTGTAGGCTGAGAACTGTTTGAACCAGCGTGAAGACGATAGCGCCCAAAATGGGCCCAAAGAAAAAGCCGACGCCGCCCAAAAAGGTGATCAACAAGATCAAGCCCGATTGTGTGGTGTTCAAGTTCTCTTCGGTCACTATTTCGTAGTTTATTGCGAACAGCCCACCAGCGATGCCTGCGAAAAAACCGGACGCAACAAAGCTGTAAAAGCGGACCCAACGTGCAGAATAGCCAAGAAATTCGGCGCGTTCTGGATTGTCGCGGACTGCATTTGCCATGCGTCCAATCGGCGTGCGTGAAAACAGATACATCAATGCGGCGGATACGATCGTCCAGAACGCGATGAGATAATACACTTCGATCTGTTGAAGGAATTCGACACCAAAGAACGGCAGACCATATGTGCGGTCGCCAGATACGCCTTCTTCGCCTCCGAAAAAGGCGACGATGATCACGGAACAGGCCGCAATCAATTCACCGACGCCAAGCGAAATCATGGCAAATACTGTGCCAGCTTTTCGGGTGGAAAAGCTGCCTACGATCAAGGCCAAGCCCATGCCGAACATCCCACCAAAAATGGGCAACACAGGCAGTGGCAACAGGCCAAAGAACGCATCCCAATTCATGATGTGAACGCACAGAAATCCACCGACGCCCATATAGACGGCATGCCCAAAAGACAGCATGCCACCCTGCCCCAGCAACATGTTGTAAGCCAGTGCGAAAATGATGGTGATCAGCATCTGGTTCATAATCGTCAGCCCCGAATTCGAGGTGAAGACAAATGGCAAAAGCAAAAGGATCACGGCTCCGATGATCCACGGCGTTAATGTCAGGGTCATACTGCCTGCACGCATACGGTTTTGCGCCTTCGCCGGATCGGTCGAGGAATATTCGCTCATGCGTCACGCTTTCCGAACAGGCCATAAGGCCGGAAGATCAAGATCAAAACCATAAGGATATAAGGCAAGATATCTGCGATCTGCGGTGATGTGATGGTCCATAAGTCCCGCCAACCGCTGTCCCAGATGGGCTCAGGTTTTTCAAAGCCGATGGTCGTCAGCAGGTCTTCCATGCGCAAGTTGTAGGATTTTGAAAACGTCGTGATCCAGCCAATCAAAAGCGACGCGACCAGTGCGCCCCACAACGACCCAAGTCCGCCAATCACAATCGTCACAAAGACAATCGACCCAAGGACAAACGCCATGCCCGGAAACGTGCCAAGAACAGGCCCGGCAATGACCCCGGCCACACCAGCCAAGGCGGTGCCGACGCCGAAAACACCCATGAAGATCAAAGGCACATTATGCCCCAATGCTTCGACGGTTTTGGGATAACTCAGCGCGGCTTGAATGATCATCCCAACGCGCGTTTTGGTTAGCACCCAAAGCAACCCGATAAAGATCGCGACAGAGATGAAGATCATGAAAACCTTATACGCCGGAATTGCATTGCCAGCGATTGAGAACGCCGTGAACTGCAGGATTTCAGGCGTGGAATAGGCCATCTGGCTTTTGCCCCAGATGAATTGAACAAGCTCTTCGATCAACAGCGCCAGTCCAAATGTAAAGATAAGCTCTGGTACGTGGCCATGCTGATGTACACGTCGCAGGCCATAGCGTTCGACCAAAGCCCCCATCACACCCACAATGGGTGGAGCCAGCAAAAGACCAACCCAAAACCCAAGATAGAGACTGATTTGATAGGCAAAATAAGCGCCCAGCATATAAAAACTGGCATGTGCAAAATTCAAAACACCCATCATCGAAAAGATCAGTGTTAGTCCAGCTGAAAGCATGAACAAAAGTAGCCCCGTAACGAGACCGTCAATCAGATTGACGAGGATCAGGTCCATGCGCGCATCCCTGCTTATTCAATGAATGGGATAGAAAATAGGCAGCGCGTATTTTGGTGCGCTGCCTATTTGACGTTCGCAGATTATGGACGGCGCATTTTACAGCTGCTTGGGCTGTCCATCGCGGCCAATTCTACGGTGCTGTCGACGACCAATCCATAACCGGAATTGTCATAGTCGAAGGTGACGCCTTCGTTGGAATGGGCATGGATGTGCACATCTTGGATAAGCTGGTGATCATTTTCGCGCATCAGGATTTTACCACCCCAAAGGCTTTCATGTTCCATCCCTTCCAAGGCATAACCGATTTTAACGACGTCATCTGCGGACCCGGCTTCTTCAATTGCTTTGGCCAACATTTCGATCACGTTGGTGATACGGGCCTGACTGATATTCCCGTCCGGGTATTTTGCCTTGAACTCGTTGTAATAGGCAGCCGCGCGGTCATTTGCAGGTGGGTTGATTTGGCCTTCTGCGACCAGTTTTAGTGACCCGACACCGGCATCGCCAAATGCAGCTGTAATGCCATCAGCCGCAGCATAATAGGTGAACAACGGACCTTCGAACCCGTTTTCCAACACTGAGCGGCCAAGCCCAACCATGTCAGCGCCCCAGTTGCCAGTGATAATGGCGTCCGCACCTGAGGCCATGATTTTCCGTGTGTAAGGCGTGAAATCTTTCACCTTTCCAATCGGATGCAGCTCATTGCCCACAATTTCAATATCCGGGCGTTTTTCCGAGATATTGCGCACAGCGGCTGCTGCGACGGCTTTGCCAAAGCTGTAATCTTGGCCAATCACATAGACTTTTTTGATGGCGTCATCACTGGCAATCACATCAGTCAATGCATCCATCTTGATGTCGGCATTCGCGTCAAACCGGAAATGCCAAAAGTTGCATTTGTCGTTTGTCAGCGCGGGGTCGACTGCGGAATAGTTCAAGAACAACACGCGGTCGTCAGGATTGCGTCGATTGTGCTTGTCGATGGCTTCGGTCAGCGCATTGGCAACCCCGGACGAATTGCCCTGAGCGATGAACCGAATGCCCTGATCGATCGCAACCTGCAGCTGGATCAAGGATTCCTTGGGGCTGATTTTGTTGTCAAAGGCAACAATTTCAAAGGTTTGGCCGCCTAAAACGCCACCGGCTTCGTTCACCAGTTTTTCCGCAGCGAATTCGTATTGGTGCAACCCATTTGTTCCTGTGCCTGCAAATGGGCCTGACAATGGATCGATGAATGCAATTTTTATGTCGCCAGCAAAGCCTGCAGCAGTTGATACGGCTAGAGCTAGCGCGGCAGAGACGCCGAGCGTAAACGTTTTGCGCATATTTTCCTCCCATGGATCCGGTCCTGGGTAATTTTATTTTGACCGGCGCATGGGAGGAGGTTCGCACGTAGGTGGTATAAGTCAAGCTTTTCGATTGGCCGCTTTTCGATCAAGGGCTTTCAACCCCATCTCGGCAAAGACCGGTACATACTGCCCCAAAGTGGTAGCCCGTTTGGGGTTTGAGGCATTGCCATCAAGGGCACGTTTCAGCACGCCTTGAATGATCCCGGCCATTCGAAAGAACGTGAATCCCAAGAAGAAATCAAAATGTTCGACCTTGTTGATTGATCTTCTTTCACAATAGCTTGCGATGAACTCTTCATCCGTAGGAAGGCCTAAATCCGTACGATTGATGCCCATCAATCCGCGCCCTTCTTTGCCGGGGGGCAATTGCCATTGCATGATGACCGCAGCCAAGTCGGCATAAGGGTGCCCAAGCGTGGACAATTCCCAATCCAACACAGCGTGACAAGCCGTGGAATTTGAGTCAAAAATCATGTTATCGATGCGGTAATCGCCATGAACCAGCGTGCGCTGACCGTCATCTTTGGGCATTTCGTCAACCATACGATCCATCAATCGATCCATGGCTGGTACCTTGTCAGTTTCTGATGCGCGATATTGTTTGGACCAACGTGCGACCTGACGTTCAAGGTAATGTCCGGCCGGACCATAATCCTCAAGGCCTACAGATGCCGGATCAATGTTATGCAAGGCCGCCAAAACGCGGTTCATGTCATTGATCACACCCGTTCTTGTGGCATTGTCACATCCTGACATGGTTGGGTCAGAAAAATTACGCCCCGGTACATAATCCATCACATAGAACATGGAGCCGATGATGGCATCGTCCTCACAAAGCAGGTGCATCTGGGCGACCGGAACATCTGTGTCATTCAACGCCTTTTGCACGCGAAACTCTCTGTCGACGGCATGCGCTGATTTCAAAAGCTGTCCCGGCGGTTTTCGCCGCAACACATAGTTTTGAGCGCGCGTTTTCAGCAAGAAGGTCGGGTTTGATTGACCTGTTTGAAATTTCTCAACCTCAATAGGACTGTCAAATCCCGGAAGGTGATCGCGCAAATATGCACTGACTTTTGGGATGTCGAGCGCTTGTGTCGTGTCGTTCATGAATAGCTCAGCAGTTCGGGTTGTTGATCAAAATGTGGGGTCGCATTGAACCCATTCAGGCTAACGCGGCCTTTGGAGAATACAAAGCTCGAAACACTCGTGTTCTTCACTTGCAAGTTCAAATCGACCATCGTTGCGGATGGTGCGTTTAAAGTTGTTGCCACCAATTGACCGATCACACCACCTGATGTGACGATCAGAACGCGGCGTGCTTGTTTGGCCATTGCTGCCGCCAACGCGCTTGATGTGCGTTGCGTAAAGGTATTCCAGCTTTCTTCAACGGCCTCGAGACCACCGTCTTGCCAATCCAGAATCGTATCACGCAGAATGCGGAAATGGGTTTTACGATCTTGCAATACGTCCTTTGGGGTTTGGCCACCAAAGCGCACAGACAGCAGGTCGTGGAAATCATATTCGTTGAACCCAGCATGGGTGTCGTCCGGTTCCAGCTGCATCGCTTTTAGGGTTTGAGCATGCCGCACCATTGTGCCGGACAGGATGCAATCTGGATGCCACCGAGTATGATCAAGATGTTGTTTCAACGCGGCAGATTGCTGCTGCCCCAAATCAGTCAGTTGATCATAATTGTCACTGCCAAAGGCGGCTTGCCCGTGACGGATCAGTATAAGTTCGGCCATATCTTATGTCTTTACGTCAGAGTTACTTAGGACAGGTCAGCATGCATTTCTGCGCAGGCGGTGGTGTAATCTGAGGCGATTTTGTCCACCAGTTCGCGCGCTGGTGCGACCTCGCGAACGGCACCGATGCCCTGCCCCGATCCCCAGATGCTTTTCCACGCTTTGGGCTTTGACGATCCGGACGCGAAATTCATTGATGATGCGTCTGCCGTTGGCAAGTTATCTGGGTCCATCCCGGCGGCGGTCACAGAGCCTTTCAGGTAATTTCCCCACACGCCGGTGAATAAAGAGGAATAGACAATGTCTTCGGCGGAACTGTCGACGATCATTTTCTTATAGGACGGATCCGCATTCGCCTCTGATGTGGCAATGAACGGCGATCCGACATATCCAAAATCGGCCCCCATGGCGCGTGCCGCCAGCAGTGATTTGCCAGTCGCAATTGATCCTGACAACGCAACGGGACCATCGAACCATTCCCGAATTTCCTGCATCAGCGCGAAGGGCGATTGTTGTCCAGCATGCCCACCTGCCCCAGCCGCCACAGCAATCAACCCGTCAGCCCCCTTTTCAATCGCTTTATGGGCAAAGGTGTTGTTGATGATGTCATGCAAAACCACGCCGCCGCAGGAATGGGCAGCCTCGTTGACTTCGACTCGCGCGCCCAGTGATGTGATCCAGATCGGCACTTTGTGTTTGACGCAAATTTCAAGGTCACGTTCCAGCCGTCCGTTGGAACGGTGCACAATCTGGTTGACCGCAAACGGGGCTGCGGGTGTGTCTGGGTTTGATTGGTTCCATGCGTCCAGTTCTTCGCGAATGCGTGTCAGCCACGTGTCTAGTAAAGCTGGTTCGCCATCGCTTTCACGCGCATTCAACGCAGGGAAACTGCCGACAATGCCAGCCTTACATTGGGCAATCACGAGATCAGGGTTGGAAATAATGAATAAAGGCGCTGCGATCATCGGAATGCGCAGCCCTTGCAGTGTGGGTGGAAGATTTGGCATTTAAAGTTCCCTTGGCAACGCGCAGCCGCGCATGAATTGGGTATGACCGTTGAGCGGGAGATGAACACGCATTTGTTGAGACACTCGCGATCGAATGCAGCCCAAGATTACCATTTAAGGTCAATGCCTTTGGCTTTTGCGGCACGCAATGCGAATTTCTTGGTTTGGCTGAACGCGTCTTGAAGCTCTGATTGATTATGTGGATTGGTGATAGTGTCCCACTGCTCGGCAACCGCTTCGGGTGTTATGTCGCCCTCGATCAACTGCCCTTCAGTTTCATAGATGCGGGTTTGGGCAAACACGCCCGCCCCGGCGGCTAGGATCGTGCGTGACGGTGCATCCTGACTGACCAGATACAGCACGCCCGGAGTGATGGTTTCAGGCTGCAGCAACGCGAGGGCCTCTGAGGGCATCAAGTCTTCGGTCATGCGGGTGGCGGCAGTTGGGGCCAAAGTGTTGATGCGTATGTTGTCCCGCGCCCCTTCAAGATGCAGCACATTCATCAGACCCGCCATCGCGGCCTTTGCAGCCCCATAGTTGGCTTGACCAAAGTTGCCGTACAGACCCGAGGCCGATGCGGTTAGCACAATGCGGCCAAACTGAGCCGCCCGCATATGAGGCCAAACAGCATGGCAGCAATTTGCACTGCCCATTAGATGCACGTCGATGACTTTCTGAAAATCCGATATGTCCATTTTCGCAAATGTCTTGTCGCGCAAAATGCCAGCGTTGTTGATCAGGACATCAATGCGACCCCATTGATCCATGACCTCAGTGACCATGTCCTGCACTTGATCCGCATTTGAAACGTCCGTGCCGTTGATCATCGCCTCGCCGCCCATGGCTGTGATCTCGTCGTAAACAGATTGCGCGGCTTGGGTGTTTTGACCCGTCCCATCTGTTGAGGCCCCCAAATCGTTGATCACGACCCGCGCGCCTCGCTGGGCCAGACCAAGGGCATGGCATCGGCCCAAACCGACACCCGCCCCCGTTACAATGGCGACTTGGTCATCAAATCGGATCATCCTATTGCTCCATCGCTGAACGGAACAGATTGGGCGCCGTCATCACTTGTATGCCGCCTGACAAGGGCAAAATCGCACCCGTAATGTAAGACCCTGCACGCGAACACAGGAACTGCATCGCGCCAGCGATGTCTTCGGGGCTGCCAACGCGCTGTAATGGGACATCATTACCCACCTTGTCCCGCATGCTTTCGTCAGCGGTCGCAAATGCGGTCATCTTGCTGACAAATGGCCCCGGCGCCAGTGCGTTCACCGTGATGTTGAGATGTGCAATTTCCTTGGCCAATGTTTGGGTGATGTGATGCACCGCAGCCTTTGAGGCGGAATAACTATATGCACCATCCCCCATTGGCGCATCGCCCATCACGGATCCAACATTGACCACACGCGCTGGATCATCTGCATCACCCGAAGCGGACAGCATCGGCAGCATGCTTTGTGTCAAATGAAACAGGCCCGCCGCGTTCACGTTCATCACTTTGGCCCAAGCGTCGAACGGAAACTGCCCCAATGGTGCGCCCCAAGTTGCCCCGGCATTGTTCATCAAAATGTGCAAAGACTGTGTGCGTTCGTTGACGTCCTTGACCATCTGGGCAATGCCGTCTTCAGTCGAAACATCGCCACCGAACCATGTACATGTCCCAGCAAGGCCCAACCCGTTCAATTCCTCTGCCACAGCGGCGCAGGCATCGGCCTTGCGCGAGGCGATCAGCACATCTGCCCCAGCAGCCATCAAGCCATGCGTCGCCATGCGACCAATTCCAGACGCACCACCAGTGACCAAGGCGGTTTTCCCCGCAAGTGAAAAAAGCGTTTCGGGTGTCATGAAAATCTCCGTTTGTTGTTCGTCACGGGCATCACAGCCCGCGCAAGGTGGCCACACGTTCCGCGTGATAGCCGTAATCGCCAAGCCATTCGCAGGCCACACGTGCACGTTTCATAAAAAAGCCCATGTCAAAAGCATCCGTCATGCCAATGCCGCCATGCATCTGAACGCCTTCTTGAACGGCCAGTGTCGCGGTTTTACAGGCGCGCGCCTTGGCCAACGAAACGGACAAGGTTGCGTTTTCCGAATCCTGATCCATCATCCGACCGGCGTTTAGGATTGTGCTTTGGGTCAGCTCGGTTTCTGACCAAAGATGTGCTGCGCGGTGTTGCAACGCCTGAAACGCACCAATCGGGACGCCAAATTGCTTGCGCTCGCTCAGATACGAAACAGTCATCGTAAACGCGGCGGTGGCAAGTCCAGTCATTTCCGCAGCAAGTGCGGCTTGACCTGCATTCAAGGCCGGGCGCAATACGTCCATCGCGGCGTTTACTGTGCCCAGAACATCGTCGCCCGTCGCTTTCAGGTCTTCAAAATTGAGCGTTGTTGTGTCACGTGAATCTATCGTTGCGCGCGCGTTGCGGGTAATTCCGGCGCGATCAGCAGGAATATCAAATAAAGTCAGACCATTATCGGTGCGTGCCAATATCAGAATATGATCCGCGCCGCTTCCGTCCACAACAAACCGCTTTGTACCGTTCAACCGGAACCCGTTGCCATCCTCAATGGCTGCCAACTGAGTTTTGGATGGGTCATGTTTCGCGCCTTCGTCAATTGCCAGCGCATAGCGTCGCTGACCCGAAGCAATGGCGCGTAACGCCTGTTTGGCGCGTTCATCTGCAATTTGGCGCAGGGCCGTCGCTGCAATCACTGCTGTCGATAAAAAGGGTGTTGCCGCAAGAGTTTTGCCCATTTCCTGTGCCAAAACACCTGCCGCCGCATGGCCCATGTCGGCGCCCCCTTGTTCTGCGGGCACAAGGATACCAGCCCATCCCATGTCGATCATGTCGGACCATAACTTGGCATCATGCGTCCTGCCTGAATCGCGCAATGCGCGCACATGGCTGATGGGCGCGTTCTCATCCAAAAAACCACGTGCGGCTTCGGCCAATAGGCGTTCGTCATCGCTTTGCATCAGGCTCATCCGGGTAACCCCAAGACGCGTTTGGAAATTATGGAAAGCATGACTTCGGATGTGCCGCCTTCAATCGAATTCGCTTTGGTGCGCAACCATTGGCCGGGCAGATCATCATCCCATCCCAATGCATCAGACCCACCTGCAATCATCATCAATTCATGACGCTTCTTGTTCAATTCGGTTCCTGCGTATTTCAGCATTGCAGACGCGTCCCCGACCCCGCCGTTTTCCGCTTGGTCTTTGTAACGTTCTAATGTGAGACCCATCGCCAAAGTGTCGATTTCACATTCAAGGGCCAAGGCCCGTGTTGATGCATCGGACATGGCATCTGGATGTTCGTTCAGAACTGCACCCAACGGTCGTCCCCCCAAAAGGCCGTCCCCGCCTCCTGAGATCATTTCGCGTTCGTGGGTCAAAAGATATTTGGCGACATCCCAGCCGCGGTTTTCGGTTCCGACGATCTGGGTGCGTGGAATACGGACATCGGTGAAAAATGTCTCGCAAAATGGCGAGGCGCCTGAAATCAGCTGGATCGGTCGCGTGCTGACACCTGTGTTGTGCATGTCGATCAGAACAAAACTGATCCCTTTATGTTTTGGCGCGTCGCGATCTGTGCGCACCAAAGCGAAAATCCAATCGGCCTTGTCCGCATAAGATGTCCAAACTTTTTGGCCATTGATGACATAATCATCCCCTTCCGTTTCAGCGCGGGTCTGAACCGAAGCGAGATCACTTCCTGCGCCCGGTTCGGAGTACCCTTGGCACCATCTGATTTCGCCACGCGCAATTGCAGGAAGGAAATGCAACTTTTGTTCCTGTGTTCCAAAGTGCAACAACGCAGGCCCCAGCATCCAAATGCCAAAAGACTGCAAGGGCAGACGCGCGTTGATGTTTTGCAATTCTTCGTTGAGGATTTTGTCCTGTGCGCGCGTCAATCCAGCACCGCCAAATTCGACAGGCCATGTCGGAACGGTCCATCCTTTATCAGCCATTCTGTTCAACCAAATGCGCTGAGCCTCGGATTCAAAGACCCAGTTTAGGCCGCCCCAGCAAATATGCGCTTCTCCGCTGGCACCGTCTCGCATGTCGGGTGGGCAATTTTCGTCAAGCCATGTGCGTGTTTGCGACCGAAACACATCCAATGCTGCGTCGTTCATGCCATCCTCCCTTGGTGGGTGCCGTTACGTCTTGATCAGCGCGGCTTTACGAAACACCCTTATCGGTTGCAGGATGGCGCAAAGATCAGACAAATGCACGTGCGTCGTGACGTCAGGTAATTGAGAGGACCAAAACCATGTTTGCCATGCTCAGCAATGCCCCAGGCGGCCCCGACAGTCTTGAATGGACAGAACTGCCAACACCCGATCCGAAAAAGGGCGAAGTCCGTCTTGCTGTTAAGGCGGCGGGCGTCAATTTTCCCGACACACTGATTATTCAGGATTTGTACCAGCTAAAGCCGCCGCGCCCCTTTGCGCCGGGCGGCGAAGTCGCGGGCGTTGTCGAGGCTGTCGGCGAAGGGGTTACGCAGTTCTCTGTCGGGGATCGCGTCATTGCGATGCCGGGTTTTGGTGGATTTGTCAGCCATATTTGCGTGCCAGCGGCTGTCTGTTTGCCCATACCCGACGACATGCCGTTTGACGAAGCCTCGGCGTTTATTTTCACATACGGTACGTCCCATTACGCCTTGAAAAACCGTGGGCTTTTGAAGTCTGGTGACTCCTTATTGATACTTGGTGCGGCCGGTGGCGTTGGTGCCGCGGCCATTGAGTTGGGCAAGGCTGCGGGGGCAAATGTTATTGCGGCAGTCAGTTCAGCGAAAAAGGCTGAATTCTGCACATCCCTTGGGGCGGACAAGACCATTGTTTACCCGCGATCACTGGACTGGGATGCGCAAAAAGCGCTGTCGGCCGAGATTAAGGCCTGTGCCGGGCCCAAGGGTGTACAAGTGGCATATGACGCGGTCGGTGGCGATTATGCAGAACCGGTCATCCGTGCCATGGGCTGGGGTGGCCGCTTTCTTGTTGTGGGTTTCCCAGCGGGTATTCCAAAAATCCCGTTGAACCTGACACTGCTGAAGTCTTGCGAAATTGTTGGCGTGTTTTGGGGCGCATCCATTCGAATGGAGCCTGACTCGCATCGCGAAAACATGACTGAACTGTTCGAAATGTACAGCAAAGGTCAGGTGCGCCCTCGGATTTCAGCGCATTTCCCAATGAACGAAGCGCCCAAGGCGCTGCAGCTTATCGCGGATCGCAAAGTGCAAGGTAAGGTGGTTTTGACCTTGGATTAAAGGCCCTCAAGATGACTGGTGTCATTGAACCCACGCAACACCCATTGGTCTTGTTGGATAACAAGCCGCGATATCGATCCGTTGGCGGCACCCTGAAATGCAAAAGGTTCGCTGTTCGTGGCCAAGTGCAAGGCAGCGGAAATGACACCTCCGTGCACGAAAACAGCGACACGTTCGTTGATATGTTTGGCGGCGATGCGGGCGATACCCCGTTTGACACGCACACAGAATTCAGCACGCGTTTCCGCATTGGGAATGGCCCCCCAATCCTGTTCCGCGATCACGCGTTGATAAACCGGATCACGTTGGGCCGCCTTGATGCGGTACAACCCGCCATCCCAGTCCCCCAGATGGACTTCATGCAAGTCGGGGTCTTCAATCGGGGTCATGTTCAGGTGTTGCGCCAAGGGCGCCGCCGTTTGATGCGTTCGCACCAGCTTTGTGACGTAAATATCTGCAAAAGCGTCAGTTTTCAGGCGTTCGCCCACGGCAATAGCTTGCTTGACACCTTGTGGGTGAAGGGCCGGATCGCCGTGCCCGTCTTTGGTCGGAAAGTTCTCACCGGCGCGCGCTGGCGCCGATTCACCGTGCCGGATCAACAACATATCGGCCGCGCCTTCAGGCGGGTGATAGACCGGTTGGCGGTATTCTTGCGTCATCTTTCACCTCATTCCATGCACTAAGGACCATATCCCATGACAAATCGCCAGATCATCGTTCAGGACATCCCCAAAGGTGCATTGTCGCAGGACCACTTTGCAATGCGATCAGCGGACATGCCGAAACCTGCAAAAGGCGAAGTCGTGTTGCGCACCCTATTGATGAGCATCGATGCCGCCAACAGAAGTTGGATGCAAGGCGCAACCTATCGCGAAGCAATTAACGCGGGCGATGTTATGGCCACCTATGCAATCAGCGAAGTTGTGGAAAGCCAGTCATCGCGGTTCGCGCCCGGGGACATCGTCGCGTCAGAAAGCCATTGGGCTGAATATGTGGCGTGGCCGGCGCATAAATGCCAAAAGATGCCGCCCGTCCCCCGTTTAGAAAACTTGCTGTCTGTTTTTGGCATCGCCGGGAAAACTGCCTTTCATGGGCTTGTCCATGTGGGGCGTCCTATTGCCGGTGAAACCATTGTTGTAAGTGCCGCGGCCGGGTCTGTTGGCGGATATGTCGGCCAGATTGGCAAAGCCCTAGGGTGTCGCGTCGTTGGAATTGCTGGCGGGCCGGAAAAATGCGACTGGGTTGTCAATCATTTGGGGTTTGATGCATGCGTCGATTACCGAACTGCGGGCTTGTTCAAAGCGCTGAAGGCTACGTGCCCGACGGGGATAGACGTTTATTTTGACAATGTGGGTGGTGCGGTTCTGGAAACCACATTGGCGTTGATGAATGAACGCGGTCGCATCGTGTGCTGCGGCGCGATCAGCCAATATGATGATGCGACGCCAATTGGACCAAGAAATTTGCCCGGTCTTGTGGTTGTAAAACGTCTGCGGATGGAAGGCTTTATCGTGATGGATTTTGCCAAAGAGGACGCCAAAGCGGTGCGTGCTTTGCAAAGCTGGGTGAAAGACGGAAAGATAAAGGTCGAAGAAGACATTGTGCATGGTCTTGAAAATGCCCCCTCGGCATTGATTGGACTTCTTGCTGGGGACAACAAAGGCAAACGCATGGTGCGTGTTGGCGCAAACCCAGAGGGGGTCGCATGAGTGATATCGCGGAGGCCAAAGCCCGCTGGGAAGCGCGCATAGGAAGCAAAGTGGGAACGTCCCGGTGGATTACGATTGATCAACCGATGATAGATCAGTTCGCGCAAACAACAGTAGATACACAATGGATCCACCTAGATGCGGAGCGCGCCGAAGCAGAAACGCCGTTTGGTGGCACGATTGCCCACGGATTTCTGACGCTTAGCCTTGCCAGTCGTTTTGCATATGATTGTTTTGATATGGACCCGGGGCAATCCATGGGCGTGAATTATGGGTTTAACCGATTGCGGTTTTTGTCGCCTGTTCGGTCTGGCAGTCGTGTGCGTGGCCATTTCGAACTAGTCGCCGTGACACAACGCGACGAACACTCTCTGCTGCGCGAAGTTAAGCTCACGATCGAGATCGATGGTCAAAAAACGCCCGCTTTGGTTGCTGAATGGCTTACGATGGCGGTGTTTGCCTCGACTTGACCCGAACCACTACTAGACACGCCCTGTGGCAACAAGCTATGGGCTTTTAAACACTGTGGAATCCTGCATCATGCCGTCGTTTCTTATCCTAAATGGCCCCAACCTAAATTTGCTCGGCATTCGAGAGCCGGGCGTTTACGGGTCGAAGACACTTTCTGATGTCGAAGACGAGCTTGTCGCATTGGGAAAGACGTTTTCAGTGGATGTCCAATGCGCCCAATCCAACCACGAAGGCGCTTTGGTTGATCAGATACAAAATGCGCGCGGTGTCTTTGACGGCATTGTTTTGAATGCAGGTGCTTACACGCACACCTCGATTGCCATGCGTGATGCGATATCGGGTGTTGAAGTGCCAACAATTGAGGTGCATGTTTCCAATGTATATGCGCGCGAGCCCTTTCGTCATAAAAGTATGATTGCGGGTGTTTGTTGTGGTGTGATTGCGGGCTTTGGAACTGCTGGCTATGCGTTGGCTTTAAAGGCGATCATTGATCAAACACAGGGAGCGAAGACGTGAAGAGCTATTTGCATTTTCTCGCTAACTGCAGATCGATTGAAGAACTTTGGTCCAAGCACACGGAAAAAATGGCCGAATACGGGTTTGATCGCCTCATCTATGGGTTTACGCGGTATCGCTATGGTACGTCGTTGGGTGATCCTGAGGATTTTGTTATCCTTTCCAATCAGGACAAAGCATACATGGATGTCTTTATTGGCGAGGGTCATTATACCCACGCGCCAATGGTCCGTTGGGCCCTTGAAAACGAAGGCGCATGCAGCTGGAACATCTTGGGCAAGATGGCCCAACAAAACGTTTTAAGTGACGCGGAACAACGGGTTGTTGCGTTCAATCAAAAAATGGGTGTGCGTACAGGATATACGATCAGCTTTAAATCTGTCTCAGCACGTTCAAAAGGCGCGATTGCGTTGACGGCACGCGAAAGCATGAGACAGGATGAGGTCGACGCGCTGTGGGCGGAGCATGGGCGTGATATCCATTTGATGAACAATATCGCTCATTTGAAAATTCTGACATTGCCTTATGAAAACCCAGGCCGGTCGTTGACCAAACGACAAAGAGAAGCGTTGGAATGGGTTGGTGACGGCAAGACGATGCAGGACATTGCATTGCTCATGGGGCTGACCTCGGCGACAGTTGAAAAACACCTTCGACTTGCACGGGAATCTTTGTCTGTTGAGACAACTGCGCAAGCGGTCTTGAAGGCCGCGTTTGCGAATCAAATGTTCATTCTGGAAGCTTGATTCCGCCTCGTTCTTTTTTGATTCGGCTTAACTTTCTCGCCAAGGTAGTGAAAATTTCTCCTTCCATTGCGAAGTTGGGCAAAATTGGTGCCGTTTGGGAAACACAGCGTTTTCCTTCCAAGGTGCGATCTTCTTTGCAAAGTAAGCCCATTTCACTTTTTGAACTGGTTGGTTTGGTTCTCATTCAACGCTTTGAAATTGGTGAATATTTAAAGCATAAAATTTTTCCCTCTGGTGCGAATTGACAAAGAAATGCGCGCAAACCGCGCATCTTTTGCAAAAGTTACGTAAAGTCAAACGGCATTTTTTTTATCCCAGTAAGGAATCCCTGACTTCCTTTAAGGTGGGGAAATAGGGCAGTTTACACGAGTTCCGTGAGTGGTGGCTTTGGCCAGGGAACTTACGAACTAAATCCCTCGTGATTGCGAGGCACTTTGGTTCGTCCGGTCTTTCCGGAAACCGGCTCGTCTGCGTATTTTTCCGTAGACGGGTCGGATCAGTACTAAGGTTACCTTGGTGTCTCATCCCCGTGACTAAAGGGTGCCTTGTGCAAAAATGAAACGGAGTGACCTTTGGGGGGTCGCTCCGTTTCTGTTTGGAAAAGGGTCCATTTGAATCATTGCATGTAGGAGAGCGGCTTTGATTTCGTGCAGAAATGTTAAGCACCTTTTCGCATGCATCCCCTGCCCGCCTCTTCTTCCAAGCTGGGTGAACTAACCTACACCCGTTAGTCGGGCTGTGTGAGCTGATTTAATGCGCAAAAGAAGGCGTTCGGACCATCGTTGAAGCCGAGAGATATGTGTCATGGGCAAATACGGACATTTGCCACGACGGTCCGATGCGCTGATTTACAGATCAGGTATTGGGGAAGTAATCCTCACAATCCCCTTCCCGAAAGACGTCGGCGGTACAGCAATGTAACCCTCCGCCAAATGCGTAGGCATCGCGCAGCTCAACTTCGACCACTTCCATGCCCAACTTGTCCATTTGCTCGGCCTGATACACTTCGGACTTTTCCACGCAGACCGTTTTGGGGTCCAGCACCAACACATTCATCGACAGCCAAACAGAGGAATAGCACAAAGGTGGCGGTGCGTTATGTGCGGGCTGCGCCGCGTCCACGATCTCCCACCCATTCTTTTCGAACATGTCGCGCTGATCTTTAGGTAACCGGCGTTGCGGGTTGTTCAGGATCAAACCGGGGCGCAACGGTGTAAAGGTCGCGTCAATGTGAATGGGATAAGGATCGCCGGGAAAGTTCACAGTATGCACGCGATGATCGGGGAAATGGCGGCGCAACCATTCGATCCCTTTCAGGTTTGTCGTAAACCCGTGTTGCACAACCAGATCCTTGCCAAACCGAAGAACATCTGCCGCGTCAAATAACGGTTCTTCCTCAGTGGTGACAAAGAACTTTTCGGCGGCCCATTCCAAGCGCTTGGCGTCCCCAATCTTTTCAGACAGGTAATCGGGATGATAATCCGCATCTGTCAGCCGAGGTTTGGGGGCGGCTTCGTGGCGAAAATTTGGGTCTTCGTTCCAATATTGCTGCAACAGCGGACGGTAGTTCAAATATTCAAACCACCGGCATCGATATGACATGGTAGCTTCAAGAATTTCGGACCCAACTGTCAGCAATACATCGCGCGGTGGCATGCAGCCGAATTGACTGTCCGTGTGGAAATCTGGCGTCGTTGCGGGTTGGCTGTGATCTATTGAAACGGGGCGATCAACACGCACGCCGCGTGCCTTTAGCTGGCCAGCGAACGTGTCGAGTAATTCGTTGGCCCGGTCAATCGTCTCTTGAGGACGGCGCCCCCACTGCCCGCGCATGTCACTGTCTTCGGGAACTTTTGCGTCTAACGCCGGTTCTGCGGGCGGGATGTGGCAATCGTCAGCGCGTCCGACAATGACGTGTTTCAGTGGATCCCATTCATTCCAGGAATTGACGATTGTTTTTTGTGACATCTTAAGCCCTCGTGACATTTTCCCTTGGTATTGGGCAAAGTGTTAAATTCGTCTTGCCCAGAAGCGACGCCCTAAATGTCAGTGACCGTCATCCCCAACGTATCAATCCAATGATCGCTGAAATCGCATAAAACACTTGCAGCAAGAGAAACGCCCATCGTCTGTCCAAAACGCCCCAAGCCGCGAACAAAAGCGCAGAGATTAGTAAAAGCGAAAACCCAAGGATTTCGTAACCGGTATTGGATGCAATCAACATGGCATAGGCCATCGCGAGAACCGATCCGCTGATTTCAAAGATCGAAATGAGTTTTTGCTTTTCCATGGTATTCTCCGAATTGATTTCCTGACTCTACGCACAAAAACGGCGCGCCATTGGCACGCCGTTTAATAGTTCAGTGATGCAAAGGGATTTATCCCTGCGCGGCTTTCGCAACTTCGGCTGCAAAGTCTTCTTTTTCGACTTCAATGCCTTCGCCCACTTCCAAACGAACAAACCCTGTGATGGTTGCGCCAGCTTCGGAAGCAGCGGCTTCAACCGTTAGGTCTGGGTTCACAACAAACTGTTGATTCAACAGTGTTGATTCCGCGACGAACTTTTTCATCCGGCCAACGATCATCTTTTCGATGACCTGCTCAGGCTTGCCGGATTCGCGTGCGATATCCATTTGAACCTGCTTTTCTTTTTCGACCACTGCCGGATCCATGTCAGTTTCGGACAAAGCTGCTGGGTTCACAGCTGCGATGTGCATCGCAACTTGCTTTCCAAAGGCTTCGTCGCCGCCGTCCATGGCCACGAGAACGCCAATCTTGCCCATTCCAGGTGCTGCCGCGTTGTGAACATAAGACACGACGGTTCCGCCCGAAATTTTGGACATGCGGCGCACGCTCATGTTTTCACCGATGGTCGCGATCTTGTCGGTCACAACGTCAGCGACGGTTTTGCCGCCCATGTCAGCAGTTTGGAGCGCTTCAACAGTGTCCACACCAAGTGCGACTTTAGCAATGTCCGCGACCATGCCTTGGAATTCAGCATTTTTGCCAACAAAGTCTGTTTCCGAATTCACTTCAACGGCCACACCGGTTCCGCCATCCACAACCACGGCCACAAGACCTTCTGCAGCTGTACGGCCGGATTTCTTGGCCGCTTTGGCCAGACCTTTTGTGCGTAACCAGTCTACGGCGGCTTCCATGTCGCCGTCAGTTTCTGTCAACGCTTTTTTGGCGTCCATCATGCCTGCGCCGGTCGAGTCGCGCAGTTCTTTCACGAGTGCTGCTGTGATTGCCATTTTGGCTCTCCTCAAATCGAAATGCGGGTCGGGGCGGTGTGTGAACCGCCCCATGTCTCAAAAATGTGGTGAAACGCTCAGCTTTGTGCTGGGGCTTCTTCTGCTGCCGCTTCTGCCGGAGCAGCCTCAGCCGCCGCTTCTGCTGGAGCTTCTTCTGCCACAACTTCTTCGGCTGGTGCGTCTTCCATTGCGCCAATATCAACGCCAGCGGCGCCCAATTGTGCGCTCATGCCATCCAATGCAGCCCGAGCAGCAAGATCGCAATAAAGCGAGATAGCGCGTGCAGCATCGTCGTTTCCAGGAATGATGTAATCAACACCATCCGGTGGGCAGTTTGTGTCAACGATCGCAACAACTGGAATACCCAGTTTGTTGGCTTCAGCCACGGCCAACGCTTCTTTTTTGACGTCAACGACGAACAAAAGGTCAGGCTTGCCGCCCATTTCACGGATACCGCCCAAAGACGCTTGCAGCTTGGCCTGATCGCGTTCCATGCCAAGACGTTCTTTCTTGGTGAAACCTTCAAACCCGTTTGCGGATTGCTCGTCAATTTCGCGCAGGCGATTGATCGACTTTGACACGGTCTGCCAGTTTGTCAGCGTGCCGCCTAACCAACGGTGGTTCATGTAATATTGTGCGCAACGCTCAGCCGCATCAGCGATTGGGCCTGCAGCTTGACGCTTTGTACCAACGAATAGAACGCTTCCGCCTTTGGCGACAGTGTTGCGGATCGCATTCAAGGCAGCGTCCAGCATTGGAACAGTCTGCGTCAAATCAAGAATGTGGATGCCATTGCGCGAGCCATAGATAAACTCGCCCATACGGGGGTTCCAGCGTTGTGTCTGGTGACCAAAGTGTACGCCTGCTTCAAGAAGCTGACGCATGGTGAACTCAGGAAGAGCCATGCAAAATTCCTTTCCGGTTTCCATCCTTGCCGCGGGTATCAGGGCATTTGCCCCAACCGGTGGACTTTGAGGATGTCTCCCTCAAAAACCCGCCCACGGCTGTGAAGTGCGCGCGCTTTAGCTTGGATTTTTAGCGATTGCAAGCTGCTTTGTGTGTGCTTGCCGTACTTTGGCTTCGCATGCGGCTGCCAAAGACTTTCGATCTGGGTGATCCGCGACGGGAATTGGATCATTGTAAACGATTTCAACTGTGCCCTGATGCCGCCCGGCCAAAGTGTGCAAAAGATGCGGGCCAAAATCCATATCACCCCACCAACCGTAATACCGTGCGTCAGCGCCAGATGGCGCATGGTAGATGACGCTGACCGGTTGTATGGCAAGCTGATCCCGAAGTTCGGGTGTCATGAACGCGGCGAACAAGGTGGATTTAAACGGTAGGACGCGCAATCCGTCGGTGCTGGTGCCTTCGGGGAAAAATAGCAATCGATGCCCCTGCAGCAAGCGATCTTGAAACAGCTTGGCATGTTCACGGGCTTTCTTGGGATCGCGTGCGATGAAAACGGTTCCCGTTGCGCGGGCCAGCCATCCGATGCCTGGCCATTTGGCGACTTCGGATTTGGACACGAAATACACCAGATCAAACGCATTTAACGCAAAGATGTCTAACCAGCTTGAATGATTGGCAACGACAGCCCCGCGTTGGTTCATGGGCGCACCATGTGTGATCAAACCAACCCCCATCAATCGCAATGCATTGCGACAGACAAATCGGGTGATGCGCGGGGTTACTGGGCGGTTCTGACCGAAAACCGGACGTTCGATCAACCTTAGCCCCAACAAGGCGATTAGCCCGCCAAAGACCAGTATTCCGACCGGCAGGCCGCGTAAGACAACGCGAAGCCATCCAAACAAGCCGATCTTGTGCTCTGGCGGCTGTGGGCCGTCATCCCATGTTATGCTCATGATGATGAATAAATCTGTCGTTGGCGCGGTGCAATTTGGTTCGTATCTAGCACCAGACACACATCAGTTGTGTTGAATGTCGTGTCGATCCAAGCCCCCTGCCCGACGACCCCACCAAGTCGCAAATATGCTTTGATCAAAGCTGGAATTTGGATCATCGCAGCCCGGCGATCCAAACTTTTTTCGGGCAACAGGTCCATTTTGGCGGCCATTGGTCCATGGGCGACCGGGCGCAAGGCCTCTGGCGCCAAATAGCGGTGATGCAGCAACGACAATGGCGCGGCCAGCGCGGCGGTGCCCGTGCCATGAAAAGACGCAACACCAAACAGCAAATCGATTTTGTGTTCAGAGATGTATGCGTTCAAGGCGTGCCACAAAACATACATGGCCGCCCCACCGCGATATTCGGGAGCCAGACAGGACCGACCAAGTTCCAACAGCCGTCGACCGCTCGATTTCAGCATGGACACGTCAAATTCGGTTTCCGAATAAAAGCCGCCTGCATCTTGGGCTCGTTGATCTGTCAGCAATCGATACACTCCGGCGACACAATCGCGCGAGTTATCGATCAGCAGCATATGGTCGCAAAACGCGTCGTAATGATCCGCTTCCAGCTGATTGTCGTGATCCGCGAAATCTCCACGCGCACCCAGCTCTTGAACAAACACTTTGTAACGCAAAGCTTGAGCCGCCCGAATATCATCAGGTCCTTTGGCCATAGCGATGCTAAACATAGGATCAGTCGACATTTTCATGAGCGCGGCGTACTCAAACAGTTGCAAGATAGCAAAGAAAAAGCAATGTTCTACCCAGGGTGGTTGGCTGTTAAGGAATCGATAATACTCATCATGCATCAAAGACCGGAAGCAGTGCGATCCGAGACCCATCAATGACCACTTTGCCGTGGTCGGGGAAGTTGACGGTGATGCGGCCAGCGATATTCGATTGAACTTGTCCCGTCCCCCAATCTGGTTGATTTGGGTGACGGACTAACATTCCGGGGGCCAGAATGGCATTCATATCTTCCATGTTGTTCACCGTCATTGGATTCGGAAAGGGCGCGTAGAATGGGACCGTCAGACGTAAAATTGGCCGCATTGATCGGCAGCCGTATTTGTCACGACCTCATATCGCCCATCGGTGCGATCAACAATGGGATAGAACTTCTGGAAATGACCGGAGACTCGGGTGGCCCCGAAGTCGATTTGATTTCCGAAAGTGTTGGAAATGCAAGTGCGCGCATTCGGTTTTTTCGCGTGGCTTTTGGCGCTGCTGGGCAACAAGATATCGGTCGATCAGAAGCCAATAGCGTCCTTGAAGACATGATGGGCGGTGGCCGTCTAACCGTTGATTATTCCCCCATTGAATCGCAGCCACGTGGGATGGTTCGTTTGGCTTTTTTAAGCATTTTGTGCCTAGAGGCTGCGTTGCCGTATGGTGGCCATATCGAGGTGTCGTGTACTGACGGCAATTGGTCCTTGCGCGGGACCGCAGAGAAAATGAACATCGATATGTCGCTTTGGTCTGTTCTGGCAGATCCCGCCGGTATGAAAGACATCGCGCCATCGAATGTTCAATTTGCTTTGTTGCCGATTTTAGCAGCAGAAGATGGTTTGCGCCTTTTTGCCAATATCACTGATGATATGGTTGAGATAAAGTTCTGAATTCTCAAAAAAGTACGGCACAAACCAGATTCAATTAACTTCGCGTTGTGCCTTCACCAGTCACCAGATATTTAAACGACGTCAATTGCGCGGCCCCAACCGGGCCCCGCGCATGCATTTTGCCTGTCGCAATACCGATCTCTGCGCCCATACCAAATTCACCACCATCTGCGAATTGTGTCGACGCGTTATGCATCAAAATGGCACTGTCGAGCCGCTGGAAAAAGCGATCAACGGCTGTTTGATCCTCAGTCAGAATGCAATCGGTGTGATTGGATCCATAGGTGCGAATATGTTCGATCGCATCATCCAACGACTCGACTGTACGCGCCGCAATGATCATATCCAGATATTCACATCCCCAATCGTCCTTTGATGCGGGGGTCACGCCGTCAATCGAAAGAAAGTTTGCGTCGCTGCGTACTTCAACACCGGCATCCACCAAGGTTCGAATGATATCCTGCCCAAGCGTGTCAACGACATCGCGGTGGATCAACAAACATTCAGCAGCCCCACAAATCCCGGTTCTGCGGGTTTTTGCATTCAATACGACGTTCATGACGACTTCTGGATCAGCAGCGGCATCGATATAAATGTGCACGATCCCCTCGAGATGTGCAAAAACAGGGACACGGGCCTCGCTTTGAACAAGACCCACCAACCCTTTTCCACCCCTTGGAACAATCACGTCGATCACATCTGTCATTGTCAGCATCTCGCTGACCGCAGCACGGTCACGCGTGGGCACCAGTTGGATGGCGTCCTCGGGCAAGCCGACTTTGCGCAACCCGTCGACCAGACAAGAATGCAACGCGCTGGACGAATGAAAGCTTTCTGAGCCGCCGCGTAGAATGACAGCATTGCCCGCCTTCAGGCACAATGCACCAGCATCCGCCGTTACATTTGGGCGGCTTTCATAGATCACGCCGATGACGCCCAAAGGTGTTCTGACACGTTTGATATGAAGTCCGCTGGGTTGATCCCATTCAGCCAACACTTCTCCGACAGGATCATCTTGCAACGCGACACTGCGCAATCCATCACAAATGCCTTGGATACGATCATCGGTCAGCAACAGCCGATCCATCATGGCATCTGTCAGGCCTTTGTTGCGTCCAAATTCCATGTCCTGCGCATTCGCGGTCAAAATATCCTGACGACGCGCCCAAACTGCGTCTGCGGCTGCCAAAAGGGCATCGCGTTTCTGTTCTGCCGGGGCAAACCCAAGTGTTGCGGACGCCGCACGTGCACGCGTTCCGATGTCGGTCATAAGGGCGGATATATCAGCGATGTCTTTCATATCGATGGTCCTGTGTGGGTCCTCGTCAGTTTAATAGATCGGACATCACAATGCCATGTCATCGCGATGTATCAGTGCCGCCCGACCGGGATATCCAAGAATACCTTCTATTTCAGCGCTTTGGCGGCCTTTGATGGCCTGTACCTCGGATGCGGTATAGCGCGACAACCCGGCACAAATGAAGCTGCCATCGACCTTTTCAACGGAAACAGGATCGCCGCGTTCAAAATCTCCAGTCACCGAAGTCACACCAGCCGGCAAAAGGCTTTTCCCATTTAACAAAGCCCGCGCAGCGCCCTCGTCCACAACCAACGTGCCAAATGGCTTCATTGCGGAAATCCAACGCTTGCGCGCATCTTGCGGATTCAATTGCGCCTGAAACCAAGTGGCGCGAGCACCATCGTTTAAGGCTTGCAGTGGATGCATCACATCGCCTGCACAAATTGCCATTGTGCATCCCGCCGCCGTGGCTGTTTTGGCGGCCATCACTTTGGTTTTCATGCCACCCTTGGACAGACCGGACCCGGCATCCCCTGCCATCGCTTCGATTTCAGGCGTTATGCGATCAATCACATCGAAATGCGTCGCGTCTGGATCGGTTTGTGGATTGGCCGAATAAAACCCATCTACATCGGACAACAAGACAAGCACATCCGCCCCAATTGATGCGGCGATTTGTGCGCCTAAACGATCATTGTCGCCAAACCGAATTTCGTCCGTCGCAATCGTATCGTTTTCATTTACGATAGGCAAAACACCCAACGAAAGCAGCTGTTCCAATGTGGCGCGTGAATTCAGGTAACGTCTTCGATCTCGGCTGTCTTCTAAAGTCACCAACACTTGGGCTGTGGTTACGCCATGCGGATGCATCGCCGTTTCATAGGCTTGTGCCAAACGGATTTGCCCGACAGCGGCGGCGGCTTGTGATTGTTCCAACGCCAGATCAGTTTTAGGCAAATTCAATACGCCCCGCCCCAAAGCGATTGACCCCGAAGACACAAGAACAACTTGCGCGCCATTGTCCTTAAGGTCGGCCACGTCTTTTGCAAGTGTTTGAAGCCAGTCAGCGCGCAATTCACCTGTAACGCGATCCACCAAAAGGGCCGATCCGATCTTGACCACAACACGCTTTGCAGTGGTTAGGGATGCCATGTTTCTGCTTCTTCTTCAGGTTTTTGGCGCAAACGTTCGTCATCGATTTCACCGCGCAATGCGCGCAGGACCTCTGTTACGCCGTTGCGCGCAACTGAGGACATTTGCAATACAGGTCCGCCGGTTGCCTTTTCCAATGCACTTGCACGTTCGGCCAGCGTTTCATCGTCTAAAGCGTCAATTTTATTAAGCACAGTGATGCGGGGCTTATTGGCCAATGCGTCAGCGTATGCCGCAATTTCGGTCAAGATTGTCTGGTGGTCCTGCAACATGGTTTCAGATGTCCCATCCACAAGATGCAACAGAACGGCGCAGCGTTCCACATGCCCTAGAAACAAATCACCCAGTCCTCGCCCTTGTGAAGCGCCCTCAATCAAACCCGGAATGTCGGCCACAACAAATTCCACATTATCGACACCAACAACCCCTAGATTGGGATGCAACGTGGTAAAGGGGTAATCCGCAATTTTGGGTCGCGCATTTGACGTGGTCGCAAGAAACGTGGATTTCCCGGCATTTGGCAAACCCAAAAGGCCCACATCTGCGATCAGTTTCAAACGCAGCCAGATCGTGCGTTCAACACCGGCCTGACCGGGGTTCGCGCGCCGCGGTGCCTGGTTGGTTGACGTTTTGAAATGCAGATTGCCCCAGCCGCCATTCCCGCCTTGGGCCAAGATGACGCGATCACCAACCTCGGTCAGATCGGCCAGAACAGTTTCTTGGTCTTCGTCCAGAATTTCTGTGCCCGCAGGAACACGCAGCACGATATCATCGCCGTCTTTGCCTGTGCGTTGACTGCCCATGCCAGGCCGTCCGTTATCTGCAAAGAAATGCTGTTGGTATCGGAAATCGATTAATGTATTGAGGCCGTCAACGGCTTCTGCAATCACAGTGCCACCACCGCCACCATCGCCACCATCGGGCCCACCATATTCGATGAACTTTTCCCGTCGGAACGAAATGCACCCTGCCCCGCCTGAACCTGAGCGAATGTATACTTTGGCTAGATCTAGAAACTTCATGTGCGCGTCCTAACGCCGAACGAGCGGCGGGGGAAGGTTAAACGTAAACGCCCGAGGCGATTGCCCCGGGCGTCAACTGTGGATTTTGAAGACCCTTAGAGCTTGCGCGAATAGGTCCATGTCGGCACGGCAGTGTCACGCGCCACGGAATAGTTTTCGGCATCTCCCAAATATTCGAACCCACAATGGGTCAATACGCGTGCGGATGCGGGATTGTCCTGAAAGACACAGGCAAACATTGTTTTATTGTTCAGAGGGTTGGCCAAAACCAAAGCTTGCACGGCTTCTGATGCCAAGCCGGTATTCCAGTATGGCGGCGCAACCCAATAGCTGACTTCAGATTGATTGCGATCCATATTTTGAAGCGAAATCAAACCCATGACTTCGGAGCGGCCTTGTTTCGTGCCGTCCATCGCCCAGATGTCTTCATCGCGCTGATCTGACATCGCGCGCGAAATCATCGCCTCAACCGAACCGGGTGGCAGTGGATGCGGCACAGATGTTGTCATCTGCGCAACTCGTGCGTCACCGCTGTGCAATTCGATCATGCCCTGATCCGAACGCCGCAAAGGGCGCAAATCGAACCGTTCAGTTTCTACACATTCTTGCGTTACGATCTTTTCCATCTCCATCGTTAAGCTCCTCCTCCGAACAAAACAAACAGAACCGACGCGACAGTGGCTGCCGCGAGGCAATACATTAAATAGGGTTCCCAACGGGTTCCTGCGAGGGTCTTCGCTAAAGTGTGACCACCAAGTGTCCAAAGCGGGTGCAGCAAAATCTGACAGGCGAGCAATACAGCAGCGATTGTTGAGGTTGCGTAAAGAGATGACGTGCCTGGTTCCACAAAATTGGTAAAACCCCCGACAATAATGGCCCAAGCCTTGGGATTCAGAGGATGCACAATGAAACCGGCGCGAAATCCGGGGGCTTTGGCGTCCTGGTCCACAGTCAATCGCAAGTTTGAGACGCGCCATGCCAACCAGATGATGTAGGTCGCGGACGCATATTTAAAGGTCTGGAAGATCAACGGGTTTGTTGCCGCCAAATTCATGAGACCGAAACCGATGGGCCAAATAATCAACTGTTTGCCGAGTATCACGCCCCCAACAAACGGTAGAGTTTGGCGCAGCCCATACCGCGCACCTGTTGCCATCAATGCCATATTGGCCGGGCCCGGCGTGCCGATTTGACTGACCGCAAACAGAGTCAACGCTCCCACTGCGATAGTCATGCGCCCGCCTCCAGATCGCTTGGCAAAAGGCCCATGATCAAATCGTCGTAACGCTTGTTTCCGATCAGCGCGCTTTCTCGTTCGCGTCCTTCCACAACAAAGCCAACTTTCTCATAGGCCGCAGTGGCGCGATCATTGAAGGCCAGGACGCGGCAGGTCAGTCGGTGCAAACCCAGCGTGTCAAACGCGTGCTGTGCCAATAGACGCATCGCTTCTGTGCCATACCCTTGACCCAAAGCGTTCGGATCCAGAATGCCGATCGCAATATTTGCACGTTGATCCGCTGGATTGATCGAATGCAGGCGTACAGAGCCAATCAGTGCATTGTTGACCTCGATGATCCAAGAATGCGTCTCACTGATTTGATTCTGCACCCATGCTTCGGCCGCATGTTGCGTGATTGGACGCACTTGCTTTGGGTCAGCGCCAAACATGGCCTGAATTTCGGGCGTATTGCCCAAGGCGAACCGCGCAGCAACATCGTCCGCGCGCGGAGCCCGCAAAACGACCCGTGGGCCTTGCAGCGTTGGTCTGTCGTGTTGGGTCATAATTTGACCCTCCTGGCACAATTGAAAAAGGGGACCGGCTGTTCTGCCGACCCCCTTATGAATTTCGAAAAATCCGTTTTTCTGGTTCGGCTTACTCCGCGGCCTCTGCCACCGGCAGGACGGAAATAAATGTTCGACCCTTGAGGCCCTTATGGAACGTCACGGCGCCGTCAACAGTAGCAAAGATCGTGTGATCTTTACCCATGCCAACGCCTGCGCCTGGCCAGAACTTTGTTCCGCGCTGACGCACAATGATGTTTCCAGGGATAGCTGCTTGGCCACCATACAACTTTACGCCAAGACGACGACCAGCTGAATCGCGACCGTTACGGGAGGAACCGCCTGCTTTTTTATGTGCCATTCTCTCTCTCCTTAGCCTTTAGCCAGTTCTTTGGCCTGATTGATCCAGTCTTCACGCTCGATCCGGCCTTTGAACGAAAGCTTCTCGTCCATAGCAGCAACATCGTCTGCCGTCCACGCCGCGATTTGTGCGAATGTGGTGACGTCGTTTGCGTGCAGCTTCTTTTCAAGCGCGGGACCCACACCTGACAAACGCTTAAGATCGTCTGCGCCTGCTTCTGCCTTAGCGGCTTTCTTTGGCGCTTCTTTCTTAGCGGCTGCTTTCGGAGCGGCCTTCGGTGCTTCTGCTTTAGGAGCTTCA
>JBDWGM010000116.1:0-13694 GCA_039975755.1 Paracoccaceae bacterium | reverse complement strand
CACATATCCGCCTGCCCCGTTCAACGAGCATTGAAATCGAGTCCCGGATTGGCAATCGATCCTTACGCGATGACGCGCAATGCGTCAGCCGAGTGCGTTCAATCAAATCAAATGCCGAAATCGCCAAGATCGAAGCCGCATGTTCAATCGCACACCGGGCCTTTGAATGCGTTCCTGAAATCGCACATGCAGGTGTTCCTTTGGAACGAGTCTTTCGCGAGTTTCAAGCGCGCTGCCTGCACAAGGGCGCTGATTGGGTGTCGTATCTGGCGGGTGGCGCTGGACCGGGTGGCTATGGCGATGTCATTTCGCCCGCAACGCAAACACCCTTGAAAGCTGGCGATGTACTGATGCTGGATACTGGGCTCGTGCATGATGGGTATTTCTGCGATTTCGACCGGAATTGGTCCGTTGGTCCGGCCGATCCCGCGACCGAAAATGCATATAAAAAATTGCTTCATGCTACTGACATCGCATTTGAAAAAGCCCAACCCGGATGCAACGTCAGCACGTTGTTTCATACCATGGATGAAGTCCTTACCGGCGGGACTGGAGGGGGTGAAGCAGGACGGCTGGGGCATGGATTGGGGATGCAATTGACCGAAGGTCTGTCCATAATTCCCCAAGACAACACTGTTCTTGAACAGGGAATGGTTGTGACACTTGAACCATCAATCGAAATCTCTCCTGGGCGCACGTTGGTGCACGAGGAAAACATCGCCATCACGTCGAATGGCGCGCGTTATCTCTCTCCTCCCGCGCCGCGTTCCTTGCCCGTGCTGGAGCTGTGAGCCCATGCAATTTGAATATACCCTGCAGCAGGACAACCGGGCCCAAGTCGGTTTGATCGTGTTGCAGGCCGATGAAACCGTCGAGGATGATTTTCGCACACTTTTACCAGCCTCTTTGAACCTACTGGTCAATCGCGTGCCTTCGGGGTTAGACGTGACCCCTGAAACGCTTCGCGAAACGGCAAGCCATCTGACGCAAGCAGCCCGATTGTTTCCGCAAGGGTTGTCAATGAATGCAGTGGGGTTTGCGTGCACTTCTGCCTCTGCTCAGATCGGCAACGAGGCGGTCGCCGACACCGTGCGACGCGGCACTGAAACGGGTCACGTCACCAATCCACTCTGCGCCTTAATTGCAGCCTGCAAAGCATTGAATTTAAATCGATTGGCGCTTTTGTCACCCTACGTCGAAAGCGTATCCGACCAACTGCGCAATGCGTTAAAGGGCGCTGGCATTGTGACCCCAGTATTTGGAACGTTCGCCGAATCTGAAGAAGCTCTGGTCGCCCGTATTTCAGCACTGTCGATTGAACGCGCCACGCAGGCTCTTTGCAAAGGCGCGCCTGTCGATGGGGTGTTTTTGTCGTGTACAAACTTGCGCACCCTGCCAGTGCTAAAGTCACTAGGCGCGGATCTGCAGTTGCCGGTTTTGTCCAGCAATCTGGTTCTGGCATGGCATCTGTGGCACTTGGCACAACCTGAAACCGCCCCGCAAACCCCGTTGGATATGACACCGCACAGCTTGTGACGAACACAGTGAGACACACATGGAATTTCTGACCCGTCCCGACATCACCGGCACCTTTGGCGTTGCGACATCAACTCACTGGATCGCCTCGGCCGTTGGCATGCGCATCTTGGAAATCGGCGGGAATGCTTTTGATGCAGGGGCTGCAATGGGGTTCGTTCTGCACGTTGTGGAACCCCATTTGAATGGACCGCTTGGGGATATGCCCGCCTTGATCAAACCCGCGGGAGATGCCGCCCCAACGGTGGTCTGTGGTCAAGGCACTGCACCCGCGCGTGCAACAATTGATCATTACAAAGACCAAGGGCTCGATCTCATTCCCGGAACAGGTTTTTTGGCGACGGTTATTCCCGGTGCGTTTGATGCATGGATGCTGATCCTGCGTGATCACGGGTCATTGCCACTGCGCAGCATTTTGGAACCTGCCATTTACTATGCGCGATCAGGACATCCCCTTTTGCCACGTGTCGCCAACACAATCGCCAATCTTGCGCCATTCTTTCAAGATGAATGGCCGACATCCTATCAAACTTGGTTGCCCGGTGACGTGGCCCCCGAAGCAGGTAAGTTATTCTGCAATCCGGTTTTGGCCGACACGTGGGACCAGCTTTTGACCGAGGCCGAACAAAAGTCGGATCGCGCGGACCAGATACAACACGCGCGCGAAGCATTTTATCGCGGTTTTGTCGCTGAACATATCGATACGTGGATGCAGTCAGCTTGCGTTATGGATGCCACAGGCGAACGGCGCAAAGGCGTGTTGACTGGCGACGATATGGCAAATTGGTTAGCAACTTATGAACGCCCTCTGTCAACGGAATATCATGGCTGGACCGTCTGGAAAGGCGCCGCCTGGACCCAAGGTCCAAGCCTGCTGCAATCGTTAAATATCCTGTCTGGTTGTTCTTTGCACAACACGAACGATGCAGATTTTGTACACATTGTCACCGAAACTATGAAGCTCGCGTTTGCAGATCGCGAAGCGTATTACGGTGACCCGGATCACACGGACCTGCCGATGGAGCTGTTGTTATCCACTGAAAACAGCGATGCACGGCGAAACCTGATCGGTGAAGATGCATCCCTTGAACAACGCCCCGGACACGTTCCCGGTTTCGAATATTGCGCTCAAGCCGCCATCGAACGTGCAGCGCGGCCTATCCCGACGTCGAGCGCTGTGGGCGCTGGTGAACCAACAATGGCACATCTGACCGAAAAACGCGGCGATACTGTGCATTTGGACGTGATTGATCGATGGGGGAACATGATCTCTGCAACCCCATCGGGTGGTTGGTTGCAATCGTCGCCAATCGTCCCCGGCCTTGGCATGCCTTTGAATACCCGCGCGCAAATGTTCTGGTTAGACGAAGGGTTACCGACCTCCCTTGCCCCGGGCCGCCGCCCCCGCACAACGCTGTCGCCAAGCATGGCCTGCACCCCAGATCAAACTTTGGCATTTGGAACACCAGGAGGGGATCAACAAGATCAATGGCAACTGATCTATCTTTTGCGTCTCATACATTCCGGAATGGGGTTACAGGCCGCATTGGAAGCGCCGTTATTTCACTCAAACCATTTCCAAAGTTCCTTTTACCCACGCGCGGCACGTCCAGCGCATCTGATGGTCGAACCTGCATTGGGGGCTGACGTCATTTCAAATCTGCGGGCGCGCGGACACGACGTCGAAATCTCTGATGCATGGAGCATTGGACGACTGACCGCTGCGGCGCGCCGGTCTGACGGACTGCTAAGCGCGGCAGCCACCCCGCGTTTGATGCAAGCCTATGCCGTTGGTCGATAAAGGAGCCACGAAATTGGACGGACACGGGCTACCAAGCGTTTACAAGCCCGTTTGGCCTTGCTAGGCATCCTTTAACGAACGGGAAAGACGACTTTATGTTCCAATGTCGATGGCGAGGCCAGTCCAACTGAATGTGATGACTTTCATCGCACCGTCACGTATTTCCAATGTTTACGAGCCAAATGGCTCAATTATTTTCGGGCTAAACTCACATGACTGATCAGTCCTTTGTCACCAAAGGTGACATTACCATTGCGCGTCGCGAACAAGATGCACCATTCCGATCCTCAAGCGAGGCATTGGCAGCACGGCTTGACCAACATCACGGCGTCTTGCTGGCCTCGAATTACGAATACCCCGGACGTTACAACCGATGGGAATTTGGGTTTGCAGAACCGCCTTTGATGATCGAAAGCCGTGGTCGCCAAATGCGACTGCGGGCTTTGAACCCTCGCGGCGCAATCTTGTTGCAAATGATTCAGCCTGTTCTTGATGACCTGGATGCTGTGGCCACGTTGGACGCGCAACCTGAGGCCATCGAATTGACAATACGCACGCCTGATCGCGTCCTGAACGAAGAAGAACGCTCACGCGCACCCTCTGTCTTTTCAATTTTGCGTGCGATTTCCGACCTGTTTCACACGGACGAAGATTCCCATCTGGGGCTTTATGGCGCTTTCGGATACGATTTGGCCTTTCAATTTGAGCCCATCGAATACGTCCTTGAACGTCCAGCTGACCAACGTGATTTGGTTTTGTTTCTGGCCGATGAGCTGTTGATCACAGACCATTATTCGACGCGAGCCTACACCGTCAGCTATGAATTTTCCAAGGACGGTCTCAGCACGCATGGCTTGGCACGTGGTGGCAAAGCCGAGCCTTTCGTGCAAGGTCCACAGGATCTGCCACGCGGTGATCACAATCCCGGCGAATACGCAGAATTGGTGCGACAAGCCAAAGCCAGTTTCCGGCGTGGTGATTTGTTCGAAGTTGTGCCCGGTCAAGTGTTCTATGAAGCTTGTAAAGACACGCCGTCGGCCATCTTTAAGCGTCTCAGCAAGATAAACCCGGCCCCGTTTGGGTTCATGATGAACCTTGGGGATCAAGAATATCTGGTTGGGGCATCGCCGGAAATGTTTGTCCGTGTCACTGGACGTCGCGTTGAAACATGTCCGATATCCGGCACCATCAAACGCGGCGCAGATGCCATTGAAGACAGTGAACAAATTCTGAAACTGCTGCAGTCAAAGAAAGACGAAAGCGAACTGACGATGTGTTCGGATGTCGATCGCAATGACAAAAGTCGTGTGTGTGAACCCGGTTCTGTCCGCGTCATCGGGCGTCGCCAGATCGAAATGTATTCTCGGTTGATCCACACGGTTGATCACATCGAAGGATTGTTGCGCGACGGCATGGACGCGTTTGACGCTTTTCTAAGCCACACATGGGCCGTCACCGTAACGGGCGCACCTAAACTATGGGCGATGCGCTTTATCGAAGCCCACGAAAAATCCACGCGTTTTTGGTATGGCGGCGCGATTGGTGCGGTTCAGTTCAACGGTGACATGAACACGGGCCTTACCCTGCGCACCATCCGCATCAAAAATGGCGTGGCAGAAGTGCGCGCAGGCGCGACGTTGCTGAATGACAGCGACCCTGACGATGAAGAGGCGGAAACCGAGCTCAAGGCTTCGGCCATGCGTGCAGCGATCCGTGGCGACATGCGAAGCAACGCCGACAATACAAACGCCTCGCGCCTGTCTGTTGGTGCGGGCAAAAAGGTTCTGTTGGTCGATCACGAAGACAGCTTCGTGCACACCTTGGCCAATTACTTCCGCCAAACCGGGGCCAGTGTCATGACGACAAGGTCCCCTTTGGACCCTGCATTGTTGGACCAATTTGCACCCGATTTGGTGGTGTTGTCCCCCGGCCCCGGCAATCCGGCTGACTTCGATTGTCGCACCACCATTGGGCAAGCTTTAGATCGAAACGTTCCGATTTTTGGCGTGTGTCTCGGGCTTCAGGCGATTGCTGATTATTTTGGAGCAGAGCTGACGCAACTTGATGATCCGATGCACGGCAAACCATCCCGGATTTCGGTTCAGCACGCTGGCACAATCTTTGACGGGCTTCCCGAACAAATCACAGTCGGACGCTATCATTCGTTACATGCAAAACCGGAAACATTGCCAAATGATCTGACAGTGACGGCCTTGACCGAGGATGGTGTGATCATGGGGCTCGAACACGAACATCATCCAATTGCAGCTGTTCAGTTCCATCCTGAATCCATCATGTCATTGGGACAAGACGCAGGTATCCGGATGATCGAAAACGCCGTAAGCCGCTTGATTGAGCGCAAAAAAGCGTAACGCAGCGATCTTTTTAGGAACGCCGTAAAGTGGCCCCGTGCAGAAACGGGGCCACTGTCATTTTTCAGATCGCGAAAGAGACCAACTTCGTCGCCCAAGAACTGGCGCTGATAAAGGGGGGCCGACGAATTTCAGCCCTTGTGTTTCAGCGAAATGGCCAAGCGCAAACAGCACATCGTCAATATTTCCCTCGATCGACCATGTTCGGATAACCCGCTTCGGGCCGTCTTTGGTATGAAGGTCCAGCGTTGAAGCGCCCCGAGGCAGAATAATTACGCTAACTTCGGAAAATTCAGTCCAAGGTATATTGGTCTTTGGCATAGCGCCCCACCCGGTGACAGAAATTTCGACACCAGAGACATCGACAACTATGGTGGACCAAGACCAAGGGAAATACCAAAACTTGAGCGTTGCGGCGACGAAAAGCATCCCGATTCCCGCAAGTGCGGCTACAAAAACGTAATCGCTCGCGGGTGTTGCGTGATATCCGGCGAAGACAAGATAAAGGTCTAGGGCCAAGTAGAAACAAATCAGCGCACCAATAGAAGTAAGCAACATATAAGGCCAACCGACGCCCTTATTTGGGGGATTGAATTGGGCTCGGTCTGAAAATTTTGGGCGCATATGTGTATTTGTACCGCGTTTGGTTCCTCGAGCAAGAAAAGAGTAGCTCTGATATTGGGTAGGTGACACAAACCGACTGCCAACGTAACACAAACAGCCGAAGACACTTTAAGCGTATGCCCCTCCACACCAATACCCGAATTACACCCCTGTCAAACGGCATTTGATCCGGCTTGTGTGGTCTGCAATGTTACGAATTTCAATGCTATCCGCTATGGATTTGGAGAAGCGGGCATAAGTGAATACCTGCAGCTCTTGCAGATGAAAATGTGCGCGTGCTTGTTCCGTCATGCCGGCAATCTGGCATCGACATATAAAGCGCCTCGCCCCGTGCGTTCGAGATCGGTTTCAACCCGGTAGGTTTCTCCGATCGCTGGCAAAGCAAGAATTTCATCAGGGCGGCCATCTGCCAGAATGACCCCATCCCGCAGCAAGACCAGCCTGTCACAGAACTTCGCGGCAAGGTTTAAATCGTGCAAGGCCGCCATCACGACCGGTTTCTTGCGATCCATCTCGTTTCGGACAGACGTCATGATTGACAGCTGGTGATGCAGGTCCAGTGCGCTGGTCGGTTCATCCAGCAAGATGACTTCAGGTGCGCGCACGATCGTCTGCGCGACAGCGACCATCTGGGCCTGCCCTCCGCTTAGATCTGCAATCCCCCGGCTGGCCAAATGCGATAAACCAAGCGCATTCAATGTATCCGCCACACGATCCAGATTATCGGATTGTACGCGCCAACCAGTCGTTTGCTTCAATGCAAGCAACACGCTTTCAAACACGGTCAACAAAGCATTACATCCAAAAGCCTGCGGCATGTAAGCGACGCGGTGCGCCCTGTCCTTACGGGCCAGATAGGTCACATCGGCATCATCAATCGCGATACGCCCTGCCATCGGGGTAACAAGGCCAGCCAAGGTCTTGAAGAACGTCGATTTTCCAGATGCGTTTGGCCCGATCAAACCAACAAACGCGCCGCCCTGAATGTCGGGTACAGACACGTCATGCAGGACTTCTGTCTTCCCATACCCGGCCTTGAGATGTTCAACGCTCAACGTCATGATAATTTCTCCCGCCGCGTGCTCAAGATGATTGAGACAAACACTGGCACACCGATCAGCGATGTGATGATCCCGATGGGATAAATGATGCCGGGTGTGATCGACTTCGAAACCAACGATGTAAGCGACAAAACCAACGCCCCGACCAAAGCCGATAAGGGGACAAAAAACCGTTGATCTTCGCCAACCAGCAGGCGTGCGATGTGCGGTCCAACCAGACCGACAAACCCGACGGTTCCAACAAAGGATACGGCCGTTGCCGCCAAAAGCGAAACACAGATCAGCATTTCAACCCGAAGCCGTTTGACATCAACTCCCATGCTTTCAGCCGTCGCCTCACCCATGCGCAGCGCAGTCATCGGCCAAGTGCGCAGCAAGCTGAAAGGGATCGCAAATGCCAGCAACAACGCACCAAGCGAGATTTTCTCCCAACTTGCTCGGCTCAAAGAACCCATCATCCAGAAGACAATCCGCGCAATCTGATCCTCGGACGCCATATATTGCATCAGCGCCAGTAACGCCGAGAAGGTGAAAAAGATGGCGATCCCGAACAGGATCATTGTCTCGGACCCGACCCCTTTCAGGCGCGTGGCAAACAAGATGAAACCACAAGTGAGCAATGCAAAGACAAAGGCATTGACCGTGACCAACAATGGACCAACCGACGGGATCACACTGATCCCCAACACAATCGCCAAAGATGCGCCAAAGCTGGCAGCTGCGGAAACCCCAAGCGTAAATGGTTCGGCCAGTGGATTGTTCAAGATCGTTTGCATCTGCGCACCAGCGACCGCCAAAAGTGCCCCGACCAGCACAGCAGTAATTGCAACCGGCAGGCGGTAATCCCAAACGATCACTTTCAATCGCACACCATGCGATTGTGGATCAATAAAGACATCGAACACCGTCGACAGCGGATAGCGCCCGGGACCCGTTGCGACATCTAAGAAAAAACTGAGGACTAACAGTCCGAATACAATCGCAACCATTACATATCTGCGCGTGTTTTGCGCAGCATAAGCATTCCGCATATCCACGGCGTTTACATCTATTGTCATGGAAAAGCGCCCTCCAAAGGCGGGAACGGCCTCGCACACACATACGAGGCCGGTTGGCTGGCTTAGCCGCCTACTTTGAGACTTCCCCAGAACACGCCTGAGTACCCAATTGGCAGAAACTCATCGTGCAGTTCCTTCATCGTCGCGTCCGGATCAACATCTGCAAACAGATCAGGGTGCAGCCACTTTGCGAAGGCCTGCATTGCGACAAAGTGATAAGGGCTGTTGTAGAACTGGTGGTAAACCGAATGGAAACGGCCGTTCTTCACCGCGGAAAGCTCGGGCCATCCTTCCCGAGCCGCAAGCACTGCGAGACGCTCTTGGACCGCGACTTGGCTGGCTTCATAGCCAAACAGCACCGCTTCTGTGGCGGGGTTTGCTTCGGCCCAATTTCCGCCAGTTCCAATGATCACTTCAGGATCATCGGCAAAGATCGCTTCCAGACTGACGGCTGTCGAGAACCCAGGAGATTTCAGCGAGCCCCAGTTTCGCCCACCAGACAAATCAACCAAACGACCAAGGTTTGCCGCACCAAACGTGTTACAGCATTTGCCGGGATTGTACCCTGCCGCGCGTTCTATAAAAACGATTGGTTTGTCTTCGTCTGCAATGCCTTGCACACGCGAATAAATCAGCTTCATTTGCGCTTGGTAATAGTCTCCAAAGGCATCGGCCTCGTCCCGTTTGTCGAAAATACGACCAAGCAATTGCAAGCTTGGCATTGTGTTTTGCGTCGGATCCTGACGGAAGTCGACAAAAATCGTCGCGATCCCTGCTTCATCCAGTTTTTCAATGATCCCGCTTTCCTGCGCTTTCAGCAAATTGCCGAGGTTCATCAAAACGACTTCGGTATCCTGCGAAATAACCGCCTCGAGGTTCCATTCGTCGGTGTATGGGCTACCAAAACTGGGTAGATCCGCGATCTTTGGGTAAGCGTCCAAATACTTGCGATAAGCATCTGGATCGAATTTAATCATATCGTCTTTCCATCCAACGATACGTTGGAATGGATCTTCCTGATCCAAAAGCGCGATGGAATAGATCATCCGTCCTTCGCCAATGACAACCTTGGATGGGTTCTTTTCGACTTCGACAACGCGGCCTGCGATGTCTGTCACGGTAATAGTCTCTGCAAAAGCGGTCGTGGCGGACGCAAAAGAAAGCGTGGCAGCTGCGGTGGCGGAGCAAAGACCCCGCGTCAGTGATCTGACATTCATGGGTCTCTCCTTGATAATTCCGCAGCTGCGTTATCAACCACGGATTGTTGTCACCAAGATATTAACCTACTAATTTTGTCAAGTAACTGTGCCTAATAATTTTCTTTTGATTTTCGCCCACGTGCTTCAGGCATCCAAATACACCGGCGCACCTTGCATGGCAGCAACGTGCAATGTTCCGACAGAAAACGGAGAAGTCTGAGTGTTCAAGCTGGATTCAAAACGACATCAAGCTCGCTGACGGAAGTGAACAACGGCGAATGGCTAAAACCTGTTTTCTCGAGCTTCAGGTTTGGATGCCGTTGGGCAAGCAGGCTGATGACTTCCTCGACTTCCATAGTGACGGCATATCGCCCGACGCATGAAAAAATACCGCCCCCAAAGTTCAAATGCGGCGGTTCATCGGTGCGATCGATGTCAAAACGTTCAGGGTCCGCATAATGGCGCGCATCCCAATGTGCCGCACCTATATTGGCAAAGACAGGGGTGCCTTTTGGCAAAGCGGTGCCTTCGATTTCCATGTCTTCCATGACTTCGCGCGAGGTTGAAATCGAACGTGGATGAAACCGCATCACTTCGCGCACTGCCGCAGGCACCAACGATGGGTCAGCCCCAAGACGCCCCCACACGTCAGGACGCGAAGCAAGCTCAACCAACGCGATCCCAATTTGGTGAGACGAGTTGTCTGTGTTGGCCTCGGCAAGTTTCACAACCCAATTCCGCAGATCGGTCTCGGATAATTGCCCTGCATCTGTGGCACGGATCAAATCGGAAAGCAGATCATCTTTCATGTCCACCCGCCGTTCTTTGATCCGCTCGTCCACAAAATCGAGAAGACTTTCGAAGGCTGTGACAATATCTTTTGTATGTTCTGGGTTGCGGGTGTGAACCTGTTGAACCGTATGCGAGGTACGCGCCACGTAAGACGCATAATCGAAAGGCGCTCCGGTCCAATAACAGTAAACAGCCGATGGGATCGGATCGCACAAATGTGCAATCATATCAACGGATGTGTCAGTGGGAATCGCATCAACGACGCGGGTAATGACATGTTTGATGTCTTTGCGAAAACGTTCGGATGCCTCGGGGCCCATCAGTTTTGTGACTGGAATGCGCAGATTTCGCCGACGCGGGCCACGGTTGTGATACGAAATCGACGCTCGTTTGTAATCCAATGCGCGCCCTTCAGGCAGACCGAGAACATCCATCAGTTTCGGGTGCCCCGTGCCCAGTTTTCGGTCCACGATAGCGTGGCGACACAGGTCATAATCCAACAGCTCCACCCCCCGTTCGGACCGGGCGATTTTCCAACGGCGTGCGCAATCGGCAAGCATTTTGAAAGGTGCCGTTTGGTATTCAGGTGCTGCAAAATCGATTTCAGGCAAATCGTCGACATGTCGCATAAGGTTTCCTTTTTAGGACCGGCCGGTGTTCATTTATTTCGTTCGAATGCTAACGCGGGTTTTGGTTTGCCACTCATCTTTGATGTTGGTTCTAGCACATGCCCGTGTGAGAGGACCGCTTTACCTTCTCGAACGCTAAAGGTCTTTTGGTTGGTAAAGTTCATATTGGTCAAGTTTAAGCGACGACTTTCCTGCTCTGTTAAATAGCGGCGGCTAAAATAGCCGCCCCACTGCCCTTCCAATGAGTAGGTAGTCTAGCAGTCCAAAGTTGGTGCGCAACGAGTTTTACGCTCACATTTCTGCGACATTCCGAAAACACAGGGATGGGAATCGCCGTGGCTGGGCACGCATCTATTCGATCTAGACTGACCATCATTTTGGCACTGGCTGGTGATTTAAACATCGATTTAACAGAGCAAAATCGGCGCATCTGCCAACGGACCTGTTTTGGCACTTACACCTGCGTCATAATCCCAGATCGGACAAACCAGGATGGTCATCCGGCCTGCGCCCTTGCGCCCATCTGAATTTACGATCCTGTTCAGAAATCGGGAGGTCGTTGATGCAAGCGAACCGGTTTTGCATCAGCCCGGACGGAGCAAATTCCCAGTTCTCGTTGCCGTAAGAGCGAAACCAATTGCCGCTATCGTCGTGCCACTCATATGCGTAGCGCACCGCGATTCGGTTATCTGTGAACGCCCAAAGCTCTTTGATGAGACGGTATTCCAACTCCTTGATCCATTTGGCCTCAAGGAATTCACGCGCCTCTTCGCGGTTGTTTACAAACGTCACTCTGTTACGCCATTTCGTATCCAACGTATACGCGAGCGAAACCTCGGCAGGATCACGACCATTCCAACCGTCCTCGGCAAGCCTTACTTTCTGACGAGCCGTTTCCTCAGTGAACAGCGGCAAAGGCGGTCGTGATTCCATAGGATCTTTCCTTTTCTTCCAAGTCTCATTGTCGGTCTCTGATAGTGCGTCACTGACCCATTCGACACTGCCGCATCAAATAAGAACTGTGTCACCCACATGAACATTGAGAAGCATATCATCCAAGCAGAAACCCTGCTTCGTTAGTCATCCCAATCAAACGTAGTTGCCTCAGTTTTAAAGGCCGCCTGCCCGATCACCCGCGATCAAAGATGGTCTCAGGGATGGGCTGCAAATTGCAAACAAGCATCAACCACCTGTAGATATTCACAAATCTTCGGTTAAATGGTCCCACACGTCTTCACATTTAGCTGTTACAACATTGTTTAATATGTACAATTTTTCGCGCCTTACACGATATACCCCCAAAAGTGCCCCCAAAAATGAGCATCGCCACAAGACAGCCTTTGGTGATTGGTTTGCCGTGACGGTTCTTGAAGCCACGTCGTTGCATTTCAATCAGCAAACTTTTGAATGAATATTGCCCTGACGCATATAACTCAAAAGCCTGACGCACTAACGGCGCTCGCTCACCGGTCTGCCGCCGGATAGGTTTGTGATAGGCACATTGAAGAAAGGCTGGCTTGAATAACGATCTTGCGGATCAGTGGCAGCGACAATCTCATACCTTAAGCCCGAGAAACACCAAGCCGTTCCATCAAGTTTAGGGCGCTACCGACTAATCATCAAATTTTGGAAATCGAGCTCGATCACGATCATACCGTTCGTGATCGGGTTCAAATCGATAACATTTTGCCGTCATCACATCGAGTTCGTTCAATGCATCGTCTCGATTTTTCATTGCTATAATATTTTCAACGTCTTGCCGAAACTCTTCTGGAAGGCAACGTTTATCAATAATTCGGTCTACGTCTTCTTTCGTGTAGTTCATATACTTGGAATCTATACGAAAATCGCCAAAGAGTCGAATCTGATTAGGAGTCGGGACACAGGTTTCGTCAAGAGTCGAATCCCAGACTTAAGCGTTCCCACTCCTTTTCTCGAAGGCACCAATTTCACATATAGATGAACATAGCATCACACTCATGTCGGTGGGCCAAAGGGTGGGCCAATATTTTCAATATTCAATCAAGCTGTTGATAAATATGCTAAATATAAGATTAAATGGTGCCCCCACACGGACTCGAACCGCGGACCTACTGATTACAAATCAAAGGCACTTAGCTCTTTCTACCCGATCCATACACGTCCACTCCTGTCCATATCGGTCGAGAATGGCCTTATATGATGCTAAATTTATTTGAATATATTATTGTCCCCCCATCATTAATCGTCTACCGGTGTCCACCGACGACCATCACAATCTGGATGATTTTGTCCCCCAGAATGTCCCCCAGAGGCAGAGCGAATGAAGAAAGAACTTTCGGACCGCTTTTTAAAGAGTCTCAAGGCACCCGAAAGCGGTCGTCTGGAGGTATCTGATACCAAGCGCCCCGGCTTACGTTTTCGCCTCTCAGCGTCTGGCAAGGCAACATGGATGTTCGAAAAGCGAGTAAAGGGAGGGCAAAAACGTAAACACACATTTGGTTCTTGGCCGTTCCCGGTCGGACTGTCTGAGGCCCGTGCAATGGCCCTTGAGATTGAAGCAGAGGCCGCGAAGGGCATCGATAGGGTATTGATCGCAAAAGAAGCGAAACTTGCCGAAGAAGTCGCGCGCACTCAGGCTTT
>JBDWGM010000115.1:0-13035 GCA_039975755.1 Paracoccaceae bacterium | reverse complement strand
GATGCCTGGACTTTCCAGACGAGCGATCGTTGCTGTGACCTCACGCGCCGTCAGAAGCCCCTTGGCAATCAGGACCTCCTGCAAGGCATCGACAATGATCTGGGCCTGAGTGTTACCGGCGTCATCCTCAACAACAATTGCGGTGTGATCTGCGCTGTCATGGGGCATGCTGTGCGTCCTTTGGGCAAAGCCAATGGTCATAAATTTCAAGAACCAACCGGTCTTGAGGCGGATGGTCTTCATCGGGCCATAGATCGGTTTGACAAAAACGCACACGATATAAATCCACGGCTTTACCAGCGGTCTTACCCACGGCCAGATCTTCGGGGTTCAAATAGGTGCCACAATATTGAATGATCTCGCCAAACTGATTGCGAACGTAGTGGGGAATTCGGACATGGCCTGTTTTACCAAGCGCCAAGACCTGCACTATGTCTCCAACATTGAAGCGGGTCATTCGGACGCATCACCCCAACGTTGACAGCCAAGCGTGACAGCGTCTTCCAACTCCTCAGGCGCGATCACGCCCTTTTCGATTAGAATGTCTGTCATTGCTTCTAGCCTGCGCCGATAAAACGAAAGGCTGTCGTATTTCTCTTCTCCGAAGCTCTCAAACCCACGCCGCATTTCATCAAGTGACACAATCCGGCGGGTGCCATCGCCGAGTAACGCCCGGATTGCTTCGACCTGTTTTTCCCAATGCAACCAAGGCAAGTCGACTTTGGGAATATCACCCGCGTCTGTTCCCCCAATGTCATGATAGCCTTTAGAGCCCTTGTTCGAAGATATGTTCATAATGAGATCATGGCATGTCCGGTAAGCTTCTGCGAGACCTAAATTGGGGGCCAGTCACACAAGCATGTCAAGCTTTTCGACGATCGAATCCAGCGTTTCGACCTATTCCAAAACGCCGACCGCGTGATTGCCAACAAATGCGATCACCAGCAGCCACAGCATCGATATGGCATTCGTATAAGGATCAGCATGCGGTAGCGTTTGGCACAGCAAGTTAGTTCTGACAAAAAAATACTCTGCTTAGGTCTAATGGCACTAATACGACGTCATAACGCTTGCACAAAAGCCGAAAAGGGTCGAAAAACTTTTGTGAATGCCTCCGGCGTTACAAGTACAGGTGCGTCACATTAGACTATAAATGCCAAATCGCCGACCCAATCTTATCCAGCACTATCGAGACAATGGACATCATATTGGCGCAGAGAAAAGCCAATTTGGGGTCACCTGAAGTCTGCTCTGGTGAATAGGCTGCTCCAGTGAAATCCGCTGAGCTGCAAAACACTGTCCGCTGCAGATGCGAGATAATGCTGCGTCAGCAATGGCTGCGTCTGCAAAAGTCGGGTTTGTCCCGCGATGCGGCCATCAGCGGAGGCCGTAGCGAATGGCCGCTTTTCGCTAAGCTCCACTTCTGGCTTCGGACACGTATCTCTTTATCGTTGGCAGGGATGGGCAAGCGTTGTTTGGAAACTGTGCCTTGAACTCAGCTTGCAGAGCTCTTGCTTCTTCGTTGCGACCCTTCAACGCCAGACCTTGATTTTCACGCATTTCGATGAGTTCATTTAGAGGTTTTTTGTAGTCACTCGGACGCCCGCCCGTGCGTACTTCAGCAACACCTGCGATGGTCATTAGATCGACTACAACAGTGAGTTCCTCCGCCTCAATGCCCAATGCATCCTGCAGGGGAACCGTCACGTAGGGCGGCAAGTGCAAATTACCTTTGGCTGTTAGAACAATCCCAAAAGAGGATTTAATCTCGCCCGCCAATGCAGCTTCAAAGTCATGCACATCCTGTGCATCCTGCGTGGTCGGCTTCAAATACAACACGACGTCCCCTGCTGGGGTGTTAATCGCGCCGATACGCCAAATGTCGTCCTTTATTGGTGTTGATTTGCGCCGCTTACAATTTAGGTGATCCGCAAGTTGTGTGACAATTGCGCCTAGGTTTGTTTGCGTGGCAATCAACTCAGTGCGGTCCTTGGGCATGAATCCTAATTCAGGGCAGTGATAGCCGTATTGTGAAGCCTCATAAACAACGGCGGCGTCATGGGGCTGGTTGCACTCATCGCAAATGATTGAGGCAACCACGCCTATTTCTTCAATCAACCCCAGTTTGAGTAGTTGCACATAGGCAGGTTGCGTCGAATATTTGCTGGCCATCACCCGACCGCGCTGGGCGAGTAGCGTGGCAAAGAGGGCTATCGCATCCAATTATGCGGCCTCTACCACATCAAAGGGTTCTGGGGGCGGGGCAACCAGATTCCAGCGTTCCAGAAGGGTCATAACAAACTGGCGTTCCGCTTCTGTCTTGTTCGGGATGGTTGTAGTGTTGGGGCTGCGCAAAGTCACTGTGAGGGTTTTGGACCTTTTGCCATCCTGCGCGGCCAGCACAATCCGAAGGGTCGCGCCAATGATCGTCCAGCCTGCGGCTTGTATCGGGGACCGTGCACCGAACTGGCGTTCCAGAAACTGGTAGATCGTTTCATCATCACCGCGACGCTCAAAGCGGGCAAAGCCGCCGCCTGCGGAATAGAAGTCCAGCGATGATACTTCGATTTTCGCAATGCCATCGGCAGGTTCAGTCGGAAAGCTGGGGTTTGAAAGTAGGTTGGTTAGCAGCACTTCCCTGCGCGGGGTTTCAACTGGAGGCTGGGATTGTGGCGCAAAGTGCTTGGAAAAAGAAGACGCGTATTCATCGCGGATTTTCTTGCCACCACGGGCGCAAATTTCCACGATCCGTTCTTTCGCGTTGCAAGCAACCCCGACCTCCAAAACCCTTTGGACCACTTGCCGTTCCAGCCCTTTGGATGGCCCAAAGGTCAATTCACTTTCGGCACTTGCCTCAACATAGATTGTGGCCTGTAGAATTTCCGTTTCTTCGCCTGTGATAGGGTGGACCCGAATGGAAGTGTACCAATCTGCCTCGCGTTTGCGGTGTGCTGGTAGGTTCAAGATCGCAATCGCGTCAGCCACAAATCCAGCGCGGGCAATATCATCGCCCAGCGCCCAAGGCTTCCCGTCATCTTCGAATTGAAAGGCAGACCAATTCTTGCCGCCCGTACGTTGCATCAATGACGCTTGTGTCGACACACGTTCTAATGTCTGTGGGTGATCGAGCGCCAGCATAAGCAGGACGTCCTGAATGCCCTGCAAGCCCTCCAAATCAATACCCTGAGCGCTACAAATCTGTTCCGCTGCGGTCATGGTTTGGGGCGCAGCTAAGCTGGCAAGGTGATCCAGTTCGGCTTTGACTTGATCTTGGCGAACGTCTGACAACTCAGCGATCAGATTGGTAATCTCATTCACTAACGCTGTTCCGCGTCCCTCGCTTTGCCAATTAAAGTCGTCAGAGGCTTGAACCCCTTTTGCTTTCAAGAATGCTGCCAATCGTGCGTCGGGGGATTTGCGGATAAAGCCGCTGAATGAAGCCATAAATTGTGCCTTGGATTGCTCTATAGGCTACATGTGGTGTTCACAGACGTTTGATGCAAGGTGTGCGGGTTCAACTGCATATATGCATTTCGTAGTTTCTGGAAATAACAATGAGTTAGTCGGAGTAGAGATGCGCCTGAATTTCTGTAAATGCTTTCTTGATTTCCGGGATTTCACCTAGGGCCCGTTTTCCTCCGTTCGTCCCTCCGTACCGCACTCTTAGGAAATCTCCAATTTTGGACAACGCCAATTCGTCAACACCGTGAATCTCGTATGCCCCAAGGACGGCTTCCAGAAATGAACGCATTTCTCCCTCTACATCTGCAAGGCCTTCGGTTTTGGCTTTGCTGGCGCGTTCGGTCCGGTCCATTGGGGGTAGCGTAAATTTGACATAGGCTAAGACATCGAAAATATCGCTATTGGGGGCGTCTATCAGACGCTTCATGTCTTCGAGCCGCCCCGCATCGTACCCCCTGTCGGAAAGCACCTTGAGGAACTGAACGCGGGTTTCAGGGTTGCTCCAAATCCGGCGCAGTTCATCTTCGCCTTTGACCAAATCCCCAAGATCACCAAATAGCTGGTCCATAAATTCTTGGCCGGTGATCATCTTGCCGTCGTGCGAGAAATAGGTTGTTGTTGCGATGTATTTGATCTGACGTTCTTTGCCGTCGGCGAGTTTGATCGTGATTTTAGGTTCTGGTTCCCGCCCCGGTTCCTTAGGTCCCGACGGTGGCAGAATGTCTGTCGGCTTAGGTTTTGGCCTATCAGTGGGATCATCCGGGGGCAGGGGTTCACCGTCCCATTCAGGGTCGTTGAAATGCTCATAGGCTTTCACAAAGTCATAGACTGTAAAGAAATCTTTGCCCTCAAACGTCCGCGTTCCCCTGCCCACGACCTGCTTGAATTCGATCATCGACTTAACGGGCCGCATCAGCACGATATTGCGGACATTGCGCGCATCCACGCCCGTTGACAGCTTTTGCGAGGTTGTCAGGATCGTGGGGATACTGCGTTCGTTGTCTTGAAACTCGCGCAAGTGTTGTTCGCCCAGCGCGCCATCATTGGCAGTGACACGTTCGCAATAGTGCGGATCGTCGATATCTTTGATCTGGTTGATGTAGTCCCGCACCGCAGCCGCATGGTTTTGCGTTGCACAGAAAACGAGTGTCTTTTGGCGAGGATTGATCTGGTCCATGAATTCGTGAATGCGGCTTTGCTCACGTTCGGGAATTTCGATCTTCGAATTGATTTCGTCTTCGGTGTATTCATGATCCGGGTCGATCTCACCACTGACCACCTCATCATCCGGATCATAGACGTATCTGGAGAAACGTAGTTGCATGATTGATGGACCACAACTTGAAAGGGGACTTTGATAAGGATCAGGTTCAGCTGATTGCGATGACGTTGGCTGCCTTTGCATCAGGGCTGACCTTGTTCGCCCAAGCCTGCATCAGGTCACGGCGCTTGTCGAAAAGATCGCTTCGCGCATAGGCCGCTTCGGATTTGTCCTTGATCCCATGGGCAAGTGCAGCTTCGATCACTTCGCGGGCAAAGCCTGTGGTTTCGCCTGCCCAATCGCGGAATGTAGACCGGAACCCGTGAACAGTGATGTTGTCATATCCCATGCGGCGCAAAAGGGCAGTCATACTCATATCGGATATCGGCTTGCCCGCCTTTGTTTGGCTTTCAAAAACCAACGCGGCATGATCCTGTCTTGGCCCAAAAAACGCGATGGTTTCGTCAGTCAAAGGCACGCGGTGTTCCTTTCCCGCTTTCATACGTTGGGCGGGTATCGTCCAAATCTTTTTTTCCAGATCAACCTCACCCCAAGTCATCCCGCGTGTCTCACCCGAACGTGCGGCGGTTAACACGGTAAATGCCAATGCTTGCGCCGCAACACCCGTTCGGCTCGCAAGTTCAGCCATGAAACCGGAAATGTCAGCGTGAGGTAGGGCAGGGTGGTGCTTCACTGCCCGCACTTTTTTGGGTTTGGGTAGCAGGTGATCTAAATGCCCGCGCCACCGTGCAGGATTATCGCCTTCACGAATGCCCAGCGCAGATGCATAATCCAAAACCGCTTCGATCCTTTGACGGACACGGTTTGCGGTTTCGGGCTTTTGTGACCAAATAGGCTTCAAAGCGCCGACAACGTCCGCCGTGGTGACTTTAACGACTTGCATCGGACCAATGCGTGGAAAAACATAGGTTTCCAAAGTGGACCTCCACTGCGCCGCATGTTTGGCATTTTTCCAGCCGTGGCGCTTGCTTTCGATTAATTCTAACGCAGCGTCTTGGAAAGTCTTTGGCTTGGCTTGTCGCTTAACCGCAATCGGGTCACCACCTGCGGCAATAAGCTGGCGGGCCTCCAACACCCTTTCCCGTGCCATTGCCAAAGTTACATCTGGATAAGCCCCAAGGCCCAGATCATGCCGCCGCCCGTGAATCTGATACCGCAATACCCATGACCGCGCCCCAGATGCCTTGACATACAAGAAAAGGCCACGCCCATCACCATGCCGCCCAGCGCTCGCTGTTTCCACTTTTCTAGCACTCAACGGCATATCGTTCCCACATTTGTTCCCACACTCAAGCATGATTTAAGGCGTTCCTGTACGAACATCAATGGATCGCATCGTATTTATCGCATTGATAATTAATCACAAAAATGGCCAGTAGCGGATTTATGTGGACGCATGGAAACAGGGGTTATGCGGATCCTCGGTCCGCCATCATCACTTGTCGAACGTCACATGACTTTGACCTTTGCGTCATAAACTGACCCAACATCTTCATTTTATGCTCCCACGTTTTGTTGCATTGATCTGACTTCCGTTCCCGAAAATCGGGGCTGATTTGGAGGTCAGACGGCGAAGCCGCCTGCTCCTGCAAATCTGCCACGTGGCGAACGCGGGTGGGGGCGAGGCAATGCAATTCGACAGAGGTGGTGCGGCCCGCAGGCGTAGCCGAGGACACCGCTCTGTCTAATTGGGTTGCCCGAGGGGGAGGGCCGCGCCCTCACCCTTTTTTTTATCGGGTGTAGTCGGCTCATCTCTGCAGGTGGCAGGTCTGGGATCGATGCTATCCTTGTTAAAGTTGCACCAGCATTTGGCGGCCCTGAGTCCGGAGTGACTGATGCTGAGTTGAATGCCACAAAAGGAGTGCCTAAATCCGTTTCCTGAATATGCTGTTTGGAGCTGGCATTGCTGAAATCTCGGGAAGACGCTTTCAACCTGCTCGAACGATTAGGTGCACCGCGAAGATTGTTCAAACATCTTCAATTAGTCGGCGAAGTCGGTGGTGAAATCATCTCAAAGCTTGATGACCTTGGGGTTCAGTACGATAAACGCTTCGTTCAAGTCGGCATTGCGGTACATGATGCGGGTAAAATCGTTCATCCGAACGAGCTTGACGGAGGTGGTAACCTGCATGAAGCAGCAGGCGAAAAGTTACTTCTTGAACAGGGAGTTTGCGCCCAAATTGCTCGGTGCTGCCGCAGCCACTCACAATACGCCAGCATGAGTGTGTCGTTCGAAGAACTTTTAATCGCGCTTGCTGATACATTGTGGAAAGGTTCGCGAGACGCCGACCTGGAGCTACGAATTATCGATGGCGTCGCAGCACGGCTGCAAACTGACCGTTGGGAATTGTTTCAAACCCTCGATAGCCTCTTCGAAGAGATTGCCGGTGACGGAGATGAACGACTATCTCGGAGTATTTAGTTTATAGTTTGGCAGATACCGTTGTTTGAGTTTGCCATAGACTGCGAACTGCTGTGGGCAACCTTAACGAGACCGAAGGTTGTAGGGGTTGCTTTTGGCTCTACGTTAAGCAGTATGGGGTCTAAGTTCATTTGGAATAGATTTCTTTGCCAGCACCAACAATATCGACGATATGAAATTACGTCAAAACGTAAGGACTCGTTGAGCGCGCACCTACGTTGGCAGAGATGGCAATCTAAACGTCCACTATCTTTCACGTTTTGCAGCTGAAGCAGGAAGCGATTTTGTCCTACACGCTGCACATATCCTTTCGCGGATCCTATAAATCGCGAATTGCCGCACCCATTTAAGGGCACGGCAATCGACAGAGTTTTTTATATTCGGCCTCAGGAACATCTATTCAAATCGAAAGAAACCTGAACGAAAGTAAATCAGATAAACGCAAAATTATCCGCATCTAGGCCGGTTTCATTAATTCCGATGAGGGTCAGACTGTTCCCTAAACCATCGGAAATGACGGCATCACTGCCGACTTGGCTCAAGTGATTGGCTTGTAGATCCGCGAAATCGACTATCTCTGACACTGCGGTCAAATCGATCACTTCTCCTGAGAAGTTTCTCTGGAAACCCAACAAAATATCTGTGCCGAAGTTTGTTTCGAATACGAATGTATCCGCTCCCGCGCCTCCGTTGATTACATCGTCTCCAGCACCACCTAAAATTGTGTCGTCTCCGGCACCGCCATTCAGGTTGTCCGCACCATCGCCAGCATCCAGTCGGTCGTCCCCAGCAGCGCCAAATAAGGTGTCATCACCGCCACCACTTGCGAAATCGTCGTCACCTGACTTTCCATTGAATAGGTCATTTCCGGAGCCGGAAATCACGGTGTCCAAACCACCAAATGCCCCATTCTCAAAGGTATCATTAAAGACGTTGTTTCCTTCGCCCAAGTCAATCAGATCGTTACCCGCGCCACCCCAAACAGTGTCATCGCCTGCACCACCTTCAATTGTATCACCAAAGGAGCCACCTAATATCTCATCGTGACCATCACCACCGTACAAAACATCGCGCTGCTTGCCGCCCAAGATTCTGTCGTCACCGCTACCGCCATAGATGGTATCCTCACCGTCGCCGCCAAATATCTGATCGTCACCATCCAAGCCAAGAACGGAGTCATCGCCGTCAAGCGCATAGAGTTTATCATTATCGGACGAGCCCGAAACAGTATCGCCAAAATTGGATGCGTGCAAAAACTCGATACTGACATAGCTGTCATCTTCAGCAATGTTTGTACTGTTTGCAGTATTCTCCAGGTCAATAGTCAATCCGACTGTAGCGTCGACGTAACTCACTGTATCCGACCCATTTCCACCGGTATAACTGTCAGCGCCTGCATCGCCATAAAGCAGATCTCGGCCAATACCGCCGCCAACAGTGTCATCACCGTCACCACCGTAAAGCACATCATCTCCGTCGCCGCCAATAAGATGGTCATTGCCTACGCCACCTTCTAAAACATCATCATTTGCGCCGCCTGAAAGTGTATCATTTCCACCGGCCCCAAAAAGTGTGTTAGCATCCACATTTCCGGTGATGATGTCGGCATGGGCCGAGCCCGAGATATCCTCAATGCTGATATATGTGTCACCGTCGGCCAACCCGCCTGTGCCCACACCGCTAGCAAGGTCCACGTTTACAGCAGATGTTGAACCACCATAGCTTACCCTGTCAGATTCAACATCGACTAATGTGGAAGACACCGTAGCGTTCGCTGCCAAACTTTGAAAATTACCTCCTGAGCCATTGTAGGTATCGGAACCTCCGCTTCCGACGAACCAATCCGAGCCATTAGTCCCATCAAAGATATCGTCGTCTTCCGTACCAAGCGTGACGTCGAACATTCCGCCGGTCGTTTGGATTTGAGTTCCGCTGACAGTTCCTCCTGCCATGTACCACCCAAAGGGTGCAACGTTACCATCAAAATCATCAAATTCTGGATCTGGAATTCCATCCAGAGATCCGAGATTCCCAAAGATCTGGAGGCTTCCGTTCCCACCGAGGGTATTCGTGCTACCCCCATAAACATATGAGAAGAAGGGAGTGCCAGTGCCATCGAAGAAAGGGTTAATGAAACTGTCATATCCGAAATTGCTTTGTGGATCTCCGAACATGCCGACGTCCAATAGAAATTCTTCCGTTCCATAATCCAACACAATTTTATCACCGGCATCGGGATTGATGATCACCGTGTTGAATCGAGTGAGGTCGAAATTGTATCCAAGGTCCGCCAACAAAAAATTCGAGACATTCGCTTCAGTGATATTTGCATTGAGGACTAGGATGCCGCCTGCGTTGATCACAAACGTGTCCGCGCCTTCACCGCCAAAAAGAACCGGTACATGATCCCGCTGCGGTGGCGGGCCAGAAGGAAACCCGCCTCCTCCAAAGACAACATCGGTGGTCGAAACTAACCGGTCATCGCCCTGACCTCCTGCCAGAATCAAATGGCCATCACTGCCGAAACTGGGCGTATTTGATCCTAAGGTAATCACGACTTCTGCGGTGATCGTGTCGTTACCGCCCCCACCGATCACAGCCTCAACTTCCATTGAAGACATGTCGATGTTGTAGTTATCAGTTCCCGTCAGGAAAACCGTGTCAAAATCGTCCCCACCCGAGACGGACGTGTCATCTATATCGATAATCAGAGTATCATCGCCCGCACCGCCCTGAAGTTGATCCGCGCCGTCGCCACCGATAAGGACGTTGTTTTCTTGATTGCCGGTGATCACATCATTGGAAGATGTTCCGATGACATTTTCAAAATCCGTTCCGAAGATTTCCAGCGTGCTGCCGACATCTCCAAGCAGGAGTGTCTGGTCTGCGTCGTCGGCAAGGACAACATCCAATCCTGCTGGACCCGTGACACCGCTCAAGTCTAACGTGTCTCCGTTCTCCGCATTGTCACCAGCATCAACTTCTGGGAAATCTCTGCTGAGGATATCCTGCGGGTTACCAACCAGCGCAAAAGTGTCATCGAGATTAGTTAATTTGACTTCTTCGAAACCTGTTACATAGTCAATTGATCCCCAGTTGTCGTTGACGCTCATCGCGATCTCGTCTTCGACATCGTTCCAGAACAATGTGGCCTGGACGCCAGAGGAGCCGGATGCATCGGCACCATCTATGTTTCCGCTGTAGTCGAGAAGATCGTGCCCTTCTCCGCCAAACAATACATCAGACCCCTGATCGCCAACAATGATGTCATTGCCATTCCCGCCTCTAATCGTGTCGTGCCCTTCTCCCCCAATGATCGTGTCGTTGCCATCGCCCGTTCTGAGAAAGTCTGCGCCATCGGTAAGCGTCAAATTGAAATCCACAGTGGGCGACAGTAGGTCGCCACCGGTCTCCAGAATTATGTTACCTGAACTCGGAAAGTAGTCGCTGGAACCGAGATCAGCGGCAGAGTCAGGGGTCGCATCAGCGAGGTAGACGCTAATATCAATGCCAATCATCCACAGCAGAGTCGCTGCGTATGCATTGCTGTTCTGGCCAAAATTATAGAGGAAATTCGGAGACTCACGGAGGAAGGTCTGATTCACATCCAAGAGAATGTTCCAAACGTCTTGGAAATCTCGATCCCCAAGATCAATCGCACCACTGATACCGTAGTGGTAATTGTCCGCATTTGGAGAACCAGGAGCATAATCTGTGTTTTGCGAGTGCGACTGCTGATTCCGATAACTGAAATGGGGAATCCCCGCCTGAACCTCTAGTTCCTGCCCTGTCGCATCGTTAACTATTTGCAAATGGCCAAACGAGTGACCTGTTGCCGCGATTGCGTTGCCCGCTAAACGGATTGCCATACTGTTTTACCTTCCCTGTAAACTCGAAAGAGCTGTGTAAATTTCACCATCTTTGGTGAAGCCGATGTTGACCTTGTAATTCAGTGGCGTACTTCGCTTTGGAACCCAAAAGAGATACCACCTATTTCTCTTTGGGAACGAGACCCGGTTCCGAAACACGTCACGATCCGTCACCAATAGCGAACATGTAACAGGTTTTCCTTCAACTAATTCAATAACACTTTTTGGAATTTCGATTGCACTCCACTGCACGATATCAATCTGCGTAAATATGTTAGTTGACGGGTCCAGCCAGTTAAGGCGCACCAACCCACTCGGCATCACTTCCGCCTCCTTGGAGCTTATTCTCAGGCAATCAAACTGAGAACTCTTTGAGTTTCCTAGATTGTTAGCCTGAGCCAATTGGGAGAACGCAATTATTCCTATGCATATTGCGGATGAAATCAGTTTGAAATTTATACACATAAGCGTCTCTTTAGTTAACGTGGGTAAAAATTTACCTGTACTTTCCTATCAATGCATCGGATTATTATACTCAATCAATGTCAAACCTAAGCGGAAAGTAAGCGATGGGTTGGACGCTCGCCGTGTCAACACTCCGAAGTCGGATGATTGTCCAAAATTGGGCCTTTTCAAGTCAAATGCGTTAAGTGAATCGCGAGATTCTACGGACTTTAGGTCCGTAATAAACGAGCTCTGTGGCATTGCAGTCATTCCAAGGCAGGCATGGCATTCTTGGAAATTATCAATTCGAGTCAAAGCCGAACTAAAGACATTTGAACTACCCCCGTCGGCCAGAGCCTTTGTCGGTTGCATTAAAAAGAAGGCCGCTACCAAAGGTGCTAATAGCCTCAGAACAAACACTCTTTTATTGATCAAACTCAAATTCAAACCCACCATTCGATCATTTACAGCCAACGCACTTATTAACCATTTGTTAACTATTATGAGTTGCATGTTGTTTTGGGAAACTCAACCCTTTTTAGAAAAAATTTTATGCTTATAAAACAACGCGAGATGGTGTGCATCCACGCGGTTGTAAGAGTCCTCATGCAGGTTCGGTTCAGCGAAATGTACCGAATCGAGCGACGCATTTATTTGTGAATGTTAAGGTCGCAAAGCTGAAGTTAAACAGATCGGTTGGTGAGATCTTGAGTTTAAGATCAGACAGCTCTTTTCGGGATAGGTGACATGTTTATATTTTGTATTGCAATGAGTTATTGAGCGGGGCGGGGCGTCAGGACAGCAAGTGTGTTTCGTCGTTGCATGTCTAGAAACTGAGCCGGGAGAGTTTAATAGTTACACAGCCTTTGCGTCTGACGTGAATCGGTCCGTTAACTGCACGAGACTTTGTCAACCACCTGAAACCCACGCCTTCCAATCGCCAGGTGGTATTTTTTGTGGTAGGATGATTTTGGAGAACAAATTTAATGTTAAAAAACAAGATGGTAATAAGTTAATAAGAGTGATCTTCGCTCCGCCATTACCCCTTCCGACATGCAGATTCGACCTAACACATTGAAAGGTAATGTGGTTTTTGGGGTTCGAAGCGCCTTCTTTCGGCAGTATGCAATTCGCTCTTCAAAAGCCAGTTTCAGCACCACGCGGCGCATATGAGCGTCAGAGCGGTTTCTTTCTTTGAAAGTCGAGTGAATTCGTTCGTGGAGTTCAATCAAATTGTCCCGATGGCTGGCAACCTGAGATTTGAAATCCGACATAGCCCTATCGTAGCTGAAATTGCCAGCGGAGCAAAAGCAGACATCCGAGCCGCTTTGCTAAATGGCCGCTTCGTCCGCGTAGGAGTCATCCATGCGGCGCGCAGCGAACGGGAAGAAAAAAACCTGTTTACTTGTTGCTGCGGTGATCAGCCCCACCTGATTGGTCCAATTTGATTGTTAGTGCATGATCGGCCTTTGGTCCATCTGGGCGATGGTTCCCGGTGCCGGTGGGCGGTAGCCCAGAGCGCTGTGTGGTCGTTTGGTGTTGTAGTGTTTCCTCCA
>JBDWGM010000114.1:0-4315 GCA_039975755.1 Paracoccaceae bacterium | reverse complement strand
GACGTAAACGTCGTACCGGGTGGCCCCGCAATCGATGACCCATCCGACATTTCATCAATTTCAATCCGGTTGGATAACGGGTCTTATGTGCCACTCTCCTCTGTGGCGACTTTGGCCACAGTTGTCAGCGACGCTCAGGTTACCCGCCTTGGGGGCGCGCTGTCGGTCGCGTTGCAGGCCAACTTGGGTGACGGGGTGAACCTCTCTGAGGCGATTACCACCGCCAGCTCATTAGCGGCAGAGGTGCTTCCTGACGGCATCGGTCTGACATTCACGGGCGACGCGGCGACGCTGAAGGACAGCACCCAAGCGATGTATGTCGTTTTCGGAACGGCCCTGTTGATCGTCATGCTGGTCCTCGCCGCCCAGTTCGAGAGTTTCGCAAGCGCGATTGTGATCATGCTGACGGTGCCTTTTGGGCTTGCCGCGGCCCTGTTGGCGATTTCGCTCAGTGGCGGGTCATTGAATTACTACAGCCAGATAGGTCTGGTGATGCTCATCGGCGTTATGGCCAAAAACGGCATCTTGATTGTCGAATTTACGAACCAACTTCGCCAAGCAGGCCAAGACATTGATATGGCCATTCGCAACGCACTGCGTTTGCGCATTCGTCCGGTCATGATGACGATGGTGTCAACCGTCCTGGGTGGTTTACCACTGGTGCTGACATCGGGCGCAGGTGCCGAAGCACGTAGAGAAGTCGGTTGGGTCATTGTGGGCGGGTTGGGATTTGCGACAGTTTTCACATTATTTCTGACGCCGATTTTCTATTGCTGGGTGACCCGCTGGGGGAGCACGCCAGGAGCTGCATCAAAACGACTGGTGCGTGAGTTGACAACCAGCTCTTCGGCAACATGAGATTTTCTTCTAAAGCAATAAAGGTCCCTAAACGTTTGCATGGATTTGTTATCCAACAAAACATCTCCGGTTAGATGCTCAGTAAAATGTTCTCCCGACCGACAAAAGAAAATTTGTGATGCAAGATTTCTATGGACGATGAACTGCGTACCCGTTTTGTCTCGCACAATCTTCATCGCCAAGCCTTAACAGCTGCGCGAACACTCAACGTCTGCTTGAGAGAAGTTGCATCGCTCCAACGCAAATCGCTACGCACAGCAGCTTTGGGCCGTTGCCCGAACGATATAGTTACCAATTTCGCCTTGTGTTTCGGTGAGCAAAGCCTGAAATCTGTAAGAAATAAACGGAGTCGTTCAAATGCCCAAGGCTGTTCTTTATCGCATGGATCTACCGAATTATACATGTGGCTATGGGACGGCAGCCCGCGATCTACTTCGGCGAGAGAACTTTGAAATCGAAGAACACATCTTGCGGACACGGCGGGAAACGGATGCGTTCAAAGACAAACATCACATCACGACAACGCCTCTCATCTTCATAGATGGGGTAAAGATCGGCGGCTTCACCGAACTAAAAAAAGATCTCAAGGCTAAAAAGCCGAAATCCAAGCGCTTCTGGAAACGCTGAGTTGACATGCTCAATGTCCACTATGCGGGCGGCGCCTGCAGTATCTTGACCGATCGACGAAAGGCACCTGTGGGCTAAGAGGCACGCGGCAGCTAAACGCTCAAAGACGTGATCGGTCAGTTGTGGACGCTTGACGGACCGCTGTTTAGGTTCGCATTCACTGAAACAAATTGGAAAGCACAAAGGTGGTCCTATGAGCCAACAGCAAAAAGCCGAGCAATTTCATAACCTCCATGTAAAGGGCGATCCGGTGATCCTTTATAACATCTGGGACGCTGGCTCTGCAAAAGCTGTATCAGATTCAGGCGCGAAGGCGATTGCAACGGGAAGTGCGCCAGTTGCACTGGCCCAAGGGTTTGGTGACGGTGAGAAAATTCCATTTGATTTTGTCTTGGGCAACATTGAACGTATTGTGTCCTCAGTTTCCCTTCCTGTTTCACTCGATTTTGAAGGTGCCTACAGTGTTGAACCGGACGTTGTCGGAACTCATTTCACGCGGGCAATTGCAACCGGTGTGGTGGGTTTCAACTTCGAAGACCAGATTGTGGGAGGCGATGGGCTGCACAGTATTTCCGATCAGGCAAAACGTTTGATGGCCGCGCGGAAGGCCTGTGACAGTGCAAGTGTCCGAGCTTTTATCAATGCACGAACAGATTTGTTCCTGAAAGCCAAGATGAACGGTGAACCACATACTCAAGAAATGCTCGATGAAGCGGTCTTGCGCGCGACGGCTTTTGCGGACGCTGGAGCAAACGGGTTCTTTGCACCGGGGCTATTGGATTTGGATATGATCGCTGCGCTTTGCGAGCGCGTTTCATTGCCCGTTAACATCATCGCGTTGCCCGGCGCACCGGAAAATAGTCAGTTGGCGAATGTAGGTGTCGCCCGGATTAGTTACGGGCCAATTCCATACAAAAAAATGCTGCAATGGATGGAAAATGAAGCGAGGGTCGCCCTTTCTCAATAGCAAAAAGCGACCGTTTCACCCTGGAATGTGCGAGCTTGGTTGACGACGATTTTGGACTTGAGGCGAATGGCCGTTTTTGCAACGTCTTCTTCTTTTGTTAGTTCGGTAGCATGAAGTTTTGCATCAAGTCTTGGCGCGATCCCCAAGCCTAGGCGTTTTAACTTCTAACTGAAGTGCAACATTCATTCCTCGAGCCACTTGCCTCTATCGTACAAGAGGCACGAGAGAGCTTTGCTTGCGTTGGAAACCTATCAGACGATCCAGCGCCGCCTACATGAAAAACCCAAGGCGGCAGCGCGGCCCGAGTTGAATGAAGACTTCCCCCTGCGGGGTTTTGTGTGTTGCGGTGATCCATGCCCAGCCAATTGGTCTACAAGTAAGACAGGAAGAAATTCTTATTATCTTTGCTTTACATAAGATTGCGTGAGGCATCGCAAATCGATGCGGCACAATCAGGTTGACCGCGCGTTTGAGGAAAACGCTAGGCCCGTTCATTTGGTAAACTAGAGAACTGACTTCAGTCTGCAAAGAATGTCGGCCGAGTGCAGCCCAGCATAAGATATTCCATTGACAGTTATTTCACTGCAACGTTTACCATAGTGTTATTATTTATTTTAAATTATTTTGGAATTTTGATCATGTTTTTATCGACTCTGGCTAGGGTTACTTCAGTATTGGTGCTGGGACTATGGGTTTCTAACAGCGCACATGCCTCTACGTATTTTGAATTGGAATTTGAAGCTATTATCACTCAAAATGAATGCCGTGGTGGTCCCTCCGAAGTGTTTGGCGACTGTGAATTAACCTATGGTGGCTTGAACGTCGGCCAAGAGTATTCGGGCACGATAACTATATCGAACGCTTTTTCGCGTAGTAATACAGGGGAACGGCAGATCGACTTCACGCAAAATTGGGAACTGCCCTCTTTCCCATACCAAAACCAAGCGGACATAAGTTGTTCCTTCGCCGGGATAGAATGCTACTCCCAAGGTACAATCACGCAATTAATTGCGTCTTACAACTACGATACTCAGACGGGAACGTTGCAAATATTCCATGATAATGTGAACGAGTTCTATTTGTTTCCCAATAGTCCCTTTGGTAGAGAAGGGCTGGTACTCGTGGATGACCAAGGGGAAATTTGGCAGAGTTTTAGCGCTGTACCGTCAAGCTGGTATGGCCGCGCGGTTCAGGTCGAGACTATTCCCTTAACATCGTCAATGCAGCTTCTCTTAACGGCCTTCTTTTTAACTGGCGTATTAGCCTTCTTGCGAAACTCCAAAAAACGCGTCAGCTTATATCAACGCCCGAGACACTTGATTGTTGAGTGTCTAATCGATCACACCGCACGAAAGTAACTCTAAGTTTAACACATATACACCGGACCATATCGCGCGCAAATACAATTTCTGACGCCTGCCCGACTCTGAGTTGGCTCGGGCTCTACGAAGTATTCATCAAACGTTTTACCCTACGATCAGCATTCGAAGAGCAAGATTTATACTCGTAGTGCCCATGTCCGTCGTCAGGTATTTTGGAACCAATGGTTGCCTAAACTAAGAGAGTGTTTTGCTCATCTGGTTTGTTTGATTATGCGGCTCGCTGGCGGTGATGCAAGCGGCGCGCTTCAAGTGTTTTTCGTTTGATCCTTTCCCTTTGCTGTAGAATGGCTTTGTCGCGCACGAAGGAGACCTTCGCTAGCATGTGCGCCTAAACCCCTCCTACTCTCTCATCACTTCAAGGTCGGCACTGCGGGACAAAGTTGCCATTCGAAAATATCGTGCGAAGGTCATGTGTGGATGGCTCCTGCATAGCAAGACATATTTGATCAGATTTGTGCATTTGTCAGAAGCAGTCATGTGT
>JBDWGM010000113.1:0-50185 GCA_039975755.1 Paracoccaceae bacterium | reverse complement strand
GCCTCACTTACCTCTGATATTATCGTCGCCTCGTCGCTTCGGATCGTAACCCTCCGCCCGTCTGGCGCTACCAACCAGCGCCTCAGCGCCGCCGGTGAAGGGGGTTCTAGAGTTACTACCGAAAACCCGCAACCCCTTTTTCTTCAAAAACGTCATCTTTTTTCAGAAATTAATGTTTATTAATAAAATCAATACGTTAACGTGTTTATTTTCTGATCAAATGCCCTTTGATTCACTCAACCATCCCCTTGCACTGCTCTGCACATCGACTCGCGCCCCTACATATAGCGTTATCCTCTGGCTTACCCCCAAGACTGCCCCCAGAGTCGGAGTAGAGTCGGGGCAGACTCACCGACTTCTCACCGATTCAAATGAAGGTTTCGGTGGGATTCTTGCGCGGGCCACAACAGTGCTTCTCACCGGTTAAGGTAGAAACCCCACGTACAAAGGGGCGCACGCCTCTGCGACTGTAAGGAAGCTCTTAAGGTTTAGGGTTCTCGGCTGTACGACGGTCAGCATGTGTTCCGATCGTTGCAGCAAAAAAACGGAATTCAAGCCGAAGCCGCTACCTTTTGCCGTTTGGGCAGCAATCGGAACGCCAACAGTCCACAAATCAAAACCATGTAAACGATGGGTTCCAACTGGAACCCTTTGCGCAGCCAAATGAAGTGAACCCCCGCAAGCAACGCAATTGGGTAGGTCAAAAGGTGCAGCTGGCGCCATGCAGCCCCGAGGCGCCGCACTGATTTGTTGTTGGACGTCACGGCCAGCGGGATCATCAAGATAAATGCCGCCATGCCAATGGTTATATAGGGTCGTTTGACAATATCCGCCCAGACCCGTTCCAGCGACTGCACATCCAGCACCGCCCACACGACCAAGTGCAACACGACATACGTAAATGCGAGCACACCAAATGTACGGCGAAATTTGATCAGATTGATCCCGGCAATCCGACGCAGCGGCGATATACACAACCCAGCGATTACCAGCTGCAAGGCGATTTCGCCCAATTCATGTTCGAGAGATTTGACGGGATCGATGCCAAGTCCACCGTTGATCCCTTGATATAGGAGAACGGGAACCGGGATTAGGCATATGATGTACATTGCCCAAGTGGGGACCCGCCGGGCCCCCCGATTTATCCCGTCCACTAGCATCAAAAGTTAGCGCGCAAGTCCATACCTTCGTAAAGGCTCGCAACTTCTTCTTCGTAACCATTAAACATTAACGTCGGAATACGACGGGCAAACAGTCCACCGCCAACGCGACGTTCGCTTGCTTGCGACCAACGCGGGTGATCGACGGTTGGGTTCACGTTACTATAAAACCCGTATTCCCGTCCGATGGCTTTGTTCCAACTGGTGGGTGGTTCTGAATCCGTTAACGTGATCCGAACAACGGATTTGATGGATTTGAATCCATATTTCCACGGAACAACCAAACGCATCGGCGCACCGTTTTGGTTCGGGATCGTTTTCCCATAAAGACCGGTCGCCATGATCGTCAGAGGGTGCATCGCCTCGTCCAGACGCAAACCTTCGACATATGGCCAGTCCAGCGTCGGGAAACGTTGGCCCTGCATTTCTTCGGGACGCACCAACGTCTCGAACGCGACGTAGCGCGCGTTTTCCTGAACGCCAGCCAAGGCCAGCAAATCCGACAATTCAAATCCATTCCACGGTATGACCATCGACCACGCTTCTACGCAGCGGAACCGGTAAATGCGTTCTTCGACCGTCATTTCTTTCATGATTTCGGCGAAGTCATAGTCGCCTGGGCGATCAACCAACCCGTCAATCTTGACGGTCCATGGGCTTGTTGTCAGCGCACCAGCGTTTTGCGCCGGATCTTGCTTGCCCGTGCCGAATTCATAGAAGTTATTGTATTGGGTAATATCTTCCCACGAGTTCGGTTCCAGCGTCTCAGTTTGAGCTTGAGCTTGAGCTTGAGAGCCAATTAGGCCAGCGCCGATCGCGCCAGAACCCGCCATGCCAGCTAAAATCTGACGGCGGTTCAGCCAGACACCTTCAGGTGTCGCATCGGCGCTAGTCAGATTATTTTTCCAGCGATGTGCCATTGGGTTCTCCTCGTACAGCCAGTGGTGAACATAGGCGTGCTTGCCTTAACAACATAGACGTCATCGCTCACAATCTTGTGCTAGATATGAAATAGTCTGCATTTTGCAACGCAATTTCCTCAACCATTGATCGATTCAAGCGGAACCGATGGGTAAAGAACGTTCATAGGGATCGATGCACCATTGTCTTGAATGATACGGACATGACGCCGGCGCATTTGGCGCGGTTCGGCCACGCCGACGGAATGCGCGATGATCTCAACTTCGTGTCGGATGTCTTCGGCATAACGGGCAACGCGTTTGTATTTGTCTTCGACAACCAATCCCTTTTGGAACCTTTGATCATGCGTCGTGATACCGGTCGGACACGTATTCTTGTTGCACTTGAGCGCCTGAATGCAGCCCAAAGAAAACATAAACCCGCGTGCAGAGGTTACGAAATCTGCCCCTGCGGCCAATGCCCAAGCGATGTCGCCGGGATTGACCAATTTTCCGGACGCGACGATGCGAACGCGATCATGTAAACCAGCTGCATCACGAAGATTGACCAAAGCTGGCAAAGCTTCGCGGATCGACATGCCAACCAAATCCATCAAAGGCATCGGTGCGGCACCTGTGCCACCTTCGCCACCATCCATTGTGATGAAATCAGGCGCGCATCCAGCACCACGTTCGACGATCTTGTTAAAGAGATCCTCAAGGGGATCGATGGCCCCCATCACAGTTTTGATCCCGACGGGTTTTCCGGTCACATCCCGAATGTGACAGATCATGTCCAACAGATCATCCCAATCATCCACACCTGCGTGCCGGTTCGGAGATATCCCGTCTTGTCCCTTTGACAACCCACGGATGGCCGCGATTTCCGCAGTCACTTTGGCACCGGGCAGAATCCCACCCTTTCCGGGTTTCGCCCCCTGCGCCAGCTTGATTTCAAACATGCGCACATTTTCATGGGCGGCGATTTCGACCAGTTTTTGATCACTCAGCGCGCCGTGTTCGTCACGCACGCCAAATTTCGCGGTCCCGATTTGGAAAACGACATCACATCCGCCTTCCAGATGAAACGGGCTTACTCCACCTTCCCCAGTATTCAGCCATATCCCTGCCTGAGCGGCGCCGCGGCTGAGCGCTTGAACGGCGGGTTTGGATATCGCCCCATAGCTCATCCCCGAGATATTAAAGAACGAAGCCGCCTCGAACGGATGCCGCGCGCCCTCGCCAATCACCATGGGTTTGGTCTTTGCGTATTGGTCTTCCAGAGGTGGAAAAGCCGCGTTTACGAAAATGGGCGTTCCAACAACGTTCAGATTTCTCGTGGATCCGAATGCGACGGTGTTTTGTTCACCTTCCGACGCCCGCTTAACCCATTCTCTTTGCGCTCTGTTAAACGGCAATTCTTCTCGATCCATCGCAAAGAAATACTGCCTGAAAAACTCGCCCAAAGCCGAAAATAAATGTCTGAACCGCCCAATCACCGGATAATTCCGACGGATCGCGTCTTCGGTTTGCAGGCGATCTATGACGAAAAACACAAGGCTTAGCGCAACGACCAACCCTATCAGTCCAACGAATACCAAAACCAACGATTCAAGCGCTGCCATTGCAAAACCCATTCTTCACCTCAAAATTTCATGTCCGACTTAATGCCGTTTCATTTCTAATCGCTGCAGCCCAATTAAGTGATCTGAACTGAAGCTCCTGTCAAACCCACGTGATAGACAGTCCGTTTATAGCCTTGAATGAAAGAATTTTGACACTTTCGTGATTGGAAATATGTAACGGCTGTTGCTTAGCGCCAATTCCCCAAAAGGCAAATCAAAGACAGCACATCTTTTTGAAGTCCGTTCCGCCCGAGCATCCGTAGGTCGTTTCATCATGCGGCCGTTAAGTGAAGCGCTCAAAAAATTCTCGATGCGGCCGAGCAAAGAGGGAGATCAAAATGACAACAATTACAGATATTGCTTCGGGCGATGACTTTTCCATTCTTCTGGCCACGGTGGGGTTTATTGACGCCAACCTTCCCGGCTCAGACCTTGTTGGAGCATTGTCCGGCCCAGGACCTTTGACGGTGTTTGCCCCAAACAACGATGCTTTCGGTTTATTGGCCAGCGATCTGGGTTTTGCCGGTGATACAAGTAGCACTGCGGACGTGATTTCGTTTCTGACGACAAATGTACCCGTTGAAACCCTGAATGCTGTGGTCACTTACCATGTCTTGCCCGGCGCAGTCACATCAAGCGATGTGGCGAACGCCGACACCCTAACCACCCTTCAGGGTGGTACAATTACGCCGGATCTGCCCACATTGGTCGACAACGAACCGGATTTGATCGACCCAAGTTTGATCGCGCTGGACATCATGGCCGATAACGGCGTCGTCCATGTAATTGACCGCGTTTTGTTGCCCGTTGACCTTAACGGTAACGATGCCCCGACGATTACAGAAATCGTTCTGCAAAGCGGCGAAGGCTTTGACACGAACGGTGAAGATTTCGACTTGCTGCGCGAAGCCGTCGTGGCCGCTGGATTGGCCGATACGTTGAATACAGCCAGTTTGGACGTCACCGTGTTCGCCCCGACAGATTCCGCATTCATAGGTCTGGCCCAGACGCTTGGATTTGACGGATCAAACGAAGAAGGCGCGCTGACTTACTTGCTTGAAGCTTTGAATTTGCTGAGCGCCGGGAACGGGCTCGATCTGTTGCAAACGGTTCTGACATTTCATGTCGCCGACGAAAGCCTGCAAGCCAGCCAAGTTTTGGGCGGGGCACCGATCAACACATTGGCGGGTGCATCCTTGACCGTTGAAGGAACAAGTTTGGTGGACGCGGACCCTGACATCGCAAATCCCAATATCATTGCGACGGACATCCAAGCCGCAAACGGGATCGTGCATGTACTGGACGGCGTTTTGATCCCTGCGGATTTGTTACAGTCAAACGGCGCAAATGACGTCGATTTCATAATTGCTGACGAGTCATCAAACAGGATTCTGACTGGGGCCGACGACGATTTTGTGGATGCAAATGGCGGCAACGACATCGTTTTTGCAGGCAGTGGGAATGACGTTGTTTTGGGCGGAACTGGCAACGATTACGTTGCGGGCGGTTCGGGCGACGATACCCTGTCGGCGGATGAAGGCCGCGACACAGTCTGGGGTCAATCTGGCGATGACCAAATTTCAGGGGGCACTGGTCGCGACCTTCTTGGCGGTGGATCTGGGCAAGACACCATTGATGGCGGCGCAGGCAACGACAAAATTTGGGGCGGTGGCGGCCGCGACGATATAACTGGCGGCAGCGGTCATGACTGGATCAGCGGCGGATCAGGCAACGACACGATCGACGGGGGCGCAGGCGACGATTACCTGTACGGCGGTTGGGGCAATGACACATTTGTCTTTAACGAAGACAGTGGCACTGACCGCATTTTGGATTTCCGCACAGGCAGAGACAAAATCGATCTGAGCGCCTTTGACATAACCGACTTCCACGAGCTGGAAGATCACATCTCTGGTGGGTGGTTCCATACCAGCATTGACCTTGGCGATACACATATCGCGCTAAACTGGGTCAGTCCTTGGCGTTTGGATGCGGATGATTTCATCCTTTGATACAGAAAGGGCGCCTTACCCAGGCGCCCTTTTTCATGTCTTCAATGTACGACGGCGTCATCCGGCCTTGGTCGTTTTGTGGAACTGACGCGGTCGCCAATCAGAAGACCCTCAACGCCAGCCTCGACAGAGATAACTTCGCCATCTTTCACATCTCCCGACAATATCATTTCCGCCAACGGATTTTGCAGCGCCGATTGGATCACACGCTGAAGCGGGCGTGCCCCAAAAACCGGATCATATCCTTCGTCGGCCAACCACTGGCGCGCACCTTTGTCGAGATCCAGTACAATCTTGCGCGCCGCCAACCTCTTGAGCAAGCACCCAAGCTGGATATCGACAATGCCGTCCATATCCTCACGGGCGAGGCGGTCGAATATGATCGTTTCGTCGAGACGGTTCAAAAACTCAGGACGGAAATGCGCCCGCACAGCGTCCATGACATTGTGCTGTGCCTGAGAGGAATCTTCGCCCTCTGGCAATTCACTAAGCGCTTGTGACCCCAGATTTGACGTCAGAATGATCAGCGTTTGTTTGAAATCAACTGTACGCCCCTGACCATCCGTCAAGACACCGTCATCAAGCACCTGCAAAAGCACATTAAAGACATCAGGATGCGCTTTTTCAACTTCATCAAACAAGACCACTTGATAAGGCCTACGACGCACAGCTTCGGTCAAAACACCGCCTTCGTCATATCCAACATACCCCGGAGGAGCCCCGATCAGACGCGCAACCGCATGTTTCTCCATAAACTCAGACATATCGACGCGAACCATCGCATTGTCATCATCGAACAGAAATTCTGCCACTGCTTTGGTCAATTCCGTTTTCCCAACGCCTGTTGGTCCAAGAAATAGGAATGACCCAAGAGGGCGATTTTCGTCATTTAGACCAGCCCGCGCACGGCGTACTGCGTTGGACACTGCGGTCACGGCAGCGTTTTGACCGATAACACGGCGGTGCAGATCGTCTTCCATCCGCAACAGCTTTTCGCGCTCACCTTCCAGCATCTTTGACGTTGGGATACCGGTCCAGCGTTCAACCACGGCTGCAATCTGTTCGGGGCGTACGGCTTCTTCGACCATAACGTCGCTTTCACCGGATTCCGCTTCGATCAACTGGTTTTCAAGTTGCGGTATGACGCCATAAGACAATTCACCCGCGCGGCCAAGATTGCCGTCCCGCTTTGCGATCTCAAGCTCGGCACGAGAGCGATCCAATTGCTCTTTGATATCACGCGCACCCGCCAGTTTGTCACGTTCGGCCTGCCACTGTGCGGTCAATTGGGCGGATTGATCCTGCAAATTGCTCAACTCTTTTTCGAGTGACGCAAAACGATCCTTCGATGCCGAGTCGTCTTCTAGCTTCAAAGCTTCTACTTCGATCTGCATTTGTAGGATCTGGCGATCCAACGCGTCCAACTCTTCGGGTTTGCTATCCACCTCCATACGCAAGCGGCTGGCAGCCTCGTCCATCAAGTCAATGGCTTTGTCCGGCAAAAACCGGTCCGTAATGTAACGATGGCTTAGCGTTGCGGCGGCAACCAAAGCGCTATCGGACACACGTACACCGTGATGCAGTTCGTATTTTTCCTTGATGCCACGCAAGATGCTGATCGTATCTTCAACTGTTGGCTCAGCGATGGTCACCGGTTGAAAACGACGTGCCAAGGCCGCGTCTTTTTCAACGTATTTGCGGTATTCATCCAATGTCGTTGCACCCACGCAATGCAATTCGCCACGGGCCAAAGCCGGCTTGATCAGGTTCGCGGCATCCATCGCGCCATCAGTCTTGCCAGCCCCAACAAGAGTGTGCATTTCGTCGATAAACAAAATGACTTCGCCAGCAGCGGCAGTGACTTCGTTCAGGACCGCTTTCAAACGTTCTTCAAATTCACCGCGATATTTCGCACCCGCAATCAAAGCGCCCATGTCCAAGGCCAGCAATCGTTTATTGCGCAAGGATTCCGGGACATCGCCATTGACGATACGCAAGGCCAACCCTTCAGCAATCGCCGTTTTACCAACGCCCGGTTCACCGATCAAAACCGGGTTGTTTTTGGTCCGACGAGACAGCACCTGCATTGCACGGCGAATTTCTTCGTCACGACCAATGATTGGGTCAATCTTACCTGCCTCAGCATGCTCAGTCAGGTCCATCGCAAACTTTTTCAGGGCATCATACCCTTCTTCCGCACTGGCGGTGTCCGCTGTGCGTCCTTTGCGAATGTCATTTATGGCAGCATTCAAACCTTGTGCCGTCACTTTTCCAGCAGCCAATGCGTCTTTGGCCGCAGATTTTACCATCCCCAAAGCCATCAGCAGGCGTTCCACAGGCACAAAGCTATCGCCTGCTTTCTTCGCCAGCGTTTCGGCCTCAGTCAGCACTTTGGTCGTCGCATTGTCCAGATAGACCTGAGCCGCGTCACCCGTGACCTTCGGCAGCTTTCCTACCGCCTGATCAACGTAAGACGCCACACGCTGAGCATCGCCTCCTGATCGGTTGATCAGATTGCGCGCCAAACCTTGGTCGTCATCAATCAGTGCTTTCAGAATGTGCTCGGGCACCAGCCTTTGGTGGCTTTCCCGCATTGCAATGGTTTGTGCAGCTTGCACAAAGCCACGCGAACGCTCCGTGAACTTCGATAAGTCCATCGTTCATCTCCTTCTACAAGCGCCCGTTCTAGTCATGCCCTGCAAGAGGCACATGACCAAGTGAGCCTTCTTTACCTTAAATGGGGACTGCCCTTGATTTCGCAAGATGTCTTAACTGCGTTTCGAAACAATGATTCACTGTCCTGTGAATCAAATTTGATCTTTTTCCCCGTGAAATACTGCAATTGGATTCCCACATCAATTTCATCAAACCCAAGAGGTGAAAGATGGAACATCATCCTGTCGAGCTGAACCGTGTCGTCTATAACGCTGCTGACCAAGCTTTCGAAGCGCTGGTAACGGTACATGATCCGAATGGAACACGCAGCTATGCCTGTGCGATCCACGCACCTATCGATATGGAGTTCTCCCGCGCGAATGCTGGCTTAACGAAACAAGCATTACGTCGCCATAACGGAGCGGAACATTCGTCTTATCTGCCAAGCGGACAACTTTTGCCGCAGTCTATTTCGCGCTTGTTTGCTTGGCGCAAACGCATTGCCGCGCATTACCGGACTGGATCGATCGCGGCCTAATCGAATTCCCTCACGCGCACTCTGTCCCCGCGCGTAAGTAAGAGACTTCGCCTGCCTGCTTTGTCTCTGATTAACTCACCCGGGTGCAAATGCATCCGGGTCTTTTTGTCGGCCACCTTCCTTCAAGGTCAGAATTCGTAAGAATAACAGCGCCCGTTTCTTTAGCCGAAGTGACAAGAAAATCACCCAAAAGACACAGATTGTAATCCATACACGGGCAGCCTAAGACGTCTCAAATCACCAGGAGGCAAGATATGGCGGACGACCGTTTAATTGTGGCACTCGATGTGCCCAACGTGATCGCTGGTTTAGAACTTACAGGCCGCATAGGCGATACAGTGTCATTTTACAAAGTCGGTTTGGGAATGTTGACTGGCGGCGGCTTCGCCTTGGCAAACGAGCTGATTGAAGACCATGGGAAGCGCATTTTTCTCGATCTTAAATTATTCGACATCGGTGCAACCGTAGAAGCAGCAGTTCGTGGTCTTGCTCAGTTCGATTTGGATTTTCTTACGGTTCACGGTGACCCAAGTGTTGTGCGTGCCGCCAAAGAAGGTGCCGCTGGATCTAATCTAAAAATCATGGGTGTCACCATACTGACCTCATTGGATCGAGCCGATCTGGATGCTGCGTTAATTCAACCCGGTGATATGACGGATTTGGTTTTGACGCGTGCCGCCCGTGCATTCGAGGCCGGTGCCGATGGCGTAATCGCATCCCCGCACGAGGCCGCCGCCATTCGCGCATTGCCCGAAGCCGAGGGGCGTTTGATCGTTACTCCGGGTGTGCGTCCATACGGGTCTGATCATGGCGATCAAAAACGTGTTTCAGACCCCCGTTCCGCAATTGAAGCTGGCGCAGATCATATCGTCGTTGGTCGTCCCGTTTGGCAAAGCCCTGACCCAAAAGCGGCTGCACAAGCGATTCTGGACACTCTGCCCTAATCCCACAAACTGTGTGATAATAGCAACGAACCACACGATATAGGGCCTGCCTAAAATTGCCTCTCGCATTGTTCCCTCATGGGTGGTATCGATAACGTAAGAGATACTCCCCGACGGACCGGTTCTTCCCTGGGTTCGTCACCTTCCCCCCGCCACAACGCGCGGGGGGCTTTATGTGGGGCAGCCGCGTGTCAATTCCTCCCCAAGACATAGTCAAAAGCGGCTGCACCACACTTTTCCGAATGGTCGCAAAACCTAACGGGCAAAGGGAAGAGAACTTGCAATTAAACTGAGCCTGCTGTCGTCGCCAAAATTGACCTTTCAGCGGGAAATTGCATGTTTCGCAAATTCCAAGAGACTGACCTCTCAAATGGTAATCCACATGCAACTTTCCCCGTTATCCAACACATAACAGCGCTATGTATCGATCAGTTACGTCTGTGTTCTGATCTCATACAGTAGCGCGCTAAAATGCCCGCGATAGCAGTTTGGTCAATTCCCGACTTTGGCGCTACTGATCTCTTTGATCTGATCAATGGGACATTCACAATTTCAGCTGGCGCGATTGCAGATGTTGCCGAATTCACCGACGATGTGCCTAGCTTTGACGACTGTGTTGGGTATGGCGAAGAAACACAAAACGACGCTGAAAAACAAACGCTTACGCAAGACTTCTTGATAGACGGGATAAGGGTCGCAAGCACAGGTGAGCAGATTTATTATGCCGCCGAAGGTATCATCACAAACAACACAACCAGCGAAGCAGGCCGCCTTTTGTTCTTAACCGTAAATGGTAAATCCGCCGGCGATTTTGTCGGTGTGACCACCACGATTGAGATCAAATCAGGCGACAATGTCACGACGTCAGATCTGACCCCGCAAGTGACAGACGAAATCACTGAAACAGCTATGTGCTTTTTGGCAGGAAGTCTCATCAAAACAGATGCAGGCGAGGTTCCGGTTGAGCAATTACAAGTCGGCGACAAGGTATGGACACAGGACGGTGGATTTTTACCCGTTCAGTGGATCGGCAATGAATCGGTTACCAAAGCAATGCTTGAAAACAATCCGAAGCTTGCGCCAATCAAAATCCGAAAGGATGCTCTGGGCCCAAACCTGCCTGCGCAAGATATGTCCGTATCATGCACGCATCGGATATTGGTCACCAGTCATGTCGCGGAAATGCTGTTTGGCACAAGCGAGGTTTTGGTTCCCGCTATTGGCCTTACAAATTTGCCGGGCATAGACGAGGACATGGACAGCGTCGAATATTGGCACTTTCTGTTGTCCGAGCATCAGATCATCAAATGTAATAGTTTAGAGACTGAAAGCTATTTGCCATCCAGAGATTGCGCATTCACGCGTTCTCAGGTGGAATTGACAACGGTTTTTCCAAAGCTGTTCTCAAACCCGATGACGTTTCAACCAACGACACAGCCGTCACTGACAGTCAATGAGACCCGCATTTTGACATCGATGATGCTTGAGATTGATCAATTCGCATTTGCTAACCACTCGACAAATGTCAGCCCCATGCATGTTCTTTAACGAACATTGACATGGTTTCTGTCGATAACCGCGCTTTGTACACCCGCCAGATAATCCTGCAGGCGCGGTTTGAATTGTGGCACTACCCGTTTGTGTTCCAGAAACGCGTCGACGGTCATCAGCGCCCAATCTTGACCTTCGTCTCCTAACCTCATCTGTTGTTCCAAAGATGCGGGCGCATGGGCTGCAAAGAACCAAGATATGTCACCGTTCGACGTTCCGTATTCTCGACCCCACTGAACAAGGGATGGATCCAAGGCGACACACAGCTCTTCTTCAAGTTCGCGCAGCACACATTGCAATGGGGTTTCATCCCTCTCCATGCCACCGCCGGGCACGTCCCAATACCCTGCCCAAATCAGCCCCGGAAGGTCGTCTCGCAGCAACGTCGCGAGTTTATCCCCAACAAAAAGCGCAATTTTTGCACCAATCAATTGCCCTGCCATGGTTCACGCTTTCAATTTCGATTAAGATACCCAGACCTAGATCAAACCAGTTCTTATGCCCAGCCTTTGCCGCGAATGCCTGACCGATTTCGACGCCGCCCGGCGATGTCCGGCCTGCGGCAGCCCGCGCGTCGTGTCGCATACGGAACTGTTTTCGCTTTCGATCGCGCATATGGATTGCGATGCCTTCTATGCCTCTGTCGAAAAGCGCGACAATCCTGATCTTGAAGACAAGCCTTTGATCATTGGCGGTGGACGCCGTGGGGTCGTATCGACCGCATGTTATATCGCTCGGATCAGAGGTGTGCGATCTGCGATGCCCATGTTCAAAGCACTGCAATTGTGCCCGGAGGCAGTGGTCGTCAGCCCTCGGATGGCAGCGTATGCCGAAGCCTCGAAAGCCATCCGCGCCATGATGGAAGAGCTTACCCCATCAATTGAACCCCTGTCTCTGGACGAAGCGTTTTTGGACCTCAGCGGGACACAACAACTGCATGGCGCGCCCCCAGCTGTCATGATGGCGCGTCTTGTGCGCAGGATGCGTGATGAGTTGGGCCTGACGGGGTCGATAGGGCTCAGCCATAACAAGTTCTTGGCAAAGGTCGCATCCGACTTGGACAAGCCTCATGGGTTTTCTGTGATTGGTAAGGCAGAAACCGATTCATTCTTGCGTGACAAACCAGTGCGATTGATTTGGGGTGTTGGTCAGGCTGCGCAGTCTTCCTTGGATAAAGCGGGTATCCGAACGTTTTCGGATCTTTTGCGTTGGGAACAGACTGATTTGATTGCGCGTTTTGGTGCAATGGGGGACCGCCTTTGGCATTTGGCCCGCGGCCAAGATGCAAGGCGTGTGTCCCATAACACGCCGATGAAGTCGATTTCCAAAGAAACGACATTCAGCGAAGACACATCTGATGCCGACATTCTGGACGGTCACATTTGGCGCATGGCTGAACAAGTCGCGGACAGAGCGAAAGCCAAAGGAATCGCCGGCCGTGTTGTGACGCTGAAACTCAAGCGCGCCGATCATTCGTTGCTGACCAAACGTCTTGCTTTGCGTGGGCCAACACAAATGGCCGATACAATTTATCGTACGGCCCGATCGTTGTTCGAACAGCGTGGCGATTCTGGTGCCTACAGATTACTGGGCTGCGGGTTGTCTGACTTGGTACCAGAAGAACGCGCCGATATCTCCGGCGATTTGCTTGACCCCGAAGCGAACCAACGCAGTGCAGCAGAACGAGCAACTGACAAGATCAGAGCGCGGTTTGGGAGCGATGCAATTATGAAAGGGCGCGCTTTGCGTTAGCGGTCGTACAAAGGCAAAGAATCGAACAGCCTATTCAGCCGCAAGCGGGATACGCGATTGGCCGATCTGCGAAATCTCCGACGTGACGCGTCGCAGCGATGATCGGACAGACTGGAAATTTGCATTTGGTTCGACACGTCGTTCATTCATGTAAAGCGATCTGTCAATTTCGACTTGAATGGCGTGTTGCCGCCGCGACGGGCGACCATAAGATTGTGTAATATAAGCCCCTGCGAAAGGAGCATTGCGCGTGACCGTAAATCCAGCCCGAATAAATGCTTCTTCAACCTGATCAACGATCTCTTCGCTGGCGGCGGCACCAAACCGATCGCCCAGTACGACATCAGGTCGCCTTACACTGCCACGAGCAATCCCATCCATTGCCTCATGCGGCATGGAGTGACAGTCGATCAGAATCGCTTGACCAAACCGCGCATGTGCCTGATCCAACAGACCCTGCAACGCGCGATGATATGGATGCCAGTGCGATTCGATTCTCTGTTCTGCGTCTTGGCGTGACAATTTTCCTCGGTAAATCGCCCGCCCCCCCGCAACGACGCGAGGAATCACACCCAACCCACTGGCGATTCGCGGATTGTGCCCGCTTGACCGGATCCCCGAAATAAGCGCTGGATCCAATTCGTCAGGGCTTCGGTTTAGATCAAGGAACGCGCGAGGTGCTGTCGCTGTTATGAACGGAGCCCCAAATTGTGGTGCCGCATCAAACAAATGATCAACATATGCGTCTTCCGAGGACCGTATTGTACGTTCATCCAATACAGATTGGCGCAAGAATTCCGGGGTATATTCCCGGCCCGAATGCGGACTGGCAAACACCAACGCGGATCCCAGCGTATCCGGACTTGTAACGTTATAGGTAGAACCAGCCATTCGAACTCCTTACAAAAGAACATAGACTAATTTCTACGCATGCCAAAAGCCCTTGATCCCATTTGATGAAGCTTTTATAGCACCCGAACCGGCGCGGCCTTCCGCGCCCCTTTCTTTTGGGGTGTTCGTTGCGCAGGCCATATGGATGATTAGCTCAGCGGTAGAGCACTTCGTTGACATCGAAGGGGTCACTGGTTCGATCCCAGTATCGTCCACCATGATTTTCTCGGCGCATCGTTCGATGCATCGATATTGTAACGCGGCGCCGGTATCTGCGCCCAGATAGGAGAGAGCCCATGAAGGTTCGTAATTCGCTCCGCTCGCTGAAGAACCGGCACCGTGATTGCCGCGTTGTTCGTCGCAAAGGTCGTGTCTACGTCATCAACAAGACGCAGCGCCGCTTTAAAGCACGCCAAGGCTGATTTTTCAGCTTTAGAACTGTTTTGATTAGGCCGCCTCTTTGGGCGGCTTTTTCTTTGTGTGGCCATAGAGCACACAGCAGTATGTTTCGAACACTTGCTGTCCGTGAGGTCCTGCGTCAAACTTCGGCGCTGTGCTCCGAGTTGAACGTGTATCAAAGCGGTTTTTGATAAACAGAGATGTGCATTTTACTATCCGCGTCAAAATCATTGCGATCCCAACTCCCCCAGCGGTCCGTCAACTCAAGACCTGCCAATTTCGCCATCAAGTCTATCTCGCTTGGCCACGCGTAACGCATCGGCAGCGGAACGAGTTTTGTTGAGCTTTCAGAGATTCGAATTCTCTGAAATTCAAACGTTTGTTGCACCGGGTCATGCGTCGCCGCTTCGATCCAAACAGAATGCTTGTCCAACCGTTTAATTTTGGTGTGTTGGTGATCCTTGAAACTGGACAAGTCTGGAACAAATGTTTCGACCAAGAATGTGCCGCCGGGTTTTAGCTTTTCTGCGACGTTTGAAAAGCATCTGAGCTGGGCGTCCTGAGTTGGCAAATTAAACAATGTATTGAACACGAGGCACACGTGATCAAATGTGCCGTCAATTTCCACTTCGGCCATGTCACCGATCACAACGTTAATCTCATCCCCGCCCGGCTTCTCTCGCAATTTGGCCACCATTTCAGGCGACCCCTCAATGCCTGAAACTTCGTGACCCATCCCTTGCAACGGCAATGCGATTCGACCTGTTCCAATCGCGAGCTCAAGAATGCTGCCCCCGTTGGCAATTTCGGAAATAAGCGCAACGGCCTGATCCGTGGTGCCCGGATCTTGCAGTTCGTCATACTCTTCCGCATTCAGTTCCCCAAATGTCGATATTGTGAAACCAAGCATACCGCCCTCCAATGGCCTTCAGATGAAACATCTCATCCATCTCAAGTGAAGGCCAAGAAAAAATGGCCTTGTAAGTTGCAAATTCAATCATACCCTTGAGACTGACCAAACAAGGAAGGGCCGATTGATGGCTGACACTTACACTCCCCCGGAAATCTGGACCTGGGAACAAGAAAGCGGCGGACGCTTTGCCAGCATTAACCGCCCCATAGCTGGAGCAACAGAGGACAAAGATTTGCCAGTCGGCGAACATCCTTTTCAACTTTATTCACTTGCGACACCAAATGGCGTGAAAGTTACCATGTTGTTTGAAGAGCTTTTGGCCGCGGGTCACGCAGATGCGGAATATGACGCATGGCTGATCAACATTGGTGATGGCGATCAATTTGGATCTGGGTTTGTGTCCGCCAATCCCAATTCTAAGATCCCCGCCTTGATTGATTGGACAGGTGACGCGCCCATACGCGTTTTCGAATCCGCATCCATCATGATGCATCTTGCAGAAAAATTCGGAGCCTTTTTGCCCACATCGGGAACCGCACGCACAGAAACGTTGAATTGGCTGTTTTGGCAAATGGGTTCGGCCCCGTTCCTAGGCGGTGGGTTCGGACACTTTTATGCCTATGCCCCAGAGAAATACGAATATCCAATCAATCGCTATGCAATGGAAACCAAGCGCCAATTAGACGTTCTAGATCGCGAGTTGGCTGAAAAGCCATACATTGCAGGCGATGAATACACCATTGCTGACATGGCCATTTGGCCTTGGTACGGCCAGTTGTGCCTTGGCCGTCTCTACGAGGCTGCAACATTCTTGGATGTTGAAAGCTACAAGAATGTCATGGCATGGGCAAAAAAGATCGACGCGCGCCCGGCCACCCTTCGGGGGCGAATGGTCAACCGCGCATTTGGCGAGCCGTCACTACAATTGCATGAACGACATTCTGCTTCTGATTTTGACACGAACACCCAAGACAAAATCGGCGAAAACGCTTGATATACTGCACCCCGCGACGCAGGTCGTGGGGTGACTTCAGACCTTCGGCGATCTGGAATCGCGCACCATACGGGTTGAACTGAAGCCAATCTCGCCGCCACTTTCCAGCAGCTTCCCGCCTTGAGTGAAAAACATTCCCTGCGTTCCAATTCGTCATGTAAGCTCTTGCATAGCCATTGGGAGGAAAGCAATGTTGGACACGACGATCACGGACCAGACGCAAGCGTTTTTAGACGCATTTGGAAACGCACTGGAAGCGCGCGACATTGAAGCGGCCAAAGGCATGTTTCAAGAGACATGCTATTGGCGCGACCTTGTTACCTTCAGCTGGAACATAAAAACCGTAGAAGGCCATGCAGGTGTTGGTGACCTCCTCAAACATCAGCTGGATGCGATAAAGCCCAGCAATTGGAAACTGGCCGAAGGCGAAACACCAACCGAAGAAGGTGGTGTCGTCACAGCTTGGATTACGTTCGAAACCGAAGTGGCCCGCGGCGAAGGTCTTGTGCGTCTGATGGACGGGAAAATTTGGACATTGCTGACCGCCATGAAAGAACTGAAATGGCATGAAGAAAAGCGCGGGCAAGCGCGCCCGCAGGGTGTTGCGCATGGTTCCTTCTCGGGTCGTCAAACTTGGCAAGAACAACGTCAAACAGAAGCTGACGAACTTGGTTACAAGACGCAACCGTACACTGTGATCGTTGGTGGTGGACAGGGTGGTATCGCCCTTGGTGCGCGATTGCGCCAGCTTGGCGTGCCCACACTCATTGTCGAGAAAAACGACCGCCCCGGAGACAGTTGGCGGAATCGATACAAATCCCTCTGCTTGCACGACCCCGTCTGGTATGATCACCTGCCCTATATCAAGTTTCCCGAAAATTGGCCGGTGTTTTCCCCAAAAGACAAAGTCGGCGATTGGCTCGAGTTTTACACCCAAGTCATGGAGCTTAACTACTGGACGCGCACCTCATGTGCGTCAGCAAAATTTGACGAAGCAACACAGGAATGGACTGTTGTCGTCGATCGCGATGGCGAAGACGTTACCTTGCGGCCCAAACAGCTCATCTTGGCAACCGGAATGTCGGGAAAGGCCAACGTGCCGAATTTCCCCGGCATGGAGAGCTTCAAAGGCGTGCAACAGCATTCTTCTCAACATAAAGGCCCAGAAGGTTGGACCGGCAAGAAATGCTTGGTTGTCGGCTCCAACAATTCTGCTCATGATATTTGCAGCGCTCTTTTTGAAGAAGGCGCAGACGTCACAATGATCCAACGGTCCTCGACACACATCGTTAGGTCAGACACTTTGATGGATGTCGGGTTGTCAGCTCTCTATTCCGAGGATGCGGTCGCTGCAGGCGTTACGACCGAAAAGGCAGATATGATTTTCGCGTCCCTACCCTACCGCATATTACACGAATTCCAAATTCCGCTTTACCAAGAAATGAAAGAACGGGATTCCGAGTTCTATGCAGGTCTAGAAAAGGCTGGCTTCAAGCTTGATTGGGGGGATGACGATTCTGGGCTGTTTATGAAATACCTGCGCCGAGGTTCGGGATATTACATCGATGTTGGGGCCAGCCAGCTGGTTATCGACGGCAAAATCAAACTGGCTCAAGGACAAGTGTCCCAAATCGTAGAAGATGGTCTGGTTCTGGAAGACGGTCAAAAGATGGAGGCGGATCTGATCGTATACGCAACCGGATATGGATCTATGAATGGCTGGGCGGCGGATCTTATTGGTCAAGATGTTGCGGATAAAGTCGGCAAATGTTGGGGGCTTGGGTCTGACACAACCAAGGATCCTGGGCCTTGGGAAGGTGAACAGCGCAATATGTGGAAACCAACGCAACAAGACGCACTTTGGTTTCATGGTGGAAACCTCCATCAGTCGCGTCACTATTCCTTGTACCTTGCCTTGCAAATAAAAGCGCGCATGGAAGAAATTCCGACACCAATTTACGGGCTGCAAGACGTCCACCACACAAGCTAACCCGCGATTGGCAGGGGCGGCGGGTGGGCGAATTTGCGCAACGCGCAAAGAGTCCACTCACCGTCCCAGTACTGGCTTCAACGCGTCAACATGCGCAAGCCTTGGGTCACATCAGAACGCACGGCAAGCCTAAGGCCCGGCTCATCCCCTGCCCGCAGCGCGGCTATGATCATACGGTGGTATTGCGGCGGCTCAGTGCGCCGCAATCGTCCATACAAAGACCGCATCGTTGGCCCCATCTGCAACCACACCGTTTCGGTCATGGCCAACATCGCTGGCGCTTGTGCGCGCAAATACAGCGTCCGGTGAAATTCCAAATTCGTTCGAATATATGCTACTGCATCTCTATGTGCGACCGCTTCAGCAACAGCACCATTAATTGTGGTCAATCGTTCGATCAAAGCCAGATGCGCCCGTGGCAACGCCCGCGTTGCAAGTTCAACCTCGATCAACGCACGAAGCGAGGCCAGCTCTTCAATACGCTCAGAGCTAAGTTCCGGTGTAGAAACACGGCCCGAAGGCGATAGCGTCAACGCACCTTCCGCCACAAGGCGTCTAACCGCCTCACGTGCGGGAGTCATCGACACATTATAGCTTTGCCCAATCCCACGAAGCGTCAGCGCCGCGCCAGGCAAAATTTCTCCGTGCATGATTCTCGAACGCAATTGCCGATAGACCCTCTCATGGGCGGGTCCAGTCATCTCGGTTGATCTTGGCGTCGAGGTCATGACTGCAATGTGATCACAAATATCATGTGTTACTTTTTCTCAAATCTGAACCGATGCAGCAATGCGCCATTCTCACGCAGCCACCGTCGGGGCGGCGCATAATCGCCATATAATGCCTCGACAACCTCCCAAAAAGCGCTTGAGTGGTTCATCTCTTTCAAATGCGCAACTTCATGGGCTGCGACATAGTGAAGGACGTCTGGCGGTGCGAGAACCAGACGCCAAGAATACATCAAACGGCCAGAGCTGCTGCATGACCCCCAACGCGATCGCGTGTCTCGTATTGAGATGCTTGAATACGCGCACCCCAAAGCTTCTGCGTAATTGTCCGATGCTTCCGCCAATCGCGCACGGGCCATTGTTTTCAAAAATCCGCTAAGCCGCGATCCAACCCGTGAATCTGGCCCAGGGACGCTTAGCCTCTCCGCATCAATTTTGATCCGCCGACCATCACCTTCAACAACATTCAACGACTCTCCGAGAACCGGAATTTGCACCCCGTATCTCACTTGAATGTCGTCTTCGTGCTTCGCGAGATGTTTGCGAAGCCATGATTCCTTTTCAGTTGCAAATCGCGCGGCTTCTCGATCAGAAACACCATGCGGCAATGTCATGGTCACCCGCCCGTCCAATGAAGACACGCGTAACGTAATTCGACGTGCACGTGCAGAACGTCGTAAAACAACCTCAATTGGGGGGTCTCCAGACAAGACAAGTGCGCTCATTGGCCGTTTCTTTCGCTTAAGGCTTTGACTCCGCGCGACCCTTATGGCAGTTGCCCAGAATCGTCGCAATTCCGGTGCAGTGATTTTGTGCCCGAAGACAAAAGGATGTATACATGCCTAAGGAAGAATGGGGCACAAAACGTGTTTGTCCCACAACTGGCAAACGCTTCTACGATTTAAACGCGAACCCAATCGTTTCGCCCTATTCGGGTGAAGTCGTCGAAGTTGACACGACAAAGACGCGCATGATCGCAGCTGATGCGGCTGACGCGGCAAGTGCAAAAGCCAAAGAAGCTGAAAAAGACACCACAGATGGTGAAGTTCTGGAAGACGACGTAGAAGTCGAACTGGACGACGATCTGCTGGACGACGACGAAGAGGAAGATAACATTCCTCTGGAAGAGCTTGCGGACGTCGCTTCAGAAGACGAAGAATAAGGATTTGCGGGCTCAGGTTTTTGACTTGATCCCGCGTCCATAAGCGCCTAATCAGCGCTGCATTGGGGCCTTAGCTCAGCTGGGAGAGCGCTTGCATGGCATGCAAGAGGTCAGGGGTTCGATCCCCCTAGGCTCCACCAAACCATTCCCGCAATGCATTAAAAGCGTCGGCACACTTCATTTGGTGCTGGGTTGTGTGACATAGTCATACAGTCTGTGCTGTCTTAGGCTTTTCAAAGTAACGAACCCCAGTGTCGATGCGGATCCACGTTTGTTGATAAATTCATTTTTTCAATGGGTTATTCGACCTCTCCCGCATTCAGCGTTAATGAATAGTTAAGAGATCAGACACAGTAATGTCCAAAACATCTCCAATAATTTCCTAACTCCAATAGTAAGCATAAACCATCAAAGGATCAGAATGGTCTCAACCGAAACTTGGTCGAGGAATCCGATTCTTAATGTCTGCTTGCCCTCAAAAATTCTTGTTAACCACTCGCACGCATGAAGCGGTCGTTCTGTTCAGATGCATGAACCGTTTGAACGCGCATTGTGTGACCTACGCGTTTCCATGGGTGAAGTATTCCAGGCTGTTCCGGAAACTCTGGAAACTACGAACACGCAATTCCAGTGGCCCCGCATGACACGGGTACTTTTTCATTGAGTCCCAAATGCCCAAACCGCGTCGTTAAAAGGTAAGCTCTTCATGTGTACCCTTTGCCAGTCCCTAAATCCCGAAATCACAACCTATGATAATCACAGTATTCCAAGCCTGAACGAAGGCTCTGTCAGCGCAACCTATGATCAATCCAACAACGCGACGACCGCGGCCGGCTTACCAACCTATTCTTTGGATCAAGTCGCAGATCAACTGACCAGTGGATATTGGCAATCGAACGGCGGATCAGAACGATCTTTTGATGTTTCGTATGGTGACACGCTTACCGTGAACTTGTCTGGGTTAAATGCGATCGGCCGCCAAACTGGGGAGCAAGCGCTTGAGGCGTGGTCAGCCGTCAGCGGCCTTAACTTCCAACAAACAAACGGCGCTGCTGATCTTACCTTCGACGACAACAATTCTGGCGCCTATGCCCAATCGTACACAATTGGATCAACGATCACTCGGTCTTTGATCAATATAGACGACATATGGGTAAATTATGGTGCGTATTACTTGCAAACCTACATCCATGAAATCGGCCATGCTTTGGGATTGGGCCACAGCGGCAACTACAACGGCAGCGCAAATTTCGCACGTGACGCGCATTATTCAAATGATAGCTGGCAAATGACGATCATGTCGTACTTCGCTCAGTCACAAAATCCCGAAGTCGATGCTAGTTTTTCCTATGTCGCAACGGCTCAATTGGCTGACATTCTCGCCATACAAAACCTCTATGGCACACCGACCAATGTGCGTGCAGACAGCACCGTCTATGGCGACGGCACCAGCCTGACCCAATTCGGCATGGACCTTTTCTCAGGCAGATCGGTTGCGTTATTCGACAGTGGTGGAACTGACGTCATCAATCTATCGACGCGAGCCAGTCATCAAGTCTTGGATCTAAACGCTGAGACTTTTTCCAGCATCGACGGGAAGACGGGAAACTTTGCCATCGCCCGAGGCACAGTGATCGAGAATGCAATTCTTGGATTAGGCAACGACAGCCTTACGGGCAACGCGGTTGCCAATACGCTCGACGCAGGTGGGGGCCAAGACACGGTAGACGCAGGCGATGGGAACGACACCATTTCGGGCGGTGACGACGCGGACCGGCTTCGTGGCGGTGAAGGTGCTGATTTGTTTTTGTACAGCAGCCTCTCCGAGGGCGGAGACACTATACTGGATTTCAGCATCGCGGAAGGAGACAAAATAGGTGTCGCCGCATTATTGGCGAGCCTCGGCTACGCAGGATCTGACCCGATCGCAGATGGCACGCTGTTTCTCGAAGCGGGTGTCGATGGTGCATATATCACTGTAAATACCGAATTTTTTGGCGGCGTTGGGTCGACGCGCTTGGCCTTCATCAAAGGTATAACCACGGCTGCGTCTCTGGAAATCATCACTGATATCAGTGATGGAATTCCGACAGATCCTGGAACGGGTCCGAATGATCCTCTACCACCAGGAAGCGTCGACACTGTCCACCTTGTTACGGATCAGTGGGTAGAAGGCTGGATTGAAGCAGGCAGCTTAATCCGCGACATAGATGGCGGTACCGACGTTCTGGACATGAGCGCTGTTACACTTGCAACGCGTGTCAGCCTTGTCGCAGGCGAAACCGGACGCATTGGGTCAAAAGGGATTACAATCGCGGACGGAACCGAAATCGAAAACATGATTATGGGGTCCGGCAACGACTACGGTTGGGGCAACGCACTTGATAACAATCTGGATGGCGGTGAAGGGAACAACCGTCTGTACGCGCTTGAAGGCAATGACACACTGACTACCGGCAGTGGTCGCGATTACTTATACGGTGGCGAAGGGGACGATCACCTGACTGCTGGCGATGATCGTGATCTGTTGGACGGTGGTGACGGAAACGATTTCATGGACGGCGGTGCAGGGACAGATCGCCTTCTGGGTCAGCTTGGCGATGACACGATGTCGGGCGGTGCCGACAACGATCAGTTAGACGGGGGTGAAGGGGACGACAGTCTGGATGGCGGGACTGGAGATGACCGTCTGAATGGTCGCCTCGGCAACGACACTCAAAATGGCGGTGAGGGGAAAGACCGCATTTACGGCGATGAGGGCGATGACAGCCTGAGCGGCGGCTTTGGCGATGATCGCCTGGATGGAGGCGTGGGAAATGACACGATTTTTGGTGACGAAGGCCATGACAATATTAACGGCGGCAGTGGCGATAACCTAATCTATGGCGGAACCGGCAACGATTATGTCAAATCCTTCGAAGGTAATGACACCATCGACTTGGGCGGTGGGAACAATCGCGGCTTTGGCGGCGCAGGCGATGACAGCATAAGTGCTGGACAAGGAAACGATTTCTTGCGCGGTGATGATGGTGACGACACTTTGGCTGGCGGGTTCGGCAATGATCGTCTGTACGCGGGCGACGGCAATAACGTCGTGTTTGGCAGCAGCGGAGATGATTTCGTGCGCAGCAATGACGGCAACGACACGATTGAGGCCGGAGTCGGAAATGACCGCGTCTATTCAGGCGGTGGCGACGATTATGTTGATGCGGGCGACGGCCTAAATTTCATCAGAACCGACGGCGGCAATGACACAATTGACGGCGGCTCGGACAGCGACAGCTTGTATGGCGGAGCCGGTGACGACGTTATGTCTGGCGATGCAGGGGATGATTACATGCGTGGCGATGCAGGCGACGATATCATGAATGGCGCTGGCGGTCATGACAGATTGCAAGGCGGCGATGGCATTGATTTGCTGATCGGCGGCGAGGGAAACGACACTCTCGATGGCGGGAATGAACGCGACGAACTTCACGGTGGTGCAGGGGATGACAGTCTGAAGGGTGGCAAGGGCGACGATACAATTGTGGGCGGGACTGGCGCAGATTCAGTTCGGGCTGACACTGGCAATGACGAAATAATTGCCGGTGTTGGTCGAGACACCATTGACGCTGGTGCTGGCAACGACCTGATCGATGGCGGCGATGGAGCGGACCGTATTCTTGCGCAGATTGGCGACGACACCATTATGGCTGGTGAAGGCGACGATTATATATCGGCATCCAGCGGCAGCGACATTGTTTACGGCGATGCAGGGGATGACACGGTAATCGCAGGTGATGGCACAGATTTTATCGATGGCGGCGAAGGAAATGATAGTCTGAGCGGCGGAAATGGTGATGATAAAATTATCGGAGGTCTGGGTATTGATACAATGCGCGGAGGGGCAGGCGCAGATATTTTCGTGTTCAATAGCATTCAAACCACAGCAGATGTCATTCTCGATTTTCGGGTCGATTACGGCGATTTGCTTGACGTATCTGGGCTTTTGTTGGGATCGGCATACACGGTAGAGAATGCCATTGCCGCAGAGATCTTTTACCTTGTCGATACAGACGCAGGCGCCAAACTGGTTCTTGATTTAGACGGCATTGGAGGGAACGATGGCATCGATATCGTTGAACTCAATCGCATGAAACCGGATGCCGAACTGAGCGTGGATTGGATGATTTAAAGCAATTTTTGGCGTAGTATTGCGCACTTCCTGACATGCGGATTGATGGAAAGTCACACCCCTTTGCAAATACGACCTGACATCCACCAAATGGTTGCTTTGTTAACTATAGTTTAACCATTTCTGCCTTCCTTGGCATTGGTAAATGACTGTTGTCTCCAACAGGACTCTAGCTTTGCAAATGAAATGGCAACGCGGATGAAACTCGTTCCTCATTGGGGCAAGTCAATCGCGCTAAAAACAAGAGAAATCTCAGAACGTTCGCGATTTTGTGCGGCAGGGAAAATACGGCATGAACTTGCGGACCAAAGTCTTGGAACAATTGGTCAAACAGACGAACGAAGGGTTTTGGTTTGTCGACGTCCAAGGAAAAACTCTAGACGTGAATCCGGCTATGTGCCGTGTCTTGGACAGAGACAGGGACGCTATCCTAGGTCGCACTGTCTTCGATTTCGTCAACGAAGAGAACGCGGCCGTTTTTGAACGAGAACTTGCGTCCCGACGTCTAGGCAAGCACGCGACAACCTATGAAATTTCCCTGACGAAATCTGATGGGACTCAAATTCCATGCATCAACAACGCGACATCAGTTTTTGGTGACGACGGCGCCCGATTAGGGTCCATTGGGCTTTGGAAGGACATATCACGACAAAAAGCGGTCGAAACCGAACTTCGGTGTGTTAAATCATCCTTGGCAGAGCAGGTCGCGATACAAACAGCAGAACTCAGAAATCGTGAGAAAAGCTTGCGCGAAGCACATCGCTTGGCACGTCTTGGCAACTGGAAAATCGATTCCCAAGGCAAGGTCATTTTGTCCGAAGAGGCCTTTGAAATTTTCGGAATATCCCCCGAAGATTTCGATAACTCATCACAGAGCTTTAACGCCTTAATCCATCCCGAAGACAGAGAAAGCGTTCTTGCCGAATCCCAATCTGCTTGGGAGACATCGGGTCATCATGAAGCAGTCTATCGTATCGTAAGGCCAAGTGGTGAAGTCCGCACGATACGCCAGAGCGCTGCAATCATTCGAAGCGAAACCGGCGAGGCGCAACACTTTAATGGAACTGTTCAGGACATTACTCAGCAAGTTGAAGCCGAAAAACGATGCCGTCATGCGCAAAAAATGGAAGCGATCGACCAACTCAGCGGCGGGGTTGCCCACGACTTCAATAATCTATTGGCCGTTATCATGGGGGCCGCCGAATTCCTCCAAAGCAATGACACTGATGATCACGAGATGGTTGATAGTATCCTTCGTGCGGCAAAGCGTGGCAAGGAATTGACCCATCGGATGTTAGCCTATGCACGCAAACAACCTTTAAAAACCGAACAATTCAAACTTGTCGAACTGATCGATAGTCTTGCAGTCATGTTGCGTCGAACGCTCAGTGCAAATATTGATCTTGTGTTAGATGTCCAAGAAAACACTTGGCCAATCTTAGCAGATCCCAATCAGGCAGAAGACGCAATTTTAAACCTTGTGATCAATGCCAGAGATGCCATGCCGCAAGGTGGGCGTTTGTACGTCAAAGCTGAAAATGCCCCCAACGGGTCTGGCCAATTGTCAAACGGAGAGTCGTCTAGTAGCGGCGATTTCGTGGTTTTGACGATAAAAGACAATGGGATCGGAATGACCGCCGATGTCCTTGAGCGCGCGATTGAACCCTTTTATACAACTAAAGATCCAGAGCGCGGCAGTGGATTGGGATTGTCCATGGTGTATGGGTTCGCGCAACAAACTGGGGGGGAGCTGAGAATTTCATCTGAGCCTGGACAAGGCACTCAAGCGGAGCTTTACTTCCCTCGCGCCCCAGCTGACCATGTGACCCAAGTCGATCCCGAACCAAACCACGCTGATCTGGGAAACAAAGAGCATATTCTAGTCATAGAAGATGATCCGGCTGTCGCCCATCTGACTCAGCGGATTTTGCAAGGTTTAAGATACAAAGCGACCATAGCAGGCGATGCATCCGAAGCACGGGAACTGTTGAAAGACCGTCAGAGTTTTGATTTGGTTTTATCTGATGTCGTGCTGCCAAACGGGCTAAGTGGGCCGGCATTTGCAAAAGAAACGCGAATTCAATACCCAGACTTGAAGATCGTTTTCATGTCGGGCTATCCCACATTAAGCCCTGAGTCTAACTGTGACGTTGATCTTGTCGGAACATTAATTAGTAAGCCATTTCGCCGCGAACATTTGGCTACCGTCATCCGGAACACGTTAGACGAAGACCTTTCCGAAAAGGTGTGAGCCAGCAACCTGCTGAAAAAGCTCGAACAGTGGAGAGCATTAACCCGCACGTCAGTGCCGCAACGCCTACGCACGTGTTTTAACGCTTCCTATCCGCGCCATTCCCGTCCAACAATTAGTCACACCAAATAAAAAAGGCGCAAAGCAATGCTCGCGCCTTTCCAAATCCATTTCTGACAACAATTATGCTGGCAGTGCACCTTTGGCTTGGTCAACAATCGCTGCAAACGCTTCAGGTTCGTTCACGGCAAGATCGGCCAACACTTTACGGTCGACTTCGATACCAGCCAGATTCAAACCATTGATGAAACGGCTGTATGTCAGCGCTTCGTCATGTGAACGTACCGCAGCGTTGATCCGCTGGATCCAGAGTGCGCGGAAATTCCGCTTACGATTCTTCCGGTCACGCGTGGCGTATTGGTTCGCCTTGTCGACCGCTTGGCGTGCGACTTTGAACGTCGATTTACGACGACCATAGTAGCCTTTAGCAGCCTTGATGACCTTCTTGTGACGCGCATGCGTCGTTGTTCCGCCTTTTACTCGCGACATGTCTCAGCTCCTCTTAGCGGTCGTAGGGCATAAAGCCCTTGACGATTTTCGCATCAGGTGCGGACAGTTCTGTCGTGCCACGTGCGTTGCGAATAAATTTACGAGTGCGTTTGATCATGCCGTGGCGTTTTCCGGCCTGACCACCGATGACCTTCCCGGTCGCCGTCACTTTAAAGCGCTTCTTTGCGCTCGACTTGGTCTTCATCTTGGGCATTTCCGTCTCCTAGGTTGAGTTCGGTTGTAAGGCGACTCGGCATGCCACACTGGCCGGCCACCCGAACGAAACGTTGCTATAGGCAGAGCAGCATCGGATGGCAAGAGTTTCTTGGGCAAAGAATGTGCAATAGCGTCCCGTTTTTCGACGGCGTCTTTTCGGTACAGTGATATGCTATGGTTTATGTTGTTTGATTTACCCGACCACTCTGCCCTTTATGACGCACTGCTTGCACGTGACGACCGATTTGACGGTGTCGCTTACGTTGGTGTGTCAACAACTGGTGTCTTCTGCCGCCTAACCTGCCCCGCACGCAAACCCAAATCAGAAAACTGCACATTTTACCCAACTGCGTCAGACTGCATCGAAGCAGGTTTCCGACCCTGCAAGCGATGCCATCCCCTACAACCCGTGGCGCAAACAGACCCGGCAATTTCCGATTTGTTAAACGCACTTGAAAAACAACCAAATTATCGATGGACCGAAGATGATGTGGCCCGCCTCGGGTATGATCCGTCGGCAATTCGGAAAACCTTCAAACGTCAGTTTGGAATGACATTTTTACAAATGGCGCGTCACAGACGTCTGCAGCACAGCTTTACGGTCCTTGCCGATAAATCCAAGGTTATTGATGCTCAGTTAAGTGCCGGATTTGAATCGCCAAGCGCATTTCGGAATGCATTTGCCAAGCTCATCGGTTGTTCACCCGGCTCATTGACGGGAGATACCCTTTTGAAGGTGGATTGGATTGCAACACCATTGGGCGATCTCGTGGCGGTTTGCAGTGCTACTCATTTGCACATTTTGGAATTCATCGACCGCAAAGCGTTGCCAGCGGAGCTGAAAGCACTGCAAGCAAACTGCAACTGCAAACTGAGCATTGGCAAAAGCGCGCCAGCAGAACGGGTGCGCGCAGAACTTGCAGGTTTCTTTGCCGGAACAAACCCAAGCTTTTCCACACCGTTGGCATTTGGTGGAACACCGTTTTCACGAAAGGTTTGGGCAGAACTGCAGCAAATACCGCCCGGCGCAACCAGGACTTATTCGGAAATCGCCGCCAGTATTGGGCGACCAAATGCGACGCGTGCGGTTGCAAAGGCAAATGGTGCAAACCAAATTGCCATTGTTGTGCCGTGTCATCGGGTGATTGGAGCAGATGGGTCGCTCACTGGTTATGGCGGCGGTTTGTGGCGAAAACAAAAACTGATCGAAATCGAACGGCACTACAAAACCACATGTCAGGGAGCAAAAAGATGAGTCAGGTCGATAAAGCGCAATCTTTCAAGAAAATGCACCAAAAGGGAGCCCCTTTGGTGCTGTACAATATTTGGGACGCCGGTAGCGCCAAGACAATTGTGGATGCAGGTGCGACTGCTGTTGCGACCGGCAGCTGGTCTGTCGCCGCGGCGCAAGGGTACAAAGACGGCCAAGGTATTCCATTGGATTTTGTGTTGCAGATTGCTGCACGCATTGCTTTGACAGTTGATGTCCCGGTGAGCATCGACTTTGAAGGCGCCTATGCAGACACCCCTTCAGATGTGCGCAAGAATGTGACCCAAATCATCGAGGCAGGCGCAATCGGCATAAATTTCGAAGACCAAGTAGTCGGTGGACAGGGGCTACATTCCATTTCAGATCAAGCTGCGCGCATCAAGGCTGCGCGCGACGCGGCCGAAGACACAGGTATCCCTCTCTTTATCAACGCACGCACTGACCTGTTTTTGAAAGCGCCAAAAGATGCTGCTCATTCCGAGCTTTTGGATGACGCATTTGAACGTGCATCTGCCTATTCGGATGCCGGCGCGGACGGTTTCTTCGTCCCAGGACTGACCGACCTTGGATTGATCCAGAAGGTGACGGACCAAGTAAACTTGCCCGTGAATGTAATGATGCTAGGACCGTTATCCTCGCCTAAAGCTGCCGCAGAATGCGGGGTATCGCGCGTCAGTTATGGTCCTCAACCATTCAGCAAAGCTATGAAAGATCTGTCCAACCGTTTTCAGGGCTTATCCTAAAGAAATTGGCCAATGACCCTTACAAAAGCTTTCGGGATATCCTGAAAAGTATATCCTGATGGCTGTGTTTGAACCGCATATAATAGCAACCCGCCCGCTATCAGTATGGTCAACGCTGAAGCGCGCGGGGCTCGCCTATCTGAAAAGGCCGACAACATTGAAGGAACCGCCAACCCAGCAAGAACCAGGCCAAGAACCAGGGCAACGTCAGGTGTCATACATTTCGTCCCGCTCAAGTCTTAATGAGCGAGATGTTACTCTGGGTCAGTGCTGTAAATCAAACGTTCGTCGCAAGGCGCAACACGTAAGATGTTTGTTGTTCCGGTCACGTTGAATGGAACACCCGCTGTCACAACGATCTGATCTTCGTTTCCAGCCAATCCGACTTCACGCGCAGCACGCGCGGCACCCACAACGGCCGTCTTAAAGCGGTCCATGCTTTCGATCATCACGCAAGTGCACCCCCAAGACAACGCTAGTCGACGTGCTGTGCGTTGAAGCGACGTCAAAGCAATGATCGGTACCCGTGGACGTTCGCGCGCCACAAGCAAAGCAGTCGTTCCCGATTGCGTGTAACAACAGATTGCTTTGATGTTTGTGGTCTCAGCAATTTCTCGTGCAGCGGAAACAATACCATCCGCAATCGTCGTTTTGACGCCTGTGCGGCTTGCGTTGATAATGTCGCGGTAGGTCGGATCACCTTCAACCTCAGTCGCAACATTGTTCATAGTCGACACGGCTTCAATTGGATATTGTCCGGCGGCACTTTCCGCGCTCAACATAACGGCGTCTGCGCCTTCATAGATCGCAGTCGCCACGTCGCTGACTTCGGCACGTGTCGGCATCGGGCTTTCGATCATGCTTTCCAGCATTTGCGTTGCCACGATGACTGGCTTTGAATTGGCGCGACATTTGCGAACGAGGCGTTTCTGAATTGGCGGAACTGCATGAACAGGCAGTTCGACGCCCAAATCACCGCGTGCGACCATGATCCCGTCACTGGCCGAAAGAATTTCTTCAAATTTCTCAACCGCGCTTGGTTTTTCGATCTTGGACAAGATCGCGGCACGACCTTGCGCCAACTGACGCGCCTGTTCCACATCGCTTGCACGCTGAACAAAACTAAGCGCCAGCCAGTCGACACCCAAGTTACAAACAAATTCGAGATCCTTGAGGTCCTTTTCGGACAGAGCGGCCAATGGCAGCTCGACATCCGGAACATTGACGCCTTTTCGGTTCGAAATTGTTCCACCAGCGACGACAACACACTCTGCGAAATCGGCTCCGCAATTTTTGACCTTCAGGCGAATTTTTCCGTCGTTAACGAGAAGTGTCGCGCCGGGCTGCAGCGCCTCAAAAATTTCCGGGTGAGGCAGGCAGACACGGTTCAATGTGCCTTCTGTTGAATCTAAATCAAGACGGAAATCCGCTCCCTCGACCAATTCTTCGGACTCTTGCGCAAACGTTCCAACACGCAATTTCGGCCCCTGCAAATCTGCAAGAATAGCGATGGCAGAATTCGTATCTTCCTCGACCTGCCGAATAATCCTGTGACGTTCCGCTATTTCGTCATGAGCGCCGTGGCTCATATTCAGGCGAAACACATCCGCGCCCGCTTCGTGCAAGCTACGGATCACTTCGTAAGTTGATGAAGAAGGCCCCAGCGTTGCCACGATTTTTACATTGCGTGCGCGTTTCATTTTTGTCCCCTTTGTGGAAGTGTTAGCGTTATCGCTCAATTCCTCGGCAGCCTCAACTGCCCAAATTCATACGCGACATAAAGTATCTAATATTCGACCAAACCAAGGTAAACAAACAAATAAACCTTGAAGAAAAACGTCAGAATGCCAATGTGTTAACAAACTATTGAAAGTGTTCGAGGCGAGAAGGACTGAACGCATGGATGATCAAACACGCATAGAGCTGGAAGCTGCAGCCTTTCGGCGCCTGCGCAAACATCTCATGGAAGATCGTACCGATGTGCAGAACATCGACATGATGAACTTGACTGGGTTTTGCAGAAACTGCCTGTCGCGCTGGTACCAACAGGCCGCTTCAGAAATGGGAATCGACATCCCCAAGGACGAAGCCCGTGAGTTGTTTTATGGAATGACGATGGCCGAGTGGAAAGCAAATTACCAAACAGAAGCGACCGAAGCTCAAAGCGCTGAATTCAAAACGTCTTTCGCCGAAAATGTCGGTGCTAAACTGTAACGTCGCCCGTTAAGCTCTTATCCGCTTCAACGGGTTCATGACTGAGATTTGGCCATAAAGGCCTTTGTAGCAGCCCTGCCTGCGTCAACGGCGCTGATTACCCCATCCAGCGCTTTCGCTGTTGTCGCATCGTCATTTTCCTCTTTCGCAGTTGCCACTTTGTCCAAAGCGGCAACAATCTTACACAACCCAAAAATGTTTGCTCCCCCTCGGAGCTTATGAATTGTTTCGCTCAGTTCGCTTTTGTCAAAAACCGCACTTTTCCGATCCCAAGCAGTCATTGCGGCTTCCGCATCATGGAAAAACGTCGTTACTGCCTCGCCAAAACGATCTTTACCTAACAACCCTAACAATTCGGTCGCGACTTCGATGTCCAATGCGTCATCGACTGGGGCTGTTACGTTGCTTTCAACTGTCTGTGTAGATCCAACCGGGATATGGGACAAAAAGCGACTAAGTGTGTTCAAGCGAATTGGTTTCGTCTCAAACGCGTCCATCCCCGCATCTTCAGCGTAGAGCTTGTATTCATCAGCGCCGTGGGCCGTAAGACCAAGAATGAAGGTTTTGTTGTTGGGACCGTCGTCAGAACGCAATTCCCGCGTTGCATCCAGACCATTCAACTCCGGCATACTGAGATCCATAATGATGAGATCGAACTTGTCCTTCGAAGCCATCTCGATGCATTCAGTTCCCGTTTTTGCCGCGAACACGTTGTGGCCCATGGCGATCAGCATTTCCTGAAGAACCATGCGGTTTACTGCGTTGTCTTCGACAACCAAAATATCTTTCTGCTTCTTAACCGCTGACGCGGGTAGGTTTTCGGTCGTGAATCCTTCGCCGTTGGCATCGTCAGAAGAACGATTCAGAGGGATGGTCAAAGTAAACACACTCCCCTCGTCATTTTCGCTGTGTACGGTCAGCTCACCTCCCATCAACCTTGCAATCCTTCTCGAGATCGAAAGGCCAAGGCCATCGCTCCGGCTCTGGCGCCCCTCTGCCGGGTTTAGAACAAAAGAATGCTCAAAGATCTTTTCTTGGAATTCACGTGGAATACCCGGCCCGGTGTCCTCGACGGCGATTGTTATCAAAGAATGCGATACACCATGAATCCCGGAAACCTTGACGGCGATTCCGCCCTGTTCAGTGAATTTGATCGCATTCCCCACTAAGTTCGTGATGATCTGATTTATCCGCCCACTATCACCAATGAACTGAAACGTGAGGTCTTCGTCACCTTCAAAGGTCAGCGTCAGTGACTTCTCGCGAGCCAAGGGCTCCAACACGTCCACAACGCGTGCAAGTGTCTCTCGAACGCAGAATCGCTGTTCTGTTATAGAAAGAGCGCCGGATTCGATGCGAGTGATATCCAGTGCTTCATTGACATGCTCCAACAATAGCTCACCTGATGCAGCGGCCACATCGATGTGTCGTTCTTGGCGCTTTGTCAGGCGGGTCGTACGCAACAAATCCAAAACCCCTAACAAACCATTTAGCGGTGTGCGCATTTCGTGGCTCATCACGCTCAAAAACTGTGACTTTGCTTTATCCGCCTTCTCCGCAGAATCCCGCGCATCGATCAATTCCGTTTCTGTGATTTTTCGTTGGCTGATGTCGCGCAAATAAGAGATAAATAGGCGACTGCTTTCCTGCCCAGATTCCGCAACACTAATTTCAATCGGAAACGTTTCACCCGTTTTGCGCATCGCAAAAATCTCACATCGGCCTTTGTCTACTATGTTGCGTATACGTTGCAACTTGTGCGATGCTTTGGCGCTAACAGCACCGCCGCGAATGTGCAGAGGAATAAATGTGCCTTCCATCGGCGCGCCGAGAACTTCATCTCGTCGCCATCCAAAGATCTCTTTTGCAGCGTGATTATACTCGACGATCCGCCAATCCGCGTCAGCTACGACAATGCCATCCAAGGCGGCTGCCACAGTGGACGACAATCGCTCCGTTGTCGCGCTTAGTTCGACATCGCGCTCGCGTGCACGTTCCAACAGACGGCCAAGAAGAATTAACAAACCCGACATGCCAAACAGAACGCTTAGCGCGATCCCTCCGGTTATTGACAGGTTCTTAGAAAAGTTCTGCCTTTGCGCCCCTTCAATTTGAGTCGCGTGTGCGTTTCCCAAAACTGATATGCGCCTTGTAAGCGGTTGGGTTCGCTTAACGATCTTAGACAGCTCAACGAACTCGGTTTTCCCCAAACTCGGGTTCGAATCCAGTATGACTTCAAACTCGGTGCGCAATCCCCTCAACTGCTCCAGCACGAGCTGGCTTTCGGTATCCCCCTCCATCAGTTTAGGAAATCTTCCTTCGGTCACCAAATTGATGCGGCTGATTGCAATGTCGGCTCTTAGGCGAACGAGGCTTGCTTGGGGCATTTCCGCGAGTTGCTGTTCCGCAAGTGTCCGGCCTAGATTGGCGATTTCGGACTCTGCTTGCAGAAACGTCCAAGCCATTTTGTCACTGTTGTCAGTTGACAAAAACCGCAGCTCTCGTTGCAGGTTGACCCCCAACAACACAAGCAGGCCGATCAATGCGGCAATGGTCATCGGGATAATTAGACGGATCGGCAGCATACGCGGCATTGACCTACTCAGTTCGCGAACAGAGTAAACGAGTGATACAAGTCATTCTATGGTGGAAATGTGGTTCAACTGCCAAATTGAACGCGCGTAAGTGGTTTCTGTCCTGTATTTTCGTTCGGAATCATAAGGGTAAACGATCCAAAACGGCCCTTTGTCTCGGACTGACATTAACATTCCATCACGACGCGTGGCGACCAACGGCAACCCGTCCTCAAGCTCTGATGCGGCTAGGAAAATGGCATAATCGTTGAGTGCCGACAGTTCGAAAGTAGATCCTTCAGCACCTGCCGCTTGCAAGACTTCCGATAACGAAACGCCAGTGAACTCGACGACCCCTTCTGTCCAGATTGTTGAGGTTTTGAAACCTGACTGATCCAGCTTATCCAAGTCTTCAATGGTAAAGGTGACCTCGTTTCCCTTTTCAGTAACGACAGTAAGAGAATGCAAACCCTGCGCCATTGCAGGCACCGAAAAAATGCAAAAAAGAATGGCAAGAAGGTTCGCTGTGAGTGGTGACTTTTTCAACATTCTCTATCAAATCGGAAACGAGGTCTTTCCAGACAATACCCCTTTGTTTTCTTACGTCGCCAAGTAAAAGGGGTAGGTACCTATACTTTAGGGTATATCAGTGCTAGTATGGACCCAATGTAGCCACAGTTAATTGTCCTTATTTTAAAGCTGAGTTTTGGTATGGCCAGTATTCTTATTGCAGACGATCACGAATTGATCCGTGACACTCTGGGTGCCTATCTGAACGGTCTACACGATTTTTCAATATCAACCGTCGATTCTCTGGAAGGCGCATTGGTTCAGCTCAAGAGCCCGACCACTTTTGATCTCGCGATCGTGGATTACCGTATGCCCGGAATGAACGGGCTTGATGGATTTGCCTTGGCTATGCGACGCTTCCCGGCTACTAAATTTGTCCTAATGTCAGGTATGGCCGGCTCTGACGTTGCTCTGAAAGCGATGGAGTTGGGTGCGCGCGGTTATTTTCCCAAATCTCTGTCTGCGGAAATGATGATTGGCGCCATCCGCTTGGTGCTTTCTGGCGATCGATACTATCCGTTTCAACTGATCGAACAAACTCCGACAGACGAGGCAGGCAACAACTTCCGCAACTTGTCTGACCGTGAAACCCAAACGTTGCGCCATCTATGCCAGGGTAAATCAAACAAAGAAATTGCGCGGGAATTGAACGTGCAAGAGGTCACTGTAAAGCTACATGTCAAAAACATGCTGGCCAAGCTGAAGGCCAAAAACAGAACCCATGCAGCGCTTATCGCCCGCGAAGACGGTTTCAGCTAAGGTCTATACAGCGCGCTTGCGGCTTTCTTCCAAGTAAATTTCACGCAGCCGCGGTGCAACGCGACCCGGCGTACCATCACCAAGCGTTGCCCCATCAATTTCCACCACTGGCATAACAAAGGTCGACGCGGACGTTATGAACGCCTCGTCGGCTTCTTTCGCTTCATCAATTGTGAAAAGGCGCTCTTCGACAACCATTTGCGCTTCTTTGGCAAACCGCAGAACTGCTGCGCGCGTGATACCATGCAGAATTTCGTTAGATACCGGGCGCGTGATTATCGTGTTGCCTTTGACGATGTAAGCGTTGTTCGACGTGCCTTCGGTGACGTGCCCATCCTGTACCATCCACGCATCGTCAGCCCCGGCTTTCTTGGCCATCATTTTACCCATCGACGGGTACAGCAATTGTACAGTTTTAATGTCGCGACGTCCCCAGCGAACGTCCTCAATACTGATAACCTTCATGCCCTTCTGCGCCGCAGGACTGTCGGCCAATCCAGGCTTGTTTTGTGTAAACAACACAATGCTTGAAGGTGTCGTTTCAGGGTCCGGGAATGCGAAATCCCGATCTGCCGGAGCGCCACGGGTAATTTGCAGATAAACAAGGCCGTCCGTGATTTCGTTCTTGGCAACCAGTTCCCGATGGACCGTCAACAGATCATCCATGGAAATCGGCGTGGCCATGTCCAGTTCCGTCAATGACCGCTCAAGACGCTTTGCATGACCTTCAAAGTCAATAAGCTTGCCATCCAGAACCGATGTCACTTCGTACACACCGTCAGCCATAAGAAAACCACGATCAAAAATCGAAATCTTGGCTTCGTTTTCAAGCACGTAATCGCCGTTCACATAAACAGTGCGCATGTCTATCCCCAAAGTGTTGCAGCGGGTGGATGAACACCAGCCGCGTCAAAATTCAAAGCTGCGTCGCGGTCTTCGGCCAGAAGCAGCGGGCCGTCAAGGTCCACAACTGCCGCACCTTGTGCAACCAAAGTTGCTGGTGCCATCGCAAGCGAAGATCCGACCATACATCCAACCATAACACCGTAGCCTGCAGACAGCGCTTCATCCCGTAGGGCCAAGGCCTCGGTCAATCCACCAGTCTTGTCCAGCTTGATGTTAACGACGTCATATTTGCCCTTTAGCTCGGCTAAAGATGCACGATCATGGCAGCTTTCATCGGCGCAAACCGGCACTGGACGCGCCAAACCGATCAATGCGTCGTCATCTCCAGCAGGCAGTGGTTGCTCGACCAAATCCACACCAAGGCGGCTTAGATGCGGCGCGAGATCCGTGTAAACGTCTGCGGACCATCCTTCGTTCGCATCGACGATAATCCGCGATGACGGCGCCCCTTGGCGCACAGCTTCCAAGCGTGGCATGTCATTGGGCGTACCCAGTTTGATTTTCAACAACGGGCGAAATGCATGTTTCGCTGCATCCGCTCGCATTTCGTCGGGTTCCGCCAAAGACAAAGTATAGGCAGTAATTTGCGGAACCGGAGCCGACAATCCAGCCAATTCCCATGCGCGTTTTCCAGACCGTTTTGCTTCCAGATCCCAGAGCGCGCAATCCACTGCATTGCGTGCCGCACCCGCTGGCAGCATATCGTACAAATCCATGCGGTTCAGATTATCCGGGAGGGATTTGATCTGATCCGCGACGCTATCTAAGCTTTCGCCATATCGCGCATAGGGCACACATTCCCCCCAGCCCAAATATCCCGCATCTTCGATCCGAACCGTGAGCACTTGCGCTTCGGTCCTCGATCCACGCGAAATGGTGAAGACCTGCGCCAACCTGAAGACATCGCGCTCGACAGTGATTTTCATGAATCAAGTTCCAATCTAATCTTGGCTATCGATCAATTGCTTTTGTCAGACATAAAAGTGCCCGACTAAATTGCCAACAAGCCATCGACCAATTTTCCTGCGCCAAAGCGAAATGGATCAGTCGCAGGCAAATTCATACGATCCTCGATCTCTTCTAGCACTTTCTTTGCCTCTGCATCATCCAGCGCTTTGGTATTGACCGAAACTCCTGCGACCTGACAATCCGGGTTTGCGACATGTGCCAAAGGCAGGGCCGTATCACGCAACTGTTCCAGCGACGGCAGAGCAAATTGCGGCAGTCCACGCATGTGAGTACGTGTTGGTTCGTGGCACAAAACCAGCGCATCCGGCTGACCACCGTGGATCAAGGCCAATGTCACACCTGAAAAGGACACGTGAAACAAACTGCCTTGCCCTTCGATGTGATCCCAATGGTCCGAATCATTGTCCGGTGTCAAATACTCGACCGCACCGGCCATAAAATCAGCAATGACGGCATCCAGTGGCACGCCTTTCCCGGTGATCAAAATACCAGTCTGACCCGTGGCCCGAAAATCTGACTTCAATCCGCGTGCCACCATTTCTGCGTCCATGGACATCGCTGTGTACATCTTGCCACAGGAACAATCGGTTCCGATTGCCAGGCAGCGTTTGCCGGATCGCTTTATTCCGTTGGCGATTGGATAGGCAATGGATGGAACCCGCACATCATGCAATGTGCGGCCATTTACCTTTGCAGCCGCCTGCAATTCATCTTCGTTTCGCAACAGGTTGTGCAACCCAGCAGCAAGATCATACCCCATTTGCAGGGCCTTTACCAAAACCACTTTCCATTCATCGGAGATAACACCACCACGATTGGCAACACCGATCACCAGCGTTTTTGCGCCTGCTTTCAGCCCTTCTTCCAGCGTCATGTCGGCCAGGCCCATATCCGCCCCGCAATTGGGCAACCTGAATTGACCAACCGCGTTGTCACGTCGCCAATCGACGATGCCCTGCGCGACTTTTCCAGCCAGTTGGTCTGGTGCGTCACCCAAAAACAGCAAGTACGGTGTCTGAATCATGTCTTGTCCCCACGCGGCTCATTTGTTGTGCTAATTGAAAGGATACGTCAAACTGACCCGAATAAAATTGAATTATTTCGGGAATTTTTCACTATCCTGCAAATAATGCTCGCTCATGCAAATATTCTTGAAATATTCTTCGATTACCCGTTTGAACTTTCGAATTTCGAACCGTTGCTGCACTTGCAAAACTCGGTCGAACTGGGTATCGCGCAACATATGGACTTTTTATGGTCCATTTTCATAATAAAATTACCGGGAGCCCCTGACCCTTGTCCTTTCGCATCCAACCTGCCTCACCCAGCCGCCCCAATCGTTGTCAGCTTTTCGGACCCGGTTCTCGACCCGCTATTTTTGAAAAAATGGCAATGTCCGCTGCTGATGTGATCAATCTCGACCTAGAAGACAGCGTTGCCCCATCCGACAAGGACAGTGCCCGAAAAAACGTGATCGACGCCATTGGGGATGTCGATTGGGGAAGTAAAACCCTGTCTGTGCGCATCAATGGTCTTGATACGCCATATTGGTATCGCGACGTCGTTGATTTGCTGGAACACGCGTCGGAACGCTTGGATCAAATCATGATCCCGAAGGTTGGAAATGGAGCTGATCTCTATGCAGTTGACGCACTTGTCACAGCCGTAGAACGCGCCAAAGGGCGTGAAAAACGGGTCAATTTCGAAGTTATCATCGAAAGCGCTGCGGGCATCGCACATGTCGAAGAAATCGCCGCTGCAAGCCCACGGCTTGTGGCGATGAGCCTCGGGGCCGCGGACTTCGCCGCGTCAATGGGGATGCAAACAACTGGGATCGGTGGCACGCAGGAAAATTACTACATGCTGCAGTCCGGTGAAAAGCACTGGTCGGACCCGTGGCATTGGGCTCAGGCGGCCATTGTGGCGGCCTGCCGTACACATGGCGTTCTACCCATTGATGGCCCATTCGGCGACTTTTCGGATGATGAAGGGTATCGCGCCCAATCTCGTCGTTCAGCCACTCTTGGCATGATCGGAAAATGGGCGACCCACCCAAAGCAAGTTGCCTTGGCCAACGAAGTCTTCACACCGTCCGAAGCCGCCGTTCAAGAAGCGCAAGAAATTCTAGCCGCCATGGAAGACGCCAAAGCCAAAGGCGAAGGTGCCACTGTTTATAAGGGTCGTCTTGTGGATATCGCTTCAATCAAACAGGCCGAAGTGATCGTAAAACAAGCAGAATTGCTCAAAGGCTAAAAACGCCGGGGATGGTGGGCGGGGTGTCGCGACCGCAAGGGCGCGCACGCCGTCATCATCCCCACGCGCAATTGATTTGGTCCCAAGCCCATTTTATGACAGGACTCACGCGTCACAAAGGAAATTCACACATGCGTATTTTTCTGTCTTCAATCGCAATTGCCATAGCGCTATCCAGCCAAGCCTTTGCGGAAATGACTCAACGCGAAGGTTGGACAGTTCTGGTCACCACCAAACCTTATGCTCAGCTTATCGATGACTTAAAATCTGCAGTAAAAGCCAACAAATTTGGCGTCGTGACTCAAGCTGGCCCAACGGGGGCCGCCAAAAACCGCGGTATTACGATACCCGGAAATCGCGTTATCGGTGTCTTCAACAACAAATATGCAGTTCGCACACTGAACCTGTCCACCGCCGCTATGATCGAAGCCCCAATTCGGTTTTATGTAACCGAAAATGAAAACGGTTCGGCAACGCTCAGCTACAAACACCCCTCGACTGTATTTGCCCCATATATCGACGAAGCAGGCCCCGAGCTTGAAACCATCGCCTCCGAATTGGATGCGACATTTGCAAAAATCGCGGACACGGCTGCTCAATAATTGTCCGCTGCAAAAACGCATCTAAGACGTCTTTGATATCAGGTTCGCATATCCTTCGGTGATCCGATCACAACGTAGGTTGTGATCGCATTCACCTGAGACAAAGCGCCCAGTAAATCAGTGTGGAATGCTTTGTAAGCATCCAGATCCGCGCATTCGATTCGCAACAAATATTCGATCGTACCCGTGATGTTATGACACTCACGTACGGGATCGGCCTGCGCCATTGATTTTTCGAATGATATCTGGGCGTCACGCGAATGATCATTCAATCCAACACCGATATAGGCGAGAAAACCGCGCTCTCTTTTCTTCCTGTCCACGACCGCGCGATAGCCCTGAATAATACCGCTGCGTTCCAAAGCTGCGACGCGGCGCAAACATGCAGAAGCAGACAATCCAACACGATCAGAAAGCGCAAGGTTGCTGATCCGTCCATCACGCTCAAGCTCACGCAATATATGTTCGTCTATGTGATCGATATTGCTCATATATTGTGAACTTTAACCAACTCACTCAATCTTCGCAATTTAATGCCGCAACATTTCGACCATTAATTGCGTCATGACCTATGACCTTACACTTGCCCTTTGCGTTTTCGCCTTCGTCAGCTCCATTACCCCGGGGCCCAACAACCTCATGCTCATGGCATCCGGCGCCAATTTTGGGTTTGTCAGAACCGTACCGCACATGCTTGGGGTCGGTCTTGGTTTTATCTTCATGATCATTCTTGTTGGTACAGGTTTCATTCAGATCTTTGTCACCTACCCGATCAGCCACACAATTTTGAAGGGCATCTCGGTTCTCTATCTGATCTGGTTGGCCCTTAAAATTGCTTGCAGTGTGACCACTGAAGCGAAGGACACAGCAGAACCGACCCCCATCACCTTTTTGCAAGCTGCGGGTTTTCAATGGGTGAACCCAAAAGCATGGGCAATGGCCTTGACCGCGATCACCGTTTACACGCCTGACACATCGCTTGCGACGATCGCTCTGGTCGCGTGCATCTTTGGGTGTGTCAATATTCCTGCCGTCAGTTCTTGGACGCTTCTGGGTCAGGGAATCTCTCGCTGGCTTCGAAATCCGGGACAACGAAAGCTGTTCAACTGGGCGATGGCCACACTTTTGATCCTGTCACTTTATCCTGTCTTGTTTCCCTAGCGTTGCAAAGCTGTGCGCACGCGGCCATATAGGCCTGAAAGAAATGAGGGGGCCGTTGTGAGCCAATATCTCGAGTTCGAAAAACCCTTGGCTGAGATCGAGGGAAAAGCGGAAGAGTTGCGCGCGTTGGCCCGCGAAAACGAGGGCATGGATGTCACTGACGAGGCTGCGGCCTTGGACGTCAAAGCGGCAAAGCTGCTTGTCGAGTTGTACGAGTCGCTGACGCCGTGGCGAAAATGCCAAGTTGCGCGCCACCCAGATCGCCCCCATTGCATCGATTACATCGACGCGTTGTTCACTGAATACACTCCGCTGGCTGGCGATCGTGCGTTTGGTGACGATCATGCAATTATGGGCGGTCTTGCCCGGTTTAACGACAAGCCGGTCGTCATTATCGGCCACGAAAAGGGCAATGACACCCATTCCCGTCTAAAGCGTAACTTTGGCATGGCGCGCCCCGAAGGGTACCGCAAAGCCATTCGACTCATGGATATGGCAGATCGGTTTTCTTTGCCGGTGATCACGCTGGTTGATACGCCCGGCGCTTATCCCGGCAAAGGCGCAGAAGAACGTGGGCAATCCGAAGCGATTGCACGTTCAACTGAAAAATGTCTGCAAATTGGCGTACCACTTGTCTCTGTTATCATTGGTGAAGGCGGGTCCGGAGGTGCGGTCGCTTTTGCAACCGCAAACAGATTGGCGATGTTGGAACATTCCGTTTACTCTGTCATTTCGCCAGAAGGCTGCGCGTCGATCTTGTGGAAAGATGCAGAGAAAATGCGCGAAGCAGCCGAGGCATTGCGTCTGACGGCCCAAGATTTAACGCAGCTGGGTGTGACAGATCGCATTGTTCCAGAAGCCATCGGCGGTGCGCATAGACATCGTGATCAAACAATCAAAGATGTCGGGGACGCAATTACCGCTATGCTCGAAGATTTGTCCGATATGGATGCATCAAGCTTGATTGCCGATCGTCGTGAAAAGTTCTTGGGACTCGGATCAAAAGGGCTGGCCGCCTAGGGTCTAAGTGCTGGCAGAATCGGGCGGTGACATGCTACATATGGCGGCATGTCACTTGCCAACCCCAATATAAACGATGAACGTCCAGTAATTCGCCAGCTTGACGAAGCTGCGATTAATCGCATCGCTGCGGGTGAAGTGGTCGAACGGCCAGCATCCGCCGTTAAGGAACTGGTTGAAAACGCGCTGGACGCCGGCGCGCGTCGTATAAGCATTGATATTGCCGAAGGCGGCAAGACCCTGATCCGGATTACCGACGATGGGTTTGGCATGTCTGCTGACGAATTGCCCTTGGCCCTCTCGCGCCATGCGACATCAAAAATCGACGGTTCGGACTTGTTGAACATTCATACGTTTGGGTTTCGTGGCGAAGCGTTGCCTTCTTTAGGTGCTGTTGGTCGATTGACAATTACAAGCCGAGTGAACGGTGCCGAGGCTTACGAAATCGACGTGCAAGGCAGCAAAGTCAGCCCTGTAAAACCCGCCTCCTTAAGCGCAGGCACCGTGATCACGTTACGGGATCTGTTTTATGCAACACCCGCACGCCTCAAATTCCTTCGCACAGATCGGGCAGAACTGCAGGCCATTACCGACACAGTTAAACGTTTGGCCATGGCCGAACCTTACGTGCGCTTTGAATTGCGCGAGGTCAGCGATGCCCCACGGGTTTTGTTCCGCGCCGAAGCACAGACAGGCGATCCGGTTCCAGCATTGTCAGGACGTCTCCGCGACGTGCTTGGCGCGGAATTCACCGAAAATGCGATTGCCTTGGATGCAGAACGCGAAGAACTGCATCTTACAGGATTTGCAGCGTTGCCGACATATTCGCGCGGCACGGCCGTCGCGCAATATCTGTATGTGAACGGGCGCCCTGTTCGAGATAAACTGCTCAGCGGTGCGTTGCGGGCGGCCTATTTCGATTTCCTCAGCCGCGACCGACACCCGGCCGCAGTTTTGTTTGTGGATTGCGATCCGACATTGGTCGACGTCAACGTACACCCCGCGAAATCCGAGGTGCGTTTTCGAGATCCGGGTATCGCGCGCGGGCTCATCGTATCCGGGCTTCGGGCGGCTTTGGCGAATGCTGGTCATCGTGCCTCGACCACTGTCGCGAACGCCACGCTTGGCGCAATTCAACCCGAGCAGACGCAACCGCGCGTTTACCAGATGGATCGCCCTTCACTGGGGCCGCGCAATCCGACACCGCCCCCCGCGCCTGGATTCGCGGATCTGAGTGAGGCCTTTAGTGGCGCAGTCTATGAACCAGCGACCGAAGACGTCACTGAAAACACCGATCTGCCGTTGGGTGTTGCCCGGGGTCAAGTCCACGAAAACTATATCGTTGCGCAAACAGCGGACGGTATGGTGATCGTCGACCAACACGCGGCCCACGAACGCCTTGTCTATGAGAAACTGAAAGACCAAATGGCGCAAACCGGCGTGGCCCGGCAAGCTTTGTTGATCCCGGAAATCGTCGAACTTAGCAGCAGTGAAGTTGCGCTATTGTTGGAATATGCAGACGATCTGTCCCGTATGGGTCTGATGATCGAAGCATTCGGGGGCGACGCAATCGCCGTTCGCGAGACACCTGCAATCTTGGGCACTGTTAATGCAACAAAACTGTTGCGGGATATTCTGGATGAATTGTCGGATGGCGAGGTCAGCTTTCAAGTCCAAGCCCGAGTCGAAGCGATCCTAAGTCGCGTAGCGTGTCACGGTTCAATCCGTTCAGGACGACGCATGCGGGCAGAAGAAATGAATGCGCTGCTGCGTGAAATGGAGGCCACCCCTCATTCCGGGCAATGCAACCACGGTCGCCCAACATATGTAGAGCTAAAATTGAAAGACATCGAAAGGTTGTTCGGACGCACATGATCCAAATTGGCACGTTGACCCTTGATACAAACGATCCGTTTGTCATGGCCGGTTTGGTCGCCTCCGGACTGATTTTGCTTGTGCTGCTGCTGTTGATTTTGTCGTTGCGCGCGTCATCGCGGGCCGCCCGCGCGCTTGGCCCGATGACACGACAGCTTGGTGTTTTGGGACACAACGTACAACAATTAAGCCTTGGCCAAGAACAGCTGCGCGGCGGGCTTCAAACCGTGTCCGATACGGCCACAAACGGGCAAACGCAGGTGATCCAAACCGTCGAAACGCGTTTGGCCAATGTGCAGCAGCAGATGCAGGATCGGCTGGCCGATAACGCGATGAAGTCACAACGTTCCTTGACCGAGATGCAGGAACGCATGCGCGAGTCATTACATGGGTCGTCCAAACAAACCGCGACGTCCCTGACCGCTTTGCAAGAACGATTGGCGGCGATCGACAAAGCCCAAGACAACATTACCAAACTGTCCGGCGATGTGCTGAGCCTGCAGGATATTTTGTCCAACAAACAAACACGCGGTGCATTTGGTGAAATTCAGCTGCGCGACATCGTGTCAAAAGCGCTGCCTGCAGAAAGCTATAAATGGCAACCGACCCTTTCGAATGGCAAACGTGCTGACTGTCTGATTGATCTACCCAATCCACCCGGCCCCATTGTCATCGATAGCAAATTCCCACTCGAAGCCTACGAAGCGATGCGTGCCGCAGACAGTGACTTTGAGCTCAAAGAAGCAGTGCGGCAGATGAAAACAGCCGTGCGTAAGCACATCAACGATATCGCCGAAAAATACATCCTTGATGGCGAAACCGCGGACGGCGCATTGATGTTCCTGCCCTCCGAAGCTGTCTATGCCGAACTGCATGCGTCCTTTCCTGACATCGTGCGCGAAGGGTTCGACAAACGGGTTTGGATCGTTTCGCCGACCACCTGCATGGCCACGCTGAACACGATGCGCGCCATTCTGAAAGACGCGCGTATGCGCGAACAAGCAGGCGCGATCCGACGAGAGCTTTCTCTTTTGTTCAAAGACGTGGACCGGCTGGGCGATCGCGTCGGAAACCTTGATCGCCATTTTGGGCAAGCGGCCAAAGACATCGCGGATATTCGCATCAGCGCCGACAAGGCTGGCAAACGGGCGAGGCGTCTGGATAACTTTGATTTTGAAGAGATTGAGGAAAGCCCAAGTGTCGTCCAGCTGAAGCGGCCAGATTGAAACCACTTGCCTGAACGTTGATCCCCGCGCACCCTGCCAACACAAAAGGGAGGACGCGCAATGATGAATGCTGGGGTGATTGGTCTGGGCGACATGGGATCAGGCTTGGTGAAAAACCTGATTGCCAATGGGTTTCAAACGCGGGGTTACGATTTGATCGACACGCGGATGGCGGATTTTCTGAACATGGGCGGACAGGCGGCCTCTTCCTCTGGTGATGTTGGGACGGGAACCGACGCCGTATTTATCATGGTCATGAATGGGGATCAGGTCAAAGATGTGATCTTTGGCGAACAAGGCCTTGTGCATACGATGCCCAAAGGCGGGTGCATCCTGCTGACGGCAACGATCAAACCGAAAGAAGCGCGTGAGATTGGCGAAGCACTGGCGGGAAGCGGCCTTTATTTGATCGACAGCCCGGTGTCGGGCGGTTTCCCCGGCGCACAAGGCGGCACATTGACGATGATGGCCGCCGCGCCAGACAGCCTCCTTGATACATACAAACCAGTCATGGACGCCGTGTCCGCCAATATCCACCGCGTGGGCCAATCCCCCGGAGACGGTCAAACAGTTAAGGCCTGCTTACAATCGCTTATCGGCGCGCAGTTCTCTGCAACCTTTGAAGCCGCTGCGTTGGCGGCAAAAGCTGGTGTACCGGGGCAAGTCATCCTGGATGTCTTTTCGACGTCTTCAGCCGGATGTGGCGTCGTCAATAATGCGTTGGAAAAGATCATCGACCGCCAGTTCGAAGGCACGGGCAGCCACATCAACACGATGCACAAGGACCTGACCATCTCAATGAATCTGGGCGAAGAGCTTGGCGTGCCTCTTCATACTGCCGCATCTGCAATGCAGATCTTTCATGCCGGTCGCACGAAATACCCCAATGGTGACAATTGGATCTGCACGCGCGTCATAGAAGACATCGTCGGTGCAGAACTTCATCGAAAGGGCGTAAAATGAAACTGGGAGTCATTTGTGACGGCATCAGCCGTAACCTTTCACACGCCGTCGATGTGATGGACGAATTTGATCTGGAATTTGCAGAGCTGCAATTTGTTGGTGAAAAAGAAGTGGGGGATCATACCCCGGCAGAAATTCGTGAAATTGATCAGCTTTTGCGGGACCGTGGCAAACCCGTTTCATGCCTCAGCCGCCACATTTTTGCGGGTCTGACGACAGCCAACGCACCCGGTGACGACGCACATACATTACACATGGACGCGTTGAAACGCGTTATCGACATGGCGCATGTCCTGGACAGCCCCCTTGTTCGGATCATGACGAATAAAAAGGAACAGATTCTGTGGGGGGTAAACGGTGCTGAAAAATGGAATGTCGCGCATGGTGCATGGGACAAGACGCTTTCGCTGATCGCACCAGCCATTGAAGTGGCGCGGGCGGCAAAGATCACCCTTGCCGTGGAAACCGGAAACGGCACCATGGTCAATTCGAACTACACCGGTCGGAAACTGATTGATGATTTGGATGCCAAGGATGTTCTGAAAGTGCTGTGGGATCCAGCAAATAACTGTTGGTGTCACGAACGCGCGTGGCCAGACGGGTATGAAACGGTCAAAGACGGCTATTTGGGGCATGTCCATATTAAAGATGTCCAGGTCGACACACCCCGCGCCACACTCGAAGTAAGACGTATGGGCGAGGGTCAATTGGCCGATCAGTTTGAGCCAATAGCAAACGCCCTTCGTATGGATGGGTATGATGATGTCATCAGTTTCGAAAGCGTCTTCCATCCAGGAAATGGTAAATTCGAAGAGGGGTTTCGACAGTGTATTGACCGCTTTAAGCAGGTCTTTGGACCCTGAAACAAAAAAATGATGATCCAGTGCGCGGCGTTGCGCGTATACTGTTTGTTAAGCGATGAACGGGGACCCTCATGCGCTTGTTATGGATTATCGGAACCGTCGCCGTGCTTGCATCCAATGCAGCACTGGCAGACATGCAAAAAATCGAAACCCTCGAACAATTCGTTGAATTTGTTCAGGGCAAAAAGCTCACTCGCCCCCTGATCAAACTCGAAGTGTCAGCAGATGGCAGCATCAGTGGGCGCGGCGCGACGTGGGATGTCGAAGGCAACTGGAGCTGGCAAAACGGTTACTTTTGCCGTGACTTGTTTTGGGGTGGCGATGCCCTTGGCTATAATTGCCAAGAAGTGCGCGCAAATGGAAATCGAATCCGGTTCACATCGGATCGTGGCGCGGGTGACACTGCTGTTTTTCGTCTGAACTGACGCTTAAAAGTCGACGGCCAGACCTTTCTTCTCCCAATCACCGTATCGCACGGGCTCCGGCCCGTCGCGGCCGCCCAATTCGGTTGGCTGTTCCAGAGCTTTTGCCGTAAGCCGCCGTTCTTCGGCTTCTGCAAGGGCACGTTGTGCTGCGGGAGGAATATCTGGATTTGGTGAAGTCTTGGACATAGCGGGTTTCTTCCTTTGTCGCTTTGATATACGCCCCATGCCGGATCAAACAACCCATTGACCACATGATTAAGGGATACCCTTTGGCACAAGATCAGGCCCGCGCGGGCGCAATACGATTGCTAGATGGCGTTTTGATTGATCAAAAACTGATCACTGAATTGCTGAATGATGGCGTTTTGGAACATCTGGAACCCGAAGATCGCGCGCGTGCTCAGCGGTTGGCGTTGGACACGTTGCGCTGGCTTGAACGGGCAGATCGTGTTTTGGCCAAACATCTGCGCAAACCCCCGCCAGTTCCAGTACACAACATTCTGCGCCTTGCGACGGTCGAACTGTGTCATGGCGGCGCGGCGCACGGCGTTGTGAACGAAGCTGTCAATCTTGTCGCCAAACACAAGCGTCATGGACCGCTTAAGGGGATGGTCAACGCCGTACTGCGCAAGGTGGCCGAAAAAGGCACCACAGAATGGCAAAAGCTGCGCGTGCCCCATCTACCAAAGTGGATTCGCAAACCATTGGTTGCGGCATGGGGTGCCGAAGCGATGGGCCGTATAGAGGCCGCACATGTCAAAGGTGCGCCTTTGGATCTAACCTTGAAAGCCCCATTTTCGCCTGTAACTGAACAGCTGGACGCGCAACCATTGCCCTCCGGCAGCCTTCGATTGCAGTCCCCCGGACAAGTGTCCGTACTCCCTGGGTTTAGTGATGGAGCATGGTGGGTTCAGGACGCGGCGGCCGCTTTGCCAGTCAAAGCGCTGGCCCCACAGCCCGGCGAACAAATCCTAGACCTTTGTGCGGCACCGGGTGGCAAAACGATGCAATTGGCCGCGTCTGGCGCAGTTGTGACCGCCGTCGACGTTTCTGAGGGTCGAATGCAGCGTGTGCGTCAAAACCTAGATCGCACTGGATTGACCGCGACCTGTCAGGTTGACGATGCATTGAACGTAAAAGGCGCTTGGGACGCCATCCTTTTGGATGCGCCCTGTTCCGCCACGGGCACGATTAGACGACACCCAGACTTGCCATTTGCAAAAACCGGAGAGGAGTTTGGGACGCTTATCGAACTGCAGGCAACGTTGATTGACCATGCATGGACATTGTTAAAACCGGGGGGGCGTCTGGTCTTTTGTACATGTTCCTTGCTTCCCGACGAGGGCGAAGCACAGGTCGAAGAAGCTTTGCAACGCCACTCGGACATGGTTGCCGACGCAACTGCATTTGACGGGATCGGTGTCGAACCGGACTGGATCGATGACTTGAACGGCCTGCGTTTGCGACCCGATTTTTGGCCCGATCAGGGCGGCATGGACGGGTTCTATATTGCGATGCTGCGCAAAGGGGTCTGAAAATCGGTGACTCGTGACCTTCTCGAGTCTATGCTTGCTGGAAAACGCGCACCAAACGCGTAAATACAGGGCAGACATGTCGAAACCACAGGGTCTTTCCGCGCGTGTGACGCGGACACGAAATCACTGGAGCGCGCGGCGAGCAACGCGTGGTTCCACTTTGACCGCATTCCAGACCGCTCCGGAACCCAAAACCATTGGTAGTTATGCGCGCGGGCGCCAGCTGCTGGCAGGGAATTATTTGTTCGCCGGTCACCTTGTTCAAGGCCCCAATAGCATGCTTTGGGATATCGACGTTCTTGACTCCAAGTGGATCGAAGAGACACAAGGGTTTTCCTGGCTGGACGACTTGGCCGCAGTTGGTGATTTCAACACGCGCAAGTTGGGCCAGTCGTGGGTGTGGGGCTGGATAGACAGATACGGGCGTGGCACTGGACCTGGATGGACTCCAGACTTGACGGGTCGTCGTCTGATCAGATGGATCAACCACGCCTCTTTTTTATTGCGTGGTCGTAACGAAGAGCAAAGCGATGTGTTCTATCGGTCGCTAGGCCATCAAACGGTTTTTCTTTCAAAACGTTGGCATGCGACGACACCGGGGTTACCACGGTTCGAGGCCTTAATTGGATTGATCTATGCTGCATTGACCCTTGAAGGAATGGAATCGCGAGCCGAACCCGCAATCACAGCGTTGGTCAAGGAATGTGACTCCCAAGTTGGCGGTCAAGGCGGGTTGCCAACACGCAACCCAGAAGAACTGTTGAACGTATTCACGTTGCTGACATTGGGTGCGGCCGTGTTAAGCGATGCAGGTCGGACGATTCCGGACAGTCTCCTAACGGCGATCGAACG
>JBDWGM010000112.1:0-34893 GCA_039975755.1 Paracoccaceae bacterium | reverse complement strand
TATTTCGACTTTATGGGACCAGCTCTTGCTGCGGCGGGCATTCAAAGTGGTGAAGGCCCGCAAGCTGGTTCCGCTGGCGATGGATCCGAAGCTGCTTTTCAGCGGATCAGAACGGGCAGTTATCAAAGCATTACAGTGGCTGAACCGTTGAACTTGCAAGGCTGGCAACTGGTCGATGAATTGAACCGCGCCATTCAAGGTGCTGATTGTTCAGGATATATCACGTCGCCCGCATTGGTGACGCAAGATGGTTTGTCGAAGCTGGGCGACAGCAATCAGTTCGATCCAGACTCACCATATCGCGATGCCTACGCAAAGATCTGGGGCAAATAACAGGTTCTCCCTGTTCCTCTCGGCTGGTGCGCCAGTCGGGGGGGATCGAGAGGGTTTTACAATCTGGTTGAACGACGCGTGGGGAAGAAAATGACAAAAACACCTCTTGTGCAGATGAAGGGGATCACCAAACGTTTTGGTGGTGTCACGGCACTGGATAACGTTGATTTAGACGCATATGCGGGCGAGGTTCTTGCCATCGTCGGTGACAATGGGGCAGGAAAATCGACCCTGATCAAAGTGTTAACAGGCGTTTATCAACCAACTGTTGGCAATGTCGCGATAGATGGCGAGGTTGTCGAGTTTTCCAGCCACGCGGATGCGATCGTCAAGGGGATTGATGCGGTTTATCAGACGCTGGCTTTAGCAGATCATCTAGACCCTGCGGCCAACATGTTTCTGGGCAACGAACTCACCCGCAAGGTCATGGGGATCACAGTTTTGGACAACTCACGAATGCGGTCAGAAACCGAGCGTGTTTTGATGGAAAGACTGGGTGTTCGACTGAAATCACTGGATGCGATGACCGAAAGCTTGTCTGGCGGGCAACGACAGGCGGTCGCTATTGCCCGCGCTGTTTACCATGAAGGTTTGCGCGTTCTGGTCATGGATGAACCGACCGCAGCGTTGGGGCCACAAGAAACCGCGCGCACTTTGAAATTGGTCGAAACGCTTAAGGCACAAGGACTGGCGATCATTCTGATCAGCCATTCGTTGGATGACGTCTTTCAAGTATCAGACCGCATTCACGTACAACGGCGCGGCAGTTGCGTTGGCGTTGTGAAAACAGCTGAAAGTTCCACGCAAGAAGTGCTTGGAATGATCGTCGGCGCGCAGGAGGCCGCGTAATGAGCGCAGCAAACAACATCCCAGATCGTCAAACCATTATGGAACGGCTGGAGCCGTATATTGCGATCATAGGGCCTATGGTCATGATCTTTGCAATCCTTCTGTTTATGGGGATTGTCGAACCAGCTCGGTATTTCCGCGTTTCAAACCTCAATCTGATTTTGTTAGACGCAGCACTTTATATGCCAATGGCAATGGCGATGACCTTTGTTATCACACAACGTGGCATTGATTTGTCGATTGGATCCATCGCTGCCTTGTCTGGCATACTCATGGCGTTCCTGATCAAGCAATATGGGTTCTCCGTTTATGTCGCCGTTCCTATTGCCATCGCGCTTGGAGCGCTGATGGGGCTGTTGAATGGGCTGATCATCACGCGGTTCAATGTTCCTGATCTGATCGGGACACTTGCGATGGACTTGATTTATCGAGGGTTTGCATTGGTGATCGCCAAAGGCTTGGTGCTTGCTCGGTTCCCAGATTTCCTAACCGATATCGGACGTGGGCAAATTCCAGGGTTCGTTCCGATCCCAGTATTGATCGGCATTGCCACGATGATTGGGGGGTATGTCCTGCTCACCCGGACCTATTTCGGACGCTATACAATTGCCATTGGGTCCAATCCGGAAGCCGCTGAATTAACAGGCATTTCCGTCAAACGCCATAAAGTCTATGCCTACGTTCTGATGGGGGCTTGCGCGGCTTTGGGCGGCGTCATGTTGACCGGAAAGCTGAACGCCATCCAAGCCACATCCGCCCCATATTTCAATCTGCATGTAATCGCAGCAGTCGTCGTCGGGGGTACATCGCTGTTTGGTGGCCGCGCATCGATGCTTGGGTCGTTTGCCGGTGTTTTGCTACTGTCGATGATGATTAACGCATTGGTGACTTTGCGGATCGAGTTCTTTTGGCAATCGGTGGCATCTGGCGTCGTTATCGTCAGCTCGGTCGCGCTGTATACTTGGATGCAGGCCAAGGATCGGGACGGCGCAGGCGGTATCCTGGCTGGTTTAATGACACCTGAAGGACAGAAAATGTTGCGACTATGCGCAGCGACGATTGGCGTATTGATTGCCTTGCTGGCAATCGGTGGGCTTACCGCCATCGATCCAACTCCAAGTGGATAGATGGCAAATACGGTGGGATGGTGCCGCCCGGGGATGCAGCCCCAAGCGACACCGATTGGTCCCACTCACATGTAACGGGAGGAGAACCACATGAAACACATAAAGACATTGGGTCTAATCGCAAGTTTACCACTTGCGGGTGTCGCTTTTGCGGACGGCCATTCAACATTGCCGCTTAAGGAATTGCCAGGAATTGCGGATCGCGATCATTGGTTGCCGGGCGAAGTGAATGCAGATGGAAAACTAGAAGCTCTGCAAGCCGTTGTTGGAGCTGAAGCAAAACCGTTTTCTGGTTCAACAGATGCGCCCATCCAGATCGCTTTAATTTATCCATCGGCAGATACTTCTGATTTTTGGGCACGCAATTATTTGGCGATGACAAAACGGTTGGACGAATTGGGGATCGCTTATGAAACCACTGAATTTGCCAGCCGCCAAATCGAACATTCGTTGCAATCGACTTATGCCAACCAAGTGGAACAGGATGACGACCTGTATGACTATGTGATTTTTGGCCCATCAGAGTTGGCGATTCAGGCCGACAACATTGATAAACTTGCCGGCAATGATGGGTTCGCGACGTACGTTTGGGCGTTTCACACGCCGCTAAAGGACTTGGCCAATCAGCCAGATGCATGGTTTGATTTCTCGTCTGCCGCAGGCGCGCTGGTTATGTGCGATTATATGCTGAACCGCCTTGGAAACGACATCACGATGGCAATGAACCGAGGCATTCCCGGAATCACCGACAATCAACGCTCAGGTGACTTCAAGGCCTGTGTAGAAGAAAAGGGTGGCTGGACAACCGCCTATGAACATTACGGGGAATATCAGCGTGAGGGTGGTTTCGACGGGACATCCTTGATCATGCAGGCCTATCCCGAAGCCAAAATCATCCACAATGCCAACACTGCGATGGCAATGGGCAGCGTCGAAGCGCAAGTCGCGATCGGGAAGGAAAAGGAGATCTTTTCAACCGGATGGGGCGGTACTGGCCTTGAACTGGATGCAATCCGTCGCGGTGAATTGGATGCAACACCGATGCGCATGGGCGATGATGTTGGCGCGGCGACTGCCGAAGCAATCAAAGCCGATCTAGAGGGCAGGGCCGATGAGTTGCCACTGGTGTTCCTTGGACGCATTACCGTGGCCCATGATCAGTTAAGTGCCGATGAGATCGACGCATTGGAAAAAGAAGCGTTTCGGTTCTCTGGCGTTGGTGCTTTGGAACGATAGATTGTCAAAAGCACAGCAAGGGGCCCGATATGTTCGTGGCCCTCTTGCGCACATGGCGGCTCTGGCGCAATGTGTGACCGCTAACATTAAAGCGGACCCGACACAGTGACCCAATCAGAAAAATCGGGAACAGACGTTACAATGCGCGACGTCGCACGTGCGGCAGGTGTCTCTCGTATGACCGTGTCTCGCGCGTTGAAAAAAGACAGTCCGATTTCGCGCGAAACACGCGAACGCATTCTGAAAATCGTGCGCGACATGAATTACGTCCCGGATCAAATGGCGGGTAGCCTGACAACAAAACGGTCTGGGTTTGTCGCTGTTTTGGTTCCATCGCTGAATAACCTGCACTTTGCGGAAACCATTCAGGCGTTGACCGAGGAACTGGAAGGGATCGGCCAGCAAATTCTTCTAGGTCATACGGATTATTCTCATGAGCGAGAAGAAAAATTGGTGGAAGACATGTTGCGGCGCCGGCCTGAGGCCATCGTTTTATCCTATGACGGGCACACGGAACGAACCGTGCAATTGCTGAACAAAGCAAAAGTGCCGGTGATCGAACTTTGGGAAAGGCCGGAGAACCCGATTGGACATACAATTGGCTTTTCTAACCGAGATGCAGCGTTTGATATGACCATGGGATTGATCGATCATGGGTATCGCAACATCGCGTTTTTAGGCGAGGCCGAGGATGCGTGGACACGTGGAGCCGCGCGACGCACCGGATTTTCGTCGGCTATGGATGTCGCGGGTTTATCTGCACATCGAATTCTGCAATTTGGCAAGCCACCGTTATCAATAGAAGACGGAGCTGCAGCGGTTCCCGAGTTGTTGGCGCGATTTCCGGATACGGATTGTATTTTTTGTGTCTCGGACGTTCCGGCCTTTGGTGTGTTATCTGCATTGTCAACTTTGGGAAAATCGGTCCCCCAAGATATCGGGGTCGCAGGGTTCGGGAACTTTGAAGTGTCCCGGTTTGCCACGCCAAATATCACAACAGTTGTTGTCGATCCTAAACAGATCGGACAGGCCACGGGTCAACTGATTGGCGAACTGTTTTCCGCCAAAGACGGGACGCAAGTGATTCCCCGTCATATCAAGGCAGAAGCTATATTAAGCTTCCGCAGCAGCACTGAAAATCGCTGAAACACTGTAAATCAATGGGTTAGCTTGAAAGGTTTTTCTTGTGTTACCGGTCACATTAACTATTGTGACCGGTAACAAGTTCGAGTGGTGCAGGGGTGGCATGCCGAAAATCCATTTAGAGAAACTGATCAAGCGTTACGGAAACGTGCAGGTTCTGCATGGGATCGAACTGGAAATGGCGGATAATGAGTTCACCGTTCTCGTTGGTCCGTCTGGCTGCGGCAAGTCCACGACTTTGCGTATGATTGCTGGGCTTGAAGATGTGTCAGAAGGCGAGATTTACGTCGACGGATCGCCGGTCAGTCAACTTGAGCCAAAAGACCGCAATTTGGCGATGGTTTTCCAAGATTACGCGCTTTATCCGCATATGAATGTGGCGCGAAACATGTCTTTTGCGCTGCGGTTGCAAAAACGACCTCAAGCCGAGATCGACCAGAAAGTTCGCGAAGTCGCGCAGACCTTAGGTTTGTCGGAATACCTGCATCGCAAGCCCGGCGAATTGTCAGGTGGCCAACGTCAACGTGTGGCCATGGGGCGTGCCTTAACACGCGACGCCGGTATCTTTTTGTTCGACGAACCGCTTTCAAACCTGGATGCAAAATTACGCGGCCAAATGCGTGCCGAGCTCGCCTTGATGAGTCAGCGTGTGAAGAAGAACATGATTTACGTCACGCATGACCAGATCGAAGCAATGACTTTGGCGGATCGGATCGTCGTGATGCATGGCGGCTATATCCAGCAACAAGGCACACCAGAAGAACTGTTCAAACGGCCCGTGAACAAGTTTGTGGCCGGGTTTTTAGGCATGCCACCCATGAACTTTCTTGTGGGTAAAATCAAAGACGCAAGCGACGGTATTTTCATTCACGGCGACGGGTTCGAACTGCGCCTGAATGGGGCGCAAGCAGACAAGGCGCGAAAGCACAGCTCGCGTGACATCATCATGGGAATTCGCCCGTCTGATTTGACGTTCGAAAAAGATGCACCAGCACACACAGCGCTGACGTTAGATGTTCTTGTTTCGGAATACGTGGGGGCGCAATCCGTTTTGCTGTGCAAGTGCGGACCAGAAAAAGTCATGGTCGAAGTCAATTCAGAAACACCGGTGGGGTTAGGTCAAACGCTGACATTCGCGGTCAATCCGAATGGCATTCACTTGTTCGACCACACAAGTGAGGTCGCACTTTAACGGCCAAAAATTCAAAGGGAGGAAGCTAATATGAAATCAGTAAAGGCAAGCGCAGTCGGGGTGACCACTGCAGCGTTTATGGCCGGGGGTGTTTTGGCAAACCCTTACGCCGAACACGCGGGAACGACTTTGATCGTCAATTTCCCGGCACACCCACATTACAATGCAGTGATGCAAATCCTACCGGAATTCACCCAAGAAACAGGGATCGAAGTTGAGGTGGATCAACTGCCTTACCTAAAGATGCGCGAAAGACAAACGCTGGAACTGGCGCAGGAAGAGGGCGAATACGACCTCATCGCTTATGTCGTCTTTTCAAAGGCGGATTACGTGTACGCGGATCAACTGGAAAATCTGGCCAAATACTACATGAACCCAAAACTGGCTGATCCAAATTATGACGCGGATGATTTGATCGACGGCTATGTCTATAACATTGGGTTCGCTGGTGGCGGCAAAGGATATCTAGAAGGCAAAACCGGATCGTTGTTTGGAATTCCCTACGGTTCTGAAACGTCGATCTTGGGATATCGCAAGGATATTTTTGAAAAGCACGGGCTGCAAGTTCCTGAAAATTATGATGAAATGCTGGACCTCGCATGTCAAATTCCCGAGCTGGAACCTGGGATGGGTGGTGTCGCCAGCCGTGCTGCATCGGGCCATCATGCGAGCCACGCGTTCTTGTTGCACCTGGCCCCACTTGGTGGACGCGTTTTTGACGACAAGTGGGTTCCAACCGTCAATAACGAAGCTGGCGTTGCTGCAGCCGAAGCCTTGAAAAAAATTGTGGATTGCGGGCCAGAAGGGGCCAAAAACTTTGGGTTTGGCGAAGCGCTTGGCGCATTCCTGAACGGCGACACGGCCATGTTCCTTGATACAACCGTTGTTTCCGGCCAAATCGATGATCCAAGCCGGTCAAAGGTCGTGGGCAAAGTCGGTTGGGCCATGCACCCAATGGGCACACGTCGCGGAAGCCAAACTGGCGGGTTCGGTATCGGAATTCCATCCAATGCGGAAAACAAAGAAGCGGCCTTCCTTTTGATGCAATGGCTGACGTCCAAAAAAGGCGACAAACTTGTGGCCCTTGCGGGCGGTAACCCTTCGCGGTTCTCGACTCATGAGGATAGCGACGTGAATGCAAAGTTCCCGCATATGTCGACCTTTGGCGAAGCTTTAAAACACGCGGATCCAGATTGGCGCCCGATCATTCCTGTTTGGGGCAAGATCAATGCCGACTTGGGGACAACTTTGTCCAAAGTACTGACCGAAGATTTGGACATCCAAGAGGCGCTGGACGGTGTTGCAGAACGTACCAAGGCCGTGATGACCGAAGCTGGTTATTACACTTGGGACTGATCTAACCCGCTCAAGTTCCGGTGCGCGCGGGCCCGATTTTCTCGCGCGCATCAAATCTCATCCAAGAACAGTATTGACGCAGAAAGTGACTGTCATGCCGCGCGCTATGGCCAATAGATTGACCCCTTACATGTTCATGGCACCGGCCGCGATCATTATGGCGATCGCGCTGTTGTACCCGCTGGCGTATATGGTTTGGGGCAGCTTTCGGGCATGGGACCCCAGCCAAACCATTGGCGAAGCGGAATTTGTTGGTCTGAAAAACTATGTCACGTTGTGGAACGACCCAAACTTTTTGGAAAGCCTCAGCGTCACTCTGAAGTTTGCGTTTTTCGTCGTAACATTTGAAATGTTGATCGGTGTTGGCCTTGCCTTGCTGCTGGATAGAAATATTCGCGGAATGTCGATCCTGCGGACGTTGTTCATTCTTCCTATGATGATTGCCCCGGTCGTGGTCGGCCTGATGTGGCGATATATGTATCATCCAAGTGTTGGCACCTTTAATCGCACACTTGATGGGCTTGGGCTGCCCAAAGTTGACTGGCTGGGCGATCACGCTTTGATGTCCGTCATTATCGCCGATATCTGGCAATGGACGCCGTTCATATTTATTCTGGCGCTTGCTGCATTGCAATCGTTACCCCGCTCGGCCTTAGAAGCCGCTCGGATCGACGGCGCAACTGGATGGCAACAGATCATCTACATCAAATTGCCTTTGATGATGCCCGTTTTGATCGTGACAGGTTCGTTGCGCCTGATCGACGCGTTCAAAGTGCTTGAAGTGATCCTTGTAATGACCGAAGGCGGGCCGGGCCTGTCGACTGAAATCCTTGCTTTGCGCATCTCTCGAACAGCCACAGAATTCCGCGAACTGGGTGTTGCCGCAGCTATGTCCAATTATTTGCTACTGCTTTTGTTGTTCCTGACGGTGGCCATGTTCGCTTTCACGCGTTGGCAGGAAATCCGCGCAGCGCGCATTCGCGCAACGATCCAAGAGGAGGACGTGTGATGTCCACACATCGTGACAAACAACATCCTGCCTTTTACGCAATCATCGTGGCTTTGGTTTTGATGTCCGTTGGTCCGGTTCTGTTGATGTTCGTGAACTCGTTCAAATTGGACGTGGACATTATTTCGGGCAGCACCGGTTTGATTTTTCTGCCGACAATCCAAAACTATGAAACCGCACTATGCGACGTGCTTTGGTATGAACTGGATCACCTGGATTTCTGTTCTTTGAAATTTGGAGGCGCGTTTCTAAATTCACTGATTATCGCGCTGATTTCGACTATTCTTACGCTCGTTATCGGGTGCATGGCGGCCTATGCATTGGTGCGCTTTCGCTTTATGGGGCGTGATACGGTTTCATTGACCACCCTCATGGTGCGCATGGCGCCCCCAGCCGTCTTGTTGGTCCCGGTGTTTGGTCTTTGGAACAACGAATTCTGTCTGGATAAGGATGGATTGATCGGCGGAATGATCCGTGACCTTTTTGGTGGCCGTGGGGATGTCTGTCTAGCGGGCACACATTCCGGCATCATTTTGGTCTATGTCGCGATGAATTTGCCCTTTGTAATCTGGATTTTACAAAGTTTCATTGTTCAGGTGCCCCGTTCCTTGGAAGAAGCCGCGCGTGTTGACGGGGCAGGACCGTTCCAAGTGTTCTTTCTGGTCGTCCTGCCATTGATCAAACCGGGACTGGCCGCAGCTGCGATTTTCACATTTCGGATCGCGTGGAATGAATATTTGTTGGCATCGGCTCTATCTGATCGAAACACGAAAACAGTCCCGATTTTGATTGTGAACAACATGAGCGAATTCAATGTTGAATGGGGTGTCATCATGGCGACGGGGATGTTGTTGGCGATCCCGCCCATCATTTTCACGTTGTTTGCCTCACGTCAGATTATCACCGGCATGACGGCAGGTGCGGTAAAAGGCTGATGTTAGACTTTCTTATGTCTCCGATTGATCCATCACGGGTGCACGAGGTCGGATTTGCAGCATCTTGGCATGGTCGCTCCATGGTCTTGGCGTGGGGTGTACTTGCCCCCTTGGCTGTGATGGTCGCGCGGTTTTTCAAAATCATGCCGGGTCAGGATTGGCCGCGCAGTTTGGACAATCAAGTGTGGTGGCGCAGCCATTGGATGGGCCACAGCCTTGTGGTGGGACTATCCATTTTCGGATTGGCGTTGGTCCTGCCATCTAGATGGTCGAATTTATCCGTTCACGGAATGCTGGGGTACACGATACTGATTGGCCTGCTTGTTCAGATAGTGTTGGGGATTTTTCGCGGTGACAAAGGCGGCCCCACGCAACCGAAACCCGATGGCAGTCTGCGTGGTAATCATTACGACATGACCCGCTGGCGCCGAATATTTGAAGCGCTGCATAAATCGCTGGGCTACGGCTTGTTGGGTCTGGGGGTGATCACGATCTTGTTTGGCTTGTGGCACGCGAACGGACCCGTCTGGATGTGGTTTTTATTGATCCTTTGGTGGATAATCCTCGTTGGGTGCTTTGTTTTTTTGCAACGCCGTGGTTTCGCTGTAGACACGTATCAAGCGATTTGGGGCCCTGACGAAACACATCCGGGCAATCGTGGCCCCAAACCGGGCTGGGCGGTCAAACGTCCAAGCGAGTCAATGAAAGAAAAGGACGTCACAGATGTACGGAATGATCGAGGGCACCGGGTTCGAAGTCATTGATCCAAGGTTTGAATCTTGTTTCGTAGGGCATGCACGCGTTGAACGGCTTTGGACGGGTGCACGTTGGTCAGAAGGCCCCGTTTGGTTTGCAGCAGGGCGGTATCTTTTGTGGTCAGATATTCCGAACAACCGCATTCTGCGATGGGATGAAACAGATGGGTCCGTGTCTGACTTTCGCACGCCATCGAACAATACGAATGGGCACAGCGTCGATCGGCAAGGACGATTGGTATCCTGCGAACATCTGACACGCCGTGTGACACGCACGGAACATGACGGTACCATCTCTGTCATCGCCGATCAGTTTGAAGGGAAGCGTCTAAATTCGCCAAACGACGTGGTTGTCAAATCCGATGGAACGATTTGGTTCACTGATCCGTCTTACGGCATCATTTCAGATTACGAAGGCGATCACGCCGAAAGCGAGGTCGGCGCATGCCATGTCTATTGTGTCAATCCGGAAACAAAGGCAATTCGCCAAGTCACAGATGATTATCTTAAACCCAACGGTCTTGCGTTTTCACCCGATGAATGCCTGCTGTACATCGCAGACACCGGCGCCAGCCATGATCCCAATGGCCCCAAACACATTCGCCGTCACAGCGTCGGTGCGGATGGAACACTTGGACCTGGCGAAGTGTTCGCGGAATGCACAAACGGCCTGTTTGACGGGTTTCGTTTAGACGCCAGTGGACGTATTTGGACTTCGGCTGCGGACGGTGTTCACTGCTATGATCCAGACGGCACTTTGATCGGTAAAATCAAAATTCCCGAATTTGTAGCCAATGTCTGTTTTGGCGGGCCCAAGCTGAACCGGTTGTTCATCTGTGGCACGACATCGTTGTATTCTGTTTATTTGGACGTGAATGGCGTTTCACCTCTGTAAGTCCGGCAAGGAGCAAAAAACGTGTTCACAAAACCAAACGAGATTCTGACGCATGCGGCCACACTGGCTATGCTGCAAGCGGCTGTAAGCAAAGCGGACGAAATAGGTCAGCCGCAATGCATTGTGATTGTCGATGCCTGCGGCGAATTGCTGGGCGAATTGCGAATGACGGGTGCCAAGTACCTCAGCCGCAAAAGCGCACGATCCAAAGCACGTACCGCGGCGTCTATTGGCGCACCAACGACTGCCATTCCCGAAGCTGTTCGATCACATATAGCAGCCGCCACAAAAGGCGAAGTGACGGGGTTGGCTGGCGGTTTGCCCATCCGCATAAATGGCGAGGTGTTAGGTGGCATTGGGATCGGTTCAGGTAGCCCAGACCAAGACATCGCGGTCGCCACTGCGGCCCTTGCTGCCATTGGTGCGGATAACTGACAGCTCATGATAACTGCGGATCGCGCAGCCTAAACGTTGCAGCCCCATGCAATGAGCTCTCTGGTTCGACAAGCTCGCGGCCTGTTAAGTCTATTAAATGGGCAAGAACATTGCGTTCCGCGGCCCCCAAAAGAGCGACTGGTACATCGGTGTAAATTGCGCGGGCCAATTCCGCTGCAGAAAACGCACCCGTTTTGAGGTTGTCCAAAATGGAAATTTCGCGTGATTTGCGATGTGTGACCAACCATTCCAATCGGGCAGCCGGGTCCATAATAGGTGCGCCATGACCGGGATAAAAAACACTCCAACTTCGATCTGTAAGCTTCTGACAAGAAATTAAAAAATCCGTCAGGTCTCCATCTGGTGGCGATACTAAAGACGTGGCCCAGCCCATAACATGATCAGCGGTGAAGCAAACATCATTCCAACCAAAGCAAAGATGATTGCCAATGTGGCCCGGTGTGTGAATGGCGCGCAGTGACCAACCATCTCCGGTGACAATTGCGCCGTCTTCCAATGCATGGTCAGGTGAGAAATCTGCATCAATGCCTTCGCCACCCCCGACCAATCCAGATTGAGCCAGCTCTTGCATAACAGCGCTGCGACCTGCTTCGGCTGGGCCAAATGCATAGATCGGGGCACCTGTTATGTTCGACAAAGGTCGTGCCAGCGGCGAATGGTCTAGATGTGCGTGGGTCACAAAAATATGCGTAATGCGCTGATCCGGTGTCACAGATTTTAAAATGGCCGTCATGTGATCGGCGTTATCTGGTCCGGGATCAATGACCGCCAAACCAGTCGTTCCAAGCAAATACGTATTGGTTCCGCGATAGGTCATTGGCGAAGGATTAGGCGCAACAATGCGGCGCAACCCGGGTTCAAGTGCGTCTGCCACCCCAATTGTGGGATCAAATTCATCTGGAGGTGTCATCTTGCTTTTCCCTTGAGGCTCGCGCGGTTAGGTTAACGTATGATATTCCAATGGCTCAAACGATATATGCCACGCAGCTTGTATGGGCGTGCCGCGCTCATCCTTTTGTTGCCGGTGATTTGTGTGCAACTTGTTGTATCCGTGGTCTTTACACAACGCCACTTCGAAGACGTCACACGTCAGATGTCCGCGACCGTCACGCGTGAACTGCGTTTGGTGTTAAATCTGGCTGAACGAACACGTAACCAAGATTTAACTGAAGCCTTTCAGGCCGAACTGCAACCGCTTCAGATGGTTGTACGGGAGGTGGATGATGAAACATTGACCGAAAACAATCAGCGCCAATGGTTCGATTTTTCCGGTACGATCATCATGCGTGAATTGTTGTTGAACGTACCAGAATTGCGGGTCGTCGATCTGTCCAAAGATAAATCCGTGCGTTTGATCGCTAAGACGGGTTCATCCGCAATTGAAATTATGTTCGATCGCCAGCGTCTTTCAGCAAACAATTCGCACCAGCTATTTGTAAATATGGTGTTTTTCAGCGTTTTGGTAACGGTCGTCGCGCTGATCTATTTGCGCAATCAGTTGCGACCGATCAAACGTCTAGCCCGAGCGTCAGAAGCTTTTGGTCGCGGTCGCCATGAACCCTACACACCGTCTGGCGCAATCGAGGTGCGTGCGGCCGGTGCTGCCTTTGTCGACATGCGTCAGAGGATCGAACGCCAGATCGAAACGAGGACTTTGATGTTGTCGGGTGTCAGCCACGATTTGCGTACGCCGCTGACGCGTATGCGTTTGGAACTGTCTTTAATGGACGAAGAGTTGTCCAAGCCGATTTTGCATGACGTTGAAGCCATGCAACAGATGATCGACGAATTTTTGAACTTCACCAGAAGTGCAGGCGAGGGTGAGGCTGAGGCAGTAAATGCTATAGAGCTTGCGAGAAATGCAGTAACCGAAGCACAACGCGCAGGTCAGGATGTAACGTTGAAACTGGTCGAAGGGCACGGAGATGTCTTGTTGCGCGCAGGGGCGATGCAACGCGCATTGGACAATCTTATTTCCAATGCTGTTCGATATGGCGGACGTGCCGAAGTTTCGGTTCAAGTGACTGACAAATCGTTGCGTTTGCGCGTCGAAGATCCAGGGCCAGGTATCCCCGAAAGCCAGCGTGCCGAAGCGCAAAAACCCTTTACGCGGCTTGATCCATCGCGCAATCAAGACAGAGGCAGTGGTGTCGGGCTTGGGTTGGCCATCGCAACAGATATCGCACGGGCGCATGGCGGAGTTTTACGATTGGGCAGCAGTGAAAGTTTGGGCGGTTTGCGCGCGGACATCGTCATCGCCCGCTAATATATACCGCGTACGCTATTTGGACTTGCTGCTTTGGGCGTTAACCTTTTCACAAGAAACGGCTGGAAAAGCAGGCATTAAAAATCGTAAACCCTAATGGAAGGCCAAAGCGGAACGTAGCGGCTAAAAAGTTTAACTACCATGTGCGTGGTCCTGCGTTGGGCCATGCAACGCAAGCGGGACCACCTTTAACAAGTGGAGCGATTGCGATGCGGATTTTGATGAGTGTAACAACCTGGGACGGAGCGCGGATCGAAGCCGGTTTGCGCGAAGCGGGCTTTCACACGACAACAGCAAAGGACGGCATTGAAGTCTTTGAATGCCTCGATCTGTTGGAAAACCCAGCCATTATTATGGAAACGGATCTGCCTGATTTGCGGTGGCGTGTGGCGTTAAGCCAATTGCGCAAGGAACAGCCCGACGCGACTATTCTATTGCTGAATAATGACAACACCATGGAGGTCGCTCTTGCAGGTTTGGATTTGGGTGCAGACGATATCTTGAGCCCCAAAATGTCATTTCCAGAAATCAAACACCGCTTGCTGGCTGTCATGTCTCGTCGAAGAGGAAACGCCCGCCCGATCATTCAGAACGGTCCTTTGTCGTTGGATCTGCGGGATCAGGAAGTTCGTTGGGATGGTGTTCGCGTGGCATTGTCACCTTCGCAATATCAAATATTTGAGGCTCTGTGCCTGAACCAGACGACCGTAGTGAGTAAAAACAAAATTCTGGGCGAATTGTATGGAATTGACGAAACACCAGATTCTCGTGTTTTAGAAGTGTTCTTGAACGGAATACGTACACGCCTTGGAGCAGTAGGCGCGCCAAACAACTTGATCGAAACAGTACGCGGGCAGGGGTACCGTCTGGCAAACCTCGTAAATTACGATGTGCCTGCTGAACGTTATACAGTCACGAACATCGATCATCTGATTTATGCGGAGGAGGAGAACATCGCGGCGTAAGCGTGTCGATGTTTGGTAGGCCCGGCAGGACTTGAACCCGCAACCAAAGCGTTATGAGCGCTCTGCTCTAACCAGTTGAGCTACAGGCCCCCTTAAGTGCGGAGATATCACTGGTAGCAACCGTGTCAAGATGCCCAAATGCAAGCGCGACAGATATGCCGCGCTTGCAACTGAATTTAGAATCTGAAACGCGCACCAATTAAGAAGCCGTCAAGATCTTGAAACGTCTGACCAGGAGCATCGAAGCTGTAGTTTCGGTATCCGGCATAGATTTCGGTGTCGTATCGATCAATGTTCTGAACGGCGACCAATGCGAAGGATTCTGCGTTACCTCCAGCGATTCCGATGTCACCGCCATCATAGTAATCGATGGCGAAGGCAGTCTTACCCCAAGGCAACAAATCGTCCGTTTGATATCCAACCTTGATATAGTTGAACCCTGGATCAGGCGCACCAGAATCCAGATCGTCACGCCCTGTAGCAAAAGTTAAGCTGATCCCAGTCGGATTGTGCAGCGCGGAAACCGAACCATTGATACGGTCACGCGAATTCGTTGTATTGTAGGAAAGCGCACCAGACACTCTGTAGTCGCCATGAGTGCCGCTGTAACGAACGGCGAGGTCTTCTTGATCATCCTGACCGAGTGAAACCGATCCTGTAAAACCTTTATAGGTCGGTGTGTCGTAGCGGATGCGTTCGATTCGGCTGTTTCCGTCGAGGTTGGAAAACACACTTCCGATATTCACAGTTGTCAAAGCGCCTGCACCGTCTCGGAGGAGTAACCCGCCTGCAAAGTCTGCAATGCCGGAATAGCCAATGACCGCTGTGCTGGACAAATCGACTTCTGACACGCTGTTCGACGCACTGTCGCCTTGACCTACAGACAGTTTACCAAATCCACCTTGAACGAAAAGTTCGAATTTGCGTTCATTGGCGACAGAAACACTGTCATCTGTATTGATTTGATTGATCTCAGCTGTGGAACTAAATTCAAATTCGTATTCAATTTCACCGCCGACGGTTACTTGCCCGAAATCATAGGACAATTTCGCGCGCAGTCGTGTCGAAGAGTTATCATTATCAACAAATAATTCGTTGGATTCTACTCCGTCGTCGAAAAACAAGATACCTCGGTTGATTTGACCGCTTACGGAGAATTTCAGACGGTCATTTGCCGGCTGATCTTGTGCAACAGTTCCGCTGGCAATCAAGGTCATGGGTAATACTGCAAACGCAGCTTTGTAGAATCGCATGATGATCTCCCTTGTTCGATTTGCATGTTCGATTTGCATGTTCGCTTTTGGGCCCATGCTATGTCCCACGATAGTTAGCTTGGGGTGAAGACCAAGTAACGAATGAGTAAATCGCGAACTTGTGAGCAATGCCTTTGCAAGTCGTGCGCGCATGCCCTAAACGCGGGCAAGAAAAAAACAGCGCGCGCTGGAGACAAATCATGAGCAATAAGAAGAACGGATTGACCTACAGTGATGCGGGCGTAGATATCGAAGCCGGCAACACTCTTGTTGATCGTATCAAACCTGCCGCTGCACGTACAAAACGGACCGGAGTTATGTCCGGCCTTGGCGGGTTCGGAGGTCTGTTTGACCTGAAGGCTGCAGGGTTCAATGACCCGATCTTAGTTGCGGCAACCGATGGGGTAGGAACCAAGTTACGTATTGCGATTGATACGGGTCATGTGGACACAGTCGGGATCGATCTTGTGGCGATGTGTGTCAATGATTTGATCTGTCAGGGCGCGGAACCTCTGTTCTTTTTGGATTACTTCGCCACCGGTGCGTTGGACGTTGATAAAGCAGCACGCATCGTCGAAGGCATAGCAGTTGGGTGCGAAGCGTCGGGGTGTGCATTGATTGGTGGTGAAACCGCTGAAATGCCAGGCATGTATCCTCCGGGTGATTTTGACCTTGCGGGATTTGCTGTCGGCGCGATGGAGCGCGGACAAGATTTGCCGCGTGATGTGTCAGCCGGAGATGTTTTGCTTGGCATGCCATCCAATGGTGTTCATTCCAACGGATATTCCTTGGTGCGCAAGCTGGTCGAACTTTCCGGCCTTGGTTGGGATGACACGTGTCCTTGGTCCGACAAAACACTGGGCGAGGCACTATTGGCCCCAACACAATTGTATGTCCGACCTGCAGTAGAAGCGACACGTGCCGGTGTTGTCCATGGGTTTTCCCATATTACAGGCGGCGGTCTGACTGAAAACGTCCCCCGGATGATGCTTGATGGACTGTGTGCGCATATCGACCTGAACAGTTGGAGCTTGCCACCTGTGTTTCAATGGTTGGTAAAGGTCGGGGGTCTTGAGGAATCCGAACTGTTGAAAACGTTTAACGCCGGCATTGGCATGGTTGCTGCAGTTCCGGCAGACCAAGCTGATGCTGCAATGCAAATTCTGGGTTCAGATACCGTGCGCATCGGCACCGTGTCCGAAGGGCAGGGCGTTCAATACAGCGGATCACTTTTTTGACCAAGCGCGTTGCCATCTTCATTTCCGGCGGGGGATCCAATATGCGGACTCTTGTCGACAGTATGCAGGGTGATCATCCTGCACGTCCTTGCGTGATTTTCTCAAACAATCCTGACGCGGCTGGCGTCAGCTGGGCAAAGTCCCAAGGCCTTGCAACTGAGGTCGTGGATCATCGTCCTTTCGGGAAAGACAAGGCCGCATTCGAGGGCAGTGTCGATAAGGCGCTTTCTCAATATGATGCCGATTTGTTCTGTTTGGCTGGGTTTATGCGCGTTTTATCGCCCGCTTTTGTCGACGCTCGTGCCAACAAGATGCTGAACATCCATCCCTCGTTGTTACCCAAGTATCCAGGCTTGAACACACACGCGCGTGCATTGAACGCCGGAGACCGGACGGCAGGGTGCAGCGTTCATATTGTGACGCCTGTTTTGGATGATGGTCCTATCCTTGGTCAGGCCGTGGTTCCGGTGGAACCAGACGACACACCTGATCTATTAGCGGGGCGAGTGTTGACAAAAGAGCATCAATTATACCCTTTGGTACTTCGTCGTTTCGCAAGTGGCGACAGAACTCGCATCGACCTTTAACCGGCACTGGTTCTTGGATTTACTTTCGTGTAAGCCACCAAGACCCGCAGGGCACGGGCTTGTGATGGATAACGAATGATTACACTTTCAACGACCGCCGAACTGCACGCTTTTTGTACCGAAGCTGCCAAATATGACTATGTAACGGTCGATACCGAATTCCTGCGTGAGCGCACTTATTATTCCAAATTGTGTCTTATTCAATTGGCTTACCCTGGTGACGGGGAAACAGACGCCGTTTTGGTCGACCCACTATCGGATGGTCTGTCGCTTGAACCGCTATATGAGTTGTTTCGCGACACATCCGTCGTCAAAGTATTTCACGCAGCCCGGCAAGATCTAGAAATTTTCTTTGTCGATGCGCAGGTTTTTCCGGAACCTTTGTTTGATACTCAGGTTGCCGCGATGGTGTGCGGATTTGGTGAACAAGTTGGATACGAGACCCTCGTGAAAAAGATCGCGCGGGCAAAACTGGACAAGACATCTCGATTTACGGATTGGTCGCGGCGGCCTTTGACAGACGCCCAGATGACCTATGCGTTGGCTGATGTGACGCATTTGCGTACGATCTATGAATTCCTGTCCAAGGAATTGGACAAAACCAAACGTGCACGGTGGGTGTCCGAAGAATTAAAAGTACTGCTTACTCCGGCCACCTATATAATCGAGCCGCAAAATGCATGGAAACGCGTCAAAACGCGAACGAGCAGCCCCCGGTTTCTTGCCAATGTGCGCGAATTGGCCGCTTTTCGCGAGAAACACGCGCAGGGTAAAAATGTTCCGCGAAACCGTGTTTACAAAGATGATGCGTTGATTGAATTGGCCAGCCTGAAACCAAAGAGCATGGAAGAGCTAAACCGTGCGCGGTTGCTTTTGCGGGAAGCTCGAAAGGGCGACATTGCAGAAGGCATTCTTCAAGCGATCCAAAAGGCTGCCAACCTGCCTGACAAATCACTGCCAAGCGTGGATCACAACCGTGATCGTTTGCAGGTGAACCCAGCGTTGGCCGACCTACTGCGTGTGTTGTTAAAAGCAAAAACGGAACATGCAGGGGTTGCTGCGAAACTGATTGCCTCAGCGTCCGATTTGGATGCGTTGTCAGCTGGAGTGCGGGACATGCCTGCACTGACAGGATGGCGTATGGAAGTGTTCGGCGACGACGCGTTGCGCCTTTGCGAAGGTAAAATTGCTCTGACAGCCAATGGCAATGACGTTCAAATCATTCCATTGTACTGACACGTACATAGATTTGGCACAGATTTGGTAATTCGACGTATCAGCGCCGCGCGACAACACGCGCGTTGTCCTGACCTATAACCCGAATTTGCCGCACCAATTCCAGTTCGTTGTCAGTCATTGTTCGGGCCGCTACAATTGTGCGCAAGCGTTCATCGCCACCAGAAATTGGCTTTTCCGGTATAATTGCCTCAAGACGGTATTCCAAAACACCTTCGACGGGTTCCTCGTCTTCATCGACGGGCGTCAAACGAACGTCATACACATTTTGAAATTGCGATACGCCCGTGACGCGAATGATTGCGCCGCCAGGAACACGTTCGATGACAAGGTCACGCACGACATTTACAGGAACACCTCTGTAAATACTGTCCAATTCCTTTTGTCGCTTGAACAATCCACCCGACGACTGTTCAGGAATCAACGGGTTTACGGCCTTCTCTGGTGCGGCTTGCACGGGCTCTTCTCGGCTGTTGCCGAACCAATTCAATGGATTAATCCGACTGTCCCTGACCGTTCCGCATGCGGTCAGGCCAACAACGGCAGCTAGTAGCAAAATGGTGACGCGACGCATCGATAGGCCCCCCATGGTCTTTTGACAGTGTCGTAGCGCAACGGCCTGACTTTGAAAAGACGTATTGGTCTGGACCTTTGCAATCTTGCGTCCTAGGTCATGGTCAAAGAAAGAGGCAAAGATGGCAACAGAAGCATTCGAAAACATCGTGGAAGACTTTGATTTTCTCGAAGATTGGGAAGATCGATATCGGCATGTCATCGAAGAAGGGAAGGCCATGGACCCGTTGCCAGACGGGTTGAAAGTGCCTGCGACCAAAGTTGACGGATGCGCCAGCCAAGTTTGGTTGCATGTCCAAGTCGAAGATGGCGTGCTGACATTTGACGGCGAAAGTGATGCGATGATCGTCAACGGATTGATCGCAGTGCTGCGGAAATTGTATAACGGCCTGACATTGTCAGATGTAATGGCAGTCGACGCACGCGCCGAAATGGGACGTATAGGGTTAACAGACCATTTGTCCGCCCAACGATCAAACGGCTTGCGTGCAATGATCGAACGCATTCGCAGCATCGCGGCAAAGGGCTAGTTTCTCAGATTTCGGCCAGCGCGTTCGCCAGATCGCCGTATCCAGTAAACCGACGTTCAAAAGCAAGCCCAAGACGTTGTGCGCATTCCTTGGCTTTTTGGGTCAATTCAGGATCGTCAGTTTGGGCCTGATACACCAATTTTTCGTAATTTCCGAAATACATGTCTCGCAGTTCCGGATGGCGATCCAATCCCATTGGACGCCAGACAAAAGCGTCAAACTGGCGAACCAGAAAATCCGTAAGGAAAAACGTGGTGAATTCACTTTCACTTTGCTCGGCAAAGCGTTCATTTCCCTCGAAAAAACTATAGCAATGCGGGCCTTTGATCATTCCGACACCCATGTCGTTACAGGCCGCTTGCAGTAACCCACCGGTCCCACAATCCGCATAGGCGACAAAGACATCATGATAGTCAGATCTGTGTTTTGCCACCGCGCTGCGCACAGCATCGGTGATTTTCTCTGGATACAGGTGAAGGTTTGCGGGTAGGCAGGTCAGGTCCAGGTGATCCCACCCGTTGACCGCCTTGAGGTCAATGATCTCACGCGCCAATGCGCCACATGCAATTATCAAAACGCGCCCGCCGCCTGATGCGGCAAGCCCGTTTTCGGTCAAACTGGAATCTGAGGGCAGGGACATGCGCCCCGACCTTTACCCTGCAGCGAGTTGGTTATGCTTGCGCGCAACAAACTCTTTAGCTGTTTCAACTGCGACGGCTGCATCCCGGCAATAGGCGTCTGCACCGATTGCTTTGCCAAATTCCTCATTCAAGGGCGCACCGCCGACCAGCACGATATAATTGTCGCGCAAACCTTGTTCGACCAAGGTATCAATCACGACCTTCATATAGGGCATCGTCGTCGTCAAAAGCGCTGACATACCCAAAATGTCTGCTTGTTCAGCTTCCAGCGCCTCAAGGTAGTTTTCGACTGGGTTGTTGATGCCAAGATCGACAACCTCGAACCCGGCGCCTTCCATCATCATGGAGACGAGGTTTTTGCCAATGTCGTGAATGTCACCTTTGACGGTGCCGATCACCATCTTACCGACGCGTGGCGCACCTGTTTCTGCCAACAAAGGTTTCAGAATGAACATGCCACCCTTCATCGCATTCGCGGCCAGCAACACTTCGGGAACAAACAAGATACCGTCTCGGAAATCTTGCCCAACGATGGTCATGCCGCCAACCAGTGCTTCGGTCAAAACCTTATAAGGTTCCCACCCACGACCAAGTAAGATGTTCACACCTTCTTCGATCTCTTCCTTGAGACCATCGTAAAGGTCGTCAAACATTTGTTGGACAAGCTCTTCGTCGTCGAGTTCGGCCAAAACGATATCGTCTTCTTCAGACATGGGTCATCCTCTTCGATCAGGGGCCTTTAAACGCATTTGGTCACAACGTCGCAGTCGGACTGTCCGAATTGCGACATCGTCCGTATCGGAGGCGACCTTTGCGTATAAAAAACTGTGATTGAGTTTCAAGTTGTAGTGATGTTGCAAGAACATGTAGAAAACGTTCCTCATTTGTTCCATATCATCTGCATGACTTTGAAAGGCATTCAAATTAAAGGGCGCGGCGCGGTTTCTAACGGCGTCGGACGGTTCGAACGGCACACCCGAATGGATGTGGACGACGGTTGGGAATCCGACGACGACCTTAAAACCTTGCGCACGGAAGTGGCTTTGGAACGACCGCGCAAAATGATTACGTACAATCGTTCGCCTGATCTGCCATTCGACCGGTCGATCAATCCGTACAGAGGATGCGAACATGGCTGTGTTTACTGTTTCGCGCGCCCAACTCATGCCTACCTTGGCCTGTCGCCGGGACTTGATTTTGAAACGCGTTTGGTTGCAAGGCCCGAGGCCGCTGACGTTTTGCAGACCGAATTGGCGAAAAAGACTTATACGGTTGCGCCAATTGCCATTGGAACGAACACTGATCCGTACCAACCCATTGAAAATAAGCACGAGATTACGCGTGCTTGCCTTAAGGTTCTTGCCGAAACCGGGCATCCAGTCGCCATTGTCACCAAGGGCAGCTTGATCGAAAGGGATCTTGATATTTTGGGGCCGATGGCGCGACGTGGATTGGTGCGTGTGGGGATTTCCGTGACGACATTGGACGCAGAATTGTCCCGACAAATGGAACCGCGCGCGCCAGCGCCTTTGCGTCGGTTGAAAACGATCCAACAATTGGCGCGGGCGGGAATCCCGGTGCGCATTATGGCGTCTCCGATGATCCCGGCTCTGACGGATCCCGAACTCGAATCCATCCTTCGCGCTGGTAAGGATGCTGGGGCACGGACGGCCAGTTGGATTATGTTGCGATTGCCACAAGAAGTCGCGGGGCTGGTCGAAGAGTGGCTTAGAACTGTCATGCCAAACCGGGCCGATCGCGTTCTGTCCCGATTGCGCGAAATGCACGGTGGGCAGTTGTACAGCGCGCAATGGCATCATCGAATGCGAGGGGAAGGTCATTATGCTGAACTCGTTGCGGCGCGATTTAACATAGCGATCAAGCGGCTGGGGCTTGCAAAAGCGGCACAGCCCATGCGCACAGATCTGTTTCGTGCCCCGATTTTAGCCGGAACCCAAATGTCGCTATTTTAAGTCGCATGAGGTTAGGCCGCGCGTCGACGTTTACGACGCCGGGGCGCGTTGTCATTACCATCTGTGCCATCTGATGTAGATGTGAATGGACCCATTGCAGAAACGATTTCTTCCAGTGTTGGTGCACCACGATCCACCGCTGAATCCAAAGCTGCACGCATATGACGCAAATGTTCAGGCTGTGTCCCGCAACATCCACCAATAATTTGTGCACCAGCTGCCCGAGCAAGCAGGGCATATTCGCCCATCAATTCGGGCGTACCATCATAGTGAATATGTCCGTCGACATATTTGGGTATGCCTGCGTTCCCTTTGGCAATCACGGCACGTTTGCTATCTGAAAAACCAAGGATTGTGCGCAACAGATCTGACGATCCGGTTCCGCAATTTGCACCAAAGGCAATTGGCGGCACTTTGAACGTTTCCACCAACGCGGCGAAATCTTTGGTGGTGACGCCCATCATTGTGCGCCCAGCCGTGTCAAAGCTCATCGTGCCGCACCACGGAATATCCGCACGTGCGAATGCTTCTGCAGCGGCTTGGAATTCTTCAATACTTGAAATTGTTTCGGCCCATACGATATCCGCACCACCGGCTTTCAACCCTTCGGCGGTTTCCTGAAAAATCTCGACTGCATCTGAGTGGCTTAAAGCGCCGACGGGTTGCATGATTTCGCCAGTTGGGCCGACCGAGCCTGCCACGATCACCGGGCGACCGGCTGCATCCGCGATTTCGCGTGCAATTTCGGCAGAGACTTTGCTGAGCTCAAATGCACGATCCTGTGCGTCGTGAAGCTTGAGCCGAGAGGCATTTGCACCAAAAGAATTTGTCAGAAATACATCTGATCCAGACTCCACCGCACCGCGATAAAGCTGGCGAATATTCTCGGGTTTGTCGGTGTTCCACAGTTCAGGTGCGTCGCCGGACATCAAACCCATGTTAAACAAATTGGTTCCAGTCGCGCCGTCTGCCAAAAGTGTGCCCTTGGCTTCGAGTAATTTGCTGAGTGGGTCCGTCATGGAATGCGCCTTGTTAGGAGTCGAACAGCCTATTTCACGCACGACGACGTGAATCAAATTCATAATTCTCATGTAAATCATGAATGTCATTAAGGGATGTGCGTTGGATAGGGCGCGGAACGAGCACTTCGCGCGTGATATCAGCCAACCCTATCGCAAGTTTTATGGGATTAGGAGCGGCGGCGTATCTGGGATGCCAAGTTGGCGCAAAGGCAGACTTAAATTGGCGCAAACCTGGACCGCTGGTGCGCGTTACCACTTGATTGGAAACGTACCGCCAGAAAGCGGACGAAGGATCAGGGCAAGCCGGAGCGGCCGCTAAGGAAACCGTTGGAATCCCGCGCGTTTTTGCGGCTTCAATCGTTTGGTGGACCAAGGCGTGCATCACACCGGTTGGTGCATCTTGGGTTTGACGCATCACATCCAATGTCCATTCATTCTGAGAGGTGAAGAAGCTAACGAAAGCAACGGCTTTTCCATCGACTTTTGCAGCCAATGCAAATTGACATTTCAGATATTCCGGATCGTATCGCCCCATTGTTCCACCGCGTGCAGGCCCCGAACGTTCTGTCCAATCCGCATCAATCTGCGCGATCTCTGGTTCGGAAATGGTCTTTATCGATACGATTTGCACGCCTTCTTTTTCAACGGCACGCAATTTGCGACGTAATGTGCGTCGTGTTGGGGTAGTCAGTGTATAAGTTTGAGTCTTTATCAACGCGTCGTCAGCAAGGTGAATAATTGACCAACCTGCGGCACGGGCTGCCAATGCACACTGTGCTGAGCATTTGTACACCAATGGCCAACGACCTTTTGTACGGGATAATCTGAGCAGTGTTTTCAACGTCTCAGACATCCCGCCGCGTATCGGATCAAACAATGCGGTGACGGTTTGGCCGGTTACCCAGACTGCAACAGCACCCCTCCGAGTGCGCTCCATAGTTCCGCCGTTTTGCAGTATTATTGACACTTCACTGCGCGGGGCTTCTCGTAAGACCAAAGCCGGCAATTGATAATCCGTGCCGCGATCATGCGATCGGAACGGGCGCACCAAAAAGGCAAAACCGATACATGCGGGAATAGCGTAATACACCAAACGAAACGCGACGACCGATGTCATCAGCGCGTCAGGTGAAATTTGGGGCAGGGCGCTGATCAGGACCAATTCAAATGGGCCGACTCCGCCGGGTGTGTTTGAAATCAATGCAGCACCCAGTGCGATCATGTAGATGGGTAGAAAGGCCATCAAGGATAGACCTGCATCACTGGGAAGCAATATCCACAATGCGGCACCAGCGGCGCATAAATCCACCGCACTCCAAACCACGATTGAGCCCGTCATTCGCAAACTGGGCAGGTTAAACTGGAGGGTTTTTAGACGTAAGACGGGCCAGCGAAACATGCAGAACATCAATACCGGGCTAGACAAAACAGTCGCCAATGCTGGCCAAAATGTCCACGCCGGAGCGGGCATCAACAGGCACACAACAGCGGTGACGAACATCCATCCTAAAATAAACGAAACAGAAACGAACGCAGAAAGCGCCAAAGCGCAAGACAATGCCAGATCAGGCAGCAAACGCCAGCGCACCAATGCACCGGTAAACACGCCAAACCCTAAGGTTTGCGCGACCGCGATTGATATTGTTCCGCCACGGCGTGCCTGAGACGGGGACACACCTGTTTGCAAATGTGTGTGGGCGACGCCGTCATATCGCCCGACCGCCCAAAAGCTGAGCGTCGTAAAACCCAAGGCCGCAAGCCAGAAAAGCGGGTTAACAGCGGACAGGGTTGCGGGAAGGGTTTGCCATAAGTTGTGGGTCACGTGCTGTGACAATGCGGATAAACACAGCGCTAGAACCAGTATTGGAGCAAACAAACGCAAACAAAGCTTGAGCCGGTCTTTCCCCAAAATCCCGCGCATGTTCCACACCACTCACTAAACCCACCTTTGGTTCTAGGGGGCATAAATGAGTGGAATCTTAAGAGGCGCGCGAAAATGGGTAAAATCGCGCGCACCTCATTTTTAACCGAGTTTAGTTTTCGCCAAGCAATTGCGCTTTTGCTTCGGCCATGAGTTCTTTCATCTTGCTGCGGATCGTTGCTTCGTCAGCTTTTGAACCCAAATCGCCCGACACTTTGCGATAGACGTCTTCGTCGCCGGCTTCTTCAAAATCGGACTTAATGACTTCTTTTGCATAAGCGTCGGCATCTTCGCCTGATTTGCCAAGCAATTCTGCGGCCCACAAACCAAGAAGTTTGTTCCGACGTGCTTCGGCCTTAAATTGCATTTCCGCGTCATGGGCAAATTTGTTTTCGAATGCGTTTTCGCGGTCCTCGAAAGAGCTCATGTGCCTCTCCCCTTTCATTGTTGTCACGTAAAGATATGCGGGGCCTTCACGCGGGGCGCAAGGGGCAAAGGCGCGCATCGCTTGCGAGCGATGCAGGCTTCGCTTATGAGGGCCACGACAAACCGCGTGTGGTGGTTCGTTTTTAGGCGGAAAGGACGCCCATGGCGCGACGTAAAAAGATATACGAAGGTAAAGCAAAGATTTTGTATGAAGGCCCAGAGCCGGGCACAATTGTTCAATACTTTAAAGACGATGCGACCGCCTTTAACGCCGAAAAGAAAGATGTGATCGACGGTAAGGGTGTTCTGAACAACCGTTTGTCAGAATATTTCATGACCGGTTTGAATCAGGTCGGCATTCCGACGCATTTTCTGAAACGGTTGAACATGCGCGAGCAGCTGTGCCGGTCTTGCGAGATCATTCCATTGGAAGTGATCGTGCGTAATTATGCAGCCGGAACGATAAGCAAACGCTTGGGAATCGAAGAGGGCACGCAATTGCCGCGCCCGATCATCGAATATTGTTTGAAGGACGATAAGTTGGGTGATCCCCTGGTTGGCGAAGAACATATCGCTGCCTTTGGCTGGGCCACGCAACAAGATATGGATGACATCGTCAGCTTGGCGTTGCGGGTCAATGATTTCATGTCCGGCGTTATGATGGCGGTCGGTATTCGTTTGGTCGATTTCAAAATCGAAATTGGCCGCGTATATGATGGTGACTTCCAACGGCTGGTTATTGCGGACGAAATCTCGCCGGACAGCTGTCGCCTGTGGGATATCGAAACCGGAGAAAAGTTGGACAAGGACGTGTTCCGGCGCGACCTGGGCAATTTAACAGATGCCTATACCGAAGTGGCGCGCCGTCTTGGTGTACTACCCAAGAATGCGCCAGCTGCGATGAAACCCACGTTGATCAACTAGATATAAAGGGCAAACGAGCGATGAAAGCACGTGTGCATGTGATGCTGAAAGATGGTGTTTTGGATCCTCAAGGTGCGGCAGTGCGGCACGCTTTGAGCGCCATGGGGTTTGACGGCGTCGATGGCGTTCGGCAAGGCAAGGTGATTGAACTGGACTTGGCCGATGGAACCACAGAGGCGCAAGTTGACGAAATGTGCGAAAAGCTGTTGGCTAACACTGTTATCGAACGGTACTCGGTCGAGCTTTTGTAAGACTGTGCGCGTTGCGCGCCTGAATAGATATGTTCAGGTCAAACAGACCATAGAACTGCGCCTCAATCCCGCAATGCTGGGGATTTAAGGAGAAAGAGAATGAAAGCTGCTGTCGTTGTTTTTCCTGGATCAAACTGTGATCGGGATCTCGCTGTCGCATTTCGTGCTGCAGGGGCCGATGTCGAAATGGTCTGGCATAAAGACACCTCTTTACCGGATGGAATAGATATCATCGGGGTGCCCGGCGGGTTTTCCTTTGGGGATTACCTCCGTTGTGGCGCAATTGCTGCAAATTCTCCGATTTGTCGCGAAGTTGTGGCCCATGCTGATCGTGGGGGATTTGTCTTGGGGGTCTGCAACGGGTTCCAAGTTCTGACTGAAACGGGCCTTTTACCGGGCGCGTTATTGCGCAATGCGAAACTGAAATACATTTGCAAAACTGTTGGTTTGCGCGTTGAGACATCCCAAAGCCATTTTACCGAAGGGTATAATGCAGGTGATGTCGTCGATATTCCGATTGCGCATCATGACGGCAATTACTTTGCCGATGCCGAAACATTGAAAGATCTGGAAGATCAGGACCGCGTTGCGTTCCGGTACACAGACAACCCTAACGGGTCTCAGAATGACATTGCGGGCATCCTTTCGCCGAACCGCAGAGTTCTTGGAATGATGCCACATCCAGAGCGTGCCGCTGATGATGGACATGGTGGAACAGACGGACAGGCGCTTTTCCGCGCGTTGTCGGGTGCGCTGATTGCTGTTTGACTTGAGCCGGGATGCGACCCGGCTTAATCTTGCCATATGGAAAAGAGTGGTAATTCCAGTAAAGGTCTAAGCCTTGGTTGGCGAACACGCATCGCATTGTTGTTGATGAGCGTGGCTGCAGTACTGACAGTTTATGTCACCAATCGCTATCTAACTGACCGTTTTACCGAAACAACTCGGAACCGAGCCGAACTGCGATTGGCGCTTTATTCCGGGAACCTATTGGCAGAACTTCGGCAAGGCGCAATTGTTCCACAATTGCTGGCGCGCGACCCAACATTGATTGGCGCGTTGAATTCCGCCGATTACCAATTGTCCACTCAACGGCTCATTTCTTTTGTCGAAGAAATCGGTGCAGCGTCTTTGACATTGATGGACGGGGACGGTCGCGTTGTGGCCGCAACTGATCGAAACAGGCTTGGCGAAAACCATCGCAATCAGCCGTTTTTTGTTGAATCGATCCGAGCGGCAACCACGATATTTTCTGTAAACGAACGTGAATCGGGCGGATATCAATTCATTTATTCGCGCCGTATTCAGGTTGGCGGTGACACACTGGGTGTTATCGCAGCCGAAGTGGATCTGCAAAAATTTGAACGCACGTGGGGCGGTATTACCGATGCGTTGTGGGTGACAGACAGCGAAGGGACGATCGTTCTGGCCACAGAGCCGCGTTGGCGCGGACGTCAAACGCTGGACGCGCTGGCCATGCAAGACCCACAAAGCGCGATCGCCCGGGCCATTCGCGCCACAGCGGATTGGACAGCATTGCCACCCGATGCGTATTTGCGCGGCGAAGCCGTGATGCAATTGGAAACGCGCATTCCGTTTCGTGGCTGGCAGATGACGGTTTTCACGCCGTACACAAGTGTGCGCGAACGCGTAAATGGTGTGTTGGCTTTAGAGATTATGGGCTTTGCGATTCTTCTCGCTTTGACCTTCTATGCGCTCAACCGAAGATCGGCGTTGCGAGCCACATTCTTTCAACGGGAGTCAGCAGAGCTTCGCCGACTTAATGAACGTCTGCAGCGGGAAATTGCCGAACGAAAACGGGTTCAGGAAGACCTTGCTGTCGCCGAACAAACGCTTGAACAGAGCTCGAAACTTGCAGCTCTTGGTGAAATGTCCGCGGCCGTCAGTCACGAGCTGAATCAACCATTGGCTGCGATGAAAACCTATCTGGCCGGGGCTCGATTGTTGTTGAACCGACATCGCCCTGATGAAGCTGTCGCCAGCTTCGGACGCATCGATGATCTGATCGAACGTATGGGGGCGATCACACGTCAGTTGAAGTCTTATGCGCGCAAAGGTCAGGACGAGTTTAGTCCAGTGGACATGGGCGATGCACTGGCATCCAGCCTGTCCATGATGGAGCCGCAATTGCGTGAACGTCAGGTGCAAATCAACCGGATCATTCCCGATCAAAAGGTCGATGTGATGGGGGACCGGATGCGCATCGAACAGGTGATGGTGAACCTGCTGCGCAACGCGCTTGATGCAACGAAATCCGTTCAAAAACCACAGGTTGATATCATTCTATCACACGGGGAAACTGCAACTTTGACTGTTCGAGACAACGGCCCCGGCATTGTCGACCTCGATTCACTGTTCGAGCCTTTTTACACCACGAAACAACCAGGCGACGGTGTCGGCTTGGGGCTTGCTATCTCTTCGGGGATCGTAAACGACCTAGGTGGACGCCTAACTGCACGTAACGGACGTGACGGCGGAGCGGTATTTGAAATGCAGCTGCCAATACTTGGCAGTGGCGATACGATAAAAGCGGCGGAGTAACTCCATGACCCAAGCTATGAAAATTGCAATCGTTGATGATGAACAGGATATGCGTCAATCGATCAGCCAGTGGTTGGCCCTGTCGGGTTACGACACTGAAACCTTCTCAAGCGCAGAGGACGCCCTGAAAACACTAGGCCCAGAATATCCAGGCATCGTGATAACTGACATCCGGATGCCGGGCATGGATGGGATGCAATTCCTTAAAAAGCTGATGGGATCGGACAGTGCGTTGCCTGTCATCATGATCACCGGTCACGGCGACGTCCCGATGGCCGTCGAAGCGATGCGTGTCGGTGCTTATGATTTTCTAGAAAAACCATTCAATCCAGATCGCATGTCGCAACTTGCCAAACGGGCAACCGTTGCGCGCCGGCTAACGATGGACAATCGCGCGTTGCGTCGGGAATTGTCAGATGGTGGCCAGCTTATGAAAAAGCTGATCGGGTCAAGCCCGGTGATGGAGCGTTTGCGTGAGGATATTCTAGATCTGGGTCAGGCGGATGGCCATGTCCTGATCGACGGCGAAACAGGAACCGGGAAAACCTTGGTCGCACATGCGTTGCACGCTGTGGGATCGCGCGCAGGCAAAAAGTTTGTTCTAATCTCTTGCTCTGCGTATGAAGAAGACGCGTTGATGAAACGTTTGTTTGGCCCAATGCTTCCAGAAGACGCACAATTGCCCGCAGTTGAAGAAGCACGCGGCGGAACGTTGGTGTTGGAAGATATCGAAGCTTTGTCGGAAACCACGCAGGGACGCCTGTTAAGCGTGATAAATGAACAGGGGACACCTGCGGAAACCCGGATTGTCGCGATCTGTAACATGCAAGAAGCGGGCAAAACTTGCGAAGATGCATTGCGCCCGGATCTGTTTTACCGTCTGGCCGCTTTGAAAATCACAGTTCCACCGTTGCGCCAGCGTGGTGAAGATATTCTGACGTTGTTCACGCGCTTTTCCGAACAGTTTGCCGATGAATATGGCTGTGACGCCCCAAAGGTCAGCGCACAAGAAGCGGCTCAGCTGCTGCAAGCACCCTGGCCCGGAAACGTGCGCCAATTGATCAACATCGCAGAGCGTGCTGTTTTGCAATCTAGACGTGGCACTGGAACGATCGCATCCCTGTTGATGAGTGATCACGAGGAAATGCAGCCTGTGATGACCACAGAAGGCAAGCCATTGAAAGAATATGTCGAAGCGTTTGAACGCATGTTGATCGATAACACGATGCGGCGACATAAGGGGTCGATTGCCTCGGTGATGGATGAATTGTGCCTGCCAAGACGAACACTGAATGAAAAGATGACCAAATATGGTCTGCAGCGTTCAGATTACCTTTGATCACAAAGTGTAATTCTTCGTTGGAAAGTGTGCCTGCTCAATAACGCGGTCGCGATTGTTGATCCTATCACAGTGTGGAAGACAGGGCGCAGACAATCCTGTCTTCCCTAAGTATTGGATCTGCGGTTTATGAAAGTCCCGGCTGCGTTATTGTTTGATATGGACGGTCTGCTTTTGGATACAGAGCGGGTCATCATGGAAACGTTTCTGGAAATTTTGACGCCATTTGATGTTAAGACCGAAACCGCGACTGAGTTCTTTTATGGACTTGTCGGGTCGTCCAGTGACGAATCCAAAAGGCAATTGCTGACATTTTTGCCCAGTGGCTTACCGTATGACGATTTTGCAAAGGAATGGCATGTCAGTTACGGGGCAAAGATGGCCAAGGACGTCCCGATCAAGCCTTACGTATCTGAGTGTTTGAAATTACTAACCGGGCAGGGGCATCGCATGGCGGTCGTCACCTCGACCAAGGGGGATCAAGCCCGCCACCATTTGACGGTCGCTGGTCTGATTGACCATTTTGAGATGGTCACTGGTGGCGACGAGGTGTCCGCAAATAAACCAGAACCGGCACCTTATTTAGAAACAGCTGAGGCTTTGGGTGTCTCAGCGTCGGATTGCTTTGCATTTGAAGATAGCGATCGCGGAATTACGGCCGCTATACGTGCCGGATGTCGCGCTGTGCAGATTCCGGATTTAAGGCCAGCAAACAAACCTCTGCCGGATTTAGGTCAGCTTGTTGCATCGGATTTCAGGCAAGCAATGCGGGACTTGCAGGTCCTATAGGTGCGTTTGTGCCAGTCGAACGCGCAAAACGTGTTTTGCCCATTGTCATCCACCCCCAAAAAACATTATCTGTACTCGTAGGCCTGTGCAAAGTTTGTGCAGCAGGCCGCATGAGTTTCGCTGTTCGGGACATTGGCAGGCCAAGTGCCTAGCAAAACCCGACAGACCGATTGGGCCCCGTGGGGCCAGAGAGATGCCGCCGAAGACTAAGGTCTTTCGGGGCGCGTAATGGGCGCTAGGTTGTTATGACTTAGCGTCGGAGAAGAATAGCGATGATGCGCGCGCAACATGTTGAAGCGGAGGCAAGTGCCATTCAGGCCCTTCCGCAACACGTGCAAAACATCGCACAAATCAGACACATACACCGAACTCTTGCGCCCCCGGGTGCGCGGTTCAGGTCTGTGTGCAATGGACTTTCATGGCAAAGAAGATGCTTATCGATGCCACCCACGCGGAAGAGACACGCGTCGTGGTGGTGGACGGAAACAAGGTCGAGGAATTTGACTTTGAATCTGAAAACAAACGGCAACTCGCCGGTAATATTTACCTCGCAAAAGTAACGCGCGTAGAACCGTCTTTGCAGGCGGCATTTGTTGACTATGGCGGGAATCGTCATGGTTTTCTCGCGTTTTCCGAGATCCACCCGGATTATTATCAAATCCCGGTCGCGGATCGCGAAGCGCTTATGGAAGAAGAACGCGCGTACGCCGACGCGATGCGCGCACGTGACGACGACGCAGAAAAAAAGAAAACGCGTTCTAAATCTCGGCGCAGAAGTCCGAAGGCGACAAAGACTACAACTGATGATGCAGTCGTAACGTCCGAAATCGACGGAATGGAAACGATTGATCCGTCAGAAGACACGAACGTCGACCTGTCTGACGCGACCCCAATGCCTGACACCGACGCAGATACGCCAGGTTTGGATGGGTCGTCTGAGAGTGTTGAAGAAACGACATCAGACCAACCGGTTGAAGAAACTGCAGACGCAGAAAGCGCGCGGGTTGATGCTGAAGTGACGGAAAGCGCTCAAGAGGACAGTGGTGAAGCTGTCGCTGATGAGGCATCCGACGGTGCGGCACAGGATGAATCGCCCGACGAAGACGAAGAGACGGCTGGAAGCGCTGCATCTGAAAAAGACGAGTCCATAGAATCTGTTGCAGATGAAGATGACAGCGATGAAATTCGTATGCCGCGCAAACCAAGAGCGCGTCGCTACAAAATTCAAGAAGTCATCAAAGTTCGCCAGGTTTTGCTGGTCCAAGTGGTTAAAGAAGAACGCGGTAACAAAGGCGCTGCGCTGACGACCTACCTCAGCCTTGCAGGTCGTTATTGCGTCCTGATGCCCAACACTGCGCGTGGCGGCGGTATCAGCCGCAAAATTACCAACGCAGCTGACCGCAAGAAACTAAAAGAGATCGCAAACGAAATGGAAGTCCCGCAAGGGGCAGGTCTGATCGTTCGGACCGCAGGTGCAAAGCGGACCAAAGCGGAAATCAAGCGGGATTATGAATACCTTCAACGTTTGTGGGAACAAGTGCGCGAGTTGACGCTTAAGTCGATCGCCCCTGCAAAGATTTACGAAGAAGGCGATTTGATCAAACGCTCGATCCGCGATTTGTATAACCGCGACATCGAAGAAGTTCTGGTCGAAGGCGAACGCGGATATCGCAACGCCAAAGACTTTATGAAAATGATCATGCCATCGCACGCAAAGAACGTGCGCAGGTATGAGGATTCCTTGCCGCTTTTTGCGCGTTTTCAGGTCGAAAGCTATTTGGGCGGGATGTTCAATCCAACCGTTCAGCTGAAATCTGGCGGCTACATTGTGATCGGTGTCACCGAGGCGTTGGTTGCAATCGATGTGAACTCTGGTCGTGCGACCAAAGAGGGATCAATCGAAGACACGGCGTTAAAGACAAACCTCGAAGCCGCAGAAGAAGTGGCTCGGCAACTGCGTCTGCGTGATTTGGCTGGTTTGATTGTCATCGACTTTATCGACATGGAAGAACGTAAGAATAATGCGTCTGTCGAAAAGCGTATGAAGGACAAGCTGAAAACCGATCGTGCGCGCATTCAAGTTGGTCGCATTTCTGGGTTCGGCTTGATGGAAATGTCGCGGCAACGGCTGCGTCCGGGCATGATCGAAGCAACGACACAACCTTGTCAGGTGTGTCACGGCACTGGTTTGATCCGCTCAGATGACAATCTGGCGCTGCAAATTTTGCGGGGTATCGAAGAAGAAGGCACGCGCAAGCGGTCCCGTGAAGTCTTGGTGAAATGCCCTGTCGGTATTGCCAATTACTTGATGAACCAAAAACGAAATCACATTGCCCAGATCGAGGCCCGCTATGGGCTGAGTGTACGGGTTGAAGGTGATCCGTCTCTGATGTCGCCTGACTTTACAATGGAGCGGTTTAAGACTGCAACCCGTAAGGTCGTTGCCATCGATCCGCCTGTTGTTTCGGTTGATGCGTCTCTTATGGACCAAGTGGACGAGGACGACGATGTCGTCGACGAGGTCAGCGAAGAACGTGAAGTTGGCGAAGAGGAGCAAAAGCCAAAACGCCGCCGCAGACGGCGTAGATCGCGTCGTGGCAAAGGCCCTCGTGAGGATCAAGCGGATAACGAAAGCAACGCCGATGGCGAAGCGGACGCAAAACCTGAAGCGTCCGAAACTGATGCAGAGTCTAAGCCAAGCGAGGATGAAGCCGCAAAAGTAGCGGACGCGGATGATCCTGCCACTGAAGCTGCGAATACTGACACAAAACCAGATGCGGAAACGTCATCGGAACCGGCAGCCGAAGCAGAGGAAGAAAAACCCAAGAACCGGACGCGCCGGCCACGTAAACCAAAGGCGAAACCGGCTGAGGACAAGGCTGCATCTGATGCGCCAGCGGACGCCGAAACGTCTGCCGAGCCCGACGCCGCCGCTGAAACAGTGGAAGCGGCGGAAAAAGAAACGCCTGCTGAAAAGCCGAAGCGTAAAACCACAACGCGCAAACCACGCAAACCCAAAGTGGTTGCAGCGGTCAAGGAAGACGCGGCACCAGCAACAACGGATGCACCGAAGGCGAAAGAAGAGCCTAAAGTGGCGGAACCAGAGCCTGC
>JBDWGM010000111.1:0-36695 GCA_039975755.1 Paracoccaceae bacterium | reverse complement strand
CGCTTTGCCGGGCATTACGCGCGCACGCACGTCTGGCGTGACCGCTTCTAGATGCATCCCAAGCGCATCGATGCCCGCGTCAAACATCCGTTCGTGCCAAACGTTGTCTTCAGGCGGCTCACATTGGCCTTGTATCGGCAGATCGACCGCCGCTTTAACGGCCCTTGCACTGTCGACCATCACCGCCGCGCCTCGATCTTTGCCGGCAGGTGTACCCGTCGTCATCACCATATGCTTCACGCCGTCCAGTTCGACGGCCGCCTTGGCAACTTCCGCAAGCTGTTGCGGCGTTTTGTGCGCAATCGTCCGCCCGGCCGCCAATGACTGTCCGATCGAACAAAACTGGCAAGTTTTCTTGCGACTTTCATACCGAATGCAGGTCTGTAAAACCGTGGTGGCCAGCACGTCCTTCGAGTGAAGCGTCGCGATCTTGCTGTATTCGACCCCATCCGCGGTTTTCAAATCATAGAACTTTGGCCGATTGGGGAACCGGATTTTGGCTAAGGGCTCGCCTGATTTGGTCACCTGAGAAAACCCGTCCGCATCCGGCGCCTGTACCAAATAAGGGCTATCAAAAGCGGGTGCAGTATGGACAGGCACCATCACGGTGGTGTCGCCAACGGTGATCGCCTTATGATCCGTTGGTCCTGCACCGCCGCGGCGACTTTCCATACCTACAGTTGGGTCGACCAACCGCATCCCATGGGTCTGCAATTCATTGATTAAGTCAGCTTCCGACATCTTCCGCCTCCGCGTCTGGGGTGGTCACGAACTCTTGTGGGTTTTCGATGCGATGCACGGGCTGCGCGGTGCGGGCATCGTGCACAAGGTGCAACAGTTCCGGGCGGGCATAATGGCCTACGCTGTCCATCATCCGCTTGCGTTTGGTCACCAAACGCATGTCCAGACCAGCGATCAAAATGCCTTCACCTTTGGTCAAAGGTGGAACAACATGGCGCCCCTCTGGGGAAATGATGCATGTCATACAGCCACCCTGCAGCCCCTTTTGCAGCTTGGGATCATCTGAAATGCTGTCGATCTGATCTTGGGTCAGCCAACCTGTTGCATTCACAACGAATGCACCAGATTCCAGCGCATGATGGCGCATTGTGACCTCGATCTGTTCGCCAAAAATGGGTCCAACCAGACTGCCCGGGAAATGACCCACGTGGATTTCTTCATGTTGGGTCATCAAGGCGTAGCGCGCGAGTGGGTTGTAATGCTCCCAACACGCCAGCGCACCAATGCGGCCCACATTTGTTTCCACAACCTTCAGGCCAGCCCCGTCGCCCTGCCCCCAGATCATCCGTTCATGATAGGTTGGCGTGATTTTGCGGCGTTTTAACGCCAACGTTCCATCCGCATCAAAAATCAACTGCGTATTAAACAATGATCCATTGTCACGTTCATTCACCCCAAGAACGACCACGATCCCACGTTTGCGCGCTGCATCCGCAACAGCTTGCGTTTCTGGTGAGGGCACACCAACCGCCTCTTCATACAAACGCAGATGTTCCGGCCCTTGCTGGATGGGCGGTAAAACAAATGAAAAATACGGGTAATATGGAACAAAGGTTTCGGGAAACACGATCAATTCAGCGCCCTTTTCAGCTGCCTCCGCAATCGCGTTAAGAACACGTTCTATGGTGCCTGCACGGCTTGTCAGATCGGGGGCGATCTGAACAGCGGCGGCTTTTACGGTGTGATCTGGCATGGGCCATCCTTTGGGGGGTGATGGGTCAGCGGCACTCAGACCGCCCCGATCAAATTTGAAACAAAGGTTTCTGAGGCGACGCCGTTGCCGCCCCAGAAACCAGAGTCGTTAGACTGTCCAGGTATCAACGATCACCGCGTCATCACGTATGTGCAGCAGTTTCAGGTCCAAAACGTCTTGCGGTGCGATAGGCGTAATACCCGGCAGCAAGGACGGCTCACCGTGACCCATCAACATTTGCAAGGCAAAGCGACATGCATAAACCTTGCCGCCTTCTTTCATGAATTTTGTAAGGTTTGCGGAATAGTTCTGCGCACCAGGAAAGGCTTCATCGCCCAGCGTTGGAAAACCACGCTGAACACCCAAAGACACGCCCGGGCCATACAGCAAAACAGAAGTTTCGAACCCCTTGCGTTGAAGGCGGATCGCTTGAAGGATATTGACCAAGCCGATTGAACCTTCGAATGCTACCGAGTGAAAGGTAACAAGCGCCTTCTGGCCTTCTTCTGCTTGTACATCTTCAAATACCTTTTCTTCGTAGTCCACGAAGAAATCACCGTCTTTATGGGCTGGGGTCGTTACTTTGGGCATTGCGCTCTCCTGTCATTCGCATTGATGTCGCCCAAAGCTAGTCATGCTGTTTGTCGCTCCACCACAAATCCATACAATTTTGCAATCAATGCAATTGTATTGATTGTATGCCTTTGCTTAATGAGCAGGCACAGCCGCACCTAATCACCCATTTATTCAGCTTTTTATGTTTAAAATCGCCATTTACAGCCTTATTTCCATCTATGAGAATTGACTGCATAATATGCATACAATTATGGAAGTAAGATGGAAAACTGGTCTCTAAGAATCGAACAGTTCAACAAGCCACGATACTTGGCCATTGCAGATTGCATCGCGCAAGACATGAAAGATCGGGTACTTCTACCCGGTGACCGCCTGCCAGCGCAGCGGCGGCTCGCGGATATGATCGGTGTCGATTTCACAACGGTTTCGCGCGGCTACTCAGAAGCAATAAGCCGAGGGCTTATTGAATCCCACGTCGGGCGCGGCACATTCGTTTTGCCCCAGCACAGCATCAACACCACAAGCGACGAACGCCGTGCCATCGCCAATGATTTGACGATGAATGCACCACCAGAACCAACGGACCCCGACCTAATTGAACGTATGCGGTCAGGCCTGTCTGTCGTCTCAGAAGATCTGGTACATCTGTTGCGCTATCAAAACCCAATCGGTGGGGACATTGATAAAGAGGCCGCGTCTATCTGGCTTTCTATGCGCGGGCTTGTCCCAAATTTGGATCGCGTGTCCGTCACCCCCGGCGCCCATGCAACGATGTTAGCCATCCTGACAGATCTCGCGCAGCCCGGGGATTGCATCCTTTGTGAGGATATAACTTACGCAGGCTTCAAAAAGATTGCCGTCCAATTGGGGCTTGTTCTCATTGGTTTGCCAATGGATGAGAATGGGATTCTAACTGACGCCTTAGAAGATGCCATTCAGCGCTACACACCCAAGGCCCTCTATCTCAATCCGACCCTTCATAACCCAACAACGATGATCGTACCGCAGCACCGGCGGCTTGATATTACCGACGTGATGAAGCGCCATAATCTGCCGCTCATTGAAGACGATGCATATGGCTTTGTCCTGCCTGACGCCCCACCACCGATGGCGACAAGCGCACCAGAACTGACATGGTATATTGGTGGTCTGGCGAAGTGCATTGGCGCAGGCCTGCGCCTCGCCTATACAGTGGCGCCCAATGCCCGCGCGAGCTTTGCTATTGAAAACGGTATTCGCGCGTTTTCGGGGATGGCGTCACCCGTTTGCATGGCGCTCGCGACCCGTTGGGTTTTGGATGGAACAGCCGATCAAATCCGGCGTTTCATTCGCAGCGAAAGCGCCGTTAGGCAGGACATCGCAGCGCAGATGATTACAGAGGCGCAGTTTCTATCACAGCCACATGCGTTCAATGTTTGGCTTGAATTGCCGAACAACGTGACTTGCGCAACATTGATGTCACACATGTCCAACCATGAAATTGGCATCACCCCAGAAAACGCCTTTCGCACAATTGGTGAACAAGATCGTTTTGTCAGAATTTGCCTCGGCGGTCGTATTCAACGCGAAAACTTGCCCAAGCTGCTCGCGCACCTTAACAACCAAATCTGGCAGCTCAGCCAGTAATCGCTTTGCCGACGAAATCAACTGCATAAAAGACGGCATATGCGGAAAATGGAAAAGACGCTTGCACCGACAGTGTCTGGCTCAAGACAGCTCTAGATAGACGATGACAAATGATAGTTTCCCGCCCGCCTCAATTTCCAACGCTAGATACATCCATGGCGGCAAAGCAAGTGGCGCACAAAACGGTTGATCCTGGGTCTTTATTTGTTCTGGGTGATCTGGACAGCGAGCGTATCTTTGCCCTAGAATTTGCAGGTCCGTCAAAGACAGCACCAAACCAACGATAGGGCCCATTAAAATTCTATGAAATTTAAATCAATTGCATTGCTTTGCGCCATTTGTGCACAAGCGGCCCATGCTGAAAACGCAGCTGTTGTCGGCACCTATCATGGCATGATTTGGTCCTCGGGCGATGCACCGGGCACCACGCAATTCTTCCTTACGCCAGACGATAAAATCGCTGCGACATATATCTATGACAGCTTCGGTGATACCGCCGAAGGTCGTTTGGACAATTGCGCACTGACCAAACAGATTTTACGCTGCGTTTGGAATGATGAATGGGGTTCAGGTGATTTCGTGGTCGCTTTCGCAGCAGATTTTTCCAGCTTCTCGGGCATGTGGTTTGATGACACCGTTTCAAAGAAGCGAAGCCCTAAGGACCCCGAAGGCCATGTTTGGACAGGGCGAAAACAATAGTTGATTTTGGCATTCACGTGCAGCCCCCGACCCTATGTCTGCTTACGGGACGGCAAATACCATACATCGAATAGCTGCAAAGGGCCGTTCGTTACGACGCAATCTGGACAGATCTCCTGTGGAGAATGTCAGGAATGAACCTATCCTACTGCGTTTCAGCAACGCAACGAATGTACGGTATTGCGAAGAGGCCAGCTTCAGTTCCCGCCCTTGATCACATGCTTTGAATCCAAGACGCGCGAGGTTTTGTGCGCATTGGGATCAGTGAGATCCGTACTTTTAACGATCAATTTTAAGGCGAAGCGCTACTATTTATACGTGTTTCGCCTGACTGGTTCGAATAGTTAAACAATTCTCAATTTATTTCACCCCGCGGAATGGTGTTTGCGCCGCGCCGCACTACACGTGAGGGCGTTCGGCGTACTGCAATGGCGCAGCGCACCCCAACTGGCAACGAAGCTATCTATTCCAACCCAACTCCTTAGGGAGTCAGGCGAAGGTCGCTCTTGCTATGTCAAAAAAACGTCTTGTTATTGTTGGAAACGGTATGGCCCCGGGCCGTATGTTGGAGCATCTGTTTGAGGCCTCGCCAGATGCCTTTGATGTTACGATTTTCAACGCTGAACCGCGCGTCAATTATGATCGCATCATGTTGTCGCCAGTTCTGTCGGGCGAACGGACATATGATGACATCATCATTCATGACGACGATTGGTACAAACAGCACAACATCACCCTGCACAAAGGGGCGAGCGTCACGCAGATCGACCGTGTCACCAAGACCGTTACAGCCGAAAACGGTGTAACCGCACATTATGACAAACTGGTTTTGGCCACCGGGTCTAACCCCTTCATTATTCCTTGCTCCGGACATGACCTAAAGGGCGTTTTGGCCTATCGCGATCTGGACGACACCGAGGCGATGATGGCTGCGGCCCAAAAGGGTGGCCGTGCGATTGTGATCGGCGGGGGGCTGTTGGGCCTCGAAGCTGCTGCGGGCCTGAAAATGCAAGGCATGGATGTGACCGTGCTTCACCTGATACCCACGTTGATGGAGCGTCAGCTGGACACGTCTGCCCGTTACTTGCTGGAAAAAGAGTTGGAAAGCCGCGGCATCGACATTCGCTGTGAAGCCAACACGAAACAAATTTTGGGGACTGATGCTGTTGAGGGCGTTGAGCTTGACGATGGCACGGTCATCCATGCGGATCTGGTTGTTATGGCCGTTGGTATCCGCCCGAACATGCAAATAGCCCAAGACGCAGGCCTTGAGGTCAATCGCGGCATCGTGACGAACGCAGCCATGCAAACCTCTGACCCCGACATCTATTTTGTCGGTGAATGCGCCGAAGTGGGCGGCATGGTTTATGGGTTGGTGGCCCCGCTTTACCAGATGGCGCGGGTTGCGGCCGGACATTTGGGCGGCACCATTGACGGCGCATTTGCACACCAAGAAACACCGACAAAACTGAAAGTGACCGGTGTTGACCTTTATTCGGTGGGGGACTTTGGCGAAGGCGCGGACCGTGATGATATTGTGTTACGTGATGCCAAGGCGGGCACCTATAAGCGCGTTATTTTGCAAGACAATAAAGTCATCGGCGCAGTGTTGTATGGCGCAACCGAGGACGGTCCTTGGTACAATGAGATGCTCAAATCCGGCGAGGATATCGCCGAGATGCGCGACACCCTGATTTTTGGTCAAGCACACCAAGGCGGTGGTGCGATGGACCCGTTGGCGGCGGTGGCGAACCTCGCCGATGATGCTGAAATTTGCGGATGTAACGGCATCACCAAGGGGCAAATTGTCAAAACGATTGGCGATAAGGGGCTGACCTCTTTGGCTGAAGTCCGCGCCCATACGAAAGCATCCGCATCGTGCGGGACATGTACGGGCCTCGTCGAAGGTGTGATGGCCCTGACGTTAGGCGATGCGTTCAAGCTGCCAGAGGCCGAAGGCATGTGTGGCTGTACGACCCACGGCCATGGGTATGTGCGCCGGATGATCAAAGCCAAACGCCTCATGAGTATCCCGCAGGTGATGCAGGAACTGGAATGGTCCACACCCGAAGGCTGCGCAAAGTGTCGCCCGGCTTTGAACTATTATCTGCTTAGCGATTGGCCCGGCGAATATGTCGATGATCAGCAGTCTCGGTTCATCAATGAACGGGTGCACGCCAATATCCAAAAAGACGGCACCTATTCCGTCGTGCCCCGCATGTTTGGTGGCATGACCACAGCGGATGAGCTGCGTGCGATTGCGGATGTGGTCGACAAATATGACGTGCCATCGGTTAAGGTCACGGGCGGTCAACGGATCGACCTATTGGGTGTGGAAAAAGAACAGCTTATCCCAGTTTGGAAAGACCTCAATGATGCCGGGATGATTTCAGGTGCGGCCTATTCCAAGGGCCTGCGGACCGTCAAAACCTGTGTTGGCAAAGACTGGTGCCGGTTTGGAACGCAAAACAGCACACAGCTGGGCATTGATCTAGAACGCGCACTTTGGGGATCTTGGGCCCCGTCAAAACTGAAGCTGGCGGTCTCAGGTTGCCCACGCAACTGTTCGGAATCCACCTGCAAAGATATCGGTATCATCTGTGTCGATAGCGGGTTTGAGATCCTCTATGGCGGCGCTGCTGGTCTGCATATTCAGGGCACCACAAAGATGGGCACGGTCGCGACCGAAAAAGAGACCATCGAATACGTCTGTGCTTTGACCCAATATTACCGCGAGACCGGCTTTTATCTGGAGCGCATTTACAAATGGGCGGACCGTCTTGGGTACGACCACATCAACGATCTGATCATGAACGATGCCGACGCGCGCACAGGTCTTTACGAGCGGTTCGTCTATTCCCAGACCTTCGTTCAGATCGACCCTTGGGCTGAACGTGTCGCAGGGACAGAAGCCCATGAATTTGCGCCGATGGCCGATATCAAGCTGGAGGCTGCAGAATGAACGCTCAAACCAAAAACTGGGTTGCGATCGGTACGTTGAATGACATTCCCCGCCAAGGTTCGCGCTGTGTCAAAAACGGCGACATAACCATTGCTGTGTTTCGCACCAGCGATGACCGTGTCTTTGCTTTGGAAGACAAATGCCCCCACAAAAACGGCCCCCTGAGCCAAGGCATCGTCCACGACGGTTGCGTCACTTGTCCGCTGCACAATTGGGTCATCGCGCTTGATACCGGCACGGCCCAAGGCGCGGATGAAGGCCAAACCCAATCATTTCCAATCAAGCTGGATGGCGACACCGTCCTGCTTGGTCTTTAACCCCACCTCCCACAATCTAGGATTGACACTATGTCATATGTAATACCCTCAGAATTCGCGGAAAAGATGATAGACGCGGGTGAATCTAAGGTTCTGATGTCCACCAAAGATACCCTCGTTCGGTCCTATATGGCCGGTGCAATCTTGGCCCTTGCCGCGGCATTTGCTGTGACTATTGCGGTGAACACTGGCAACTTCTTGGTTGCGTCTTTGTTGTTCCCTGTTGGCTTTTGCATGCTTTATTTGCTTGGCTTTGACCTTTTGACTGGGGTTTTCACACTGTGCCCATTGGCCGTCATTGCAAAGCGTCCGGGGATCACGTGGAAAGGCGTTTTCCGCAACTGGGGTCTTGTGTTCTGCGGCAACTTCGCAGGCGCGCTGACGACTGCGGTCTTCATGGCCGTCATCTTTACGACCGGTTTTTCCCATGAACCCAATGCGGTTGGGCAACGAATAGGCGTGATCGGCGAAGCCCGAACAGTTGGCTATGCAGCAGCTGGCGCATCTGGTTTCCTGACTGTCTTTATTCGCGCTGTGATGTGCAACTGGATGGTGTCCACCGGCGTTGTTGCTGCGATGATGTCAACAACTGTAACCGGTAAGATCATGGCGATGTGGATGCCGATCTTGGTGTTTTTCTACCTTGGTTTCGAGCACTCAATCGTAAACATGTTCTTGTTCCCATCAGGCATCATGCTCGGCGGTGAATTCACATGGGGTGACTACCTTCTGTATAACGAATTTCCGGTTATCGTTGGTAACCTTGTTGGTGGCCTGACGTTCGTGGGCGGCATGATCTATTCGACACATTACAAAACATCGCCAAAGCGCAGCATCGCTGGCGTTAGTGCACCTGCCGAATAAGAGACGTATTTCCCTCAGCCAAGCTCTTTGGCTGGGGGGATCACCAAGAGAGCGGCATTGAATAAACATCATTCAGATATGACACAGGTTTTGGTCTCTCTTGGTCAGGCGTCCAGCAAAGGACGCAAGGCCGTGAACCAAGACTTTCATGGCGTGCTCGTGCCTGACGGGCGCGCCATGGCGCTGAAAGGGATCACCGTCGCCTTAGCCGACGGTATTTCCACATCAGATGTCAGCCATATCGCAGCCGAGACAGCTGTAAAATCGCTCCTTACAGATTATTACGCGACACCAGACAGCTGGGCCGCGCAAACCGCCGTGTCGACGGTGATGAATGCCACCAACAGCTGGCTGCACGCGCAGACGGCGGGAACCCTGTCGGGGGAAGTCGATCGCGGTTATGTTTGCACATTGGCCGCATTGGTCCTGAAGGCGCGGCAGGCCCATTTATTCCACATTGGCGACAGCCGCATTTGGCGGGTGTCGGGCGGGTCACTGGAACCTTTGACCGTAGATCACCAAAGCATGGGAATGCTCTCTGCTGCGATGGGGGCACGTCAAACCGTTGAGGTTTCGTACAAGTCCGTAACGCTGGCACAAGGTGATGTATTCCTTCTGACAACTGACGGCGTTCATGAATTTTGGACCCCATCAGAGGTCGCAGCACGCATCGCGACGGGCGATCTTCAAACCGCCGCAGATGACATCTTGGCCGCCGCCCATGAGGCAGGCAGCCCAGACAATATGACAGTGCAAATCGTGCGGATCGACGCATTGCCCTCAGGACCCGGAGGCATCAATGCCGACGATCTCGCCCTGCCGTTTCCACCTATTCCTAATGCAGGAGACTTCCTGGACGGATATGAGATTTTGCGGGCTTTGCACGGGAACCACCGCTCTCATCTGTTTTTAGCCAAAGCGCCAGACGGCACGAAAGTCGCGCTCAAAATACCGGGGTCAGAGACACGGGAAGACCCAGAACAATTGCGCAGGTTTGTGTTAGAGGAATGGATCGCAAGGCGGCTGTCGAACCCTCATTTGCTCAACGCGCCGCCCCCGCTCGAAACACCACGCACCTATTTGTACTCTGTGACCGAATACATCGACGGCCAAACCCTTCGGCAATGGATGGCGGACAATCCGCAGCCGTCGCTAGAACAGGTGCGCGACATCATCGAACAGACGGTTAAGGGGCTCCGCTCGTTTCATCGCCGCGAAATGTTGCACCAAGACATTCGACCAGAAAACATTATGATCACCAAAGACGGTGTTGTGAAGCTGATCGATTTCGGGGCGGCTTATGTGGCCGGCGTCCAAGAGGCGGCCCCATTCCCGGAAGAGGCAGGTATTCTTGGCACCTATCAATACACCGCACCTGAATTTTTCTCGAATGAGGCGGTGAGTTTTCGATCTGATATGTTCTCCATCGGTGTCATCGCCTACGAAATGCTGACAGGGTATCTGCCTTACGGTGCCCAAGTTGCCAGAGTTCGCAGCCCACGAGACCGCAACGCTTTGCGCTATCGCAATTCGCAAGGGGATGCGCGCGCACTGGCCCCATGGATGGACGAAGCGTTGTCCCGCGCTGTCCATTCGGACCCGTACAAACGGTACGAGACATTTTCGGATTTCATCAAAGATCTGCGCACCCCGTCCGCCGCCTATCAAAGGCGCAACGCACGGCCGCTCATGGAACGTGACCCGCTGAAGTTTTGGCAAGGCATTTCGGCTGCCTTGGCGCTTCTGTCGATCATTCTCGCTGTTCAACTGTCAAAGTAACTGAAAGCCTCAAAAGGAACCTCCAATGCTGACCAAAGACGACGTAACACTCATGATCCTCGAAGCGAAAAAAGCCGCGGGCCTAAGCTGGGAAGACATCGCAGAAAAAATCGATATGTCCCCGGTGTTCACCCATTCCGCATGCGTCGGCATGAACGCATTTCCAGCAGCCAAAGCCGCAGCGCTGGGTAAATTAATGTCGCTGTCTGACGAAGCGGTAGAGGTTCTGGCAGAAAGCCCAACAAAGAACTTCGCCCAAACGGTCCCAACCGATCCGTGCATCTATCGCTTCTATGAAATCGTGGGCGTCTATGGCCCAACACTCAAAGCCTTGATCCACGAAAAATTTGGCGATGGCATCATGTCTGCTATCGATTTCGACATGACCGTCGAGCGCGTCGAAAACCCCAAAGGCGACCGCGTCAAAATCGAAATGAGCGGTAAATACCTTGCCTACAACGCTTGGTAGGCCAAAGGGTACGGGCCGCGGTCATTGGTGAAAACGCAGCAAACGTCTTGAGCAAGGTCTGCTTAGGGCGTCTGTCCGAATGGCGGAGTGATGGAACTGTCCCTCTGGATCGAGGCTGTAGCCAACGGAGGCACGCAATTGGTGCCCAAACCATCGGTAAGGCCCGGAAAGTGCAGTATATCAGACGGGGGCGCAGGCGCCGCGAAGGTCGGTTCGAACCTAGTCTGCTGATTTTTCTTACCCCAGCTAAAACCGGCTTTCGGGAAACGACACTGTTACCTCTGAAATCACGGCCCAAACCGAACTTTCGACCTACAACCAAGCACTACGATGGAGCATCCTCATTTTGTGACACACAAAACGACAATAGTTACGCCGAATTGATCGTAAATTGTTGGACTTTGCGTTTGGTTGACGATCAACCACTTGGCTCTGCACCAAAACCATTCTAAACGGCTTCATTCCGGTCGCAGCCTACCCGGATATCAAAACAAGGGTTCAAAAATGAAAACGATTGTCATCTGCTCCGGCGGGCTCGATTCTGTTTCGCTTGCGCATATGGTTGCGCGGGAACAGCGGCTAACGCGCCTTGTGTCCTTCGACTATGGCCAACGCCACCGCAAGGAGCTCGACTTTGCGGCTTTGTGCGCGAAACGGCTCGATGTCCCCCATGATATCATCGATCTGCGCGGGATTGGGGCGGCGCTCACGGGCTCTGCTCTGACTGACGATATTGATGTGCCCGACGGGCATTACGAAGAAGAAAGCATGCGTGTCACCGTCGTGCCAAATCGCAACGCGATCATGCTGGCTGTGGCCTTTGGTGTGGCGGCGGCAAATGGCGATCAGGCTGTGGCAACAGCGGTGCATGGAGGCGACCACTTTATCTATCCCGATTGCCGCCCGGCCTTTACCGAAGCTTTTGACGCCATGCAAAAGGCAGCCCTTGATGGTTACGCGGATGTGTCGCTGTACACCCCATTTGTGCATCGCAGCAAAGCCGATATCGTCACAGCAGGGGCGCGGCATAACACACCCTTCGAAGAAACGTGGTCCTGTTACAAAGGCGGCGACACCCATTGCGGGCGTTGCGGGACCTGCGTTGAGCGGCGCGAGGCCTTTCATCTTGCAAATGTCACCGACCCAACGATCTATGCCGACCCGGAATTCTGGGTCGCGGCTATCGCACAGAAGGGTCATGGCTAATGTATCGGATCACAAAAGAATTCCACTTCTCCGCCTCGCACCAATTGTCGCATCTCCCCGAAGATCACCAATGCGCGCACCTGCATGGGCACAACTACATTGTCATTGTGGAGTTGGCGTCTGCACAGCTAAATAGCGACGGGTTTGTGCGCGATTATGGAGAGCTGAAAGAGCTCAAAACCTATATCGACGACACCTTTGATCATCGCCATCTGAATGACGTCATGGATGTGGCGTCGACGGGTGAAAACATGGCCCGACATTTCTACGAATGGTGCGCGGCCATTTGGCCAGAAACCACGGCTGTAAAGGTCAGTGAGACGCCCAAAACATGGGCCGAGTACCGCCCATGAGCCAATTGCGCATCGCAGAGATTTTCGGCCCAACAATCCAAGGTGAAGGCGCGTTGATCGGCGAACCCACCGTCTTTGTGCGCACAGGCGGTTGTGATTATCGCTGCACGTGGTGTGACAGCCTGCATGCGGTGGATTCAGCCTACCGGCATACGTGGGCCGCAATGGACACCGATGCCGTTTGGACCGAAGTACAACGCTTGTCCAAAGGCAAACCGCTCACAGTGTCGCTGTCTGGCGGCAATCCCGCAATCCAGGATTTTACGCAGCTGATCGCGCTTGGTCATGCGACTGGGTACCGCTTTGCTTGCGAAACCCAAGGGTCGATTGCAAAACCGTGGTTTGCCGATCTCGACACATTGGTTCTAAGCCCAAAACCACCCTCAAGCGGTGAAATCGTCGTCTGGGACGCCTTTGATGCATGCGTAGCGGCTGCCAAAGAGGCGGGCTGCACCGTCATAAAGATCGTGATCTTTGACGAGACGGATTACGCATGGGCGCAAGAGGCAGCGGGCAAATACCCCGATTTGCCTCTGTTCCTGCAACCCGGCAATCTTGAGGTCGACCCCGATGTCGCGATTGATCCCGAGGTCCTGGCGGACAAGTTGCTGTGGTTGGTCGACAAAACAATGCACGATGGCTGGTTCGCGCCGCGAATTTTGCCGCAGTTGCACGTCTTGCTCTGGGGAAACAAACGCGGGGTCTGACCCGCTTAAGGAGACAGCGATGGAAACGATTTACAGTGATCTAAAACAATTGGGCGGCCAAACCGACCTGCCGACATCGCCCGAAGATGCGGAGCTTGAACGCGTCGCAAATCCGCAAGCCGACGTGGCCTATTGCGTCCGTTTCACAGCCCCCGAGTTCACCTCGCTTTGCCCCATGACCGGTCAACCTGACTTTGCCCATTTGGTGCTTGATTATGTTCCGGGCGAATACTTGGTCGAATCCAAATCGCTCAAACAGTTCTTGGGTTCATTCCGAAACCACGGGGCCTTCCACGAAGACTGCACAATATCTATCGCGCGGCGATTGGTCGATTTCCTGAACCCTCAATGGCTGCGGATTGGCGGTTACTGGTATCCGCGCGGCGGCATTCCAATCGACGTATTCTGGCAAACCGGGGCAATGCCCGAAGGCGTGTGGATACCCGACCAAGGTGTACCGCCGTATCGCGGCAGAGGATGAGGGTAGGTGCCATTATGTAAGTGTTCGAACCGTATGACTGCGCTGTTGATCTAGAATTTAACAGTGCAATTTCGAAACGAAATGACCACCCAACCGCTGATATTGGACAAAATTTTACCCGATGCCAAATATGAGCAGCCTAGCGGACTCAAAAACTGGGTCGGGTTCCAACACCAGGGCTCGGAATGCTGAAAGCAGACACATGTTTCTGCCGTGAAAATGCGCTCTGACACTTGAAACCAATTGCCATCCTGGGACCGCAGCGTTCGGACAGCAGCAATGCCATTGGCGACCCCACCGCAATTGCGTAAAAGACTCATAAAGGATTGGAGACACCATGAAATTTATGTTGCAGATTCTCGCGGCTCTTGGGGTTTTGGGTGGCACAGCACATGCTGAGGATTTGCCCATTTTTGACGCCCATGTGCACTATAGCCACGATGCCGTGTCGTTTGTGCCGCCAAATGAAGTTGTAAAAATCCTACGGGATGCTGGCGTGCGTAAGGCATTGGTCTCAAGCTCGGATGATCGCGGCACTCAGTTACTGAAAGCTGCCGCACCAGACATTATTGTTCCGGCCTTGCGACCTTACGAGCGTCGCGGGGCAATTAGCACTTGGATGCATGACCCGTCCGTCATCGATTACCTGTCAGAGAAACTGGCGCAGTTCGAGTACGAAGCCATCGGCGAGTTTCATGCCTTTGGCAACGACGTCCAAACCGAAGTGATCCAGACCATGATCGGTATGGCCCGCGAACGGAACCTGCTCTTGCATCATCACGGTGACCGTGACGCTCTGGACCAAATTCTTGCAACCTGGCCTGAGGCGCGCGTGCTTTGGGCCCATTCTGGTTTTGCACCGCCAGACGAAGTGGCAGACGCATTGCGCGATCATCCAAGGGTCTGGGCAGATCTGGCGTATCGTTCAGACATGGCGACCAGCAGCGGAGTGGATGCAGACTGGCGCAAGGTTTTTGAAGAATTTCCCGATCGCTTCATGGTGGGCACGGATACCTTTGCGCCCGAGCGCTGGCATTACGTAGGTCGCCATGCAGAATTTTCACGGAACTGGCTGGCAAATTTGCCGGACGATATTGCCCGCAAGATCGCCTTTGAGAATGCTGAGGCGATGTTGGCCGCAAAATGATCCGTATAGCTGTTCTGACGAGCCTGGCTCTGTCATCAGGCCTGCTGGCATCAGGTGCACTGGCCTGTCCAACACCACCTGATGCGATCCAATTGGCATCGGACATGGATCACGCCCCATTGGCCTATGCGCAAATGGACGCGCCACCTTTGTCTGCGCCATTTGTGATGACCGTTACCTTTTGTGACTCGCCCCAGCAGGTCGAGGCGTTGATGTTCGATGCCCTGATGCCTGCGCATCGCCATGGAATGAACTTTACCGTTGATGTGAGCAAGATTGCCGACAATCAGTTTGAGGTGTCGAACGTGGTCTTCCACATGCCAGGCGTCTGGGAATTCCAGGTCGAGGCTGAAGCTGCGGGGCAGAGGTACTCCTACACCGCAGAAGTGCCTTTGAAATGAAGTGGATCGGCCGATCGGTTGGCGCTCTTGCTTGGGTGCTTTGCGGCCTATCATCCGCTCAAGCTGAGGTGATCCTAAGCGCGGATGAAGTGGCACAAACGCTGCGCCACGGACCCTGGCCGCCTGAGGTGACTTTGGACCCCAGCAATCGGGTCTCGGGCGATGCAAACGCCATTGCTTTCGGCGAGGCGCTCTTTTCGGACCCGATCTTGTCGCAGGATCGTACCATGAGCTGCGCCAGCTGCCATGACCCCGAGCGGGACTTTACCGACAGGCTGGCCCGCGCCGAAGGGCGCAAGACGTTGGACCGAAACACGCAGGCGCTTTGGAACCTTGCCGGCCAGCGCTGGTTTGGCTGGTCTGGTGACAGTGACAGCCTTTGGGCACAGAACCTCACACCGCTGCTGAACCCGGACGAGTTGGGGCATGATGCGCAATCGATGCAATCCGCCCTTTTGGCAAGCCCACATCGCCCGGCCTATGAAGCGCTGTTTGGCGAAATGGACGCCGAGCCAGCCCTGGAAACCACGGTGAATGTCGCAAAGCTGCTCGCCGCCTATATCGAGACCTTGCGCAGTGGGAAAACCTCATTTGACCACTTCCGGGATGCCTTGGAGATTGGCGACATGCAGATGGCCGCGCAGTACCCTGAACCAGCACAGCGCGGTTTGCAGATCTTTCTTGGTCAAGGAAACTGTACCTTTTGCCATTCTGGCCCGGCGTTTACCAATGGCGAATTCCACGATGCGGCTGTCCCCTATTTTCTGGAACAAGGTGGGGTTGATCCAGGTCGCGCAGAGGGGATCGACCGTCTTGCAGAAAGCCCCTTTACGCTGGACGGTGCGTTTTCCGATGACCCAAGCAAGGCGGGCGCGTGGGCCGTTCGCAACGTGCGATTTCAGCACGGCAATTTTGGTATCTTCCGCGTGCCAACACTGCGCCGCGCCGCCCATACCGCACCTTATATGCACGACGGCAGCCTGCCGGACCTTGCAGCCGTGGTGCAGCACTACAACCATATCGACATGGAACGGCTGCACAGCGACGGCGAAGCAATATTGCGCCCACTGGGGCTGAGCGATCAGGAAGCCGAGGATCTTGAGGCTTTTCTGAAGACTTTGTCTGACGATTGACGCTTTATTTTATCGCTGAAAGTCGCGGAAGCAGACAGAGCGTCTGGCCTGCTTCAGTCCTCAACATCGACCATTCGTTCAGGCTGCCGCGTATTTGATGGTTTGGGAGAGTGCATTCTGCTTTTAAATTGTATGTCGCTTCGGTTCGGGTGGCTGTTAGCTTAACCGCCCAAATCAAACTAATTTCGTTAAAGCATTTCGAACGCCATCGATCGTTCGCGCTATACCAATTGAAATGTGAGTTTCTATCAATTCCCAAGCGAGCACATTCAGAAAATCGCATTTGAAACCGCGTTTTATTAACGATTTCCGAATCCGTTCCTACTGGGCTCCAGATAGTGTCGATGTCCAGTTCCCCATTGGGTCAAATTTTATAGCGTACAAATGGCGGTAGCAGCGAGAGCGAGCCGACAGAAAGACCTTAAGACATCGACCGTATGGGTTTGCGACCCGTCGCCGGTCCTTTAATCCGCCGAACAAAATCTCAATATGGTCGCAACGTTCGTATCTGCTCTTGCCGTATCACAAATTTTTGATCGGGACTTTCGGCGTGGAATGCATGGTCGCATACCCTTGTCTTATCGCGGAACCGCTCAGTGTCACAACCACGACCTCCGAGCAGCCAATCAACATTCGGGGCGCTACTCATCGGTGCCCGTGCGACCAAGTAAACGTTGACCTCAGCCGCTGTGACAAGGAAGCTGAGGGGCAATTGCAACGAATAGAGAATGAGTTGAAAAGGGCACTTTTGATCCGCCCATTCAACGAGTTATCCATTCTGCTGTAAACGTGTCAAATGCCACAAATTAGCCCTAGAGCGGCACAATTGTTGCCAAATTGACTCTTGATTATTTCCAATTGTAAACAAATAAACAATTTGCCGAAACTTGGTCCGCCTTGCCGGAGCAAGTCCCGGAGCTACTTACTTGTTTCTATGAAAGTGAGGAAATCTAGTGCGGGTAAAAGAATATAAATTCATCCCGTCGATAAGCTCCTTTTTGGTGTGTATGGCCTTGTCATGCCTGCCCTTCGGCGCAAAGGCCCAATCTGTCGATGAAGCCGTCATGCGCCTTGTGTGTTATGATGCCTCAGATGCCGCCAATTTCGGGGAAAATGGTGCCTGGATTGTTGTCATCACGCAAATGAGCAATGAAAAATTTGCAGCTGACATCTTCATTCCTGATGGCGATGGCGACTATGCCGACAAGTTCCCGATGTTTGAAAACACAGGGTTCTTTTTCTCTGTGTTTGAAGACGCTCCGGGCACAAATGGGTTCGACAGTATTGCGGAATTTGCGGAACAACTCTTCCTCAATGACACGGCTGCAGTGTTAAGACCGTCAGAAGGTCGGCGTGTCGGTACTTTGTTAGATCTGAGTATGGATGGGGTCAGCATCTTTAAATACGACTCCAAGAACCAAAGCGTCAATTTTTTCCTAGATCCGCTGAAAGGCGAAGAGCGCGCACCTGTTTGCGAGCCACCCTTTCTTCACACTCCCTAACGCAACAAAAAATGGACTTTAGCGACGAGGCTGAAAATGCAAATCTCTAAAATTAAGACGATCCTCATGTGCACTGCATTGTGTACGCCGATGATAGCGGCCGCCCAAGAGGTCACACTGAAAGCTCTGGATGGATCCTTGGATCTCACTGGAGAACTGATCGAATATCAAGACAATGTATATGTTCTCGAGTCAAACTTCGGTGCGATACGTGTCGATGGAGATACCGTCGAATGCATCGGCGCGGCCTGTCCGATAACGGAAATCCTTGACCAAGAAGTCACAATGTCTGGGTCTGATACGGTTGCCGAAGGGCTCGTTCCATTGCTGCTTGCTGGTTACGCCGCCGGCAAAGAAGCCGAGATTGTCACAACCGAAACCATCAGCGGTATCGAGACGAACGTGCAGTTCATCGACAACCTTGGCTTTGGTGACCTGACGGATTCATTTCGCGTTCGATCTTCGGTTTCATCGGATGCGTTTTCGAACCTACTAGGTCAATCTGCGGAAATCGGAATTTCGTCTCGCCGGATCACAGTCGAAGAAGCGCGCGCTCTTCGCGATGCTGGTGCGGGCAGTATGGTCAGACCATCCAACGAGCACATTCTGGCGAACGATAGTATTATTGTGGTCACAAGCCCATCAAACCCCGTGAAAACGATGACAACGGAACAATTGGCGGGGATCTACAACGGTACGATTTCAAATTGGAGTGAAGTGGGAGGCAATGACGCACCAATCAGCGCCATTCACTTGCAATCAGGTTCGGGTACGCGATCCGTTTTTGAAAGCAGAGTTCTGGACGGAGAACCGGGTCAGCCGGTCAATGTTGTGGCCGCAAGTGACATTATCGACGTCTCTCGCCAGATTGAAGCAAACGAAAATGCGATTGGATATCTGTCCTTGGCGTTCCAACGCGGGAGCCAAGGTGTCACGTTGATCAATGAATGCGGCATCCCAATGGAACCTGATTCATTCTCGGCGAAAACTGGTGAATACATGCTGCAGCGACCGCTGTATTTTTACACCCGAAGCGACACGATTACGGACGAAGTCAGTGAGTTTTTGACATGGGCGAAATCCGGAGAAGCCGACACAACGATTGAGAAATCCGGTTTCATCGATCTAAGCGTTGAACGTCATGCGCAGGGCCCAGATTCGGCACGTTCAATCAGCATAGCCAATGCAGGTTTGGATGCGTACGAAACAACCTTTGCTGACAAATTGATTGATCTGATGGCAAATCATGATCGGTTGTCGACGACGTTCAGATTTAATGCGGGTTCGAACCGACTGACCCCGCAGTCAAGAGACGGGTTGGAACGTTTTGTGAATTACCTTGAGGGTCAACCCGAAAGTGAACTGCTCTTGGTTGGCTTTACAGATGACCAAGGACCGTTTGATGCAAACCTGAACCTATCGCTTTCTCGCGCTGAGAATATGGTTAGCGAAATTCGGGATATGGCTGAGAGTCGTCTTGATCACATCACCTTCAAAACGACTGGGTTTGGTGAACTTGCTCCTGTTTCTTGCAACTCTGCAGAAAGTGGCCGCGCAACAAACCGTCGCATTGAGGTCTGGGCCACAAACTAAAGTGGCCGCTTCCAAATAGAATGAGTTGGCGTTCTGACGCCAACGTTCAATAGACACAGATGAGAGTTTGACACATGAAGCCGTTTTTTTATGCCACCGCAGTCGCTTCGGCCATGATCACTGCACCGGCAATGACCACCGCAAACGAATTGACCATCGCGACCGTGAACAACGGCCATATGATTACGATGCAACGACTTGCAGCGGAATTCATTGACCAGAACCCGGGCACATCGCTGAACTGGGTGACCTTCTCGGAAGGCGAGCTGCGCGAGCAGGTGACCAAAGATATCACCGAGCAACGCGGCCAATTCGATGTGATGACGATTGGTATGTACGAGGCCCCGATTTGGGGCGAACGTGGATGGCTTGCTCCGTTGGAGTTCAGCGCAAGTTATGATCAAGATGATCTGCTACCGGCAATCCGGGACGGCCTCAGCCACGAAGGTACGCTGTATGCAGCGCCCTTCTATGGCGAAAGCTCGATGATCATGTATCGTTCTGACCTGATGCGCCAAGCCGGCGTAACGCTAAACAATAACCCAAGCTGGGATGACGTCATTGCCGCCGCCGAAGCCATGACCGATCAGGATAATGGCACATACGGCATCTGCCTACGTGGCAAGCCCGGTTGGGGCGACAACATGGCGTTCTTGACCACAATGGCGAACAGCTATGGCGCGCAATTGTTTGACGAAAACTGGAGACCAACTCTAAATTCGGATGAATGGGAAACTGCGGTAACCCTCTACATCGATACTTTGACCAAATATGGCCCGCCCGGGTCGGAAGGAAACTCATTTAATGAAATCCTTTCGCTGTTCAACGCTGGTCGCTGTGGCATGTGGATCGATGCAACAATTGCGGCATCCTTCATCACCGATCCCGAACAATCCGAAGTCGCAAGTGACGTGGCCTTTGCGCAAGCGCCGAGCGGTGCCACAAGCAAAGGTGCAAACTGGCTTTGGGCTTGGGCGCTTGCGGTGCCTGCCGGATCAAATGCGACAGAAGAAGCGACTGACTTTATCGAATGGGCAACGTCAAAAGCCTACATTGATCTGGTCGGTGAAAGACGCGGCTGGGGTCAAGTTCCAACAGGCACGCGTCAATCCACTTATCGCAACGGGCAATTCCAACAAGCCGCGGTTTTTGCAGATGCTGAGCTGAACGCGATCTTGTCAGCCAACCCCAAGGACTCCACCCTTAATCCAACGCCATACGTTGGAGTACAGTTCGCATCTATCCCTGAGTTTGCGGATATTGGAGGTTACATGGGCGAGCAGATGACTCTCGCTCTGCAGGGTGACCTGAGCGTTGAAGATGCCCTCGCAAACGCCCAAGCCTATGCAGAGAAAACAATGTCGGAAGCAGGCTATTATTGATTGATCACTCATCGGCCGGATTTCTCTGGCCGATGATCCCCCTCGTTCGGCACCAGCGGGTCGCAGCACCAAACGCATTGCCTCCATTCGCGCATAATAGGTGAGCATATACTGATTGCGGATTGTGCAGTCAGCAAACCGCCCGCTAGATTCAAGAGATGAAAACGCCACTTGATCTTGGATTTCTTCTCCTTCACGCCTTACCCCTCGATAATCACGAACAAAGTAATTGCGGACGTCAGTACGTGATGCAACATCGGTAACTCTGGGTGCGCGGCGGGCATTAACTGTACGATGCATGACAGGCTGCTATGTGGACAAAGTGAGCTTTCGCTGCGGCTGCTCCAAAGACCGGTTTGGTGAACTGCCCCAACATCATGACTTTTGGAAAGTTCATCGCAAATTTCAGCCTTTTAAGTAAGATTTTTGCCCAATGCCTCCGGCGGCTGAGTTATTCTTTCAAACTTGTAGCTGTACTTAGAGCCTGCGTGCCTCATAGAGTCCTTGAGCCAACTTTGCATGTCATCAAAGTCAAAACCATGAAAGCTAACCAGCGCTTTGGTTGCAGAGAACACTGCACCTTGAAAGCCCGCTGTATCACTATGTTCTGCATGGAAATGGTCTATGATCTCATGAAGAAAGGTTTCGAAAGAGACGTGTTGTTCGGGTCCTAAATTCTCGAAACGTATCAGCAATCCGTCTAGTGTGCCGAAACTGGTTTTAGCATCTGGATCGTCGTCGAAGCTCCATGCACAGCCGAGAGGGGCGCCAGCCTCTTCAAGAATTCTGACTATTTCACTGATGACCTCGCTATTCGACATGGTTAAATCAACTGAAAAATCAGCCTCCAAAACCTCTGATCTATCGTCACTGCTAAATAGCGCGCCATTGCCAGCCATTTTTCCGTAACCATGCTTGGTAAGGAAGGCATTAACGGGCCGTTCATAGGCATGTTCCAATACGTCGGTCGAAAACCTGACGTTCATGTAAAACGTAACGCGGCGAACCTGTTGGCGCTTGAAAAACATTTACAGAAATACTCCAATCGAATTGCCCGACACTCTGAAACCCTAGTTGTTTCTGTTGGTTTTTGGCAAGCTAAAGACAGCAGACATTCATAGGCGGTGCAGCATCGGTCAAATTGGGCTCGCAGTAGATATTCGGGACAAAAATGTTAAATCAAATAGCTCAACATGCTCAAGACATCGCCTTGGATCAGTCCCTCGAAAATCTGATGCGCGGTCTCGATGCCTTCTACACACGCAACAGTCGCGAACATGTGGTGATGGAAAGCACTGTTCCAATAAGCGTGTTTCAGCTCCATCGTTGGTATTGACAGCTTAGCCAAACTCAGACCCATTTGGCGTAAGTGTAAAGAAACAAGCCACAAAGAGTGCGCGAATGTCTAACGATCCTCTCTTGCAGCCCTACCAACTGAAACATCTGACACTTCGCAACCGGATCATGACGACAAGTCATGAACCCGCGTACCCCGAGGACGGGATGCCGACGGACCGTTACCGCGCCTATCACGAGGAACGCGCAAAGGCGGGTGTCGCGCTGGCGATGACGGCAGGGTCAGCAGCTGTGTCAAAAGACAGCCCGCCCGTCTTTAACAACGTGCTGGCCTATAAGGATGAGGTTGTTCCCTGGATTCAGCGACTGACCGACGGGTGTCACGAACATGGTTGCGCCGTTATGATCCAACTGACGCATTTGGGCCGCCGGACGACTTGGAACAAGGGCGATTGGCTGCCGTCTGTGTCCTCGACCAAGCATCGCGAACCGGCGCATCGGGCGTTTCCAAAGCTGCTCGAAGATTGGGATATTGAACGCATAATCAATGACTTTGCCGACGCTGCTGAACGGATGCAATCAGGCGGAATGGACGGGATCGAACTGCAGGTCTACGGCCATTTGCTGGATCAACTGTGGTCACCGCTGACCAACGATCTGACCGGGCCCTATGGTGCAGACACTTTGGAAAACCGGATGCGGTTCCCGATGGATGTTCTTGGTGCGATCCGCAAACGTGTCGGCGCGGAATTCATCGTGGGTCTGCGCTACACCGCGGATGAAGCCCAAAAAGGCGGCATCACAGAAGAGGAAGGGTTAGAGATTTCCAAACGGCTGGCAGCGACTGGACAAGTCGATTTCCTGAATGTGATCCGGGGACGCATCCACACCGACCCAGCCATGACGGATATCATCCCGGTGCAAGGGATGAAAAGCGCGCCGCACCTTGATTTTGCGGGCCGTGTGAAGGCGGCGACTGGCATGCCCACCTTTCATGCCTCGCGCATTCCAGATGTGGCAACGGCGCGACATGCGATACAAGCGGGGCTTCTTGATATGGTCGGCATGACCCGCGCACATATGGCGGACCCCCATATTGTCAAAAAGATCATTGAGGGGCGCGAGGATGATATCCGCCCGTGTGTGGGCGCTACGTATTGTCTGGACCGGATCTATCAGGCCGGGGATGCGCTTTGCATTCACAACGCGGCCACCGGTCGCGAACTGTCCATGCCGCATGACATCACACCCGCCGACCAAAAACGCCGGGTGGTGATTGTTGGCGCTGGTCCTGCTGGATTAGAAGCCGCGCGCGTTGCCGCCGAACGCGGGCATGAGGTCATCGTGTTCGAGGCCCAGCCCGAACCCGGCGGGCAAGTGCGCCTGACCGCACAAAACGAACGCCGCAAAGAAATGATCGGCATCATTGATTGGCGTATGGCGCAATGCGCAGCCCGCAATGTCGCCTTCCATTTTAACACCTGGGCCGAAGCAGATGACGTGACCGCCCTGTCACCCGACGTTGCGATCATTGCGACCGGCGGTCTGCCCAATATCGAGCTGTTCGAGACGGGCAAAGACGCCGAGCATGTCGTGACCACATGGGACATCATCGCTGGCGATGTGAAACCCGCGGATCACGTTCTGATTTATGACGAAACCGGGGACCACGCCGCGTTGCAAGCCGCCGAAGTGGCCGCGAAAGCGGGCGCAAAGGTCGAAATCATGACCCCCGATCGCACCTTTGCGCCGGATGTCATGGCAATGAACCTCGTACCGTACATGCGCAACCTACAGGACAAAGACGTGACCTTCACGGTGACGCGCCGCCTGCTTGAGGTCGCCAAAGCAGGCAACAAGCTGAACGCCAGTATTGGCACGGATTATTCCGATTACGTGAGCACCAGCACCTATGACCAAGTTGTCGTGAATTACGGAACCATGCCGCTGGATGATTTGTATTTTGATCTCAAACCCCTCAGCCGCAACGGTGGCGTGCTGGATTATGATGATCTCATTGACGGTCGCGCCCAAAACGTAATCCGCAACGACACAGGGCAATTTCAACTGTTCCGCATCGGTGACGCGGTATCAGCAAGAAACACCCACGCTGCAATCTACGACGCGCTGCGTCTGCTCAAGGATATCTGAGGGCTATGCACCCCCCTGCTCCGCCCGCATCACTTTGCTATCACTGTGACTTTGCATCGTGGTGTATTTGATGACTGCTCTGACAGGTCCACGTTCGGGAAGGGAGCGCAATGCCTGAATATACGCGAACAGAGCGCGATAAGATTGCCCAGCGGGAACTTCAACCATTGGACGATGCGTTGCGCAGGATGGGGTTCAAGTACGGAAGTATCCCTAGCCGAGAAATAATGGAGGCCCCGCTTTATGGGATTGCGATACCCACAATCGTCCGCTTTCTAAAGGAAAATGATCTTTCCGATTTGGCCATGGATTTTGGATCAGCTCTGTTGACCGGAAAATGCCCCGAGATCAAGACGGCGTGGCCGGATATCGCGGAGCTCTATCGCAACGCGCCTGTCGGATTTGGTCTGCGCGTTGCAGGTGACACGAAAATCTTGTGGTTCAATGCGAAAAGCACTTTAGCCAACGCCCTGTTAAAAGCGTATTCGGCGAAACACGTACCAGACGTATTGGACCTTGTGCAGGACCCAGCTCATGGGGAAACGCGTCTGATTTTGTTGCGGCTCCTGGCAAGACAAAGGCACAAAGAAAATGTGGTTGCCGTGCTTGAAAGCCTCGCGGATGACCCGCTTTTTGGAGACACGATTAGGCGTTGGGCAAAGTAGCGTCAGTACGTGTTTAAGACGATGTCGGCCAACAGCTGACACTTAACAACGGGCTATCAAACGCGAAGTGCTGTCAGACTTTTCTAATCGTAACCATTGGAACGACAGCGTGGCGATCGTCATCTTCTCCACCACTCATTTCGTCTCCCCCGGCGGCGGGGCCGAAAATGTGCTCGTGATCTCCCTTTTCCAATTCTAGAAGTGCCTCGGAAAGGTATTTCGCTCCGGCTTGATCGCATTCGATTTCGAGATGAAACCCCTGCTTTCCGACGACAAACAATAATTTAGCCATTTTACTTTTGAGGGAAATGCGCTTCTCCTCAATCCTTTCCGCTTGTTTCGGTAATTGACATCGACGTGAGGGTACCACTCGGCTTACCCAACATGGCTCGCGCAATGTTTGCTCCAGTGGTTCATTTAAGGACCGTCCTGCGTGTTTCCTTATAACAGCACCTATTCAGACCACTCAAGAAAACGTCTTATTGCTGCGATATCGTCTGATATAACACCATGCATGCTACCGCGTTCCTCACAAAGGGTTACGGTGGCACCGATGTCCTCCAAAACCGTTTTGCTTTTTCGGACACGCGAAATGGGGATGACGGGGTCGTCGATATGGCAGCCCAAATGAACCGAAAGACCTGTTAAGTTACTGCGATAGTCAAATTGCTTTGGAACATGTCCGTTCAAGCTCTCACGCGGGCTTTCGTTGCTTTCTGATGTACCCAAAAGCCCCCCGGACATCGCCACTATTCCGCGCCACGGTTTTGGATTTCGCGCGGCGTGCTCCAAGATAAGACAAGCACCCTGACTAAAGCCGACAAGGACGATCTGCTCGGGCCCAAATCCGGATTGCGCGAGGTCATCCGTGATCGTGGCGAACCGATTTAACGCCGAACTAAGACCCGGCTCGTTCATCGCAAGCGGCGCTAAGAACGTTTCGCCCCACCAAGATCGATCGTCAGCTTGCGGCGCGATCCAAGCGACGTCTGGGACATTCACTTGCTCTGCGAGTTTCAATATATCGTCCGAAACACCATAACGCCCATGTGCCGCCAAAACGACGAGATGCGCCTGATTAAGCGGCGTGCCAGCAAAATGTACTGCGCAGTTTCGATGTGGATCGTTCGTTAGGGTCAAAATCAACTTTCGGGAATGCTGCGCTGCGTTAAGGCCGACTTTAACAACAGCGCGCTGAACTGCACCACCGGCATTCCAAAAGTAAATGTTCAGAATTCGAACCGGAACAGAGGATTTGGGTTAACTCTCACAGGTCAATCCAACAAGGAGCGCCAAACTTTCTCCATATTTCTCTCTATGATTGCGTTGATACATTTTGATTAGGAACAGCTTTAATGTCGAAACTGCCTGACCCAGAAGAATTCAACATCACCTTAAGAGACGAAAGCCTGCCTCGGACAGAAATTGTCGAAGTTCTTCTTAAATTGACGTCCTATCGATTGACCGCACGAGAGCTCATCTCGGAACGCGTGCAGGCGGAATGCGATGAACGGTTGCTAAACGATGCTGGGGTTCTGTCGCGACTGATACAACCGGGCCCAAAGGAAGCTGCCTTGAATGGCAAAAAGCAGTCCGTTTTCGCAAACCCCAAACGGCAGATTTCTGTGGCATTGTCCGCATTTGAAAACAACGGTTTCGTGCTGTTGGTCGATGACCGGCAAGTGGAAACATTGGACGAAGAAATCGAACTTAGCGCAAGCTCGGTCGTGACCTTCCTCAAGCTGACACCGCTGGTCGGAGGTTGAAAATTGTCTAATTTCATCAGCAAAATGTTCGGTGTGGAAATCAATTTTGGCGGTGGCAGCGTCGAGAAGGAAGATCTAGGAACAGCAAATCCCCAAGCGAACGCCCTTGATGATACGGAAGAACTGGGCCGCTTGGTGAAGCTCATTGATACCGAAATGGCGCGCGACTGCGCTAGACATGACCCCTTCAAGCCTTCTGACAGCGCGACGTATAAGCAAGTCATGACGGACAAAGAAAAAGCGGCTGAATTGGCGCGCTTTCTCTTCCAGAACCGAAAGAAGATCATCAAACCACGCCATAAACGTTTGAATTGGGACAAATCGCGTTGGCCTGGCTTTGCAACGTTTACGGGCTTGATGCGGTCCAGCCTTCCTCTTGCTCCCGAAGAAATATTGGCGTGGGCCGCCGAATTGAAACAAGAGTGCGATGCCGAGAAAAAGGCGGATGACCGTCACATCCGCCTCACAGAATGGCCCATTGGCTTTATGGTGCAAGCCGTCGAACGCCACGCCAAGAAAGAACCGCTTTCCGAAACCGCTTTGGAACAGCTCAAGGCCATGCTGTCTTGGAAAGAAATGAACCAAAGTGTTTACTACGGCACAGACTTTACAAAGGTGCGCACACGTATTGACAGTTTGCTTGGGTCGACCACCAAAGTTGGTTTGGATGTCCCCCCTTACAAACGGCTGTCCGGTGACCAATTTGGCGACGCGCTCGAAGCCAAGCTTAACGCGCTTGAGCCAGAAGACGCCGCGAAATGGCATCGCGTTTTCAACCTCGCCTCTGCGGCCAACGGCGCCAAGCCGACGAAAAAGTTTCTGGATCAGGCCACGGCATTGAAAGATGACCTTGGAAAAGAGTGGGTGCGTAGCAAAATCCAGGATTGGATCGAAAGCGCTTTTTCGGCCAAATCGGTCGAGGTTTCCCATACAAACACCTACGGCCACAGCAATGAAGAATACACTTGGACGGAAGAAACCGTTTTCACGAAATCAAACGCAGTATTGTTGAAAGGTCTCGTCTGGATCTCCAAAGGGTTTCAAGATGCGCGCACAGTCAATTTAGTTGCTGACCTTTGCGAAAAGTCGATGCGTAAAATCCCTGGCGTCGGTCCCGCGGCACAGGCGACTGCAAATGCTTGTCTTTGGTACCTAGAAGAAACACCTGGCGCCGAAGCGACCGCGCGGCTGTCCCGTCTTTCGACCGCGATTAAGCAAAAGAGTGTTCAGAAAAAAGTCGCAGCGATTGTCGCGCAAAAGGCCGAAGCCGCTGGCATTACCACGATCCAGCTTGAAGAACGTGTTGTACCGACCTACGGCCTCAATCAAGGCGAAAAGAGTGTCAGCTTTGACGACTACACACTCAAGATCGCCGTCGACGGCCCCGGCAAGATCACTCAAACTTGGATCAAACCGGATGGCGCGCCGCAAAAGACGAAGCCGAAATTTGTATCCGACAAAGCCCCTTTGAAAGCCAAGTTCGACAAGATCAAAACTGAAGTCGCCTCGATCAAAAAGGTTCTGACAGCGCAAAGAGATAGGATTGACCGGCTGTTTGTCGAGGATGTCGAATGGCCCTTAAGTGAGATTGAAACCTATTATGTCGGGCACGACTTGATTTGCCAGATCGCTGGCCGCCTGGTCTGGGACTTGCACATCAATGGTCGCCAAGTGGGGGCGATCTGGCGCAACCAGACTTGGCAAGATGTCTCCGGCGCAACGCTTGAAACCGACGAAACAACCACAGCACGTCTTTGGCACCCGATTGATTGGAAAACCCAAGACGTCATGGCTTGGCGCGCACGTCTGGCAGACCTTGAAATCATTCAGCCAACGAAACAAGCGTATCGCGAGGTCTATCTGCTGACTGATGCCGAGAGGAGCACACGTGTCTACTCCAATAGGATGGCGGCACACATGCTAAAGCAACACCAGATGGCCACTTTGATGGCCGCGCGTGGGTGGCGATATCAATTGATGGGCTGGTACGACGACGGACTCGACGACCAGTGGGCGACCAAGAATTTCGTCACGAGCGACCTAACAGCTGAGTATCTGCTACATACAAACTGGTCCGATGGGGGCGGAGGGAGCGATGCCGGCATATACAACTATGTTGGCACGGATCAGTTGCGCTTCTCTCGCGGTGCAATACAGGTGCCCTTGGAAGAAGTACCAGTCCGGCTGCTTTCCGAAACGATGCGCGAGGCTGATTTGTTTGTCGGTGTTGCAAGTGTCGGGAATGATCCAGCTTGGGCAGACCAAGGGCCAACACCAGAGGCTCGGACCTATTGGCACAGCTATTCCTTTGGGAGACTCGACGGTTTCGCACAAACTCGCAAGGAGGTGTTGGAAGCTGTTCTGCCAAGACTCAAGATCCGCGATGTCGCACATATTGACGGCAAGTTCCTGATTGTTGACGGCAAGCTGAATACCTACAAAATACACTTGGGCTCTTCGAATATTCTAATGGCACCTGGTGATCGCTACCTCTGTATTGTTCCGGGTGGTATCTCGAAGGCCGGGCAAGTTGCTTTGCCATTCGAGGGTGACAATCGTTTATCGGTGATCTTGTCCAAAGCGATGATGTTGGCAGATGACGACAAAATCAAAGCCCACGACATTGTCAGCCAGTTGAAGCGATAGGAACCGAATGGCTTCACCTCACACGACCGAGACGCGTTTGGTCAGCAATTTAGAGTGCTGCCACTGATTGTCTTTCAGAACCTAAGCGCCGTCGCCACCGTCGCGTGCTCCCTATTACTAGGGGTCATCTCAGACTAAATCATCGCACTCAATGCGCGCGCGCTATCACCGTCAATGATCAGACCCTTGATCACACCGCTGCGCAAGATTGCTTGCGTCGCGGTCAGTTTCGATTGCCCGGCAGAAAGAACAATTGTGTTGGTCTTCCTTAACAAAGGCAGGCCAATCGCAATCGTACGTTGGTTGATGTCGTGATCGACCGGATTTCCGTCTTTATCAAAGAAAATACCGTTTGTGTCACCCACTGCGCCAGCAGCGCGAAGCGACTCTGCGTCCTCTGCTGTGATCATGTTTTGGCGACGCAACAAAGACTCTTCGGTTAGTTCACCCACCGAAACCAACGCAAAATCGGCGCGTTCGGCCAAGGATATGGTCTGAGCAATCGCACGTTGGGCGAAAAATACATCGCGATCTTCGGCACTGTCAGCGACGAACGGCGCGGGCAGGAAATATCCTTCGGCATCTGTGGCCTGCGCAAGGGCGTGGACCACTTCGAACGGGTTGAACGAAGAATTGCTGGTCAATGACCCCATGAGGCTAAAGAATTTGGCCTTGGGTGCGGACACACCCGACATATTCCGACTAAGATATTCCAGGGTTCGGCCCCACCCAGTTCCGACAATAGCCGACGCGTTTGCCGTAATCTGCTCGCGCAAAAATTGAGCCCCGGCCGTGCCGACCATGTTCAACGCGATGTTGGAAGACGCGTCATCGCCGTCGGCCGATAAGCCCAGCTCAGGCGTAGTGAGGCAAAAGTCCAACCCAAAATGCGCACGAATCGCTTCTTCTTGCGCCAGCAAACCGACGTGCCTTTCATTGATCGCGATGGAAACCAGACCTGTTTCGCGAGCTGCAGAAAGCAGCTTATTCACCCGCGCCCTTGTCAAGTTCATCCGCTTTGATGTGGCCTCTTGGTTCAGGCCCGCAACGTAATAAAGCCACGCAGCGCGTGCCATGAGTTGATTTTCGTTCATTAAATCCATGGCTCCAAAATAGCTTCTGCAACGCAAACTACAATGCCAGATAATTACAAATGTATCCATACTAGACATTTGTAATTTTGAATGCTAAAACCTTTGCCACGCCCTCATTTTGCAGGGGGAATTGATTAGGCAGGTCCCTATGAAATTCACTACTAAATTTGTGGCACTTGCTACCGCCGTCGGTTTTGCAACGCCTAAATCGGCTCAGGAAATTGCTTGGGTTCACTCGAACTCAGCCGCGCAATCCGAGCAGCGTGTGAAAGCAGGCTTCAAGGCTTGGCTTGCAGAAAAAGGCAACGACTGGAACGTAAGCTATCTCGACTCCAGAGGGTCTGGCGAAGACGACATCGTCTTTCTGCGTATGGCGTCGCACCACGGAACGCGCAAGCGCAGCGATGTCATGGAGGACATCCTCAAAGAATACGGTGGCATCAACGTATTGGCCGAACACGACATCGACATCACCGCCTTCTTTGAGGGCACAACAAACCAGATGCAGGACTATGTTGCGCGCTTTGGCAATGACATCGATGCGGTCTGGGCCCCTTGGGATGAACCAGCCCAAGCGGCGATCAACGTGATGGCTGCCGTTGGCTTAACGGACGTCAAAGTGATTGGCATCGACGGCCACCCGCAAGCGGTTGCCGAAGTCTGTAAGGAAGACAGCATGATGATCGCAACTGTGTCCCAGCCAATCGAGGGCATGGGGTCGCAAGTTGGCGACTGGATCAAGGCCATTGTGGTGGATGGAGCTGACAAGTCCGCCGTGATCCCATCGAATATCGTCTATATGGACGCGCCGCTTGTGACCAAAAACAACTGCAAAGATTTCCTATAAATTTTGCAGTGGGGCGGCGTCTAGGGCGCCCCCCTTCTCATCAAATTTCCTCCGCTAAATGGAGCTTTCTTTATGAGTGTCGAGCTCAGAGAAATTGTGATGGATTTTCCGGGGACGCGCGCGTTGGATGGTGTGTTCTGCGACATCCGCTTGGATGAGGTTCATGGCCTCATCGGTGAAAACGGTGCCGGAAATCGACGCTTGTCAGCATCCTTGCCGGGGCGCAGACGCCGACGCATGGGGCGCTTGCCCTTGATGACCAACCTCTGGAATTGAAATCATCTGCGGACGCGCTGTCGCAAGGTATCGCCCTTGTAAGCCAAGAAGGCAGCTTGGTGCCGTCTTTGTCTGGCGCGCAAAATATCCTGTTGGCGGACGAGCCGCAGAATATGGGATTTCTGCGCACACCTGCGTTGAAACAACGTGCATCTGATCTGTTGGCTGAATGGTTCCCCGAGGTCGATATTGATCTGAACGTGCCCGTCCAGATGCTGGACATGGCGGATCAAAAGGTCATCGAAATTGTCCGCGCATTGCGCCGCGACGTACGCCTTGTCATTTTGGATGAACCGACTGCGACGCTTCAAGCGCACGAGAAAGAACAACTTTGGAAAATCATAAGACGTCTGCCTGAACGAGGTGTTGGCGTTGTTTTGATCAGCCACTTTTTGTCCGAGGTCAAAGAACTGTCTGATCGGATCACTGTGCTGCGAGATGGCAGAAAAGTCGCAACAGATCTGGCAAGCAATCTGGACGTTTCAGACATGGTCAATTTGATGCTGGAGCGTGGCATGGCAGGCAATGGCTCTGGTCGTGCCGCAGCGCCCACCGACGCCGCGCCGGTTCTGACCGTTTCAGACTGGCGCGCCGGGAATGTGCAGGTCGATACATTTTCTATGCAGCCCGGCGAAGTCGTCGGCTTGATCGGTCTAACAGGTGCTGGTCACTTTGGGTTTGCCCGATCGCTTTATGCCGGTCTGGGATACAGTTCAGGGCAAATGGACTTGGCCGGAACCCCGGTGATCGATCCTTCGCCGCGACAAATGCAAAATCTTGGCGTGGCGTTCATCCCCGATCATCGCATGGAAAATGCACTGACCGCCGAAGGCACAATTCGCGAAAACTTGTCTGTGGTGCATCCCGAGGCGGGCAAGGCACTTGGCTTTCTAAGCCCTGCAAAAGAAGAAACCGAAGCCCGGCGGATCATGGGCGAGCTGAACGTAAAGGCCAGCGGGTCCGCGCAAACGGTCAAAACGCTGTCTGGCGGCAACAAGCAAAAGATCAGCTTGGGCAAGTGGCTTTATGGTGCCGAAGATCGATACAAAGTCATGATTTTCATCGAGCCGACAGAAGGCATCGATGTGGGGGCCAAACAGGAAATTTACGGGCACATCAGACGATTGGCGGAAAGTGGTGTGGCGATCATTGTGGCGTCATCGGACCTGCTGGAAATCGAACAAATCGCGCATCGCGTTGTGCCATTCGCGGGCGGGCGCCCTGGCCCTGACATTCAATCAATCGACTATTCCGAGGCCCGGTTCATCGCGGCCATGACAGGAGAACGGACATGACGGCAGACACCAATACTGGCGCCACCCCTCAAATCGAAGCGCCCAAGATCAAAGGCGATTGGATGTTGCGATATTCCACGCTGATCGTTCTGGCCGTGATGTTCTGCGGATTTGCGTTATTCGTGGATCGTTTTCTGACGTTCTTTAACTTGACCAACATCCTCCAGCAGATTTCGATCCTTGGGATCGTGGGCGCAGGGTTAACGTTTGGATTTGCCGCCAAAGAAATCGACCTGTCCGTCGGCTACACCGTGGGATTGGCGGGCATTCTAACCCCTCTGTTATTGGTGAATGGATACGGCATTCCCGTCGCATTTGCGGCTGCCATCGGGGCGGGCTTGTTGGTTGGTTTGGTGAACGGCGTGCTTGTCACCAAGGTCGGCATTCCGTCCCTGATTGCAACGCTTGCAATGGGGTCCATCCTATTCGGCGCGAACTTCTTGTTCACGGGCGGGCGCGCGATTTATGGCGGCTTGCCAGAGACTTACACATGGCTGGGCCAAGGGCGCGTCGGGGGCATTCCTGTGCTGGCCTTCTTTATGATCGGGGCCGTTGGCATCGCCTGGGTCGTGATGGAGCGGACTGTTTTTGGCCGTTACATCTATGCCGTTGGCGGCAACCAAAAAGCCGCCGAATTGTCGGGCATTCGCGTGGATTACTACCGCATTGCGTCGTTGGTCCTGGTCGCTGTTTTCGCCGCCGTCGCGGGTATGCTGTTGGCCGCGCGACTTGGATCAGGTCAGCCAAATGTGGGCGAACGGTTTTTGCTGAATGGCTTGGCCACGGTCTTTATCGGCATGACAATGTTCCGCCCCGGCACCGCAACAATCATCGGAACGTTTTGTGGGGCGCTGTTCATCGGCGTCATCAATAACGGGCTGAACCTCATGGGTATGGACACCTTTGTCCAAAGCATCGTGAAGGGCGTCATCATACTTATCGCTGTCGCAGTCGTCTCGCGAACAACCAAACTGAGCATTTTGTAAGGAGTGCGGACATGAACCGGGTTACGAAAATTAATCATCCTGACAAAAGCAATTCTGATCTTTTGGTCCACTACACGCAAATGCGTCGTGTGCGGACATTCGAAGACCGGGTCGGCGAATTGTATCTGCGTGGAGAAAGCGCAGGATCAATGCTGCACCTGTCCATCGGTGAAGAAAGCGCGGCTGTGGGTGTCAGTTCCGCCATGCGCGACGGCGACACCTTTACAACGCATCATCGTGGACACGGCATCTTTCTGGCACGTGGGGCCGATCCCAACCGTATGATGTCCGAGATCGGCGGCAAAGACACCGGCTATTGCCGTGGCAAAGGCGGGTCCATGCATATCGCGGATATGGGGTTGGGTCACCTTGGGGCCAACGCGATTGTGGGCGGCGGTATTCCTGCTGTGGTGGGGGCCGCTTTGGTTGCCAAGCAGCGCAAAAGCGGCGCGGTTTCGATTGCCTTTTTCGGCGACGGGACGATGCAACAAGGCGTGCTGTACGAATCCATGAACATGGCCGCCCTGTGGGATTTGCCTGCCATTTTCGTGTGTATCAACAACCAATGGGGTATGGGCACACGCATTGATCAGGCCACCAAGGCCACGGACCTTCACGAACGCGCACAAGCCTTTGGGTTGAATGCGGAAACGGTGGACGGGTTGGATGTGCTCGATGTGGCCGAGGCGGCGACGCGCATTGTCGACAGCGCACGTGCGGGCACACCCGGTTTTCTGGCCATCGACTGCTATCGCTTTTTCGGTCACGGGCGCAAAGACAAAAGCCCCTACCGGGCCGAAGCAGAAGAAGCCGAAGGTCGCGCCAAGGACCCTGTCGAATTTTCGCGCAACATGTTGATCGAAAGCGGAATAAGCGCCGAAGACATCGACACCATTGACGCCGAAGTGGCGGCAGAAATGGATGCAACTATCGATTTCACCATCAAATCCGAAGAACCCGCGCTGAACACCATGTTCCGCGACGTGTTCGCGCCGGATCAACCAGAACCGGAACCGGTGCGCACCCGCATCGATCGCGTTCTTGCGCAGGAGTAAAGACATGCCAAAACTTGCTTACCGGGATGCGTTGAAACAGGCGCTAACAGATGCGATGCGCGAAGATCCCGATATCTTTGTCATTGGCGAAGAAGTCGGTCGTTATGGCGGGGCTTACGGCGTCACCAAAGGCTTGATCGAAGAATTTGGCGCAGAACGCTTTCTGGACACGCCCATTTCCGAACCATCGATTGTCGGCACTGCAGTTGGCGCGGCCATGGCCGGAATGCGCCCCGTCGCCGAATTGATGTATGTCGATTTCATCGGCATGACGATGGACCAGCTGTGCAATCAGGCCGCCAAAATCCGCTATATGTTTGGCGGCCAAATTGGCGTGCCGATGGTCCTGCGCACCCAAGGTGGCACAGGTCGCTCCGCAGGTGCGCGCAGCACAGTCAGTCGCTTGAGGCGTATGTCATGCACACGCCGGGCTTGCGCCTTGCGATGCCTGCCACGGTCTATGATGCCTACCACCTGCTGCGTCAGGCCTTAACACAGCCCGATCCGGTCGTGTTCATCGAACACAAGGGCCTTTATGCGATGTCCGAAGACGTCGATTTGGATGTGCCACCCCCTGCATGGGGCAAGGCTGTGGTGCGCCGCGAAGGCCGCGATTTGGTGATCGTCACCTATTCGCGCCAGCTGCATTTCGTGATGAAAGCCGCCGAGGATCTGTCCAAAATGGGCATCGAGGTCACCGTGATCGATCTGCGCACGTTGAACCCGCTGGACTTTGATACGATCCGTACCGAAGTCGAAAAAGTCGGCAAGGCGATGGTGGTGTCCGAAGGTGTCATGACATCTGGCGTCGCCGCAGAATTGGCCGCACGCATCACCGAAGAATGTTTCGATTTCCTCGAAGAGCCGGTGATCCGTGTCGCAGGCAAAGACATCCCGATTTCGGTCTCGGTCGAGCTTGAAAAGAACTCGGTTCCGACGCCAGAATTTGTCGTCGATACCGCGCGACAGATATTGCCATGAGTGGCATTCTGAAAATGCCGCGCATGGGTGAAACCATGGACGAAGGCAAGCTGGTAGCTTGGCTTGTTGAACCGGGTGCACCGTTCAAACGCGGCGATCCCATTCTTGAGGTCGAAACCGATAAAACTGTGGTCGAATTTCCCGCCCTTGGGGATGGGACGCTTGTTGAGTCGTTGGTTGAGATTGGCGAGATGGTCGATGTGGGCACGGCCATTGCCAAGATAGATGTTGGCGATGGACCGGATTGGACCATTGACGGGGACGACGCGCCCTCTGTCGAAGAGGAAGCGCCCGCACCAGAAATGCATGAGGCGGTGGCAGAAGCCCCGGTTGCGGCGTCATCGGCACCATCCTTTGCGCCATCAAAAGACGAACGCATCCGGGCAACGCCATTGGCGCGTCGGATTGCGCGGCAGGCCAACATTGATCTGGACCGGATCGTCGGCACTGGTCGTCGTGGCCGTATCGAACGCAGCGATGTCGAGGCCGGCGTTTCCGCAGTGTCAGGTGATCTCCAAACTGGGTATGGCATTGCGTGGAATGAAAAGGGCGTCGCCACCGGTACGCCCGTCATGTTCATCCACGGATTTGCCGCTGATCATTCTGCTTGGTCCGGCCTGCAATCGCAAATGGCCCGGTCTGGCCATCGAACACTTGCGGTCGACTTGCTGGCTCATGGCAACGCCACAGCAGATGCCCATGACGCGGCAGATCTGGCGCAGCCTG
>JBDWGM010000110.1:0-87268 GCA_039975755.1 Paracoccaceae bacterium | reverse complement strand
TCATCTGTCAAAACACCCGCTGTATTTGACACAAGGATGCCGCGTTGGCGCGCCGTCGCCACATCGATGTTGTCAACGCCTGCACCGTAATTTGCGATCAATCGCAATTGATCACCCGCCTGCGCCAAAAGGCTCGCATCGATGGTATCTGTAATAGTCGGCACCAGCACGTCAGCGGTCTGCATCGCGTTGACCAATGCGTCGCGGGTCATCGGAGAATCTTCTTCATGCAACCTAACGTCGAACAATTCGCTTAATCGCGTTTCGACGACATCCGGCAACCGTCGCGTTACGACAACACTCAGACGCTTCTTTACCATCGTTAGGCTCCTCGATCTTGGCCGACTCTGCCAGTCATGTCATCGTGGCGAAGTTAGAGGCGCAGCACAAGAACCGCGCCCGAGGTTGTAGGGCAAGAAAATGCGATCTTCTTTCCTTTTTGGGCAATCGCGCCCGCTGGTTATTTTTTTGCTACTGGTCTGCATCGCAGCACCAGTCTTTTCGCGTGACACGGGGCCAGTGACAAACTTGCCTTTGCCACGATTTGTGTCCTTGAAAGCATCTGAAAGCAACGTTCGGCGCGGGCCGTCGTTAACTCATCGTATCGATTGGGTTTTCAAACGGCGCTCTATGCCTTTACGCATCACGGCAGAGCACGGCCACTGGCGCAAGGTCGAAGACCGTGAAGGCATGGGTGGCTGGGTTCATTATACGATGCTGTCAGGCGTTCGTACTGTGATCATCGAAAAAGACATGTTGGTCTTGCAAAGCCGTCCGGAAGAAACCGCCCCAGCTGTGGTCGCACTTGAAATCGGCGTTATTGCCCGATTGGGCGAATGTGGCCCCGTTTGGTGCCGTCTGCGTGCTGGAGGGTACAAAGGATGGGCCCCGAAAACCCTCTTGTGGGGCGTCGCGCCCAAAGAGCTGCGCGACTAATCGGAGAACGATCAGGATAATCTGATCCGCGACATTACGACGACTTTTGAGTGGATGACGCCCAAGCTAACCTCGTGCGCGAATACCCTGATATTGGTCCGCATTATGCCTTATCGCTGGACGCCGTCCTCCACGTCAGATCAGCAAGAACTTTGCCTTTGGCCACATCAAAGCCTTCCTCGTCGTGGCATGGCCGCGTTCGTTCTCATCACATTCACCCTGATTTTACTTCCGGCTTTGCCAGTTTTAGGGACCCCCATTCTATGGGGCTTGTTGCCTTTTCTTATGCTTGCCGTTTGGGGTATTTACATTGCTCTTCAGCGAAATCGACATGCCCGCCAAATTTCCGAGGTTTTAACACTTGGGGATGAAATAGCCCATTTGATCCGAACAGACCCATCAGGGCACGTGCAGGAATGGCAATCAAATCGATACTGGACACGGGTGCGTAAATACGACGTTGGCGGACCAGTTCCCAATTACATCACCTTGAAAGGCGATGGACGTGAAGTAGAAATAGGCGCGTTTTTAAGCGAAGAAGAACGCTTGGCTTTATTCAACGAACTGCAAGGCGCGCTTTCCGAACAGAAACGCTGAAACTGGACCATGCGGGCGACGGCTACATTGATGGGATCGGGTCAGCTGACCCATACATTCTTTGATAAATCACAAAATATGCGCAGGGCTTTCCCTGCGCATTTCACTAAACCTAAAGTCGGTCTGAAACGATCAGCCTGTACACAGCCGGTTTTTGACCATGGGCCCCACGGATCCAAAATCCATCTGCCCCGTATATTTGGACTTTAGCACGCCCATAACAGCGCCCATGTCCCGAATACTCTCAGCGCCGACCTCGTTGATCGCTGCATCAACAGCTTTGGCCGATTCATCATCGCTTAACTGTTGTGGCAAAAATTCTTCGATCACTTCGATCTCAGATCTTTCCCGTTCCGCCAAGTCCAAGCGCCCGCCTTCTTCGTAGGCCTTAGCACTTTCGCCGCGCTGCTTGGTCATCTTGCCCAAGATAGACAAGACTTCAGCCTCGCCTACACCATCATCAGAACCGCCTGCGCGGGCATCGATGTCTTTGTCTTTGATTGCGGCGTTGATCAGGCGCAGCGTCGATAAACGGGCTGCATCCTTCTCTTTCATGGCTTGCTTCAACGCAGAGGTGATGCGTGTGCGTAATTCCATCAAAGCTGTCCCATCCTCGTGGGTTTATGTCAGGTCATGGAACATACGCGAAAGGTATGAATCACGCAACGGATCAATACAAATATAAGCTATTGTTTTTATTGTATTTTTAAATTTCTATTTACCTTGACCCCCTGCAACTCAGACTTTAGGTTCCGGCAAGTTTGCGCCACACACACAGGATCGAGCTTGCCATGACTGTGCCCACCCCTACTGCCTGCCTTGCCCTTGCTGACGGAAGTCTATTTTACGGAATGGGGTTCGGAGCGACCGGTCAAACCACCGCTGAATTGTGTTTCAACACAGCGATGACCGGGTATCAGGAAATTATGACCGACCCGTCTTATGCCGGGCAAATTGTGACCTTCACATTCCCGCATATAGGTAATGTAGGTGTTAATCCCGAAGATGATGAAACAACCGACCCGGTTGCCGCAGGCATGGTCGTCAAATGGATGCCAACTGAGCCGTCAAATTGGCGCGCAGGCCAGCCTTTGGACGATTGGCTCGCGTCGCGCGGCAGAATCGCCATCGGTGGTGTTGATACGCGCCGTCTTACCCGTGCTATTCGCCAAGCTGGAGCACCTCATGTTGCTCTGGCACATAACCCGGACGGTGTTTTTGATACCGAAGCGTTGGTCGCAGCCGCACGTGCCTTTGCAGGCCTTGAAGGTGTGGATCTAGCAAAAAGTGTAACTTGCGCCCAATCCTATCGCTGGAATGAACAACGTTGGGCTTGGCCAAACGGATACACTCCTCAAAACGACCCAAAATTTAAAGTCGTGGCTTTGGACTACGGGGCAAAACGCAACATCCTGCGGTGCCTCGCGTCTGCGGGTTGCGATGTAACGGTCTTACCAGCCACATCCACAGCTGAAGAGGTTTTGGCCCATTCGCCAGACGGCGTATTTTTGTCAAACGGACCAGGCGATCCCGCCGCGACAGGTGCATATGCTGTTCCAATGATCCGCACTCTCTTGGACACAACTGAATTGCCTGTATTTGGGATTTGTTTAGGCCACCAAATGCTTGCGTTGGCGCTTGGGGCGCAAACGATCAAAATGAATCACGGTCACCACGGCGCAAACCACCCGGTAAAGGATTTGGATACAGGGAAAGTTGAGATCACCTCAATGAATCACGGGTTCGCAGTCGACGGTCAAACATTGCCAGATGGCGTGATCGAAACGCACGTTTCGCTGTTTGATGGATCCAACTGCGGGATTCGCTTAGCGAATCGCCCAGTGTATTCTGTCCAGCATCACCCCGAGGCCAGCCCTGGTCCGCAAGACAGTTATTACCTGTTTGAACGCTTTGCGGCGGCTATGGCGGAACGCGAGACCGCGTAATCACTATTTTTGTCTAGTTAGGAACCGAGTTTAACCACGGCTTAACCCTGCTTTGACAGCGTCGCTCCTGCGTAAGTGCCGGGTGGGATCGGCTGCGCTGGGAAGGGTTAAGGATCATGAGTGATCCTCGTCTGCGTCTCTTTGAGGCGCGTCAGGTTTCAGAACCAGCACCACCACGTTTATTTGGACGCATTCTGGTCGATGCTGGGATCATTTCGAATAAAGATGTTGTGCATGCGCTAAACATTCAGCGCAATGTTGGCGCGCGATTGGGGGACATACTGGTCGCCGAAGGACGGGTGAGCCAAAATGACGTATTGGCGTGCCTTAGCATTCAAAGCCAGACAGACCGTGTTGATTTGTCCATCAATCCGCCTTCGCAATCCATGTCCTTGGCTTTGCCATCCAATCTTTGCATGAAACACGAAATTGTACCTTGGCGTTGGATTGGCGACACTTTGTTGATCGCAACAACTCATCCCCGGGATATACGTTCCTTACGTGACAAATTAGGGGACCTGCTGCCCCCTATCCTTCCGGTTGTCGCATCAACGGCACAAATACACGCTTATCTAGGTCGTCTTTACGGCGACGAACTTGCTGACAAAGCCATCAAACGCTTGCCAGAAGCGGAAAGTGCACGCCTTTGGACAAGTCGTCTGCAACGCCGCTCGAAGCTGGCCGCGTTTGCCATCGCACTATTATGCATAGCTACCCTCCTGGCACCTATGACGACATTTTCCGTGTTATTGGTATGGGGGGTGTTCACACTTGCTCTTGCCACCGGGTTAAAGGCACTGGCGTTTGGAACTAAAGTTGCACACACCACCTTTAACAAACAGGTTTTTACACCCGAAGAATTGCCATTCCGACTTCCTCGGGTTTCGGTCATCGTGCCCCTTTATAAAGAAGAAGAGATCGCTTCTCATCTCATCAAACGCCTCGCTCGCCTGACTTATCCCAAAAGTTTGTTGAACGTATTGCTGGTCCTTGAAGCAAAAGATTGGGTCACCCGAGAGACATTGAGACGAACGAAACTGCCGCATTGGATGTCTGTTTTGAAAGTACCCGATGACGGTGGAATCACAACCAAACCCCGCGCCTTAAATTACGCATTGGATTTCTGTCACGGTCCAATCGTCGGCGTATGGGATGCCGAAGATGCACCCGAGCCAAACCAAATTGAAAAAGTTGTCCTGCGGTTCCATCACGCCCCCGCCAATGTCGCCTGTTTGCAGGGGATGCTTGATTATTACAATTCCCGCAAAAACTGGATCGCCCGATGTTTTGCCATTGAATACGCGACATGGTGGCGGTTCGTCATGCCGGGTATGTCACGACTAGGGTTGCCCATTCCCCTTGGCGGGACAACATTGTTTTTTCGCAAAGCCATCCTTGAAAAACTGGGCGGATGGGATGCGCATAACGTAACAGAGGACGCCGACCTTGGTGTTCGGCTCGCGCGACGCGGATATACAACTGAGTTGCTGGAAACCGTGACGGAAGAAGAAGCAAACTGTCGCGCATGGCCTTGGGTGCGCCAACGATCACGTTGGTTAAAGGGATTCTTGGTCACGTACTTTGTTCACATGCGAAACCCACGCGTATTGCTGCGAGACGTCGGGTTGCGTGGTTTTATTGGCATTCAAGTTATTTTTCTAGCGACGTTTTCCCAATTTGCCGCTTTGCCGCTTTTATGGACTTTCTGGTTGCCTATATTTGGCCTGCCCCATGTCATGGATGACACCTTGAATGGAATGGCCATCAAATTTGTGGCGATGTTCTTTTTGTTTTCTGAACTATTGAACGTTCTGATCGGCGTATCAGCAGTTTCTTCTCGCACGCACCGGCACTTGGTTCCATGGGTGATCACGATGCCATTTTATTTCACGCTAGGGGCTCTTGCCGCATACAAAGCGTTATTTGAATTGGTTTTGCGGCCATTCTATTGGGACAAAACGGATCACGGAATTGAATGAAGCCGATCAGTTTTTTTCCCGTCTGGCTTCGGCATCCTGCTTGAGGCGGGTCATGAACGCGACTGAAATGTGTTCGCGTAACGCGGCACCGGCAGAAGCTTCGTCTTTTTGTTCAATCGCTTTTACAATCAGATCATGTTCGGTCTGAGCAATGCGCGTCCGCCCCACAGCGGCAAGCGATGTTGTCGCCATCAACGCCATGGTACGATAGACTAAATCGAGCTGCTGCACGAGGTACCGATTATGAGAAGCCAAATGCACTTGCTTGTGAAACCTACGGTTTGCACGCGCCAAAGCAGGTGGATCATCGACCAATAAATTGTCGGCCTCAACCATCTCGCGCAATATACTGGTTTCTTCTTCGGTCGCATGACGCGCCGCAAGCGACGCGGCCAATCCTTCCAGTTCCCGGCGCACAACATACAGTTCAGCCATTTGGTTGTGATCCAAAGACGCAACAATCAGACTGCGCCCGTCGCGGGACAAAAGAGATTGCGTTTCCAACCGCTGCAAAGCTTCGCGGATGGGCGTTCTAGACACTCCAAACCGATCTGCCAATTCGCTTTCAACAAGCCGATCGCCTGGTTTGAACACACCAATGTCAATCGCGTCCAAGATCAAAGAATATGCGTCTTTCGGGACCTGACGGGACACTGAAATTCCTGTTCCAAATATCTGTTTTTCTTTTATTAACGCAGGTCGAGGTGTAGACCAAGCCCAAGCGTCGACCTCTGGCTCAAGACGAGCCCTGGTTCAAGACGGACATGGAAGTTAAAACCGCAATATGCCCACATCATCTTTCTCACATGTGAACGTTTGGGTTTTTGACCTAGACAATACATTGTACCCGCCGCGTGCCCGCCTGTTTGATCAGATCGAAGTGCGGATGACCAAATACGTTATGTCTGCATTGAACGTCGATGAAGCCACGGCAAATACGTTACGATTGGAATATTGGCAGCGCTACGGAACCACCCTTGCCGGACTGATGCGTGAACATGATGTCGATCCAGGCCCCTATTTGACGGATGTCCACGACATTTCTCTGGATCATTTAGAACAGGATCCCCTGTTGGCCGACGCAATCGCCAATCTGCCCGGACGCAAGATCGTCTACACAAATGGATGCGCTCCTTATGCTGAACGCGTCATTGCGGCGCGTGGGCTGGCCGGGCAATTTGATGCCGTCTATGGTGTTGAGCACGCGGGCTTTCTTCCCAAACCTGAATTGGCGGCATTTCAAACTGTTTTTAGCTTGGATGGGCTGTCTGCGGACCGCGCCGCCATGTTCGAAGACGATGCACGCAATCTTATCGCCCCCTTCGACATGGGCGTCAAAACGGTACATGTCGCAGAGACGTCAATCAAAGAACCACATATTGAATTCTACACTGACGACCTCGCCTCGTTTTTGCGCCGACTCCACACCTAGGACAGGATGCCGCTTTGCGCATCCCAACGCGATGGCTACATAGGACAGTATGCAAGCGTTTGATTACGATATTGTCGTGTCCGGGGGCGGAATTGCTGGACTGATAGCCACCGCCGCTTTTGGGCAGAATGGCTTTTCTGTCCTGTGCGTTGATCCAACGCCACCCGTGACCTCCGCAAAAGCCACGGGCGCGGACATGCGAACAACCGCGATCCTCCAACCCGGCCAACGCATGCTGGAAGCGGCCGGGCTTTGGGCATCCCTTGCCCCCCACGCGGCCGCACTTGAAACGATGCGAATTATTGATGCTGGCGGAAAAGACCCAAATGCCCGGATCATCAAGGACTTTAGGTCCTGTGACGTGTCTGACCTGCCGTTCGGATGGAATTTGCCAAACTGGCTGCTGCGGCGTGAAATGGTCGCGCGTTTAAAAGATATTCCGTCGGTCACATTCCAACCGGGTGTGTCGACCACCAATTATTTGGGGCGCACCAGCAGCGCACGCGTAAAACTGAGCTCCGGCCAAACCGTCAAAACACGGCTTGTGATTGCCGCAGATGGGCGCGAGTCCCCTATGCGCAAGGCCGCAGGTATTGATGTCACGACACGGCGGTATGGGCAAAAGGCGCTTGCCTTTGCAGTAACCCACACCGTCCCTCACGAAAATGTCTCAACCGAAATTCACCGCACCGGCGGTCCATTTACGTTGGTTCCATTACCCGATCGTGATGGTATGCCCGCATCCGCTGTCGTTTGGATGGATGACGCGAACGCTTGTTTGCGGCGTTTCGAGCTGCCTCAAGACGCCTTTGAGGCCGAAATATCCGAACGATCCTGCCACATCTTCGGCCCCTTAACTCTGGCAACGCAACGCAGCATCTGGCCCATTATCTCACAACACGCGCGTGAATTTACCGCGACGCGTCTTGCCCTCATCGCAGAAGCGGCGCATGTCGTGCCACCAATCGGCGCGCAAGGCCTCAATATGAGCCTGACAGACACCGCATCCCTTTTATCGTTGTCACAAAACGATCCTGCTGGCCTCGGAACGCGGTACATGTTGGACGCGTACGAAAAAGCACGAGCCAAAGACATTCGCCTGCGTGTGTCAGGCATTGATCTGCTCAACCGGGTCAGTCAATTCAAAACACCAGCCTTGCGAGACGCACGTGCCGCAGGACTGAACGCTCTTTACGCAGCAACCCCAGTCCGAAAAATGCTGATGCAAATGGGACTGGGCCTGCGCGATCAAGGTTGACTGTCAGGGTCGGTGGGCGGGCGCATTTGCACATAGTGCAAACAGAACCGCCCCGACCCTATAAGACCTGATCAACCACGCGGTTCAATCGCGCCACTGTCGCATCAACATCATACAATTTATCCAACCCAAACAGGCCCAGACGGAACGTCCGGAAGTCATCAGGTTCATCGCATTGCAACGGCACACCCGCAGCGATTTGCATACCTTCCGCTGCAAAGCGTTTGCCATTTTGAATGCCCGGGTCTTGCGTGTAACTCACAACAACCCCCGGTGCGCCGAACCCGTCCGCAGCAACCGAAACGATGCCTTTTTCCGTAAGCAAACCGCGTACAGCATCGCCCAATGCCCATTGCGCATCCTTCAAGCGTTCAAACCCGTAATCCCGCGTTTCCAGCATGGTGTCGCGAAAGGCCTGCAATGCATCTGTGGGCATCGTCGCATGATACGCATGCCCGCCGTTCTCATAGGCTTGCATGATCTGATGCCATTTCTTGAGGTCTATCGCGAAACTGTCAGAAGACGTTTCTTCCAATCGCGCCAATGCGCTTTCAGACAACATCACCAAACCGGCACAAGGTTGCGCTGACCAGCCTTTTTGAGGGGCAGATATCAACACATCCACGCCAAGAGTTTTCATGTCGATCCATGCACAGCCGCTGGCAATGCAATCCAAAACCATCAACGCACCCACATCATGCGCAGCCCGCGCCATTTCCGCGATGTAGTCATCTGGCAAAATCACCCCAGCCGATGTCTCCACATGTGGTGCAAACACAATTCCGGGTCGCTCTTCCTGGATACGCGCCACAACTTCAGCTATCGGTGCTGGCGCAAACGGTGAAGGCGATGCATTGCCTGTCTGACGCGCCTTCAGCACAGTCGCAGATGCAGCCAACCCACCGGCTTCAAATATCTGGCTCCAGCGGTAGGAAAACCATCCGTTCCGCACAACCAGAACGTTTTGATCTCGCGCGAACTGTCGCGCGACAGCTTCCATGCCAAAGGTTCCTCCGCCCGGCACAACAACGACACCGTTCGCCGAATATACATCTTTGAGCATGCTCGAAATATCCCGCATCACCTGCTGGAAATTCGCGCTCATGTGATTAAGTGATCGGTCGGTGAAAACGACCGAAAATTCGTCCATTCCACCCGGGTCGACATGGTCCAGCAGTGCAGGCATTTGAATGCTCCCTGTTTTCGTTTGCATTGATGTAAGCTGACATTGCTCTGGGTGCAAAGGCTACATTTGCTTGGGAAGGTCAAATCAGACTAACACCCAATGGGTCCGGGGCGTCGTTCTTCGCTCAGCAACACATTCGCCTCAACATCACCCGCGCCAGGCAATGTCATAATACGGCGGCGTAATATGCGTTCAAAGTCCGGCAGATCCCGCGCAACGACGCGTAACCGATAATCATACATGCCCAAAACATGTTCGACTGTTTGCACTTCTGGGATGGCCATGACCGCACGTTCGAAATCTTCGAGGCTAATACCCCCCTTGCGGGCAAGCTTTACGCCAAGAAAAACTGTCACACTGTATCCAACCGCCTCTGCATTCACACGCAAACGTCGTCCTTGGATTACCCCAGCATCCGTCAAACGCTTGATCCGCCGCCACGCCGCAGGTTGAGACAATCCAACCGAACGGCCAACGGCCCCCGCCCCTTGGGATGCGTTTTTCACCAGTTCATTTAAAACTGCCCGGTCAATATCATCCAAATCGATCATACAGGCAGCCCCTCTTCATTTTTGATCCGCGCCACATGCATCAGCGCTTCGATATCGGCGATATGAGGCAGCTTCAAAATTTGGGTCCGATAGATATCCTGATAATGGGTCATATCCTGAGCGATAACTGCCAAGCGCACATCAACCCGCCCCAGAAACGTCTGGATCGCGATCACTTCGGGAACCTCACGTGCTGCATTCAAGAAATCGTCGAACGCCCGGCTTTCCCCTTTATCAAGCGTCACGCGCAACGACACCTCGACCGCGTACCCAAGAGCGGACCAATCGATCACGGCCCCGACCCCCGTCACAACACCAGACGCTTGCATGCGGGCTTGGCGACGTGTGACTTGATTGACCGTAACACGGGCCTTTTCCGCCAACTCATTGGGTGCGAGAGTTGGATCGGCTTGCCAATGGCGCAAAATGCGTCGATCCATTTCATCAAGCATGATTTTTTGCCATTTTTGATTTGCCGCGCATGATTTTGACCATAAATACTCAAATACATGACGAATTCACCGCTGACCAGCACGCATTTCATCCCTATTGTGCAGCCAGAAATCAAACCGGAGGATATGACATGCGGGTCTATTATGATCGCGATTGCGATGTGAACCTGATCAAAGATATGAAAGTTGCCATTTTGGGTTACGGCTCGCAAGGCCACGCCCACGCGCTGAACCTGCGCGATTCTGGCGCCAAGAACGTAGTTGTTGCCCTGCGCGAGGGTTCTGCGTCTGCAGCCAAAGCCGAAGGTGAAGGCCTCAAGGTTATGGGCATCGCCGAAGCCGCCGCTTGGTGTGATCTGATCATGTTCACAATGCCCGACGAACTTCAGGCAGAAACATATAAGAAATACGTCCACGACAACCTGAAAGACGGCGCAGCCATGGCATTTGCCCACGGCCTAAACGTGCATTTCGGTCTGATCGAGCCTAAAGACACAGTCGACGTCATCATGATGGCCCCCAAAGGCCCCGGACACACAGTGCGCGGCGAATATTCCAAAGGTGGCGGCGTGCCTTGTCTTGTTGCTGTGGACAATGACGCGTCCGGCAAAGCGCTGGAAATTGGCCTGTCCTATTGTTCTGCCATCGGTGGCGGCCGCTCAGGCATCATCGAAACCAACTTCCGCGAAGAATGCGAAACCGACCTGTTCGGCGAACAAGCAGTTCTGTGTGGCGGCCTCGTTGAATTGATCCGCATGGGCTTTGAAACACTGGTCGAAGCTGGGTACGCACCTGAAATGGCGTATTTCGAATGCTTGCACGAAGTGAAGCTAATCGTAGATCTGATCTACGAAGGCGGCATCGCAAACATGAACTATTCGATCTCGAACACGGCGGAATACGGTGAATACGTTTCTGGCCCACGGGTTCTGCCCTATGAACAAACCAAGAAAGAGATGAAAGCCATTCTGCACGACATCCAAACCGGTAAATTCGTGCGTGACTTCATGTCTGAAAACCAAACTGGTCAAGCGTTCTTTAAAGGCACACGTCGCATGAACGACGCGCACCAGATCGAAGAAGTTGGCGAAAAACTGCGCGGCATGATGCCTTGGATTTCTGCCGGCAAAATGGTCGACAAAGAAAAGAACTAATCCGGTTCTTTGAAATAGATCATAAACGCTCCGCATGTGCGGGGCGTTTCCCTCAGCCGTTTCGCTGCCAATTTCAGTCTGACGGTTCCGGTGGTTTCTCGTAACAGCGTGTAATTGTTCAACCCCTTTGAAACGCAACATCGTCAACCGCTCATAAAGCTCCGATCAATGCCTTGCGGTGATGAACGTTCGACCATACGGTTGGCTCGAAATGCAAACACCTGAAATTTCTTGGAAAAGTTGGGCGATGGTCGCCGCACTTGGGTTGACCTGGGGTGGGACTTTTCTGGTCACTGAAATCGCTTTGGACGGGATGACGCCTTATTGGCTGGCTGCGGGACGTATTTGCTTTGCGGTGCTGGTTATGTTGGCCATTTGGCCAATGATGGGCGGGCAGCTGTTTGAGGCCCCCCTAACCCGACCCGCCGCGGTTTCGGTCGTTGCAATCGGAGGGTTTTCAACGGCCATCCCATTTATGTTGCTCGCGTGGGGTCAGCAGTTTGTGACCAGTGGATTTGCGGGGGTTTCGATGGCCAGCGTGGGATTGTTGGTTTTGCCGCTGGCACATTTCTTGGTGCCGGGTGAACGCATAACCAAGCGTCGCGCCATTGGATTCTTGATCGGGTTTTGCGGCGTTTGCGTTCTTATTGGCGGGCAAGCGTTTGATTCAACCGGGGCGGAGCTGGAATGGGCTGGGCGCATCGCATGTGTGACAGCGGCCTGTTGTTACGGTGTGTCTTCCGTGCTTATGCGCAGATTGCCTGCAGTGGATCCCATCGGGCTTTCGACGGTATTGCTGATTATCGCAGCAGGTATGACCATTCCCATGGCATTGTGGCAGGAAGGTCTGCCAACGATGCCTGACACGCGCACATTGATTGTCATCGCACTTTTAGGCTTAATCCCAACAGCCGCGGCGAACCTGCTGCGCGTATTGGTCATTCGCACAGCAGGACCTGTTTTCATGTCCCTGACAAACTATCAGGTGCCCGTTTGGTCGGTTGTTCTTGGGGCATGGTTGTTGTCCGAACCCCTACCCCCAAGCTTGATCTGGGCAATGTGCCTGATCTTGATCGGTGTCGGCTTATCCCAGTTCGGCGCATTAAAGCGTTTGTTCTTTCGGTAACTAGCGGCTCACAGCGTCCTGTACGGCAGCCACGACACGATCAACAGCTTGTGTCATCAGGCTTTCATCCTCGGCTTCGGCCATCACACGGATCAACGGTTCAGTCCCCGATTTGCGGATCAACAACCGGCCCGTCCCCGTCAGTTGAGCTTCGGATTCGGCGATTGCCGCTTGTACCGTCGCTAGGTCCAAAGGAGCTTGGCCGCGTTCGAACCGCACATTCTCAAGCAGTTGTGGAATGGGATCAAAGACATGCAAAACCTCAGAGGCACGTTTTCCCGTGCGCACAAGTTCAGCTAAAAACTGTAGACCTGCCATAAGCCCGTCACCCGTCGTCGCGTAATCCGTCATCACAATGTGCCCGGATTGTTCGCCCCCTAAGTTGAACCCACCTGCGCGCATTTTTTCGACGACATAGCGATCACCAACGGATGTCCGTTCCAAACGCAACCCACGCGCATCCAAAAAGCGTTCGAGGCCAAGATTGGACATGACAGTCGCAACAAGCGCGTTACCTTTCAGGCGATCTTCTTCAGCCCACCGTGCGGCCATCAGACCCATGAACTGGTCACCGTCCCCGACTTGCCCTTTTTCGTCCAACAAGATCACGCGATCCCCGTCGCCATCCAAACAAATGCCAACATCCGCGCCATGCGCGATGATGGTTTCTGCCGCTGTTTGAGGATGCGTGGAGCCGCAATCTTGGTTGATATTGTGACCGTTCGGCGACGTCCCAATCGGAACAACAGTCGCGCCCAATTCCCAAAGCGCATCGGGCGCAACGCGGTGTCCCGCACCGTTCGCGCAATCCAAAACAACTTTCAGTCCATCAAGGCGCATCTGCCTTGGGAATGTGGATTTGACCCGTTCAATATAACGGAACCGTCCATCGTCAATCCGCTTTGCACGTCCGATTTCATCGGCGGCAACCGGTTCGACACCGTTGACCACAAGTTGCTCGATCTCTGCTTCTGCAGCATCTGACAGTTTGAACCCATCTGGACCAAAGAACTTGATACCATTGTCTTGCGCAGGGTTGTGGCTGGCTGAAATCATGACGCCCAAATCGGCCCGCATCGACCGCGTAAGCAATCCGACAGCCGGTGTCGGAACCGGCCCCAACAACAGGACATTCATTCCTGTCGATGTCAGGCCAGCGGTCAGCGCGTTTTCAAACATATAACCTGATAAACGCGTGTCTTTCCCAATAACAACTCGGTGCGCCGCACTTGTGTGACGTCGGAAATACCGGCCAACGGCTGCACCAATTTGCAACGCCATTTCGGCGGTCATGGGGGTGATATTGGCAGTCCCGCGGGCGCCGTCCGTTCCAAATAACTTTGTCATGCGCATCTCATGCCATGCAGGCGCGCCACATTGCAATGGCTTGTGCGTGCTCGGCCACATCATGAGCGCGAATGATTTGAACACCTTGCTGAATTGCCGACAAAGCAACTGAAACTGATCCCGGACCACGCGCATCGGGGTTTTTCACGTTTGCTGCGCGCCCAATAAAACCTTTTCTGGAAACGCCTAGCAAAATCGCAACGCCCAATCCATGAAACAGCGAAATGCGCCGCAAGATGCTTAAGTTGTGTTCGTCCGTTTTGCCAAACCCTATGCCCGGATCCGCGATAATTCTGGTACGCGGAATACCTTGCTGTTCCAACACGTCGATACGATCAGAAAGCCAATCGAAGACATCCAACAGAACATCCCCGTATTGAGGATCGTTTTGCATTGTCGCAGGATCACCCTGCGCATGCATGACACATACAGGAAGACCCCGCTGTACAGCGGTTTGCGCCAAATCGGGATCAAAAGTGAATCCAGAAACATCATTGATTAAATCAGCCCCCGCATCACAAGCCGCATCGGCCACGCCAGCTTTGCGTGTATCGATGGAAATCGGAGCTTGAACCCCTTTCGTCCGCAATGCGCGTATGACCGGATCAATCCGTTCAATCTCGGTTTTGGCAGGGACAAAGGTCGCGCCGGGCCGCGTGCTTTCGCCGCCCACATCAATGATCTGGGCCCCTTCTTGCAACATCTGTTCTGCGCGCGCCGCCGCCGCTTGAGGCGCGGTATGTAGCCCACCATCCGAAAAACTGTCAGGCGTGACATTCAAAATGCCCATGATCCGAGGCGTGCTTAGGTCAAGTCTGGGCATCGGATTGCGAGGACTGCGCATACGTTCCAACACTTCAGAAGGCACTTGTGCATTGGGAACAACCCGCGCAGACACCCCACGCTCTAGACGTTCACAAGCGACAAACCATCCCCATCCATCGGCCAGTTGCACTGCATCGGGTGGACGCACACTGCAATGCTGCACCAAAGGACGAAAATAGGAACTCATTTCAAGGAAAGCGCTTTGTCTTTCACGGAAACCCCTTTCAACGGAACAGAACTTTGGTCTGGCAGTTCAGCGCCTATGACCAACATTTCCTGAGCCTCAAACGCTTTCGCGAACCACGCGGCCAATGCCACGGCGTCAGATGCTTTGGCAGATGGTCCGTCAACGGCGTCCAAAACGATTTTGGATGGTGCCCAAATGCAAATTTGGTCGTTCTTCATGGCCCAATCCAGTTCGGTGCGTGAATTTACAACCTTGCACCGTGCATCGCGCGCTGCCAACACCCAAGCATTCTGTTCGATGGCCAGCAAATCTATGCGTCTTTGGGCCAATGGGTGACCGGCCTGAGGCGCGGACGTCATCGCAGCCCCGACACACAAAATCAACGGGCGACCCGATGCCTCGAGTTGGTCAATCCAATCGGACAGAAATGCGGATTCAATCGCCTCGTTGGACAAAAAGACCAGTTCGGGATGCAGCGGATCATCCTGTTCCATTGTATCCAGCGGTACAGGTCCGGTGGCTTCGCGATTGCGAACGATCTCGACGCCCAAAGCACCCGGCCCTCGGTCCAGTTTTTCGATACGAACAAAAACACGCATCGCTTGAGGTTCGATCAAGATGCGTTCAGCAACACGTTCCGCCAGTGTTTCGAGCAGGTTTAACCGCTCGTCAGACAATTCAGTCCCAATGGCTTCCGTAATTCTGTCATAGCTTAGAATGCGATCAACATCGTCCCCAATTGGTCCACGAATAGGACGCACCTCGACAACGATGTTGAAACAAACGCGTTGCGTCACACCACGTTCCGCTTGAAACGCTCCGATTTCGACGTCCACAACATGATCTCGGACCGAAATACGATCCAAAGTGTCGGTCGTGGCAGTTGCCTTGGATCGTTCGTCAGGATGCGCAAAAGCGAGATGTATGTCCGTGGCCATGCTCTGTCTTTCTTAATGGAACCAAGACTACTTACACCGTCTGATATCCTAAGGCAGGTGTAAAGGCGTCACCCTAGCTTCAATATTCGTCGTGTCTGTGCGCCTATCAGCGTCACTTTTTCGCAGTTTGGAATGTGTGGCGATAAAACAGATGCACCCCATAACTGGCAGTTCGGGTGTATGCTTTGCTCCACCCCGGTCGAACCGCGGTCGTATGATAGTGCGTGGCCCCTTTGGTCAAATCAGGAACCTGTCCATCTAGTGAGATGCGTGCGACTTTTCCGACACGCTCAAACGCCTTTGGTTCACGCACGGTCTCGGCACGGCCATCGCATGTGTATGTAAACTGACATTGATATTTCTTGCCTGTACCTTGGTTGATCACACCACACACTGTGTCAGGGAACCGTGCGCTGGCCACACGGTTCAAAATAACCTCAGCGACTGCAAATTGCCCTTTTACCGTTTCACCGCGCGCTTCAAAATACAACGCTTCAGTCATACACCGCCACGCACTGTCACCTTCGATACTTGGCTGGTTATCTAACCAGCTACGGGTAAACGACAATGGGGATGTTTTAGGCGCAGACAACAGCAACGAAAGATGCGCTTTGGACACGGTCTGCAAACCACGCGCTTCGGTTTTGCGCAGCGTTGCACCAGTGTCATCAGCGGCAGCCGAAGATACGGAAAACACTCCGCATGAGATCAAAAAAGAACAAACAAATCCACGCATCTCATTCCCCATGTTTCAATGCGAACCGGAGCCGCTTAAACGGTTTACTGGAAAAGGTCCAGTTTGATGAAAATCATGCGCTATTTAAGTCACAGCGCAGCACGTGGTCAGTTCCTCAATTTTAGCATATTTTGTGCAGACTCTGGCGACTGTCAGCCTATCTTGTCCGAAATTGCCAAACGTGCGGCAGCTAGTCGCGCGACTGGAACACGATATGGCGAACAACTCACATAGTCGAAACCTATGGCGCGACAAAACGCGATTGATTCGGGATTTCCACCTTGTTCTCCACAAATGGACAACTGCAGATCCGGCCGTGTTGCGCGGCCGCGTTCCGATCCTAATCTCAGCAGTTCGCCGACACCATCTACGTCCAAGGAATGAAATGGGTCTTCTTCAAAAACACCTTGATTCACGTAGTCAGACATGAACCGCCCTGCGTCATCGCGGCTTAACCCATAGGCCATTTGTGTCAGGTCATTTGTACCGAAGCTCAGGAAACTGGAATGTTGCGCGATTTCGCCGGCGCGCAATGCAGCACGCGGCGTTTCTACCATGACACCCAGTCGAAATTCGAAGGTGGCTTGTCGTTCGGTACGTACCGCAGCCGCAACTTTATCGATACACGCCTGCACCAGTTCAACTTCGCGTTTGGCCGAAACCAAAGGAATCATGATCTCGGGTACGACAGCTGCGCCATCCAATGATGCATCAACTGTCGCTTCAAAAATAGCGCGCGCCTGCATTTCATATATTTCTGGAACAGTTACCCCCAAACGCACACCGCGCAGGCCTAGCATTGGGTTGTATTCGCGCATTTCTTCGATACGACGACTGACATCCGACAAAGGTAAATTCAACGCTTCGGCCAATTCGCGCTGCCCACCTTTTTCGGTTGGCAAGAACTCATGCAGCGGAGGATCGAAAAGCCGAATGCAAACGGGCTTACCGCTCATGATCCGGAAAAGCTCTGTAAAATCTTTGCGTTGTAATGGCAGCAAACGATCCAAAACAGCCCGACGGTCTTCGGGTGTTTCGGCAAAAATCATCTCGCGCATCAAGGTCAAGCGATCTTCTTCAAAGAACATATGCTCAGTGCGGCACAACCCAATTCCATGCGCACCAAACCCGCGCGCTGTTTCTGCATCCGACGGCGTGTCCGCATTTGCGCGAATCCCGACATCGCAAGCCTCTTCTGCCCATTCCATGAATTGCAAAAAGGCCTTGTCTTGTCCTGCCGGCTGCAAATCAGTTTCACCCAGCAGAACATCACCGCTGGTCCCGTCTACAGTGACAATGTCGCCTTCGTTGATAATTCGCCCGTCTTGAGCAACCAATTGCTTTGTCCGCAACCGGAATTGCATGGACGTCACACCAACAACGCAGGGTGTCCCAATGCCACGGCCGATCACGGCCGCATGGCTGGTGATCCCCCCGCGTTCGGTCAACACTGCAGCTGCGGAATGCATCCCTCGCACGTCTTCGGGTGATGTTTCGCGGCGCACCAATATGCACGCCTCACCGCGCGCGGCGGCGGCCTGTGCGTCTGTTGCGGTAAACACAACACGTCCCGTAGCAGCCCCAGGGCTGGCTGCGATGCCACGACCGATCTTGTCGCGTTTGGCATCTGTTGCGACTTGGGGGTGCAGCATCTCGTTCAAAGCACGCGGTTCGACACGCATCAACGCTTCTTCTCGCGGAATTATACCGTCATTCGCCAAATCAACTGCGATCCGCAATGCCGCTTGCGACGATCTCGCAACCCGCACTCCGTCCAAGATATGCAGTTGGCCATCTTCAATGGTGAATTCGACCTGCATTTCTTCGCGCAAACGATCCCGCATGTGGGCGGCGTGGGATTTCAGCTTTTCGAACAAATCAGGAGCCAGCTCTTCAAGTGAATTGCCCCGTCGATCTTTGGTAAGGTAAAGGCTGTTTCCATTACCAGTCAAGGCGTCGCGCCCTTGGCTTTGACCGCGATAACGTCCTGTAATCTGTGGCATGCCGGTGTCGGAATTGACCAATTGTAAGACGCCAGAACCGCTTATCCCATGCCCCAAGCCCAAAGCCATTTGCTGAACGACCAACCCCAACCCAGCATCAACCGGTGCACCCTTTGCCTGACGCAACAGACGCGCGGTCGTACCTTCCCAGGCCCGCGCCATTGATTTCAGAACAGCCGAGAGTTGAACAGCACGTTCATCCGGAAATGTCTCTTCGGCCTCTTCTTCATAGGCACGCAGAGATGCGGTTAATGCGTCTTCGCATTCGCCAACAATGTCGTCAAATATATTCGGGTCCAAACGCGCGACGTGAACGGCATAGGATTGGACAAAACGTGTATAAACAGATGCTGCAGCTTCCCGGCCAATACGCTCGCACAAGACGTCGTACCGCATTTGGTTCATGCCGATATTCAATACTGCGCCCGGTCCACCCCAATCTGGGTCCTCGGACGATGGACGTACACATAACGTCGCAGTGACCGGAAACTGAGCGAGGATCGCTTCGATGTCTGGCAAATCACCCGACGCAATTCGATGCACCGACTCAAAGGATAAAGCCACAGTTCGCGGAACCGGCAATTCAAGCCGGGCCAATCGCTGCAGGCATTTCGCACGACCACCATGCGTTTCGGCCGCGATCGGCGCCGAAGGCGTGACAAGAGTTGTATGCGGATTATTCTGCACTGCAGCGTTCCTTTGCTGACCCGCAGAATAGGCATCGTTAACGATTGATCAAGAGTTAGAGTATACCTGCTGAGCGCAATCTGAATAAATTCGCTCAGTAGGCCTTTGAGAATACACGCATATCGGGAATTCAGCCTTCAACCTTGGTTAAATCTGCCACTGACAAACACAGACTGCGAATCCTGCTGAGCAGATTCAAACGATTGCGCCGTACGGTTGCGTTGTCATCATTGATCTTGACCGCTTCGAAAAATGTATCGATTGGCCCACGCAACGCCGACATTGCGGCCATGGCTGTTCCGAAATCTTGCTTTTGCATAGCCGGCGCAATTTTTCCGTCAGCAACATCCAATGCGGCAAACAATGCGCGTTCTTCGTCAGAAGCCGCATATTTAACATCCGCCCCGTATGAATATTCGACACCGTCCGCGTCTTCCGCCTGTGCCAGAATATTGTTGGCACGTTTGAAGCCTTGCAGAAGGTTCTCACCGTCATCTGTTGCAAGTGTCGCGCCAAGTGCTTTTGCACGGTTAACCAAAAGGGCGAGGTCATCATTCCCTTCCATCGCGATACAGGCATCAATCACATCATGCCTGATCCCTTGGTCGCGCAGATACACTTTCAAACGGTCGTGAAGGAATTCCAGAATTCCACTTGCTATTGCTTTACCCGCGTCGTCGCCATCCACATGAGCCTTTGCCGCAGACTGGCACACAGATGTAAATTCCATGCGTAGATCGTTTTCCAGAATCAAACGGATAACACCCAATCCTGCGCGACGCAGGGCAAACGGATCTTTCGATCCCGTTGGCTTCTCATCGATGGCCCAGAATCCCGTCAACGTGTCGATTTTGTCCGCCAAGGCGACAGTCACGCTGATTGGGTTTGTTGGGACATCATCTGACGGCCCAAGCGGCGAATAATGGTCTTGGGCGGCGGCGGCGATTGCTTTATCCTTGCCCGCCTTTTCGATGTAATAACGCCCCATAAGCCCTTGAAGTTCCGGGAATTCATAGACCATCTCGGAACTAAGATCTGCTTTGGCCAAACGCGCGGCTTCAATTGTCTGACCTTTATCTGCCCCCACAATGGATGCCAATTCACCAGCCAATGCAGCAATCCGTGTGATCCGTTCGGATTGGCTGCCTAATTTGTTATGAAACGTCACGTTTTCAAGAGATTGCAGCCAGTTGTTCATTCCGGAATTTGCTTCTCTTAGGTCGTTTTCCCAAAAGAACTTAGCATCTGCCAATCGCGCGCTCAGAACTTTTTGGTTTCCGGCCAGAACAGTCGCGCCTTGATCCGCAGTCTCGCGGTTCGCAACGGTTATGAAACGCTCGATGCGATTGGTTTTAGGGTTGCGGACTGAAAAGAACTTTTGGTGCTCTTTCATCGACGTTTGCAGAACTTCGGGCGGCAGATCGAGAAACTCGTCATCAATTTTACCCATCAAAACCACAGGCCACTCAACAAGCCCTGCGACTTCTGCCAGCAAACCTTTGTCTTCCACCACTTCAAGGCCGTTGGCGAACGCCATGTTTGTGGCGTCGTTCCAAATTGTGCCCGCCCGTTCATCAGGGTTCAACACAACATGGGCTTTTGCCAACTTGGTCGTGTAATCATCCATAGACGTGACAGAAAACGCGTCCGGCGCCATGAAACGGTGCCCTTTGGAAACGTCCCCGAATTTGATGCCATCAACATCCCCCGGAACGATACGCGTGCCCGCCTCGTCGGTCAGAATGCACAAGATCGATTGCAAAGGACGCACCCAACGCAAGGAACCAGTCCCCCACCGCATGGATTTCGGCCAAGGGAAACTGCGTATTGTAGCTTCCAACACCTCTGACACTATGTCTGCAGCGGGTCGGCCCGGTTTTTCGATGACGGCGAATAGGATATTGCCTTTGGGTGTTTCACGCTCTTCTACTTGATCCCGCGACAAGCCTGCACCGCGAAAAAAGCCTTCGATGGCCTTTTCGGGTGCATCTGCCTTAGGGCCTTTGCGCTCTTCTCGGGTTGTTGGGCTTTGATCCAGCAAACCCTCAACCGACAATGTTAGACGGCGGGGAGTCGAAAACGCCCCGGCTGATGCGTAGGTCAACCCGGCATCGACCAGAGCATTTGTGATCAAACGCTTGAGGTCATCAGCGGCACGAGTTTGCATACGTGCTGGAATTTCTTCGGAAAAAAGTTCGATCAGCAGATCAGGCATCAGTTAAATTCCTCGCGCGTGGGACATTCTTCGCCAACGATGGTCCCGTCATAGGCTTTTTCGCCGCAATCATTCAGTTCGTGCCAGACATAGCCGCGCCCATCATCCGTGATCACGACAATCCTATCCACGCCAAAAGCTACATTCTTTTGCCCAAGGAAGGGCAACGCGGTCCCAGCGGCCAGTTCGGCGGCAATTTCTTCGGCGTCAAAGCAATCAAACCAACCCGGCGCATTGCGCGGAACGACATCATCCAGTCCGACAAATGTTTCTGTCAGCAAAGACAACGACATATCTGTCATAAAACATGCGCGGTAACGGATTGGGGAACTGTCCGCGTCAATTGCATCAAATTCGGTAAACCCAATCGGTTCGGGTTCGTTAGACACAACAGAAACCAATTTCAGTTCTTCGGGCGCGGACACCTCTGTGTAAAAGCCGTATACCTGTAAGTAATACAAACTTGCGCCAGCGATGGCTGCAGAAAACAAGATAATTATCCCCAGTAATTTGCCGCTCATGTGGCGGGAACCCAGCCACCCGCATCCGTTTGGACGAAGGCGTCCGCGCATTTCTTGGCCAATGCACGCACACGCCCGATATAGGCTTGGCGTTCGGTCACCGAAATCACGCCACGTGCATCGAGCAAATTAAAGATGTGGCTGGCCTTGATGCACTGATCATAGGCCGGATGAACCATCACAATGCGCTTCCCTGTTTTGGGATCATCATGGTCCTGTGACAGGATCAATTCGCATTCTGCTTCGGCCTCAACAAAATGGCGCAACAAGACGTCTGTATTGGCCACATCAAAATTCCAACGTGCGTATTCCTGTTCGGTTTGCTTGAACACGTCGCCATAACTTAATGCGATAGGCGTTTGTGGATCGTTGAACGGCATGTCCATGACATGGTCGACCCCCAGAACATACATCGCCAATCGCTCAAGCCCGTAGGTCAGTTCGCCCGAAACAGGGGTGCAATCATGCCCCCCAACCTGCTGGAAATATGTGAATTGCGACACTTCCATGCCGTCGCACCACACTTCCCATCCAAGCCCCCAAGCACCCAGTGTCGGGCTTTCCCAGTCATCTTCAACAAATCGGATGTCATGCATATCCATGTTGATACCAATGGCCTGCAACGATCCAAGGTACAGATCTTGCAGATCTGGCGGCGAAGGTTTGATCAACACTTGGTATTGATAATAGTGCTGCAAACGATTTGGGTTTTCCCCATACCGGCCATCCGTCGGGCGGCGGGACGGTTGAACATAGGCCGCAGCCCAGTTGCGATTGCCCAAAGCACGCAATGTCGTTGCCGGATGGAACGTCCCTGCCCCAACTTCCATATCGTAGGGTTGCAGAATCGCGCAGCCTTTTGCGGCCCAGTAGTTCTGAAGCCTCAGGATAATTTCCTGAAAGGATTTAGGTTGTGTCACAGGTTCAGACATTTTGGGCCCTTTCGATGCGCGCCCTACCTATGCGCAGGCCAACACAGCGTCAATTGGAACAAAGTAATCAAAAGTCTGGCAACGGCCATTTTCAATCCGGCGTTTTCCTGCTTATTGTCTAGCTGGGTAAGAAAAAGCTTCGAGGGCGGCGGCGGTATGCTGAAACGGATTTGGTTGATAATGGTTACGTGCAGCCTGTGCGTTGGATCTGCACAGGCGCAAGACGAGGTGGTGTTTGTCCAAATCGAGGCCAAACGGAGCCTTGCCGAAGCGATAGATTCAGCCAAAAGATATTCAGCGGACATTGCTGATGTGAACGGCTTTCGACTGGGAAACAGATGGTACGCTTTGACCCTTGGCCCCTATCGACGCGACGATGCTGTGCGTGTCCTTGAGGTGTATCAAGCCGAAAATGTTATTCCTCAAGACAGCTTTATCACGCAAACTTCGATATTTGGTCAGCAATTCTGGCCCGTTGGAGCCAATATCTTAGGGCGCGGCGCGGTGCCGATTCCAAATGCAGCCGCGCGTAATGACGGATCCGACACCATTGTGGTGCAAACTCCTACCGAACCAACACCTGAACAACCAGAAAACACGCCTATCCAGATTGTAGACGAAACGCCAAGAAAAGCACGCGCAAGCGAAAGGTTGTTGAACAGCGATCAACGACGCGAGCTGCAAATAGCGCTTCGTTGGGCGGGTGTTTACAACAGCACAATTGATGGGCTTTTTGGCGCTGGCACGCGTCGGTCAATGACCGCATGGCAAGAACAGAACGGTTATGAGGCGACCGGCATTCTGACCACTTTGCAACGCAACGACCTGATCACTCAGTACAATGCCGTTCTGGAAAAACTGGGTTTGCAACTGGTGCGTGACGACAAAGCTGGAATTGAAATTGAAATGCCTTTGAATGTCGTTGATTTCAAAACCCACATCGCGCCTTTCGCGCAATATCCATCCAAAGGCGATGGCCCAGAAAACGTTATCCTGATTTCTCAAGCGGGCGATCAGACCACGCTTTTCGGGCTTTATGACATCCTTCAAACCTTGGACATCGTACCAGCTGAGGGCAATCGCGACCGCAGCGATGCGTCGTTTACGATCACAGGCCAAAGCAATAAAATTGTTACCGAAGTACGTGCATCGTTAAGTGGCGGGGAAATCAAAGGGTTTATTCTGGTTTGGCCTTTGAACGACGAACCAAGACGCAAACGACTTTTGGCGGAAATGGAAGCCAGCTTCCAACGAATAACCGGTGTTTTGCCCGCAGATGCAGGTTTGGATGAAACGCAATCAATTGACTTGGTGTCAGGCTTGGACGTTCGCAAACCAAGTGTGTCCCGGTCCGGTTTCTTTGTGGATCAGGCCGGAAACGTCGTCACAACGTCAGATGTTATTCAAAGTTGTTCGCGCCTGACTTTGGATACGGAAACAGAAGCCGAAGTTGCGGTCCTTGACGCAGAAAGCGGTATTGCAATCCTACGCCCAAAACAGGGTCTGGCGCCGATTGGTTTTGGCCGTTTCAGCGCGCAAACCCCACGTCTGCAGACCGAAATTGCTGTCGCTGGGTACAGTTTCGAAGGCATTCTGGGTGCGCCGAGCATGACGTTTGGCACCTTGGTCGATCTGCGCGGTCTGCGTGGTGAGGCTGGGCTTAACCGGCTTGCGCTGGACGTTTTGCCCGGCGACGCAGGTGGGCCGGTACTAGACGCGACTGGTGGTGTGTTGGGCATGCTATTGCCACGCGCAACAGAAGGCCGTGCCCTTCCCGATGATGTGAACTTTGCCGTCAACAGCGACACCATCAAACGTGTGCTCAGCGAGGCAAACCTAACAGGTGCCGCGAATGAAGACAGAGCGCTTGTTGATCCGGTGGATTTAACTGAGACCGCGCAGAATATGACAGTGCTTGTCAGCTGTTGGGAATAACGCCCATCAGCTTTCTGCGATGTCTGATGTGACGTGGATCAATGTTGGACCGTCGGCATCGAAAGCATTTCGCACAGCGTCTTGCATCTGAGCCAGCGTTTTAGGACGCGCCGAATAGGCTCCGAATGCATCTGCCAATTTCATGAAATCCGGGTTGCGCTGATGAACAGCATTTGGTGCGATTTGTGCGCGGACCATGCTGTCTTCAATCTCGCCCAATTTACCGTTGTCCCACAGGAAAATCGGTATCGGTAATTTCAGCTCGACCGCCACGGCCAATTCTTGCACCGTGTATTGAAACCCATAATCCCCAATTACTGCCAGTGTTGGAAGGCCCTCACGCGCCATTGCTCCACCGATCGCTGCGGGTGTCGCGTATCCCAACGTGCCAAAACCAGATGGGTGGTGCCAATGACCGGGTTCATCCATGTCCCAAACTTCTTTCGCTGTATAAGCAAACTGCGTCATGTCGGAATAGATCATAGTGCCGTCTGGCAGACAGTCACGCAGCGCGTCACATACCGGGACAATACCTGGACGTTCCGCAATCAATTCCGCACGCCACAGGGCGCGTTGATCCGCGACTTCCGAAATGCTCCACCCTTTCGCCGGGATATGACCCTTCAGCAGCCCTGCCAAGCTTGTCAAAGCGTCGGCTGACCGGGCTTGGATCTGGATATCTGCGCGTTGTTGATCCCCCAACACAACAGGATCAATATCCACACGGATCAGAGTCGCTTTGTGACCCAAATCAGCCCGCCACAGGTCGACCTCTGCCAATTCGGTTCCCATTGCGATGACAACATCCGCTGAACCGAAGACATCTGCGCTGCTAGACCGGGCAAGGCTTGATCCAAAGTTCAATGGATAATCGCCGACAATACCGCGGCCTGCATACGTAGTAAATGTTGCCGCCCCAGTTGCTTCTACTACACTACGCGCAAACGCGGTTTCGACCCCACCACCAAAGATAAACAAGGGGCGTTGCGTCCCAGTAAGATGTGACAAAAGAACCTCGGCGGCAGCGTCGTCGTCACAGCGAAATGGTTCGATGTCTGTGCGCGATGGAGCAGCGGCCGCTTGGCTTTCAAGCAATTGAATCGGTACGCTAATAGATTTGCTGCGCGGGCGACTTGTTTCGAACTCCAACAATGCGCGATCAATCAACGCATAGGCAGCATCGGCGCTGCGCGCTTCTTCTGCCCAATCGCAAACCGTTTCTGCGGCCGTACGTTGGTCTTTCATTTGGTGTAATTGCCCCTTGGTCGCTGCGGTTTCATCAAGGCAACTTGAAATCACCAGCAAAGGCACCGAATCCGAATAAGCCTGCCCCATCGGCGTCATGATATTGCACAGGCCTGGCCCGGATATCACATAGGCAACTCCGGGCTTTCCGCTTGCGCGTGCATAGCCATCAGCCATAAAGCCAGCACCCTGTTCATGCCGCGCCAATACATGGGCAATCCCGGCCTCTTCTATGCCGCGATACATTTCCTGATTATGTACCCCTGGTATGCCAAAAATCACATCCACACCGCGATCTTTCAGCATATGCGAAATCTGCGCACCAAGAGGACGAGCAGGTGCAAACGTGTGGTCTTTAGACATTCAGGCTCTCCAGAAATGAACGGTCAGAATGGCATACACCGCCAAAAGCTCGAGCCGGCCGATCAGCATAGCAATCGACAGCAGCCATTTGGCCGTATCGTTCAGGCCGCCAAAGTTGCCCGCAGGACCAATCTGATCTCCCAACCCGGGACCGATATTGGCCAAAGCAGCCGCAGCCCCGGAAATTGAAGTGATGAAATCAAGCCCCGTCAACCCAAGTGCTACGGACAAAACCCCGAGGGTCACAATGAAGAACATAAAAAAGGACATCACCGAGCTTAGTACATCTTCACCAACGGCCCGACCGGCATAGCGTGGCACAAAGATACCATGTGGACTGCGGATTTTTTGGAGCTGCGCACGAATGGATGCAAAGAGAAGCTGATATCGGAAAATCTTGACCGAACACGCCGTTGATCCGGCGCAACCGCCGATCAAGCCGATAAAAAACAGGCTGGCAACGGCGAAACTGCCCCACTGCATGTAATCGTCGCTGGCATACCCAGTGCCCGTCAACAATGACATTGAATTAAACAATGCCTTGCGAAACGCTTCTTCACCGACATTCTCGGTGGCCAACAAATTCCACGATGTCATCACGCAGACTATCACCACAGCGGTCCCAAAGAACGCGCGTATCTGGCTGTCTTTGAACAAGGGTTGTGCCGATCCGGCGCTCAGTTGAACAAAGCGCACGAAAGGCAAAGCGGCCAGTAACATGAACAGCGTGGCCACATATTCCGGAGCACCGGGAAACGCGGCAAAGGAGTCATCGCTGGTGGCAAATCCGCCAGTCGCAATTGTCGTCATCGCATGAACGGACGCATCAAAAACATCCATGCCCGCGCCAATGTAACAAAGCGTGCAGACCAATGTGAGACCGATATAGATCACGGAAATTCGGCTGGAAATTTCGGTCGCGCGCGGAAGGATTTTTCCAAATGTATCAAAACCTTCGGAACGGAAGATTTGCATACCACCCACACGCAGCTCAGGCAGGAACACCATCGCCACAACAATAATACCAATCCCGCCAAGCCACTGCAGGATTGCACGCCACAACAACAACCCTTTGGGCAAGTCTTCAAGACCGGAAAACACAGTGGACCCAGTTGTTGTCAGGCCGGACATCGCCTCAAAAAATGCATCGACAAAACGTGCATCTGTTTCGCCCAGCACAAACGGGATGGCCCCAAAAATCGGCAATGCGACCCAAACCCCGGTGGTCAACAAAAAGGTCTGCTGGATCGTCAAACCCTCGCGCACGCCATTGGCACAGCTGAGGGCGATAAATCCGCCTGTCAGGCTTGTTATCAGCGCAGATTCAAGAAAAACATGCCAATGCCCGCGCCCTTCGACCAGGTCGACAAGCATAGGCAAAATCATGGAAACGCCGAGGACGGCGACCAGCAAGCCAATCACATATCCGACAGGGCGCAGATCCAACATAACCTCGAGGCTTGGCGTTGGATGCAGTCAGTGTCAAGCCGTGACCTTGTGCATCCCTCAGTTCATCAAACGCAGAATGCGCGACAACACTATGTTGAACGGCCAATGTAGTCGAAAAGACGCATGCATTTTCTCAGGGCCACACAGCGCGCCCGCGCCGTTTTGCGCGGACGTATCCATTTAGAAAGCGCTTATCCCTGCCGTAAACCTAGATAATAGGTCTTTTTACAGGTGCATCAGGTGACGGAAAACATACGTCGGAATGTCTTCACGCTTCAGGCCCATGGCCTTCAATTCCTCATCGCTTTTGGCTTTCAGATCGTCGATTTGACGCAAACGTTCTTGCATGCCGCGCGATTCATACATCGCCTGACCAAGGGCAAAAAACCAATCTTTGACCGAAGACAGGACTGAGTTGTGGCCTGCATGTGGAGTATCGTTAAAAAAAGTCATCGGAAACCTCGTGTTAGTTACTTTGGCTTCCTCCCTTGATCAAAATATAGGGACTGCTCGGATTAAGGACCAATGCCAATCCTGCAAGCCCGCCTCACCCTCAGTGCAAGGCTAGTATGGTAGATCATCTGCGGCGACATCGACGAAATCAGGTTCAGGCAAGGTTGTCAGGCATCGCGCCTTTATTGTCGTATGCCCGCCGTGCAAAGCCTTCAAAACACGGTGCATTCCATCCATTACGCGCGCGTTCGGGCACAAAATAATGGGCCATCGCAAATCCGCGTTTTCGACCAATCGCATATGACCCAATATCGCTCGGCATGTTGGCACCGGGCCAGAACCGTCGAACCAATACGTTTCGTCAATTTCTGATATCTGTGCCAAAGGCACGTCCTCAACCGGCAGCTTTTCTGCAATATCGATCAGTTTGCGCACATCCCAGATATGCGTATGCCCATTGACTTTGCGAAAATGGTATTGCGGGCGGATTTCGGGGGTCGCTGGCGCAGAGCTGGGCCCTGCGCCGCCGTTGTTATCCAACGTGGAACAGTGTGTTGAACAGCTTTGGGTCAAAGCTTTCTTGTGCAAATGTCGGCCCTTCTGTCAGGACAGACACCGCATCATGGCTGTGCAAGCTTTCTTGATGGCTGGCGATTATACGAAAGTCCGAAACGCGGTGATCCGCCAACAGTTGGGCACAGAACAATCTGGCCGCATCTTCGACAAAAATTGGATTTGCCGCATTAAGTTCAGCAAACGCCTGTTCATCTTCGCGTTTCACCATCACCTGAGTTTCAGTGGGAACCGCAATCCGGCACGCGTCAATCAAGTCTTCGAACCACAGGCAATCCGCGTCATTTTCAATCAAAACTGAAACACGCGCCACAGATCGTTGTGAATGCGGGGTCGCCAGCTGACCACGGGTTGATCGTGCATGTTCACTTAATTCCAGCGAACATGGACAAGTCGACGAATAAACGTAATCCAGATGCATGATCTTTTTACGCACGCCGTCCTGTTCAACCAACTCCAGCGCGATATCATAGTATTGATACCCTGCTAATCCGGACCGCAGGCTGTCGATTTTCACAGGGAACGAGAACCGCATTTGAATGCGCGCATCAAAGCTTTCTAGGTCGGTTTTGTAATCATCCAACGCAGCTTCAATGACTTCGAAACTAAAGGTCCGCTCTGCGTGCTTGTAAAAAGAACGCATGATACGGCTCATGTTGATGCCTTTTTTGTCCGCCTCAAGGCTGACAGACCCCGTCACCGAAGTTTCAAGGTTCAGCTCGCCATTGTCACGGGTGCGAAAGCGGATCGGCAGTCGAAAATTGGAGATTCCGACATGCTGAATTTGCTGATTTGCGCCACGGATCAGCGAAGACGGCCCATTTTGCAAATCGGGCAATGTTTCTTTGTAGTCCGAATCGACCGAAAAATTCTCCGGGTAATCACGGGAAAACGCCGGGTATTCGACGTCATCTGCGCCGGGAATCAAATTTCTGACCGACGGATCAAGATCCAGAATCTCGGTGGTGGTGGCTGATTTGGCCCAGAGACGCAGCACTTCTAGTGCGGCTTCGGCTTCGTCACGCTCGGGTATTGTCGTCAATTTGGGCGTATGAATATTCATAGAGTAGCCCCCCTCGTTCGTTTTGTTCGTTGGTAATATAGTCACAGCGACCATGCTTTTCCAACCTATCTAACGAATACGTGTTAATTTAATACACAGATCAAAGGTTATCGGGGCTACGTCTAAATCCTTCTATTTTGCGGCTTTCAGCGCATTCTCGACATCAGTTATCAAATCTGACGTATCCTCTAGACCCACGGAAAAACGCACCAAACCGGGTGTGATGCCCAAATAGGTTCGTTGATCTTCGGGCAACCGTTGGTGCGTTGTCGTCGCCGGATGCGTCAGGATGGATGTGGCATCCCCCAAATTATTTGAAATGACGGGAATACGAAGCGCATTCAGGAACTTGAACGCTGCTTCCTGTCCCCCCTTCACTTCTAACGACAGAACTGTACCGCCTTGGCCGCCCATTTGCGTCTGCACAAGCGCGTTTTGCGCGTGATTGGAATGCCCCGGATAAATCACCTGCTCAAGCCCTGCATGGCCTTGCAATGCGTCAGCGAGTGCCAGCGCTGATGCCGTTTGCGCGCGCACACGCAGATCCATAGTTTCCAGGCCCTTCAGCATAACCCAAGCATTAAACGGCGACATCGAACCGCCCGTGTGCTTCATGTAAGGTTCTGCGGTCTTTCGAATAAATTCACGCGTTCCAAGAATAACGCCACCCAAAGCGCGTCCCTGCCCGTCGATATGTTTGGTGGCTGAATAAATGACAACATCGGCCCCCTGTTCTATCGCGTTCGAATAAACGGGCGTCGCGAACACATTGTCGACTAGAACAGTCGCATCAACCGCATGCGCCAATTTCGAAACCGCCTCGATATCGATCACTTCCAGCGTCGGGTTTGAAATCGATTCAAAGAAAACGGCCGTCGTCTCGGGTGTGATGGCCGCTCGCCATTGATCCAAATCCGTACCGTCGACAAAGACAACTTCGACGCCAAACCGGCTGAGAACATTTTCCAAAACATAAAGGCACGACCCGAACAATGCCCGCGACGACACAACACGGTCGCCGGCCTTCAGCATGGACGTCAACGCACCCGATACCGCCGCCATCCCTGAGGCAGTGGCAAAAGCATCTTCAGTGCCTTCCAACGCTGCAATGCGTTCTTCAAACATACGTACAGTTGGATTTCCGTAGCGCGCATAGATGAATTCATCATCGCCACAGTCAAGAAATCGCTGTTCCGCCTGCTCGGCGGTCTCATACACGAACCCTTGGGTCAAAAATAATGCTTCGCTGACCTCGCCATACTGACTGCGGCGTATACCGCCGTGAACGGCTTTGGTACGTGGTTTCCAATCGTTGCTCATCGACTGTCTCCGTTAGGCCTGTGGACAGGGCCAGGCCATCAAAAAACCCCCAGACGCGGGTCAAGCGAAAGGGGGCTTTCAACCTGACCTTTTAGCGGGATGTTTAACGTGGCCCGCAAGCTGGACACAAATCGCCACGTGATGTGCGGGATAAGCCCGCCTCGGAAGACCGTCAAGTCAAAAGGCTGTGCCGATGTGAACATGCCGTGGCGGTGCCATTTGATTAGGACCTCAAGGGTGAAATTTTGTGCGTTTTGACATCACGAAATGCGGTACGTGGCAAGGTCGCAGGGCCCAAGCTCGGTTTGAATTTTTGCAACGAAGGTAAGGAAATAAGTACTTTGTAAATTTGATCATTCGGTCCAATCTTTGCCGTGGTATTTTCAAGGAATCGAGTGATGGCATTTATTTTAGCCTCGCCAGAAATTTTAGTTTGGATAGCAGGCGCACTTTACGCAGTTGGATACCTTGTCATCAATCAAGTGATCCTTCGCGTCCTCGTTCTGATCGGGACAGGGTTCTATACGTGTTATTATTTCGTCGTGTCTGATAACCCACTGTGGGAAGCTATCTTTATTTCTATGGTGATCGGCGCAGCAAACATCATTGGTTTATCAAGTTTGACTTTGCGCAATTCGCGATTTGCGGTCCCAAGCAAGCACCGGGACATCTACACCCAAAGCTTCAAAAATATGCCGCCCGGTGACTTTCGTCAGTTGATGAAATTTGCACGGCGCGAAGTGGCGCAAAACGAACGAACGATCACAACCGAAGGTGCTACGGTCAATGAGTTATATTTCGTGATTTCCGGTGAACTTTCCATCGAAAAGCGGTGTGAAATATTCACAATGCCCGCGGGATTGTTTGTTGGCGAAATTGCCTACCTGACCGAACAAAAGGGATCGGCTACGACCAAGGTTCCACCAGGTTCAGAAGTTCTCATCTGGGATTTTGCTGTGCTTAAAAAACACGGCGCCCGCAAACCACGGTTCAAGCTGGCGCTAGAGGCCATGATTTCCACGGACTTGGCAATTAAGGTCGCATTTGCCGTCGCGCCACATCAGGAGAACTGGTCACCGGAGGAAGTAACCCAGCGTTTGGCTCAGGCCTGATCGTCTTTGTTTTCTTCGATCAGGTATTCCTGTAAAGCCATTATTTGCCAGAACAAAACACCCATCAATACAATCGGGAACGCCACGTTTTCTATTAACACCCAAGCTTCCTCGGACATTGTACGCCAGACGATTTCGTTGGCAATCGCGAGACCTACAAAACACGCAGCCAAACGGCGCGTCAGGATCATCCAACCTTCTTGTTCCATCGGCATCATTTCATTTAAAACAAAAGCCAGCCAACTTTCGCCGCGCAGCAAACCAATTCCCAAAAGCACCGCGAACATGCCATAGACAATGGTTGGGCGCATTTTCAGAAATCGTTCATCGTTGAAATAGGCCGTTAATCCACCAAAGAAGATGACCATGAAGGCCGTGAATATCTGCATCCGGCTTAATGTGCGTGTCATCACCCACATGATGATCATAGCCGCCAGCATGATCGGGATAAAGACAAGCGACGCGACGATGAACCCAGAATATTCAGTCCCGCCAAGCGTATAGGTTTCATCGCGGATCATGAAATAAATCGCCATGAACGCCAGCGGCGGACCAAGTTCCAAAACCTGTTTCAAAACTGGGTTAATCTTTTTGGTGTTGTCGCTCATTCTTATCCGCCCATTTCCACAATCACAGCACCTGCCGCGATAAGTGCCATCAACGCAATCCGTCGAGGCCCCACTGTTTCCTTCAAAACCAGCCAACCAATTAGGGCGGCAAAAACCGTCGACGTTTCGCGCAGCACTGCTGCCTCTCCGACTTTATCCAGTCGCGTCGCCAGCATGATCGCACCAAAACTGAAGACTGCTGTAACGCCCCCGACGACGCCCCGCAACATCAAGGGGGCAAGTGCGGGTCTAATTTCCAGACGCTGCCACTTGCGCCACGCAATCAACGGCATGGCCAAACCATCAATCAAGAAGAACCAAGCCAGAAAGGTAAAAGGGTCGGCAGTCGCGCGAATTCCGAACGCATCATAGGTCGTATAGAGCGCAACAAATAACCCGGTCACAAAGGCAAGGCCCAGTGCAATCGGCAAAGTGGCGCGGTCTGCTTCCAAGAACCACAGGTTATAAAGAGCGAGGCCAAATATCCCGCTGACCAAGACAGCCACCCCGATCCATTGTATCGGCGCGAACGTTTCGCCAAACAAAAAATACGCACCAATCACAGTGAACAATGGCCCAGTTCCGCGCACGACGGGATACACGACGGTGTAAGATCCCTTTGTGTAAGCTTGAGCCTGTAACAGTTTGTAAAAAATATGAATAATCCACGCGATACCAAAGATGGGCCACATATGCGGTTCCGGCCAGGGCACGACGAACAACGCGAATGGCAGTGCCATCAGCCCATAGCTCGCATCAATCGCACCTCGCGACAGCCAGGGATTATGTCGCCCTTTTTGCAGGGCTCCAAAGACTGCGTGTAAAAAAGCCGCCAACAAAGCCAACCACAGCGCTGCGCGATGCCCCGCTTCCGTGCCTTCGATCGACAGGACCCAGTCCGTCATGGACCACTCACATTACATGCGCAGTGTGGCTGCGCACTGCTCATTCGGGTTCTAGGCCAGTCAAAGCAGCGGCAAATTCTTCGGGATCAAATGGCGCCAGATCGTCGATTTGCTCGCCAACCCCAATCGCGTGAATGGGCAGACCGAACTTGTCAGCCAAAGCGACCAGCACACCACCCTTTGCCGTTCCGTCCAGCTTGGTCATGACCAAACCTGTGACGTCAGCCACTTCTTGGAATATTTTCACTTGATTCAAGGCGTTCTGGCCCGTCGTTGCATCTAAGACCAACAAGGTATTGTGCGGGGCTGTTTCATCTTTTTTGCGGATGACGCGTACGATCTTGGCCAGCTCTTCCATCAAGTCTTGACGGTTTTGCAGCCGACCCGCCGTATCGATCATCAACAGATCCGCGCCGTCGCGTTGCGCCTGTTCCAACGCATCATAGGCCAATGAGGCCGGATCAGACCCTTCGGGCGCGGTCAACACCGGGACACCTGCCCGATCTCCCCAAACCTGCAATTGCTCCACAGCCGCAGCGCGAAATGTGTCACCCGCAGCGATAACCACTTTTTTGCCTGCGGCCCGAAATTGTGAAGCGAGCTTGCCAATGGTCGTCGTTTTGCCCGATCCATTGACGCCCACCACCAAAACGACCTGCGGCTTTTGGGGATAAATAGGCAGAGGTCGCGCAACCGGTTCCATGATCCGCGCCACTTCGGACGCCATCAATTGCTTGATTTCGCGCACCGACAGCTTTTTACCGATGCGCCCTTCGGCCATGTTTGATGTCACGCGCAAGGCCGTATCGACGCCCATATCTGCGGTGATCAGCAATTCCTCGAGCTGTTCCAGCATGTCATCATCCAGCTCGCGCCGCATGATGGGGGCAGCCGTACTTGCCCGTCCGCCAAACAATCGTCCCAACAGCCCGCTGCGTTTCACCGGTTGTGTTGGGTCTGGAATGTCATCGTCTTGATCCAACAAAGTTGGCGCAAGCGTTGTAAGCACTGGCTGTATCGTCGAAACGGGCTCTGGCTCTGGCTCTGGCTCTGGCTCTGGCTCTGGCTCTGGCTCTGGCTCTGGCTCTGGCTCTGGCTCTGGCTCTGGCTCTGGCTCTTCGACAAACTCCGCGACCGGTTCAACGTCAACAGCTTCTTGCTCTGTCTGCGTTTCTTCGGCCTCGCGCACGAATTGTTCAACGGTATGGTCTGCGTCCATACCGACCGGTTCTTCAACATCCGGCAGAATAGGTTCGTCTATTGCCGTCTCGCCAGCATCAACCTTTTGATGGTCTTGGCTAATCGCCGCATCCGCCTGACTGGGTTCCGTCACGACATCTTCCGCTGTCGCGACTTCCGCCTGAGGCTCTTCAACTTCGATAGCGGGTTGGGCCGGCTGTGGTGGCGGTTCTAATGCGGCAGGTTCAGTTGTTTCCTGCCCCCCATCTTCAACAATAGCTTCAAGCCCTTCGTCGATTTTAGACGAAGATTTAAACAGCCGATCTTTGAGCTTTTTAAAAAAAGCCATGCTAACGCCCCACTTTGAAGTCCCCTTCACCTATGCCGGAAATATTCCGGATGGAAGGCCCCGAGCTGCGAAAGGCTTATATCTCGTCTGCGAAATGCTTCATTGTTAGCCGGATCGGATTGGGTGCCGCCTGCCCCAGACCACAGATCGACGCATCGACCATCGCCTGAGACAGTTCTTCCAACAGTCCCTGGTCCCACGTTTCTGCCTGCATCAACTTGACCGCTTTTTCACACCCCACGCGGCACGGCGTACATTGCCCACAGCTTTCGTCTTCGAAAAAGCGTAACATGTTCAAGGCCGCGTCCCGCGCTTTGTCTTGATCGGACAAAACCACAACAGCCGCGGATCCGATGAAAGACCCGTGCGGTTGCAACGTGTCAAAATCAAGCGGGATATCATCCATCGAAGCAGGCAAAAGCCCGGAGGATGGCCCGCCCGGTTGATAGGCTTTGAAACTGTGCCCGTCGGCCATACCGCCACACGCATCAATGATGTCGAGAATGGTGGACCCAGCGGGCAACACATGAACACCGGGATTGGCAACACGACCGGATACAGAATAGCTGCGCAATCCCGTACGCCCATTCAATTCCGTGCTGTTCAACACTTCGGGCCCTTCGCGACACACGCGCGCCACCCAAAGCAGCGTTTCAACGTTATGCACCAATGTGGGACACCCGAAAACGCCAACCTGTGCAACAAAAGGGGGTCGATGGCGCGGCAATCCGCGTTTTCCCTCAATGGATTCGATCATCGCGCTTTCTTCGCCGCAGATATAGGCACCGGCCCCTCGACGCAGGTCGATATACCCCGGTTCGACAAGACCCGCCGTTTCCAAGGACGCGATTTCGCGGCGCAGTATTTCAAGAACCGCAGGGTATTCGTCGCGCATATAGATAAAACAGGTCTCAGCCTGAACGGCCCAAGCTGCGATCAACATACCTTCGAGGAACAGATGTGGCGTGCGTTCAAGGTAATATCGGTCTTTGAATGTGCCTGGCTCGCCTTCGTCTCCATTCACGGCCAAATAACGCGTGCCCGCATTGGCCCGCACAAAGCCCCACTTTTTACCGGATGGGAACCCTGCCCCACCCAATCCGCGCAATCCGCTTTCAAGCACCTTGTCTTGAACTTGTTCCCAATCTCCATTGGCGCGCAAGTCTGTAAGAACCGAATACCCACCATCGGCCTTGTAGGCCGCGAAGGTTTCATAATCAGGCACATGCGCATGTGTGTCTTTGGCCGCAATTGCTGCAGTGACCTTTTCGGGGGTCGCGTGATCGATATGGTTGTGCCCAAGTTCAAGTACGGGCGCTGTGTCACAGCGGCCCATACAAGGGGCTCGCAACACGCGCACTTGAGTGGGGTCAAGCCCGTCCTCCAAGGCCGAACGCAACGCCTCTGCCCCTGCCAGTTCGCAAGACAGGCTGTCGCATACGCGGATCGTCAAAGCAGGCGGCGGTGTTTCGTCTTCCTTGACCACATCGAAATGGGCGTAAAATGTTGCGACTTCATAGATTTCAGCCATGCTTAGTCGCATGTCTTCAGCCAGTACACGCAAATGCGCTGCACTTAGATGGCCATATTCGTCTTGGATCAGGTGCAGATATTCGATCAGCAAGTCGCGCCGGCGCGGTTCATCACCAAGCAATGCAACAACGTCTTCCAAGGCTTGATCTTCAAACGCCCGGCCTTTGGGTCGCACACGCCCTTTGCCACGGCCCTGTTTCCAGACGCCCTTATCCTTTTTCGCGTGATCCAGCGCCATGATGCACCTCCGAAGCTTGCTTTAATAAAGCTAGCTCAATGCAACCCATGCAGTTAGCCCAAAACCGACAAACGAGGGACCAGTTCCGTAAGCCTATAGGCGGCACAGTGTGTCGGATATGAACATTCGCTCCGAAAATGGCCGGTAACCGCATCCTTACGAACTTAGCGGATGTTGAAACCATGCTGTGCGAATCTGAATATATACCGTGGAAATGATTGGTATTTCCCGCGTAGCGGCCGGTTTAACGCTGGTCGGAGCCTGCCTTTTCGGCGGCATCCTCGCCCCCCTCGCATTTTGCGTTTGCGTGCTAATTGGTATTTTCAACGACACCTCCCGATTTGATGCAAAGACGCTATCGGTTCAGCGGTTGCGCGAAATGAAAGCGATTGGGATGTTGCATCTGCCGGTGCTGTATCTGGTCATCTGGTCGTTGGGTGTTGGCCAACTTAATTTTGTCGAGTGTGTCTTTGTTTTCGGTGCAGCCATCGTTTGGTTCGGGCAGATTGCGGACCGGGCCGCGCATGGTTTGATCCGAGCAGGTCATCGCCTTGGCCTTGTTGGTCATGCAAGCCTGTTGGCCGGGCATCGCATCAGCGCGAAACGCTTGCTTCAGGATCCTCAAATAGGCACCGCACAGGATATGAGTGTCCCGCGCTTGAATGAAACATATTGGCAATATGCATTGCGGTTGTGGCAGCAGGAATATTCCGAAGGATTAAGTGCGGAAACACGCAGGCGTCGTAAAAATGCCAAAGGATTGCATCCCTATCTGGCCTATAGTGTTTGGTCCTTGGCCACATTGACCATGTCCTTTGCGCTGTCAGGATTTCTGGGCCTTGTCGCGATGCTTGTGCTGTCTGTTTTGGTGTCTGGGCAATCGCTTTTGAATGAATACATAGACCGTTACGGACTGATGCGCCGGGTTCTGGTCAATGGCCGATACGAGGAATTTGGCCCACGGCATGTGTGGCACAAGCCACCGTCTGCCGATCCAGTGATCCAGCAAGCAAAATACGCATCAGGTCAGGTTCCGATCTGGCCACATGCACGGCTTAAAATGCTGTGGACAGCGCTTCATCCTGAACAATGGCGCGTCGACATGGCAGATCGTGCCGCCGTTTGGCACATTCCGGCCCAAGAACACTTTGATGGGTTTAATTTCGCCACTGTAACAGCATCGTCAGGAGCTTGCTCTGGTCAAGCGCCCGGCAATTTGGCAACCTGCCGTCATGAAATGGCTTTCGATCTTCCTTCTGGTCAGTGCGCTCAGCACTCCCGTGTTCGCGCAAGACATGAGCGCGGCTGAGTTTGAAACTTACACAAATGGCAAAACCCTGTTTTTCGGACGTGATGGCAAAGCCTACGGCGCCGAAGAATACCTTGGCAATCGACGGGTGCGTTGGTCATTCTTGGATGGTCAATGCAAAGAAGGGTATTGGTACGAAGACAATTCGCAGATTTGTTTTGTGTACGAAGACCGACCAGACCCGCAATGCTGGGCGTTTCAAAAAGGGCCGTCTGGCCTGATTGCCCGCTTCACCAGCGATCCAGGCAGCACGGACCTATATGAGGCACAAGAACTGGGCGACGAAATGGTTTGCCTCGGACCAAAAGTCGGCGTCTGAATTTTCTTTGTCAGATTGAAACCGCACAAGTCAGAACAATGACCCCTGTTCGGGTAGTTTCTTTTTAGGTTTTGCACGTGCCTTAGGCGCAATCGATGCGGTCTCGTCCAAGTCCAACACACCGTCTTGGAATTCGATACTGAGCACCGGCGCGGCTTGAGCCGCATCCCGTGATGTGACGATGTTGTCGCCAGATCGCACAACAGCAAAGCCTCGGGACAAAGTCGCCTTATAGCTCAATGTTTCGCGCAATCGATCCATCGCGTCCAATCGGTCACGTGCAGTTGAAAGGTTACGTATTCCCGCAGCGGAAATACGGGCAACGGTGTCGTCCAACGCTTTGCGACGCGCCACCACGTCGCGTTTCAGCAAAGCTGGGTCAAATCGAAACCCGCGCGCGGCAAAACGATCACTGCGATCCCGCACCACACGTGCCAAGGCAGGGTCAAGACGGGCAGAAAGTCGATCCAAGCGGGCACGTTCCGTTTGCAACATCCGGCGCAAAAGCGTTGGACGCAAAGACCCGGATGTATCCGCCAAACGCACACGGCGCGCATTTACGCCAGAAATCAAAGCCGGGCCCAATCGCCCTGCAGCGAAATCCAGCCGCTGGCGTGGCGTATCCAGCAGACTTTCGACACGTGGCAATGCGCGGGCCAAATCCTGCAAACGTTGCCTGCGCCGATCAATCCCCTGCCCAACCTGAGCTGTTAGACGCGCACCCTGCGCATCCAACCAGACCAACAAATCCATGCGCACAGGCACGGCAAGTTCAGCCGCAGCCGTTGGTGTCGGTGCGCGCTTGTCAGATGCAAAGTCGATCAAGGTCGTGTCAGTTTCGTGCCCAACAGCCGAAATAAGCGGAATATCAGACGCCGCAGCCGCTCGCGCTACGATTTCCTCGTTAAAGCCCCAAAGATCTTCGACCGATCCCCCGCCTCTTGCGACGATCAGCAAATCTGGGCGCGGCATCGCGCCTCCGGGGGTCATCGCGTTAAACCCTGTAATCGCTCGCGCGACTTCTGGCGCGCAGCGTTCCCCCTGTACCGCAACAGGCCAGATCAAAACTTTGCGCGGGAACCGATCCCGAAGCCGGTGTAAAATATCGCGGATGACAGCGCCCTGAAGGGACGTCACAACGCCGATAATTTCGGGCAGATACGGCAAAGGTTGCTTGCGCGATTCGTCAAACAACCCCTCAGCGGCCAGCGTTTTCTTGCGCTTTTCCAGCAAAGCCATCAACGCACCTTCGCCGGCAATGGCGATGCTTTGGGCGTTCAATGCAAATTTGGACTGAAAACCAGATGCCGTCATTTTCCCTTCGGCGACGACTTCCATCCCTTCTTCGGGCATCACGCCAAGACCGGGCACTTGCCCTTTCCATGTCATACAAGACAACACGTTACGATCATCCTTGAGGTCAAAATACAGGTGCCCAGACCGAGCCAACGTGACCCGCCCCACTTCGCCGCGAATGCGCACCCAGCCCAGTTCACCTTCGATCAGCTTCTTTACGGTGCCCGCAATTTCAGAGACCGAAAATTCGGGTGCGTTGCTGCCGGGAGTTGGGTCGTCCAAAAGGTCCATCGCCAGTGCCTTGTCCTTATTCAGGCTGCAGCTTAGAACGCCCGGACAACAAGGCCAAGAGAGGGCAGACATGAACATTCTGATTCTGGGCGGCGGGGGCCGTGAACATAGTCTGGCCTGGGCCGCGAAACAGAACCCCAAATGTGACAAACTGATCGTGGCCCCGGGCAACGCAGGTATCGCCGCGTTGGCTGAATGTGCCGCATTGGATACGGACAATGCGGATGCGGTGGTCAGTTTTGCAGAAGAAGAAGCCATTGATTTTGTGATCGTCGGCCCCGAAGCTCCATTGGCCGCAGGCGTATCCGATGCGTTGCGCGCGGCAGGCATGTTGGTGTTTGGCCCATCTCAAGCCGCCGCGCAGCTTGAGGCATCAAAAGCGTTCACCAAAGCAGTCTGCGACGCGGCCAATGCCCCAACAGCGGCGTATGCACATTTCACCGAGGCCGATGCGGCCAAGGCATATGTGCGGGCGCAAGGTGCGCCGATTGTCGTCAAGGCGGACGGTCTGGCCGCAGGCAAAGGCGTGATCATCGCCGAAACGTTAGAACAGGCCGAAGACGCCTTAGATGATATGTTCGGAGGGGCCTTTGGCGGTGCGGGCGCTGAAGTGGTGATCGAAGAATTCATGACCGGCGAAGAGGCTTCGTTTTTCATTCTGTGCGATGGCGAAAACGCGTTGCCCATCGGCACGGCGCAAGATCACAAACGCGTCGGAGAAGGCGATACCGGGCCGAACACAGGCGGCATGGGGGCGTATTCGCCTGCTCCGGTACTGACGGATGACATCGCGACCCGCGCAATGGACGAAATCGTCTACCCGACATTGAAAGAAATGGCGCGACGTGGAACCCCGTATCAAGGCGTCCTTTACGCGGGCCTGATGATCGAAAACGGCGCACCTCGTTTGGTCGAATACAATGTTCGCTTTGGCGATCCAGAGTGTCAGGTGTTGATGATGCGCCTTGGCGGGCAGGTTTTGGACTTACTGCAAGCCGCCGCCGAAGGGCGCTTGGACGAGGCGCAGGTAAGCTGGGCAGATGATCATGCAATGACCGTTGTTATGGCCGCTCAAGGCTATCCCGGCGCCTATCAAAAAGGCAGCCACATCGCAGGTCTGGATGCGTTGCCCGAAGACAGCATGCATATGGTATTCCATGCTGGCACAACCTTTGATGATGGGCGTATTGCGGCCAGTGGCGGGCGTGTTTTGAACGTGACGGCCCGCGGCGCAAACCTGTCAGAAGCGGCAATACGGGCCTATGCTATGGTGGATCAAATCGATTGGCCCGACGGGTTTTGTCGCCGCGATATTGGCTGGCGTGCGTTAGACTAAATCGCCAACTATTGCCGTGGGGACAGACAGTCCAGAACACAGCTTGGCAATTGATCAAAATGCGAAAACGCCGCGTGATGGGGAATCTCAGACACGGCGGTTTTGCGATAGCCTTCGGTATACAGCAAAAACGGAACCTGCGCGCGCTGTGCCGTTTCCGCGTCCACCTCGCTGTCACCGACAAACAGCATCGGTCCGCCCTTTAATGCGGCAAAGGTCGCTTTGAGCGGTCCAGGCTGCGGTTTGCGTTCGGGAAACGTATCCCCGCCGACGATGCATTCAAATGGCCCAAGATCGAGGTGTTGCACAACTGATCGCGCTGGCTCTTCGGGTTTGTTGGTGCACACCCCCAAACTGTGCCCCGCTGATGCCAATTGTTCCAACGCACCACGCACGCCCGGATACAGACGCGTGTGTGATGTGGCATGTTGATTGTAGCGATCTAAAACAGATTGAGACAACGCAGCATGACGATCCATGTCCAGTCCAAGACGTTCCACCACAAGATACATAAGATGCGGCAATCCATTGCCAACAAATGATAATATCGTGGGTAAATCCAGCGGTTCTATGCCGTTGTCTTGCAATACGTCAGCCACAGCCGCGTGAATATCGGCGACACTGTCAATCAACGTGCCATCCAGATCGAACGCGATGCGCGCAACGACATTGCCTTGCATTAAGCTGCCTTCCATTTGATGGAACACCCCATGGACGGGATCTGATCTTGGGGTCCACGCCCAGTTTCAGCGACTTGCACCATCGCTTCGAACAAATCCCGACGTGCATCATTTGGGGCTGCGCGATTTCGCGACGCATCAAGTCGGCCGCGATATTGCAAACCCAGATCGGCATTAAATCCGTAAAAATCTGGCGTGCAAGCCGCATCATAAGCCCGCGCGACCGATTGGCTTTCATCGTGCAAATAGGGAAATGGAAAGGCATGATCTTGGGCCAGCTTCTGCATTTGAGGAAAGCCATCTGCCGGATAGGTTTCTGCGTCATTTGCACAGATCGCAGCCACCCCAATTCCGACGGTTTGCAGCTCGTGCGCGTCCCGAACAATGCGATCCAAGATCGCGATGACATAGGGACAGTGATTACAGATAAACATGACCAACGTGCCACGGGGTCCGCGCACATCACTTAACTGCAAGATGCGCCCATCAGTTGCCGGTAACTTGAAATCAGGCGCAGGCCAGTTGAAATCGCAAACAGGAGGAGACGATGCCATGTGCGTGACCTTTCAAGAGTTCAAGTTCAACACACTATTGCCCGCACGCCGTTCCGTGTCGAGTGGGTGACCTTGCGTGCAAGCAGTCCAGCGAAGGCCATTTAATTAGTCCGCACAGGCCAAAGCGGCTTTAATCTTGGCCGGGCTGTAGGCTCCCAATGCCCGCGCCACCAGTGTGTCGTTCTTCAGTTGCGTGGCCACAATTTGCGACCAGCGGGCATCGGCCGTGATGATCTCTGGTCCATCTGCACATATGCGCACTCCGCCAGTGATAAAGGGTTCGCCGATACGATGATTGGTCACGCCTGACATGCTTGCAACGGGCTTCAAGCTATCGTTCTGAAACCGCCAAACACGCAGCGTTCTGGCCAGATGCGGCCGATCCACAAAGGCCAATTCAACATGGCCGTCCCCGTCCAGATCAGAAATAGCAGCAGGAGCCAACCAGCGATTTCTGGTTCCGATATACGGCGTCTCGGCCAAGATCTTGAGTGCCCCGTCACGCACACCGTACACAACAAGCTGAGCGCCTTTTGAAAAGCTGGATCGGACGACGACAATCTCTGAACCGGGCTGACCGTCAACGTCAACAAGACGTGGCGCTATGTCCTCAAAAACGTGGTTGTCCAGGCTTGCACTCGTAACAGACGCGGCTCCTTTAGGGGCCGCCCCCCGTGACCAGTGCACCTCCAGCACATCCCATTCGGGTGTGTCACCCAGAACCTCGTGGCCGTATACGGGTCTTTCCGATTCATTCACAAAGCACACGCGTGCAATGCGAGGGTCGTCGCCGGCCACGCACCCCCGTTCTGCCGTGTGTCCTGACGTTGGCGCTATTAAACCACCCAGCGACGCCAGCAAAAACCACAACGTCAGCCCTGCGCCGCGCATGGCACAGCGCAGCGAGCGCAACGGAAGACGCGGCGCCCCAACTGGCATCAGATTTGTTTTTCCGGCATCTGAACGATCAACCCGTCCAATGCATCTGTAACCTTCAACTGGCATGTCAAACGCGACCGCGCCGTGTCTGGTTCATACGCGAAGTCAAGCATGTCCGTTTCCATGTCATCCTTGCCAGGCAACCGCTCAACCCATTCTGGATGTACATACACGTGGCATGTGGAACAGGCGCAAGCGCCACCACAATCCGCTTCGATTCCGGGAATGTCGTTGTCCCGTGCACCTTCCATAACGGTCAGACCGTTGGCCACGTCAACAACATGCTCTTTGCCACCGTGTTCGATGTAAGTGATTTTGGCCATTCTCGCTCTCTTTCTTGACAACTCGCCTGTTCTAACTGGGGCATATAAGGGACGCTAGTGTGTTTTTCGACCCCAAGCTTTATCACTTGTGGCAAAGTTTAAATGTTCTATCTTTGTTCTTATGCAGATATACCCATCTCCACAGCCCTATAAACACGCGCACGCCCCGTCTTGGCCCAAACCACCGGCGTGCTTGCGGGCGTGTGATTTGACCTTGCCGCCGATCAATGCCCGCATCGCTGTGGCGGGATTGGTGATCTTGCGTCAACGCCCCGGAACCGCAAAGGGTGTTATCTTTCTGACACTTGAGGACGAAACCGGCGTTGTAAACATCATCGTCTGGCGTCACATTTACGAACGTTTCCGCCGCGCAGTGATCGCCGGGCGTATGTTGCGCGTCACGGGGCGGATGCAGCGTGCGCATAGCGTCACGCATGTGTTGGCCGAGCAAATCGAGGATCTCTCTCCCCTGCTGGACCAGCTGCTGAGAGAGGACCGTACGTGATATTAACCCCACATCTCCCCCGCGAAACACTGAGTCGTATCGGATGAAAGCCAGCCTTCCGGCCTGAAAGCTGACTTTCAAAAGCGAAAAAAATCACCCGATTCACCCTATAATTCACCAAAGCCAGCTTTCGGCGCCCAAAGCTGTCTTTCAAAATCTACGCCTCAGGCCCTGCGGAAACATGGTTAATTCCCCCTCCCCCTTCGCAACATCGCGCGCATCTGTCGCGGCCGATCTGGGCCACAGGATGATCCGAAATCAAAAGCAGTTCTCAGAAACATGGATCAAGAGTTTGGACCTCAAACAGGCGCTACGTTCACGCGCAGCATTCAACATCTTTGGACGGAGATCGGTCATGCGCTGAGGACAGTTTGTGTCACAGCCGCCTCAAGGAGCCAGACATCACAATCGAGGCCCAAGCACATGCGATCCAATTTTGATAAAAAACCTCTAACCGCCTGCCCGGACAAGGGCGGATCACCTGTCCGCATTCAAAACAATGAAGACGCGATCAGGCTTAGGCCCATCAAAGACAGCATGGCTAGGACGCCATTTCGAAACAAACGTTCAGACAAGCGGCGGCGAATTGCGCTGCCCATACGGATCCCGAAAAAGACAAGGCCGGTTCCAAATGCCGAGACCAGCACGTCCTCACTGGAGAACAAACCAAGGTGCCCGAGACCCATCGCCATGAGCAAGCTGGACAGGGTGAATGAGCAATTGACGGCTTGAATGAACAAGTTCCGATCCAAGTGGAGCATCATGAGGAAGGGGACGGCAGGCATCACTTGCGACCCGGTGATCCCGTTGATCACACCGGTTACGAACCCGGAGATCGGCGCCAAGGGGCGTTCCCAATTGGCAGCGATGCGCAAATCGGGCGTGGCATATGAAAAGGCACACCAAACCAGAAGCAATCCCCCCAATACTGCACCGGCTTGAACACCATCAATGACGGATAACGTCCACAGGCCGATGAACAGGCCCGGCAGCAAGGCAATCAGCATCGGCCAAAACCGTTGCAGGGTTTCGCCAAAACGCCCCGCCTGGCGCATCACAACCAAATTTGAACAAATCGACGGAATAATCACCAAAGGAAGGGCATCTTTCAGGCCCACCAACAGCGCCAAAATCGGGAGACATGTTGTGGAAAATCCAATGCCGGACACCCCTTTTGCAACCGCCGCAAACAGGTACGTCGCAAAGATCGCAGCAACTTGAAAGAGACTTAAGTCAAGACCCATGTTCGGCGAGGTAATCCATCGCAGCCTGTACGCCGCCTTTGCGATGCGCAACATTGGCCTGCATCAACCCCATTTCGACTCCGCACAAGGTGCCCATCAGCATCAGGTCGTTGAAATCCCCGAGATGTCCGATCCGAAACACACGGTCGGCCACTTTGTTCAAGCCGGTGCCGAGCGACATATCGAAACCGTCGAGAACCGCGGCGCGCAGTGCGTCGGCGCCTGTGTCATCCGGCATCACCACGGCCGTGAGGCTGTTGGAGCGTTCGTTTTCATTGACGGCCAGAATATCGAGGCCCCAGGCCGCGACCGCCAGTTGGGTTGCTTTGGCGTGGCGGGCGTGGCGGGCGAAAACGGCGTCTAGCCCTTCTTCGGCCAGCATATCCAATGCTTCGCGCAGGCCATACAGAAGGGTCGTTGCGGGTGTGTAGGGGAAAAAGCCCTGGTCATTTGGGCCGACCATGTCGCGCCAATCCCAATAAGACCGACGATCCCCGCCCGTATGGCAGACGTCCCACGCCTTGTCCGAAATCGCATTGAACGACAGACCAGGGGGCAGCATCAGCCCTTTTTGCGAGCCTGCCACCACAACATCGACGCCCCATGCATCGGTTTGAAAATCAATCGAGCCAAGGGACGAAATCGTATCGACCATCAAAAGCGCGGGGTGGTTTGCGGCGTCTATGGCGTCGCGCACGGCCGCGATGTCGGATGTCACGCCGGTTGCCGTATCGTTGTGCACGACGCAGACCGCTTTGAGTTTATGCGCGGTATCGGCGGCAAGTTGTGCGCCGATCGCTTCGGCATTTGCGCCGGATCGCCAATCGCCTTGCATAAAGACCGGATCGAACCCTAGTTTCGTGGCCATGTTTTTCCACAAGGTGGCGAACTGGCCGGTTTCATACATCAGGACCTGATCGCCGGGGGCAAGCACGTTGACCAGTGCGGCCTCCCATGCGCCGGTGCCGGATGCGGGATAGATCACGACGCGGTTTTTGGTTTTGAAAACGGTTTTCAAATCCTGAAGCACGCTGCGCCCCAGCTTGGCAAATTCGGGGCCACGGTGGTCGATCACTGCGCGGTGCATTGCGCGTTGGATACGGTCAGGTGTGTTGGTTGGGCCGGGAATTTGTAAGAAATGGCGTCCAGATCGCATGTTCAGTGCCTTTAGAAGTTGCGCCTATCGGACGAGACGGTGAGGGTAGCGGGGGGGAAGGTCAAGTATTATGATAGATTACCGCACATTGCAGGCACGGGTCGAAGGTCAGGTTCTTGATACGGATTTCGATCGTGGGCGCTATGCCACGGATGCGTCGATTTATCAGATCATGCCGCGTGCTGTGCTGATCCCCAAGACGTGGGCGGATGTTGAGGCCGCGTTGGATTTTGCCAAATCCGAGGGCATTGCGCTTCTGCCGCGCGGGGGTGGGACGTCACAATCGGGCCAGACGGTCAATGACGCGCTGGTTGTCGATTTCACGCGCTATCTGAACAAGGTGATCGATTACGACGCCGACGCTGGCCGGGTTACGGTACAACCCGGTTTGGTTCTGGACGATCTGAACCGCCAATTGGCCGGTGATGGGTGGTGGTATCCGGTTGATGTGTCCACTGCGTCGCGTGCCACGTTGGGCGGGATGGCGGCCAATAATTCGTGCGGGTCGCGGTCGATCCGCTATGGCAAGATGCAGGACAATGTTCTGGGACTTGAGGCGATGCTGGCCAGCGGAGAGCAGCGGCGGTTTGAGGCCGCCTCCCCGAGCCAAACGCTTGATGCCGAATTGGTGGCGCTTGCCGCGCGGGAACAGGCGATTATCCAAGAGCGTTTTCCGGCGGTGCAGCGCCGTGTGGGCGGGTATAACATCGACGCGCTTTTGGGAGATGCCCCGGATATGGCGCAGCTTTTGGTCGGATCGGAAGGGACGCTGGCGATCACCAAATCGCTAGATCTCAAGCTGTCGCCCAAGCTTGTGACCAAGACGCTGGGTGTGTGCCATTTCCCCAGCTTTCACGCGGCGATGGATGCCGCACAGCATATCGTTAAACTGGGCCCTGTCGCGGTGGAACTTGTCGATCACAACATGATCCGGTTGGGCCGGGATATCCCGCAGTTTCGCCCCATCGTGGACAGTTTCGTGCGCGGCAATCCCGAAGCGTTGTTGCTGGTGGAGTTTGCGGAAACCCCAGAAGAGAACCGTCGCCGTTTGACGGCCTTGGGTGATTTGATGGCTGAGCTGGGGTTTCGCTGGGATGATCCCGGCAAACAGGATGGCGGCGTGATCGAGGCCGAAGACCCTGCGTTTCAAGCTCGGATCTGGGGCGTACGCACCCAAGGTTTGAATATCATGATGTCGATGCGCAGCGAAGGCAAACCAGTGTCCTTTGTCGAGGATTGCGCCGTGCCGCTTGAGCATCTTGCGGATTTCACCAGCCGTTTGACGGATGTGTTTCGCAAGCACGGCACCGACGGGACGTGGTATGCGCATGCGTCAGTCGGGTTGTTGCATGTGCGCCCGGTTCTGAACCTGCGGCAGGATTTGGGATTGCGCCAGATGCGGGCCATTGCCGAAGAAGCGTTTGACCTTGTCGCGGCCTTTAAGGGGTCGCATTCGGGCGAGCATGGCGATGGGATCGTGCGTTCAGAGTTTCATGAACGAATGTACGGCAAACGCATGGTGCAGATTTTTGAGCAGGTTAAAGACAAGTTCGACCCCTCAGCGACGCTGAACCCCGGCAAGATCGTGCGCGCGCCCAAAATGGATGATCGCAGTTTGATGCGCTGGCCTGAAAGCTATGCCCAGCAAAGCCCGGACACTGTGTTTGATTGGTCCGATTGGCCCGGTGGGCTGAGCGGTGCGGCAGAGATGTGTAACAACAACGGAGCCTGCCGCAAAAGCACCGGCGGCGTTATGTGTCCGTCATTCCGGGTGACCGGGTTTGAAAAGGATCTGACACGTGGGCGGGCCAATGTCTTGCGGTTGGCGCTGAGTGGTCAGCTTGGACAGGATGCGTTTACGTCGGACGAGATGGCGGATGCGATGCAATTATGTGTGGGTTGCAAGGCCTGCAAAAGCGAATGTCCGATGTCCATTGATATGGCGAAGATGAAAACCGAAGTGCAAGCGGCGCGTGTCGCAACGCATGGTCTGACACTGCGCGACCGCATGATCGCAGCATTGCCGCGTTTGGCCCCTTTGGCCTCAAAAATGGCGCCTATTGCGAATTTCTCGCTCAAACACGCGCGAATGGTGGGTCTTGGCGGTTCGCGCACACTCCCGAAATTCCAAAAGCGCTTTGGCGGGCCAATGGACGGCGATGTTTTGCTGTTTGCGGACACGTTTAACCGTCATTTCGACCCTGAAACGCTGGCCGCTGCGCAGCGGGTGATTGAACGATCTGGAAAACGCGTTGGCGTGATGTCTGTCGCTGGGCGTGCGCTGTGTTGTGGGCGGACGTATTTGGCATCGGGCATGGTGGATCGCGCCAAAGCCGAGATGCGCCGCACCACGGATGCGTTTCGCACAGCTTTGGATGCCGGGAAAACCATTGTCGGGCTGGAGCCGTCTTGCACGTTGATGTTTCGCGATGAGGCGGTGAACCTGATCCCAGATTGGACAGACGATCTGGGCGCGCAGATCCTGACCTTTGCGGAATACATCGCGCAAAACCCGATTAAGGCTGTGGCAAAACCGGGCACGCAGGTTCTGGTGCATGGGCATTGCCATCAAAAGGCGATGGGGGTTGCGCAGACAACCGTGGATGCGGTGAACGCCATTGAAGGGGCCGACGCGCGCATGATCGAAAGCTCGTGTTGTGGGATGGCTGGGGCGTTTGGGTATCAGCCCGAAACAGAAGAGGTTTCGCGCCAAATGGCAGAGCTGTCTTTAGCGCCGGCGGTGCGGGCTGCGTCGGATGATGCGTTGATTGTCGCGGATGGGTTTTCCTGCCGGTGTCAGATCAGTGATGTCACCCAACGCAAGGCACTCAACCTCGCGGTTATCTTGGACCGGGCGTTAGACGGATGAGCGCTGCGATTGCTGACATGATTCAAAATTTCGATGCCGGTCGGGTCGCGTTGCTGGTGATCATCTTCCTGTTTGCGGCCATCGTGAAAGGCTTTCTTGGTATCGGGTTGCCTGCGGCGTCGATGGCGTTCCTGACCCTTTTAATGCCCCCGACAGAAGCGATTCCACTCTTGTGGCTGTCGATCTTTGCGACCAATGCGTTACAGTTCACACGTGCGCCGGAAAAAATGACGATAGTCCGCGAATATTGGCTGTTTGCGCTGGCCATCATGGTCTGCATCTTTGTGACGTCTATGTTCATAACCGACTATCCGACCGCCTTGCTGACGGTTGCGATTGGCGTCGCTATGGTTCTGTTTTCACTCAACATTCTTTTGGGGATCAAACTGCGGATTGGGCCGGGCCGTGGATGGCATCTGGGGTTTGGTGCGGTGTCGGGCATCTTAGGGGGGATCAGTTCGATCTGGTCGCCGACAGTGGCGATGTATCTGGTCGCACGTGATGTGCCCAAGGAGAGGTTCATCGGCGCAACAGGGTTTTTGTTTCTTGCCGGTGTTCTGCCTTTGGGCGCGGGGCAAGTGGTGGCCGGTATTTTGACAGGGCCTGTGTTGTTAAAATCAGCTATGGCGCTTTGCGTGGTTCTGGTGGGGTTCCGCATCGGGGAACTGCTGCGCAGTCATGTTAGCCAAGAGCTGTTTCGCAAAGCGGTGTTGACGATGTTTTTGCTGATGGGTTTGCGGTTGATCGCGAACGGCCTGAGTTAACTGGCGTGTAGCAATGCGTTCAGATAGAGCCGTTGGATTTTGCCAGACGGGCCTTTGGGCAATTCATCTAAGATATGCACGATATCGGGGGCTTTGAACGCGCCGACGCGGGTTTCACACAGGGCGCGCAGCTCTTCTGGGGTGGCGGTTGATGTCTCGCTTAAGCGCACGGCCGCTTCGACGCGTTCACCGTATTGCGGGTTTGGTCGTGCAAAGGCGGCGGCTTCGACCACGTCGGGATGTTCATACAAGGCTTCGTCAATTTCACGGGGGGCGATGTTTTCGCCGCCCTTGATAATCAGCTCTTTCAAGCGGCCAGTGACAAAGACATAGCCGTCACTGTCCATGCGTCCCAGATCACCGGTGCGCAGCCAGTCGCCATGAAAGCTGTCGGCAGTGGCGTCAGGGTTCTTGAGATATTCTTTCATCACGTTGTGGCCGCGGATCTGGATTTCGCCTTCGGTGCCGCGGGAGCATTCGGTTCCGGTGTCATCTGCAATCCGTGCGTCATTGCTGATGGCTTTGCCAGCCGAGCCGATTTTGTGCAGGGCCGGGTCAAGCGGGTTCACAAGACATTGCGCAGCCGTTTCCGTCAGGCCAAGCGATTCCACGATGGCCAGTCCAAACCGGTCTTGAAAGGCGCGCTGTGTTTCGATGGCAAGGGCCGAGGACGCCGAGCGGGCAAAGCGCAGTTGGGATTTTAGCTGTGGGCTGGGTTCGGATGCGCCATGCAGCAGGTGGCTGATGATTGTGGGCACGACGGAAAACCACGTGATGCCGCCTGTTTCGGCTTGATCCCAGAAGCGGCTGGCCGAAAAGCGCGACACCATGGCCAGAGAGCCGCCCGAAACCAGAGACCCCATGACCGACACGCACAGCCCGTTGATGTGGTAAAACGGCAAGACGCCCATACCGCGATCTTGGGGGGTTAGTTTATGGGCGACACTGACGGTCCAGCCCCCGGCGAGCAAGCTTGATTGTGTGTGCACGACCCCTTTTGGGCGGCCCGTGGTGCCTGAGGTGTACATCAAAAGCGCCTCGTCTGAGGCGGCGATGGTGTGCAACGGCGCTTGAGTGTCGCCGGGGGTATAGAGCGTTAAGCGCTCTGGGCGGACCTGATCAAAGGCGTCAAGTTGGCTGTCATGGACAAAGCCCACGCGCGCATCAGAATGGTCCATCGCATAAGCCAACGCATCCGGGCCCGCCGCGAGGTTGAGCATGGTGGCACGGAAGCCACCATAGAGCACCGCAAACATTGCTTTGATGCCCTCAAGCCCATTGGGATGCATCACTGCGACACTTTCGCCTTTGGCAATGCCTTGCGCGGTCAGATCACCCGCCACCTGGGCGGCGTGGGCGCGCAGGTCTTGCCAGTTCAGGCTTTCGTTGGTTTCGGGGAACACAAATGCCGTACCGCCAGTTTCGGCGCGCGCATCAAGCCAGTCACGTACGGTCCCGGTTGGGGGAACGGTGGGGTCGAATTTCATTGGCCCGCAACGCTCCAGTAATCCGCGAAGATATCATCGAGGGCTGGTTCGCGGGCCGGGATTTCGCGGACGATTTTGGTGGATTGCAGGAAGTGGCGGAAATTGACGTTGTCATTGACCGAGTTGCCCCCCCATGTGCCGCAGCCCATCGACAGGGAAAACGGCATGCCGTTGTTGAATGAGCCGCCTGTGGCAAAGGTATGGGCCTGATTGACGATCACGCGGCTTGTCGGGATGCCCGTGGCCAGCGTATGGGCGCGGTCGTCGATGGTTGAATGCAACCCGACAGAGTGCCCTGCCCCTTGATGGAGCTGAATGGCGCGGGTGATTTCGACGGCGTGGTCAAAATCGGACGCCCGATAGAGCGCCAGCACTCGGCTGAGTTTTTCGCTGGAAAGCGGGTGCGCGTCACCGATGCCGGAGGTCGGTACAGCAATGAATTCGGTGCCAGTGGGCACGTCGAGGTCCAGCGCTGCGATCATTTTGTCGGCGTCTTGGGCGATGACGGATCGATTGAGATGTCCGTCGGGCCAAAGCTTTGCGACCAAGGCGGTTTCGTCTTGGACCAACGCGCCATTGGCCCGTGCCATGGCTGCGATGAAGGCGTCATAGACCGCGTCCACGACCACCGCCGCGTTTTCAGAGCTGCAGGAGGTGGCGTTGTCAAAGCATTTGGAAGCGCGGATTTTTTCGGCTGCGGCGTCAAGATCGGCGGTTTCGTCCACGATCACGGCGACGTTGCCCGCCCCCACGGCAACGGCGGGTGTCCCGGCGGTTTGTGCGCGGTGCACATTGTTTTGGCTGCCGGTCGCGACGATCATGTCGCAGGCCTCCATCAGCGCTTGGGTTCGTTCCTTGGAGCCCGGAGCTGGGATCATCTGCACCAAATCGGGGTCTTCGCCGATTTTGACGAATTCTGCATGGATATGGGCGATCAGCGTTTCCGAGCAGGCCAGACCCTTTGGAGACGGGGCCACCACAATCGCATTTCCGCATTTGAGCGCGTTGATGATGTTGTTGGCGGGCGTCGCGGCGGGGTTGGTGGAGGGCACAATTGCGCCAACCACGCCCTTGGCGCGGGCAATTTCGGTGATGCCCGTATCGGGGTCGTCCGAGATCACACCAAAGGTCACGGCATCTTTGATGTCGCGCATCAGGCCCAGCGTCTTGCGGTGGTTCTTGGTGATCTTGTCGGGCACATTGCCAAGCCCTGTGGTCGCCACGGCCAGTTCGGCAAGCTCGCGATTGCGCGTTGGTTCCATAATCGCCCAAGCGACGGCTTGGGCGGCGCGGTCATAGCGGGATTGCGACCCGTCCCCCTCGTATCGCGATTGGGCGGTGCGCGCACGCGCGACGATTTCGGCAATGCTGGTTTCGCTCAACCCCGAATCCTCCTGTGATCTGCCCGCGACTTACGCATTTTGCTTGGTTGATGAAAAGGCGCGGTAGATGCTGGACATCAACGTCATCGACCCGGCAAAGATCAAAATGGCGCAGATCGGACGAGAGAAATAAGTTCCCAAATCATAGTGCACCATCTGCATACCTTGCGCAAAGTTCTGTTCGCCGATTTGCCCTAGGATCAGGCCCAGCACAATACCCGGTATCGAGAAGCCCGACCGCCGCAGCAGATAGCCAAAAATGCCCGCAAGGAACATCACGATCACATCCAACACCAGTCCGCGGCTGATATAGGCGCCTGTGGTGGCCAGCATCAGGATGAGCGGGGCCAGAAACTGGAACGGGATTTTCAGCAGATTGAGGATGGTTTTGGTTTCCAACAAGCCGATCAACAGGATCGACACATTGGCATAAAACATCGCGGCAAAGACGATCCAGATCAGATCAGGCGAGAGCATGAACACCAGCGGTCCAGGTTGCAAATCGTGCATTTGGAATACCGCAACCATCATCGCGGTCAGAGCGCCCCCCGGCAAACCAAGGGCCAGCAAAGGGATCATTGCCGCACCAGTGGCGGCGTTGTTTGCCGTCTCTGCGGATATGACGCCTTCCAATTTGCCTTTGCCAAATTCTTCGGGGGTTTTGGACCACCGCACGGCTTCGCCATAGCTCATGAAGGCGGCGAGTGTTGCGCCGATGCCGGGCAGGATACCGCAGAAGAAGCCCACGAAAATCGAACGGACCACTGCGATTTTATGCAGCCACAGTTCGAGGAAGGATGGGAATGTCATGGAGACTTTTGGCGCTTTGTATTTGCCGCTAGCTTTCTTTTCGGCCTGAACGAAGATTTCGGAGACCGCGAAAAAGCCAAGGATGGCGGGCACAAAGGCGATACCGGCGGCCAGATCTGTGAGGCCAAAATTGTAACGGTTGATGCCGCCCACCGGGTCTTGGCCGATGGTGGCGATCAAGAGGCCGATCAAAACTGACATCCAGCCTTTCCAAATGGTGCGCGCACCGACCGACGACGCCACAGCGAGGCCGAAAAAGACCAAGGCGAAAATCTCAGGTGGGCCAATATTTTGGATGGCCCAGTTTGCCAGCGGTTCGGTCGCGGCCATCATCACCAAAGCAGAGACAATCCCACCGATGGCGGAACACAGCACAGCCGCGCCCACCGCTTTGCCTGATTGTCCGTTTTGGGTCATGGGATAGCCGTCAAACGCGGTTGGTGCGTTTTCGGCCGATCCGGGGATGTTAAACAGGATCGCAGTGATCGCGCCGCCATACGTGCCGGTGCAGTAGATCACCGCAAACAGCATCACCCCCTGCGCCGGTTCCAGCCCGGCGGTAAAGGGCAGCAAAATCGCCGCAAGCGTCAGCATGCTGACGCCCGGAATGGCGCCAAATAACATGCCGCCGATCACCCCAAAAACGAAGATGCCAATTGTGAACGGATCGCCGAAAAGGGCCGCAGATCCGGCCAAAAAGTTGTCGATCATGGTGTGTTCACAGCCCCTGTAACTTGGCGTTCATCTTTAAAATCCATGCGCTGACGTCATAAAAGGGGGACGTGTTCCCCTGTGGCAATGGCGCGTTGAGGATCACAAGAAAGAGCCCGATAAACAAAATGTAAATCAGAACGGTTATTAGAAAGATTGCTTTCCAGCGGCGTTCGCCAAACAGCCAGATAATGGCAGCAATAAAAAACGGCGCGCTGGCGTAGATGCCCATGGGTTTAAGCAGCCACGCAAAGACAAGCGGGGTCAGCAACACCGCAATCATCCTCGGCAACGAGCCCGGCTCGCTAAAGTCGGGCGCATCCTCTTCTTTTTGTCCAATCGTTCCTTGTGCGGCTGAGCCGTGCTTGCGCTGAAACCAGATGTTGCCCAGTGTGGTGATCAACAACAGCCCAATCACAACACGAGGCCATGCCGTCGCCCCAAAGCGGTAGATTTCGATCGGTTGATTGAACTCGAACGTAAAGCCGTAAAACACTGCGACGATCAGCAGAAAGATTACCGCTTCAATCAAATGGGTGCGGGTCAGACGTCCCAATACTCATCCCTCCAAGCCCATAAGGAAACAGGAAATAGCGCAGGGCACGCATGCCCCGCGCATTGATCCAACAAGGTGGGTTATTTTACGTCCAGACCCATGGCCTTATAGACGTCACGATACTGGTCAATTGAGCGCGCGATAAGCTCTTTGGACCCATCGGTGTCGCGATAGCTGTCAATGACGGTCATGAATTTGCTTTCATTGTACGCCTGATAGCTGTCTTCACAATAGCCGCGCTGGAACGCCCATTTCAGCCATTCAACACGCTCAGCTGGGGCATCCGCATGTACATAAAACCCACGGAATCGCAGCAACGGATCAAAGTCCATGCCCATCTCGCGGTGCGTCGGCGTATCTGCAAACACATCCGGGCGTTCGTCAAAGATCGTCAAGACCGGCTTGAACTGGCCCGCATCCAGAAAGTTGCGCACGTCGCCCGGCTGTTCGAACAGTGCATCGACTTGACCACCAAGCAATGCACCATAACGCGGTGCGCCTTTGTCAAACGAGATTTGCTGGATGGTCATGCCAGTCGCGTCGGTGATGAACTTCATCGTCACCCGCTCCATCGAGCCTTCTTTAGACACGTTGGCGATGGTCGCCTTGCCGTCCTGCGCCTTGACCCATTCCACGAAGGTAGCCCAGTCGTTGAAGCGTGTTTCGTTGGTGCGGATATAGATCTGGCTGAACGTTACCTGGCTTGTCACCAGTGGGATCAAGTTTTCAGCCGGGTTTGGAACCGAACTGTCCAGTGCATGCGCGGAGGACGCGTCATCGATATGCTCAAGCACATTGTAGCCATCCGCAGGGGCGGCCATATAGGCCGTCATACCAACGGTGCCGGACCCGCCGGGCTTGTGGTCGCGGTTTATCGGAATGCCGGTCAATTCGGTCACGGCCTCTGCCATCGCGGCAGCCACCTGGCCGGAGCCACCGGCAGGGCCGTACGGCACAACCATCGTCAGCGCGCGCTCTGGAAATCCACCCGGCTTATCAAAACTTGCTTCCCCTCGTTTGCATTCAAATGCAAACGCCGTACCACCAGCCATAACCGTTGCGGCAAAAACCAACGTTCCAAAAACTCTATTCATTTTCGTCCTCCCAAACGAGCGATGCACATTTTCGCATGCAGCTTTTATGCGGGGATTCAACACGCTTGATCACATCAAGATTATGCCCCGTACACCAAAACGCTAGGGCAACATTTTCGTTCTGTCTAGTTATATGAAAGTCACGAACCTGTGGCCCTGCCCCAATGGCGGCGATCCGGCAGGATGGCAGGGTCTGCGTTTTTCGGCGACTTGCCTTGGGCTTGCAGGCTGTCATCAGCACTCTTCAGGCAAATTGGCCTAGTGCTACCGGTGCAGATCCACGACCTTCATACTTGATCGATTTCCTCCCTTAAAAGCCCTTGTAAATGTCCGGCTAAACCGACGTTTCTGGATTCATCCTTTGATCGAATGGATTGCCGGATATACGAAAAGAGCTTCTCCCTTCGTCTCCTTCGAACCCAAAACAACCGAAATGCCGCATCTCGCAAAAGTTGAATTTGCGGGCGTGAAGTGAACAAATTTTTTACACAGGCGCGCATTGTCAAAAAAAGGCCGCAAACCTCTCATAAGCTATGACCTTGCTTAGACCAGTTTCGGTTTAATTTGGGTCGTCATTCTATGAGAGTTTGTTTGAAGCTATTTTTCCTCGCCGTATGTTTGCTCGGCGGCAACGTTGTGTTGGCAACACCTGAAGCTGATGCTGCATACGCCGCTCAGCGGTACTTCGAACCAGCCGAGCTAGAAGCGTTAGAAGAGCAGATTAAAGACGCTCTCGTAACCGTTTACTACCGCCCTCTCTCGGAACTCGGAATCGACCTAATCGATAGGGAACGGTTCATTGACTTAATCCCTGATGATGACGTTGCGCATTACATTGACCGCATTCTGGCACGAACCGCGGAAAAGTATCTTTCCGTCTACACTCCAGAAAAACTCGCTGCTTTGGCAGGTCTTTTGCGAACAGACAGTGAGTTAAGAACAATGGACGTTCTTAGCGACACAATGCGGGAAAGGTATCTGATCGCACTTGAAGAAGCCCGCAAGCAAACGACGTCATCAGGATCGGAAAACCAATTGGTGCTCGAGCTGGAAGAAAAGATGGTGCAGCTCGAATCCTTCGCCGCGACATACGGTGACGAAGGCCTAACAGGACCCTTTGCTTTGTTTAGGGCGCCGTCCATGGTACCACTGCTCTTGTTCGGGAATACACTTCATACGATCAAGCACCTTGAGCCAGACCTTGATAATCCGGCTATCTTGGCGGTCTTGCGAGAAGATGGGATATTTAGGTTCGTAAATCCGGTGCAGCAACAGACTTTGCTTCGACAATTGGAACCTTCGAAAAACGTAGGCGGTATTAGGTTTCAAAAACCTCCCCAAAAGTAGCTATCCGTTACAGTGAGTGACGCTCTTTTGCGGTTCCGGACGGGTCCTCAAAAGTCCGCATTGCTGACCTCGATACAGATTGTGCGGAATGGCGGGTCCGTTTCGGACACGGTCAATCCTTGCAGGATTACTGATACAAACGTGATGAGATGTCGTTGTCCAACCGATACTCGTTTGACGTAAGTTGAGCCTGAGCGCTTGGCGGGAGGCGGTGCTGTCTGTGTGCTTGCGCGCAGGATGATATGCCCCTCGAACGAGCGCGATTTTGGAATTGTCAAAGATGAAGGATCGGCCACAGTGAAGATACCTAGCATGCTTCTCCGCTCACTAACCTTGGCGCTGTTTCTGTCGGCTGGCCTGCTCTTCTCAGTCGGAGTGCACGCGCAAAGCTCGGACTCATTGCCCAGCTATGTGACGGATGAATTCGGATCGCCTCCGGCAGTCCCAGAGGGGCCTCTTTCCGCGGCCATGCAATTCGCTGTGCGCGTTGCGTTTGTCGACAGTGTGGCGTTTTCCACTTGGGATGAAAATCAACAGCTTGCCTTGGTCGAGATCGCTCAATCCAAAGATCCGCGATTGGTCTGGCTGATCAGCGATATGATGCGGTTTGCGTCCTCGACACAACTGAACGAAGCGCTCACAAACGCGGCGTCTGAGCTTCTTGGGAAAGAGTTTCGGTTTGAAAACAGCTGGGGCAATGTCACAGATCACCTGCTGGCTTGGGATATTCCGGCCCCTCCGGATTATCTCAAGACCAAGCGCGCCATTTTCACAGGCATTGTTCCGGGGTGGGAAAAGATCTTTGTCGAAGGGGATATCGATTGGCGCATCGTGTCATGGGGTGGCGTTCTGATCGATGATCGCCCCTATGACACGACGGACGACCGGTGCAATTGCATCCCCGCCGCCGATAATCCAGAGGTCAGCAGCGCCGAAGATGCGACATGGCTGAAAGATGATGACATTGTTTTTGGTGTCGAAGTGAACGGTGAATACCGCGCCTACCCTCGCCGCATCATGGAAGTGCGCGAGATGGTGAATGATACCCTTGGCGGGCGCGATCTTGGTATTCCGTATTGCACCTTGTGCGGTGCTGCACAGGCATATTTCACTGATGGTCTGGCTGTCGGTATTGAACGCCCGATCTTGCGCACGTCTGGATTGCTGAGCCGGTCGAATAAGGTGATGTACGATCTGCAGACGTATTCGGTCTTTGATACGTTTTTGGGTCATGCTGTGACGGGTCCATTGGCCGAAAAGAAAGTGCAGCTTGAACAGGCAACCGTGATTACGACGGATTGGGGCACCTGGAAAAAGGAACATCCTGAAACAACTGTTCTGCTTGAACGATATGCGCTTGGGCGTGATCCAGATTTTCGGAATGGGCGCGACGCCAATGGTCCGATTTTCCCTGTTGGGAATGTCGATCCACGGTTGTCCGTACATGAAGATATCATTGGGGTCGTGACTGCATCGGGTCGACCGGTCGCCTTTCAAAGAAGCACAGCTTTTGTGGCGCTGAAACGCGGCGATGAGATCGCATTCGAAAACGTACGTTTAGAGCTTGACGCGGGCGGGATCAGAGCCGTCGATGCAGATGGGTCTGATCTGGGAAGCCACCAGGCGTTTTGGTTCGCTTGGTCCCAATTCCATCCCGAAACGGAGTTGTGGACGCAGTAATGCGCTTCTGTGGGCACCTGCGTGCCCACAAGGGACATCCTAGGTTCTAAGGATCGGATGAGAGATGATTGAGATGGGCCGCTCGTTTTGGGCGGCCCATTTTTTGATCTTCGGTGGATTTTAAAACCGTCAACCCCTGTGCAAGGGCTTGCCCCGATCCGTATGCCTGCCCCATCCGCCTGAAACGGATGATCAGAGCACTGATTTGACGCTGTGAGCGGATGACCTTCTTGTTCCAAACGAGACGTATTCCCACGCACGCTAGACCGGCGCACTAAACAAGCGCGTCGATCTTGAGCCAAGAAATTGGGCGGGGGAACGTGAAGCTTTTTCTGACTACGCCGCTAACGCTGCACGCAGAACTTTTGCTTCTTTCGCATTCAATGTCATTGCGGATGTACCGCCAAATGAGTCGATACCTTCGCGCAGTGACGGAAACAGCGACAGCAATTCAATTTTTGCGTTGCTTTCCAATGTACTGAGAGCTGAATCACCAAGGAAAAAGCTCTCGCTCAGCGCACCATTGGCAAGTACGACGTGATGCTTGTCGAACATGAAATGGCAGTATGTGATTTGTTCTGTCGGACGCAATTCCACGCCGGGCAAGCCAACGAGATGTTTGGCCGGCACAAAGATATCAGGCGCGTCAAATAACAGCTCGAGGGATGGATCTGACAACCACATACGATGCTGTTGGGACACGATCAACTCTTCGGCATTTCCGACAGACCCCGGAGCAAAGACAACAGGAGCAAAGTTACCCTTGCCTTCGACGGTGGCCGAAGACGTCCATTTGACAGGCTGATATCCCGCGTCCTGGGTCCAGAGCATTTGCCCGACCTCAATGTCTTCGACGCGCACAAAGCCATCCCGCGATTTGACTCGTGTGCCTTCGGCAAAACACGCTATAAAATCATCGTAGACTGAGCTACCGGCATTGCTGCCGCCAGTTTTGACATAAGTCGTACCGTCAACTAATTCCCCGTCTGAAGAAAAGCCCCAAACATCACCAGTAACCCCACCTTGCGAGAAAACATAAATGGTAATCGTTGGGCCAACTTCGTCTCCGTTGACGTCCAACGCTCGGAGCTCAATCACTGACTCGGATTCGACTGTCTGGCCGTTGGCAACAAGCCCGCCGCCATCTGTGATAACATGACCGGCGGCGGCGCCGTCCTCAAAAGTATCCATGTCGCCGGCAGTGTCATCGAGCGTAACTTCAACACCGTCACCACTGCTGTAGACGAAGGTTCTCCCATCCGGAGTAGCCGAATTGTTGATGATCCCATTGCCTGTCGTGTTGTCGAGCAGCGCGTCGTTATCAAACGCAAAAAAGGTTCTTGCTACCATCAGAAATTCCTCAACTTTTACTTAAATACCACTCAAGTTGTTGGAATATCACTCAAATGTGGCATTATTCTGACATTTACATTTAACGTCGGCGCAGCAATATTTCGGATGGTAGACCATTGATTTTCCATGATTTACCAACGACTTCCTCGGCGCTACCTATCGTTTCTGTGGCCAATCCAATTGCTGTTTTCGCGTTAAACGTTAGTTAACATTTTCCACGTCATTTTGTTCAAGGTCAATTGTAGTTAGGTCAGTGGCACAACCTCGCCTGTTTTCGCCTTGGTGTGCTTGCTCAATAACGGCCTATTCGCGTTCTTTTGGCGGGCGCATTATCCGAGGCGCTCCAAAATACATCGCGGCGCTTAATTTTCAGGCTGTTCCGCAAGTACTCACCAAAACACGGATCGGCATCGGTTGCATTGATTTCTGCTACGTTGGCTGCCCTCGGTTGACGTTCAAACCTACTCTTAGCCATCCACAGGCCCTATGAGCTCAAGCTTTTGAAAGACCGTCAACAGAGGATCGTTTGCGCAAGCGCGCCTCGCGCGCCTAGCCTGTTATCCCTTCAGTCGGCGGGAGCGGGTTCGGTGTGGTCACATTTTCTGGTCGCCGCTTTTCATAAAAAGCGTTGCCACCGGCCGTCAGGACATAGTGGATATTGTTGAAATTGGCGTCAAACCAAGCGGCGTGAAAGAACCTTGCACGCACAACATTCGGGTGTCTTTCGCCGGCCAGAACGGCGGATGCAGACGCCTCGGCCAGGGCCGTCCCCTGACCGCTTAGAGGTTTGGTCAAAACACCCGGTGCAAATTGGTTTTTCTGGCCCACCACCGCGCACACAGTGTTTGGGAATTCCTCGGATCGCACGCGGTTCATCACGACAGTGCCCACCGCTATCATCCCGTCCCGGCTGGAGCGGTTTGATTCAAAAAACATCGCCCGCGCCATGCAATTGATGTCTGTTGCTGATGCCGTCGGTATCTCCGGCGCCGGTGATTGGCGTGTGGAACACCCAGCAAGACCGCACGCCGTGACCAAAGCCAATGTCAGTCCCTTTTTTGAGCTGGAATTCTGCACTGTGTATACTCCTGATTGATCCGCGCTTTTAACCATACTCTGGACGTTAAGGAAGAGTGCAAAGCAGGATGCCGCCGCAACGTCAGTGGCGGGCGTTTGGGCGCAGTGTCATGGGCGCGTGAATGCTGCGCCGGATGGTCGTGTGATCGTTCGTGTTGATTGGCGGCGCTGGACGCTTGGCAGGCGGTGATCGTCTTGAGAAGACACGCATTTGGATTCGGGCGATTAGGTCAGGGTCGATCTGGCAAGGTTCCATCCGGGTGAGACGCTCAATTGCCATCAACGACATAAAAGGCAGCGCGTTTTGCACCGTTTAGGACGCCCGGTTGAGACTGGGTTTTGAGGTTGCCTTATCGGGTGCGTTCAAAATGACGCCGCCGCTAAACCTATGATAGTAAGCGTAAAAACAAGCATGAACAAAGTGGCGAATTTCGTGGGATAACGACAACGTGTTTCAGTCAAACCGCCTTCTTCAAAGGGAACGTGGCACGAATCCGTTGACCGGTTTATAAACCGATGAAAAAACAGCAAAGAATCTGGTATCGTTTTCATTGATGAGATCAGACCAACCGGGAGGAAACAATGAATAGTAATAGTATTTCGATTGCAGTTGGCATCGCGGTTGTTGCGACTGCAACTTTTGCCAAACAGATTGAGGATGTTGGTGACGATGTTATTGCCGCACAGCGCGCAGCACTTGCCGCAAGCACGGACGGTGCTGGTTTCGGGCCACAAGCGCCGCGCGATCTGACATCGAATATTGGTGAGAACGCGCGCAGCTTTGCGGCGGCTCCGGCGTATAGCGAAATGAACTTGTGCAACATCCATTTCCACGAAGGTGCTGAGCACCGCGGCGGCCAGTTCACAACCTTTTTGGGGAACGGCAACGGCAAAGGATACGGCACCGGATATGGCTATGACGGTTCGCTGACCGAAGCCGAGCTTGCGCCGATTGATGCGCCAATCGGCAAAGGGGACAAAGGTCTGCTTGAGCCCGGCATGACAATCGAAGTGCACTATGTTCACAGCACTGCGCAAATCCAACCTGGCCCGACCTTGGGATCGTGCCTGTCAGATTCAATCGGCAATCCGCAATTGCGTGTTGAAACGCAGGTCATGGTTTTGGTCAATGATCGCGCCGCGCACAGCTTTGTTGATCTGGCTGCTGTGGAACAGGTGAACGGATATTGGCAGGCGCCAAACCTGCCATCTGATACAGGCCAACCCATTGCCTATGATGGGTCCACGACTGGTCCGAGCTATAACGAAAAAGGCTCCCCGCTTCAGGTCAGCTGGTCTGTGCGCCCCGATGTCATCAAAGTCGACATCCTATCCGTTGATGCATGGTATTCCGACAACATTTTTGCCGAAGACCACGCGCATGGCGTGCGTAACCTTGTCATGAACCCTGCATTGCTTTCGCCTTTTAACTAAGCGGTGCAGGATCCAAATTCATCACTGGCCTCATTCCATTGGGGCCAGTGTGGACACGCCGTAGACCATACAGTCAGAACACCCGAGCGATCGCCTGAGGGCGGCCTAGGATGCAATTGGGTCGCATGCCTGAAATGCGATGGGGCCATCGACGTCGTGGCCTCTAAAGAACCCACACCGATCAGATTCACAGCGCCATCGCTGAGAATAACCTAAACCGGCTGCGCATTGGTTGTGCTCATAACCAAATTTACGTTGACAATCCAAGGTCGGATAAGCGGGACTTTGCCGTCATTCGAAACCAAATGGGTTAGGTCCGCTTTCGCACGAACTCTTGTTCGATAACTTCCGTGCCCCACTGCTTGCCGCGGTTTTCACAAACCAGTTCGAATCCATGCTTTTCATACAGGTGGCGCGCCGCATCGAGCCCCTTGAACGTCCAAAGACGCGTCCTCTCGAAGCCTGCCGCATCAGCAAACGACGTCGCCTTTTCAAGAAGCAAATTGCCAATACCCATGCCTTGAGACTTGGGGCTAACGATGAACCACCTTAGGTGGCTGACATCTTCCTCAAGGTCTTCTCCATCAATCGAAACCGAGCCGAGAAATGCATCGCCAAGGAAAGCAGAGAAGCTGTTGTTCATAGGGTTTTCTATGCGCCCCATGAACTCTGACATTTCGGTTGCAACCTTTCTTTCAAAGACCGAGCCGAAGCCGTAGTTGGTCGCGTAGTACGCGGCGTGCAGGCCGACGACGGAGGCAATTAAGCCTGAGCAATACCCTTCGCGAATCTCTACTGCATCATAGCCGTAAGCCTTGGTTTCTTTTTCTCGCAACGCCTTGGCGAAAAGCGTCAAACCTGTTTCGACAGCCGTTAGATCATCACTTGCCAGATGATCAAAGGCCGACTTCATTTGTTGCCGTCCAAAGTCTTCGAGCGTCCTGAAAAGTGCTTTACCGTCCCCAGTCAGACCGAGTTGCCGAGACCGGCGGTCGGCGGGATTTGCTTCTCCCTTGATCAATCCGTCTTTGAGGAGGTTCTGGACAAGACGGCTGACCGTGGACTTCTCCAAGTGAAGCATGTCACCCAGATCACTTGCGTTTGTAATTGTACCGTAGCCCAACTCTAAAATGGTATGCACAGCTGATGGAGAGAGCTGAGTTCCAGCCAGCCCGCGTTGCATGAAGCCAAGCTCCCGCACGATGTCACGTGATACTGCCCGCAATGTGTCGATACGCTGTAAGGATGCTGACTGATTCATAGTTGTGCTATACAACTAGTTTGATGCCTCGTCTACCGATAGCCGACCTTCGCTGCGTGGGAGCAATTTGGAAACTTGGGCTCAAAGCGGTCATCCGATGCTTTCAGTTGGTTAAACTGTGTGACGGAAGGCCTGCAAGGTCCGCTCTATCGGACATAGCAGTTATTTGCTGCGGCTGCGCCAAAGGTCGCTTTGGTGAACCATTTCAGAAACGGCGAATTTTAGAACCATCATTGACACCTATCGCAGTGCTAAGCTTGCCATGCCAAGGGTCACGTATTTAGTGTATCCTGATGAAACGTCAGGCATTCAACCATCTTTTTCATGATGAGGTATCAGATCCTCTTCTTTCAGTTGGCTTTGAAGCCATCGGAGGAAAGTCACTTAGATTCTCGGATGGAGTACGCGACCTAAGGTTTATTAATTTGGGGGGAGGATTTCGCAAGGTTGGTGCCTTACGAACAATGATTTGTTTTCGGCATCAATGCCTCCGACCGCTTCGAAAAAACCATATGGAGGCGGATGTCTTCGACGTAATCGAATTTCCTAGAAAGCTAACATTCCACGATTTTTCGGGAACGTTTGTTCCTCCAAGTTATCGGAGTAACGACTTTCACAGGTGGGGATACGATAGCCTAGAGTATGCTGATGAGACCGAACAAAATGTGTACGAACGACTGCAAAAAATTCGAGGTCTCATCGTCGAGCGGGTCTTGCCGTGGGCCAAGACTCTGACACCGGAAAGCGAACTGAAGCAGATTGAAGGACGTGGATATCCAACTTGGTATGAACAAAAATGGATTTCAGACTACAAAAGCTTCATCGCTGAAAGTGCTTCATCGGAACATAAGTAGTGTTGTGGCGTGAGTATTTTGTTCATTGGTCAGAATCCCAAAACCCAATCCTTCCAAGTTGTTTTTGACTGATCAATGATAACTGCCATTCGCTGCATTGCAGCAATTATGCAAAGAGCTCGAAGCGGACGTTCTCCGCTTCGCGGCTTCCGCCAATAAGACCGTTCTGGGGAATGCCGTTTGCGGATCTTACTAAACCTCCGCTATGCCTCAATTCTGCGGCGCGGCCCAAGACGCAGACACCATCATGATGCTGGTCCTTTTTGACCTTTCAGCGCCTGGGCCAAAGCTGAACCGAGAGCGCCTTGTTTGTCTGACTCTTTGGGTGCGGCTTGCGAGTGTCCTCGACCGCCGGACTTCTGCTTTGCTGCTGGACGTTTTTCCCGCGATGGCTCTGCGCTGTTGTCTTTGCGCATGGTTAGCCCGATCCGTTTGCGTTGTACGTCGACTTCTGTGACGCGCACGCGGACGACGTCGCCCGCCTTTACCACCTCATGTGGATCTTTCACAAACCTGTCCGCAAGTTGGCTGACATGCACCAAACCATCCTGATGCACACCAATATCGACAAATGCGCCAAAGGCCGCCACGTTGGTTACCGTGCCCTCCAGCGACATGCCGGACTTGAGATCGCCAATGCTGTCGATGCCGTCGGCGAACGTTGCGGTTTTGAAGGCCGGACGTGGGTCGCGCCCCGGTTTTTCCAGTTCCAGCAGGATGTCGCGGACCGTTGGCAGGCCAAATGTTTCGTCTACGAATTGTTCTGCCCGCAGCCCGGCCAGCGCACCGCTGTCCCCCATAATGTCGCCGACTTTGCGGCCACAGGCTTGTACGATCTTGCGCGCAACGCCGTAGGCTTCGGGGTGAACGGACGACGCATCCAAGGGTTCTTTGCCGCCTGCAATGCGCAAGAACCCTGCGCATTGCTCATATGCCTTCGGTCCCAGACCGCTGACTTTCAAAAGGTCCTTGCGGCTGACAAAGACACCATTCCCATCGCGATGTGTCACGATGTTCTGCGCGAGGGACGGCCCGAGCCCCGCGATATGGGACAGCAGCGGCGCAGAGGCCGTGTTCAAATCAACACCAACAGCGTTCACAGCGTCCTCGACGACAGCCGCCAAAGATTGGGCAAGCTGACGTTGATCCACATCGTGTTGATACTGGCCAACACCAATCGCCTGCGGTTCAATCTTTACCAGCTCGGCGAGTGGGTCTTGCAAGCGTCGCGCGATGGATACGGCCCCGCGGATCGACACATCGACATCCGGAAATTCCAGGGATGCCAGTTCCGAGGCCGAATAGACAGACGCCCCTGCTTCGGACACGATCACAGGCGTCGGCCGAGCCACGCCCTCGGGCAACCGCTTGAGCACGTCTGCGATCAGTTTCTCTGACTCACGACTGGCGGTGCCGTTGCCGACGGCGACCAAAGACACGCTATGTTTCTTGATTAAATGTTGCAAGGTTTCTTCGGCACCGCGCAGGTCATTGCGCGGCTGGAACGGATAAATCGTGGCGGTATCCAAAAGCTTGCCCGTCTCATCGACAACCGCGATTTTGCATCCGGTCCGAATGCCCGGATCAAGCCCCAGCGTTGTCCGAGCCCCGGCGGGGGCTGCCAACAAGAGATCCCGCAAATTGCGGGCGAATACCTCAATGGCCGTCCCATGCGACCTGCGGCGCAGGTCCGTTAGCAGATCCATGAACATCGACAGGCTTAACTTGACGCGCCATGTCCATGCGGCAGCCTCACGTAGCCAAACATCGCCGGGCGCCTGACCCGCAATTCCGATCTCGGCGCCTATGATCCCAATGAGCCGCTCCACGCCTTCATCATCAGCTGGAGATATATCGACAGCTACAATCTCTTCTTTTGATGCGCGCAAAATGGCGAGGGCACGGTGGGACGGAATCGCCGCCCATTTCTCGGAGTGGGCGAAATAATCCGAGAATTTGGCCCCAACCTCTTCTTTGCCTGCGTTCACGCGCGCTGTCACATGGGCCACGTCTTGCATGACCTGCCGCAAACGGCCCAGCAGGGCTGCATTTTCACCAAGCTCTTCTGCCAGAATATCACGCGCCCCGTTCAAGGCGTCTTTTTCGGTCGCGACATTTTCGGACAGATAGTCCTTGGCAAGACCGTCAGGCGCGGCTGTCCGATCCGCTAGAATGGCCCGCAACAACGGCTCTAACCCGTTCTCGCGCGCGATCAATCCTCTGGTGCGTCGTTTCGGTTTAAACGGCAGATAGAGGTCTTCGAGGACCGCTTTTGTGTCCGCTGCTGAAATCAACCGCGCCAAATCATCGGTCAATTTCCCCTGGCTCTTAATCTCACCCAAGATCGCTGTGCGGCGCTTTTCAAGGTCACGCAGATAGCCAAGACGCTCGTCCAGTTTACGCAATTGCGCATCATCCAAACCACCCGTCACCTCTTTGCGATAGCGTGCGACAAAGGGCACTGTATCCCCACCGTCCAGTAGCGCGACTGTGGCTTTCACCTGCTCGGGCCGGGCATCAATGTCACGGGCAATGCTGTGGGCAATTTGGTCGGCGACAGCGGTCATAAAAGGCATCCTCAAGGTGTTTGGATGGTCGTGATACCGATAGTACGACTGGGGGCCAAGCGCGTATTCCGCTTGCGGCCCAAATCTGCCTTTCACTGACCGGCCGGGGTGCTGCAAATACAGCCAGCAAAACCTTCATTCGCTGCAACTGCCCAACCGCCCAATCTAGCTTTGGCCAGAGGCGCGCAACCACGTTTGTCGCTTGGCCTTGCAAGGCACGAGTGGTCAATCCGCCCTTGGCGATCCAAAATGCGTGTAACATTTTGAACTCAAACGTTATGCGAATCCATTTTTCTACCAAAGTTTCAACACATTCTTTAGGTTGAAAGGCACGACGAGTATGTCTGTGAGTATGTCTGTCTGGGCTGTTACCCCACCTCTATAAGAAAAGTTGAATATGGCGCACGCTAACATTGACTACGATCATCAACCGTCTGAGCAAGGGTTGCCTAACGGCACAACCCTGTCAGGAGACCAGTTTGAAATCACCCATCGTCTCAGCGCTGGTGGCTTCGGTGTTACATATCTTGCCAAGGACGTCGTTCTTAATCGAACAATCGTAATCAAGGAATGTTTCCCCGAAGAATTATGCATGCGGGTCGGTAATGAGGTTGTTGTGCGTAATGCTCAGCAGGCGAAACTGTTCACTGCTATTGTTGACATGTTCATGCACGAAGCGCGCAGCCTTGCCAAATTGCGCCACCCAAATATCGTCGGGGTCCATCGTGCGTTTGAAGAAAACGAAACCGCCTATATGGCGCTGGATTTGATTGATGGGCTTGATCTGCTTGATGTCCTAGAAGGAAATCGCGATGCCTTGCCGACGCCCGCCCGCTTAAAGGGAATTTTGCTGGAATTGCTGGACGCAATCGAGACGATCCATAAGAATGATTTGCTGCATCGTGACATTTCGCCAGACAACATTATCATCGATAAGGCGGGCACCCCGGTATTGATTGATTTTGGTGCTGCGCGCGCAGAAGCAAGTCGTCGGACACGAGCCGTTTCAGCAGTGGTTGTCGTCAAAGACGGATATTCACCACAAGAATTTTATGTGTCAGGCAGTATCCAGACACCAAGCAGTGATCTTTATGCGCTGGCTGCAACGTTTTATCATTTGATCAGTGGCGAAGCCCCAACCAATAGCCAAATTCGAATGGCCGAGCTGGTTGCTAAAAATCCTGACCCGTGTGTTCCCCTGGCTGGTCGTATTGACGGGTTTGAACCCGCATTTCTTGAAGCTATCGACAAAGCAATGGAGGTTGTGCCGAAGAATCGTCTTCAGTCTGCCGCCGAATGGCGTGAGTTGATTTCAAAAACGACCCCAAATGTTGTGGCACCTTTTGCTGTTGCTGACGCTGATGCTGATGAAACGCCTAAGCAAACCACGCAGAACTTTGACCGGATCTTGACCCGTATCATCGAAGAGACAAACGCTGATGTTGAAGTCGCCAAACCTGTCGCGTCCAAGGATATTAAAACAAGAGTACTTGAGCCGCAGGAACCTACAAAGCCTGATTGGGTAGATGAATTTAATGCAAGTTTTCTGGAGGAGGAGGTCACCTCTGACGAGGTTGAGGACGAACCAGAAGAAGACGAACCAGAAGAAGATTATCCTGTAGAGGTCCTCCCCGACCGTCCAGTTGTCCAAACGCAAATGGCGGCTCCTCAACCGGTTGCCAAATATCAGGAAGAAGACTGGGCAAGCCGTGTCATTGAAAAAAATGCACGCGCGCGCGAGCTTTACGAACAAGAGAAACTGAAGGAGGCTGCGTCGAGGGCGCCCGCTATTCAATCAAAATTGAAGTCTGCATTTCTTGCAAAAGATGACCCTCGATTGTCTGGGACAAAGTATGAAGGGTCCCGTATGATCGAACCGCTAATGAAATATCTAGCCACTGGTCTGGTTGTCGGCTTTACCTCGTTCCTGTTTTACCAAGTTTTCGCTTAATTGAAATTGTCGAGTAAGCTGCTTTTGTAGCTTGTGACCCGTCGCCATCAAGTCATCCCTTTCAACGGGGAGAATAGCTCTGGTAGCAAGTCGGAAACGTCTCCTGAATACTGGTAATGTCAAGGGTATTTGAGCGTCTTCGTTATCGCGAGCGCTGCATTGATCGTGACTTTTGCTGGAACTCGAGCAAGTAAATCATGCGCTAACTGTCAACAGCAGAATGATCCGCAAGAACGCAATCTGTGATCGTCGTTTCCGGCACGATCAGTGATGGACTCGAATAAACGGACCTTGTTGCAACGCGCAGCGAATGCTCATTCTGTCCCGCAGAGCGGACGTCTGGTCCTAGAGTGTGCTGCGTATCGGTTGAATAACCGCTTTGGGGAAGCCGCGCTGCGGCACGTACCCGCGATTTACCGAGCAAGGATATGCTCGGGCGGATGTCGCAATTATTGTATCAGCGTTAGGCTGCTGAACGACGTCGGCGCATGAGCGCCATCAGACCCAGACCACCGGCCAGCAGAGGCAAGCTGGCAGGAACTGGTACCACAGCAATGGACGCTTCCAATTCACCGATCCCGCCGCTCGCGGACAAGGTGACGACCAGCTCGTCGCCGAACGCATCCCCAAAATCAAGAAAGGTGAACCTGTTGTTGTTCCGGTTATTGCCTGTGTCGGACTCATTGGTCGCACCCAAGACAAACGATTGAACGAGGCTGCCCCCAAGAAACAGCTCAGCAGTTGAGCCGGCTTTTGCATCAACCAGAGAAAGAGACGTCAGAAAAATGCTATCATTAAACTCCAGCGTCAGCGACCCACCGGCACCGGTGTCATCAGGACCTCCGGAAAGGTTTTCCTGAACGATCACAACATTGCCAAAGTCGCGCACATCCGACGAGTCTTCGCTGTTCGTAAAATCAGCTGTCAGGTCCGGGTCGTTACGGGTGCTGATTGTGCCCGGAGCTGTGTCGAAGATAACGGCCTGGTTCACACCACCTAATGAGCTAACATCGGCAAAAATTCCGCCACCTAAATTTGTGTTCGCTCCAAGCACGGTGCCTTCAGAAAAGCTGCCGAAATCAATGGTCGCGGCTTGGCTCATGCTCGCCGTTCCGACGAGTGTCGCGGCAATTGCCGCAGCTTTGAGACTTTTCATTTGTAACGCTCCAAAATCTTTACGGACCTTAAATTAAAGTAAAACTTGTTTGATACGGCGCTCTTTCGAAAAACGGTCCTTACTTATCAAGCAGCGCCGCCGTTACGTGCCGAGTCGCATGCAAATCGGACTTTTTGAGGACAAAATTTTGCCCATGATCGTTATTTTGCGGGGAATAATTGTCGATCGAAAGCAAGGACAGTGCGTGAGACGGTTTTAAGTAGCCACTCGCCCTCTCAAAACAGAAGGCTTAGTCGTCAGTTTTTGCAGCGGTTTTCGCGCCGCAACTCGCATAAAGCACTGATAGGCAGTCACCCGATCCGATGGCGGTTGCCCCCTATATGTTTCCCTAATTTCTGTCCGGCATTACCGATATGCAAGCCAGTCCTTGGAAAGCAACGACGCCCTCGAATAGATTTTCTCCCAGCGTTCTGCAGTTACAGCTTAAAGTCACTTTGGGCTCTTTGCCGCCATTCGCTGCGCGATGCGTGACAGTCAGCTGTACGGACAGAGCGACCCAAGCACATTGTCCTAATTTGGTCCTATGGCACCCTGCGGTCATGAAAACACTCATGCTCCTTGTCTTTATGTCTTGGCCATTTCAATCGCTCGCTTGTATCGGTTTGAGGCCGCAAGCGGACACTTTCTTTCTAGAGCTTCCCGCCGCACTTGAAGGACAACCTTTCGTCGCTCGTGTGAAAATTCTTGGGGCCGGAGAATCTACGCCCGCGCCTGTTGGCACAACAACAGTCGCGGGAGTAACCTTGAGATTCAGCAGTATTGCCGTGCTGGGGCGCAATGTGCCCGTTTTGGTGACTGACGGCATTCGGGGTGCCAGCAAAGGTGAGGTTCTTGAGGTGCATTTGTATGGCGGTTCACGTGCACGTCATTGTAACACTGAAGTTGGCTCGGAACGGTATATCGCGGGGACACTTTATGACGGTGTTTTCGTTGGTACATGGAGGGAAGTCGACATCTTGGATATTAGCAACGACTGAGTCATGTCTTGATTGACGTTAAGTCCCGCAACCAAGCATCACCCCAGGGCTAACATTCTCGCTTGGGGCGCGGTCGCGTCGTTTTATTTTGGTCAGGTATAACGGACTGGCGCAGCGGTGGGGGGCTAGGTACATCTTGGGCCACATGTCCGGAGCTGTTAAATGACAAGAGTGTTTTATTGGGCCATTGGTACCTTGGTCTTGGGTATTGGTGCGGTCTCGTGTTCTGCCATTTTTGGCTGTCACAATCCGACCGGGTATTGTGGGAGCAACACGCCGGATCCGGACCGGGTTGGCGGGCCATCTTGGTTTATCTCGACGACACCGGATGAACGGATGAAATTCCACTTTGACCGCTGTATGGACTCCAAAGCCATACAGACCGCGAACGAGGCCACGGTCTGTGCCCGCGAAAACATTGCAAGCGATGCTCACCAATATTGCGTGTTGTATTTTCTTCCGCCTCACCGTCCCAAAGACGATGCCGAAGCTGCGGCCCGCGAGGCGAGATACGCAACCTGCAAGAATGACATCTTGGCGCAGCACGATTTGTGAGATCACGCAGCCAAGTTGGGATCAATTCCGCTGCGGGTGGACTGTTATTTGAATGTGTTCTGGGCCTTCACACTGCGTCTGCAAGCACGCTGATGAGCTGAGTGCCGAGGTCTGGCGCGGTCACGGGTGATCCGTGGCAGGACAGCAGGATGGTCGGGCGGTCAGTAGAAAGCTGTGTGTTGGCCCAATCTTTGAAAACTGAGGCATCTTTGACACCGTAGCGTGGAAAGGTGCCAAGCATGCTCGGAGCGTCTGCAAGAACGCCCGGCGCATGCAGTTTGGCGCTGAAGGCATCGGTGACAATCAAAGCGATCTCTGATCGGGTTTTGACCTCGATCCAGACCTCCCCTGTTTTGAGGCCTTTGGGTTCCAGTATTTTCTGATTGTCCGCCAGCTGCGCCTTGAGGGTATCAAGTGGATCAAACGTCAGTCCGGTGATCTTTTTCAGACGCGGTTCTGCGTCTTTTGAACAGATCAATGATGCGTTTGGAAAGGCGGCTGCATGACCTGTCAGGCCTTTGTTATGATAGTGATTGGGCGCGAGGATCATCGACACCTCGCCCAGCTCAGCAAGGCTGTCACGTGCGGCGGTCTCAAGTCCCGCGACGGGGCTATACAGGCACAGGCTCCCGTCTTTGAGACGGAACGCGAAGCAGTTCAGCTTTGCTGCGCGGCCGATATAGGTGTCTTCGAGTCCATCTACCGGAGAGAAGGGTTGGATCGTCATGATGGTCGATACCCGTTTAAAATTGAACATAAGAGATCGACGAGAGGACGCCCCGCCGTCTGGTCCCGCTGGGACCGGTTTTGTGCATGAATGCCGATCACTGCCGGAATAAGCGACGCGGCCAGTTCATTGGGCGTAAATGCCGCCTGCCCTTGTGCCGCTTGCTCGTTCTCGAGGGCGATCAGAAAGTGGTTTTCAAGCGTATTCCAGTATGAGCCCACCGCAGTTTCAAGCCGTGGACTTTGGATGCGGGCGTTTTCGATGCCGGTGTTGACGATCAAGCAGCCATAATCGCTGGAGATCATCGACCCCGGTGTGACCAAGCCCCGCAGGAAGGCGGTGATTTCGGGAATGCCGCCTTGTTTCATCGGGGCCATTTCCGCTGTGATTGCTGCGTCACAGTAGTAATTCAAGGTTTCAAGGTAGAGCCCTTCCTTGCCGCCAAACTCGGAACGGATGGCAAATTGGTTGAGCCCCGTCAGACGTTCAAGTTCACGCACGCCGAGATCCTGAAACCCATGTTCCCAGAACACATTGCAGGCTTTTGCGATGGCATCTTGTCGATCATATGACTTTGGGCGTGGCATCATTCATTCCATTTTTTTATTTCTATACACTCGCATGGCTATTATTTCAATGCAACTGCATAGAAACGGGAATTAAGATGCGGGATGTGATTTTTCCCAGAGACACTCAAGCGAGTGACGAGGCCTACGGATACGCAACGGCGGTGAGACGTGGAGGATTTTTGTTGGAGATCAATACCATCGCTAAGCTTGCGTCATTCACGATGAGAGTTGCCTCATCTTTGTCGATGTTTCTTGTGCGACAAGCGATCTGTGCGCGTCACGGGGCCCGCAATCAGATCGAATTATTTTGAGCGAATGGGCGTTGTTTGGGCGTGCTGAAGTGATCTGTTCCAAAGCGTTCAGCACAAAGGTTAGCAGGAAAAATGCTGAGGGCTCCAACAAAGTTTGGATACCCTGAGGAGTATTCATTTTGTAGCGTGACAGGTGAGGAATAGAATTTGGCGGTTTTCAGGAGTGCCGCGGGAAGGTTCTGAGCGATTTTAACAGGTCATTATCGCCGTCTAAGCCAGCTCAAGACTGGCCGCTTAAGAGCCTTGAAAACAACATCCTGCGATATCGTCCCCGTACAACCATACGGATCGGTATTGGGATTTTCAGGGAGATTAAAATGACAAAAACGCCACTCAAAGCCAGCCTTATCGCCGCCGTTCTTGGGATGTCTGCGCCCAGCGCGTTTGCACAAGAGACCATCAATGTGACAGTGATGTCCGGCTATACGGATCGCACGGCTTGGGTCAGGACCCTTAAGGAATTCTGGATGCCGGAAATCAACAAGCGCCTGGCTGAAACTGGCAATTACCAACTGAGCTATCTTGAGGCCTTTGGCACTGTGGTGCAGCCACGTGGTGAGTTTGACGCGATTGGCAATGGTGTTGGCAATATCGGCTTGGTTGTCACAGCGTTTCACACCGACAAAGTCCCGCTTTCCAGCGTGTCTTATGTGGCGCCGTTCGTGTCGGTTGATCTGGCTTTGACGTCTGAAGTGAACGACGCGCTGACCTTTTCAATCCCTGAGATGCAGGACGGGTGGCGCAAGTTCGGATTGGAATTCATCGGCCATATGGGCGCGATAAAATCCTATAACGTCCTGTCGAAAGAAAAGATCGACAGTCTGGATGATTTTGAGGGCATCAAAGTTTCTGGCGCCGGGTTGAACCTGCGCTGGCTTGAGGGGTTGGGGGCGACCGGTGTGCCGACTGCGCTGCCCAAGTTCTATCAAGAGGTCAACAGTGGTGTGTCAGATGCGCTGGTGGGCTGGGCGGATGTCGTTGGCGCATTCAAGCTGTGCGAAGTTGCGCCGCATTTCTTGTCTGCGGATATGGGGGCTGTGTCGAACTTTGCGTTGGTTGCTAACCAGTCGTGGTTTGATGGTCTGCCCGAAGAAGTCCAAACCGTCATTCGCGAAGTGACGCCTGAATATCGCGATCTGCTGGCCGAGGTGACAACGGCGGGTGACGCCAAAGGCCGCGAAGCGTGCGTGGCGCAAGGTGGTGAGATTCACGAAATCTCGGCTGAGCTGCGTCAGGAATGGGCGGATACATTGCCCAATATCGCCAAGGAATGGGCCGCAGCTGCCGATGCCAGCGGATTGCCGGGCAGTGCTGTCCTAAGCGCCTACATGGACAAGATGCGCGAAGCGGGTCAGCCGATTGCGCGGCAGTGGGATCAAGAATAAGCCCGGCCGCAGGATAGCATCATGGTGGATGATCATTCGCAAAGATCCGCATTCCTGCGCGTTGTTGCGGCACTGAACTGGTGCCTCGACAAGGCGGTGACATCGCTGAACAGTTTGGGGTCGCTGATCATTATCGCGCTGATGGGTTTGATCTGTGCCGACGTGGTGGGGCGCAACGCGTTTGCCACGTCTTTGCCCGGTGTGATCGAATTGGCCGAGATTGGGATCGTCTCTATCGTGTTCTTGCAAATCGCGGACACGCTAAAATCTGGCAAGTTGATGCGTTCGGATGCGTTGTTGAACGTGATCAACGCGGCTGTTCCGCGTGTCGGCTTGGCCATGGCGATTATCTTTGATGTGGCCGGCGCGGTGTTGTTCTATTTCATTGCAAACGGCGCAACAGATCGCTTTTTCAAAGCTTGGTAAGGCGGGGTTTACCTGGGTAATTTGGGGTCGTTTACAGCCCCGACATGGCCGATGGAGCTGTGTGTGGCGTTGGGGTCTTGGTTGATGTGCCTTCTTTTTGCGACACAAGCCATCAAGGGAGGCGTCGCCCTTTATCGTGGTGAACAGCCGCCTGCCCCACAAGTGCCAGCAAGTGAATACGACACATGACCGGTTTAGATATTGGTATCATCTCGGTTGTCGCCATTTTGCTGTTTGTCGTTTTGGGCATGTATATCCCTGTGGTTCTGACGCTCGTGTCGTTGGTCGGGACATGGTTTATATCCGGGAACTTTCAGATCGCGATTTTCCTGCTGACCCAGAAATCGGTCGAGACGATATCCAGTCAGGAATTCGCGGTCATTCCGTTATTTGTCCTTATGGGGCTTTTGATCGCCATATCGGATATCGCCAGGGAAACCTTTGGCGTTGCGAATTATGTCTTTCGCAAAATCAATGGCGGATTGGGCGTGGCCACAGTGGCCGCCAATGCGATCTTTGCGTCGATCACCGGCGTCAGCATCGCCTCAGCTGCGGTGTTCACCAAGGTCGCGGTGCCCGAGATGTTACGCTTTGGCTATCACCCGCGGCTTGCGGTTGGCATTGTGGCGGGCAGTTCTGTTTTGGGGATGTTGATCCCGCCCAGTATCCTATTGATCGTCTATGCTTTCATCGCCGAAGTCAGCGTCGGGTCCTTGTTCCTTGGGGCGGTGGTGCCCGGCCTGTTGCTGGCATTCGCCTATTTCGTGGCCATTGTCGCCATCGGGTATTTCCGCCCCGAATGGGTCGGTCAGGGCACGATTGGCGCCGTTGCCGAGGCCGAGGACATGAACCTAGGCAAGGCCATCCGATTGCTGGCACCGATCGTTGGACTGGTCGCATTGGTCATCGGCGGTATTTATACCGGCCTTTTCACACCAACAGAATCCGGTGCTGTCGGTGCGGCGGGTGCACTTTTGCTGACGTTGGTGCGGCGCAAGCTGACATGGAAGACCTTTTGGCGCGTGACTGTTGAAACCGGCCATGTGACCGCATCGATCTGTTTCATGATTATCGCGGCCAGCATGTATTCTTCGATGTTGGGCCTGTCTGGTGTTCCATCGGAACTGCAATCTTGGGTCGTCACATCGGGCTTTGGCCTCGTTGCGCTGATCTGTGTTTATGTGTTGATCGTTATCCTGTTGGGCACATTGCTTGATTCCGTTTCGATCATTCTGATCGTTTTGCCGATCTTTATCCCGCTGCTGCAGCATTTCCAGATGGACATGATCTGGTTTGGCGTGCTGTCGATCATTGTTGTCGAAATCGGTTTGCTGACGCCGCCTTTGGGGATTGCCGTCTTTGTCGTCAAAAGCTGTTTGCCCGACGATCAAATCACCCTCAAAGATATCTTCCTTGGCGCCCTGCCCTTTGGCGGCATCATGCTGTTGCTGGTGGTGCTTATTTCGGTGTTTCCCGGGTTGGTCGTCTATTAAGCCGCCCGGGATAGGGCCTTAGGTGAATGTGGGCTGTGTTCGCGATAGGTCCCGGCATAGGACACGGGCGGCATAGGGCACGGGCGGCAACGGAAATTCGGTCTTGATGACCTCTAATATCTGATCGGGCAGAAACAGCATTTTCTTGGCGCGTTCGACTGGTCCCAGCTCGACGATCCAATAGAGCGTTTCAAGTTTCTTGAGCGTTATGCGGCAGTTTATGGAAACTCCGAAAGCGCGACTGGCACTCTAGCGCTAACATCAAATCAAACCCATTTGTGTTCAAATAAAGAATGCGTGCATCGGCACATCGCGGCAACGCGCACACCGATTCTGTAAACTGCGGATCCACCTGCACCAATGGCGACGTCGATGACGTGATCTGGCGAAAAAAATCAGATTTTCAGAGGCAAAAAATCAAAAAAAATCGCCCTTATGCCATCGATTTCGTGACCCTTTGCATCGTGGCGATACGTGCAGACCGGTTAAGATTTTGACTTTGGCTGACATGAATATCGACATCGAAATTGCTTTGCGCCAAGCCTGCGATTGCACCCGTTTTACGGGCGCTTTTAGGTGTAAAGAAGGGAAATTCTCGCACATCGCCGGTTGAAAAAAACTGCAATGAAATTAGCGCACAGAACCGTATGAGATATTCGCCCCCCTTGCGCGAGCGAGACAAGAGCGACTGAATGAGTGCTTTTATTCAGTCGCATTTGGAATGTTGCGCACGTGGAAAATTTCGCTAACAATTTCCTAATACATGAGCTTAGGTGCTCATACTGCATTCTGTGATTACAAAAATAGAATGCACAATAATCGATCGCGCGCGAGGGACAGAATTCTCTGGAAACCGCGACTTTAGCGTTATGGGAGTATTAAAATGTACGCAAAGCTAAAATCATCACTTGCTGCTGCGGCGGCTATCGCTGTGATGGCACCCGCGGCATATGCGGAAGATTTCATCACAATCGGCACTGGTGGCGTCACAGGCGTATACTATCCAACTGGTGGCGCGATCTGCCGTCTGGTGAACCAAGGCCGTCGCGAGCACGGTATTCGCTGTTCCGTGGAATCGACTGGTGGGTCTGTCTACAACATCAACACCATCCGCGAAGGCGAATTGGAATTTGGTGTGGCCCAATCAGATTGGCAGTATCACGCCTTTAACGGGACATCGCGGTTTGAAGAAAGCGGTGCTTTTGAAGGCCTGCGCGCTGTGTTTTCTGTTCACCCAGAGCCCTTTACCGTCGTTGCGCGTGCCGATTCAGGGATCAAAACAATTGCGGACCTCAAGGGTAAGCGCGTCAACATCGGCAACCCTGGTTCCGGCCAGCGCGGCACGATGGAAGTTCTGATGGAAGCGCTTGGCTGGACAACAGGTGACTTTGCCCTGGCAACCGAGCTGAAAGCAGCCGAGCAATCAGCCGCTTTGTGTGACAACCAGATTGACGCGATGGTGTACACTGTTGGTCACCCATCAGGGTCAATTTCCGAAGCCACAACAGCCTGCGATTCCGTTTTGGTTGAAGTGTCCGGTGAGGTTGTTGATCAGCTGATCGCTGACAATTCTTTCTACCGTGCGGCCACGATCCCCGGCGGAATGTATCGCGGCAACGACGCTGATGTCACCACCTTTGGTGTTGGTGCGACATTCGTCAGTGGCGCCGATGTATCTGAAGAAGTTGTGTACACGCTCGTGAAATCAGTCTTTGAAAACATTGACGATTTCAAAGGCTTGCACCCTGCGTTTGCAAACCTTGTCCCAGGTGAGATGGCTTCTGCCGGTCTGTCCGCACCTTTGCATGACGGTGCTGCCAAATACTTCAAAGAAGCCGGCCTGATCGAATAAGCCTGCCAGCTTACGCGACATTTCTGGGGGCGGGCTTGCCTGCCCCCGGATAATAAAAAAACCGATCAGCCGGAAACCGGCGACAGGGGGATATATGGCCGATACTGAGAAACGCGCGTTAAGCGAGGAAGAACTGCAGGAACTGGTTGCGGCCAGCGACAGCGGGGCCCGCAGTCCAACAGGCGCAGTTGGTAAAATGATCGCAATCACAGCCCTGCTGTGGTCGGTGTTCCAAGTTATTTTGGCTTCCCCTATCGGTCCCTATGTTCTGCCCGGTGACTTGATCAACAACTCGCGTCAGATCCATTTGGCGTTTGCGATCTTCCTGTCTGCCATGGCATATCCGCTGTTCAAGAACAGCCCTCGTGATCATATCCCATGGTATGATTGGATCTTGGGCATCGGCGGCGCGTTTCTGGCGCTTTATGGATATTTCTTCTATGATAAGATCGTCGGCAACGGTGGTTTGGCCGACACTGCCGACGCCTATTTCGGCCTTGCCGGTCTGATCTTTTTGTTCATCGCAGCCTACCGGACACTTGGCCCGGTTATGGTCGTCTTGGCGGTCGTTTTCTTGGGCTACGTTTTCTTCGGATCATCCGAAGTGATCCCTGACCAAATTCGTTGGGCGGGTGCATCCGTACGCAAAGCAATGAGCCATATGTGGATCACCTCTGAAGGGGTGTTCGGGATCGCCTTGGGTGTGTCCACGCGTTTTGTCTTCTTGTTTGTTCTTTTTGGTGCCCTGCTAGATAAGGCGGGTGCGGGCAATTACTTTATCAAGATGGCCTTTGGAGCCCTTGGTCACCTACGCGGTGGACCGGCTAAAGCGGCCGTTGTGGGGTCTGCGGCAACTGGATTGATCTCGGGTTCGTCCATCGCCAACGTTGTGACGACAGGGACATTCACCATTCCTTTGATGAAACGCGTTGGGTTCTCGGCTGAAAAAGCCGGGTCCGTCGAAGTGGCGTCATCCGTGAACGGTCAGATCATGCCCCCGGTCATGGGGGCTGCGGCCTTCTTGATGGTGGAATATGTCGGCATTTCTTATGTCGAGGTGATCACCCACGCCTTCTTGCCTGCGATAATTTCCTATATCGCCTTGGTTTACATTGTTCACCTTGAAGCGGTGAAGAACAACATGCCAACCATCGGCAACAAAGTGGTGAACCTGTTCAACACAGTTTTGGGCATGTTCGGCTTTTTCGCGGGCTTTGCGCTGCTGTGCTATGCGACGCAATACCCCGTCCGCTGGGTGACATCGATGTTCCCAGACGGATCAGGGTGGATTCTCGCGATCTTGCTAGGCTTGGTCTATGTTGCACTGGTCTATATGGCCGCGCAGACCGAAGATTTGGAAGCTGACGATCCGAATGCAAAAGTCGTGGAACTGCCAGACCTGGCAAAGATCTACAAATCTGGTCTCTATTATCTTCTGCCCATCATCGTGCTGGTTTACTTCTTGATGATTGAGCGCAAATCGCCCGGCCTGTCGGCCTTCTGGGCCACGTTCTTATTGTTCGGCATTTTGCTGACCCAAAAGACGCTCAAGGCGCTGTTCCGCGGCGAGGCGAATGCGGTCAGCAAGTTGTATGATGGGACCGTTGACCTTGTTGACGGTATGATCGACGGCGCACGCAACATGATCGGTATTGGTCTTGCGACTGCGACGGCCGGTATCATTGTTGGCACCGTTTCCCTGACGGGGATCGGTCAAGTCATGGCCGATTTTGTCGAGTTCCTGTCAGGCGGCAACTTGATCCTGATGCTGATTTTCGTGGCGATCCTATCGCTGATCCTTGGTATGGGGCTGCCCACGACGGCGAACTATATCGTGGTGTCATCCTTGATGGTGGCCGTGGTTGTTGAGCTTGGTGCGCAATCGGGATTGATTGTGCCGCTGATCGCTGTGCACCTCTTTGTGTTCTATTTCGGGATCATGGCCGATGTGACGCCTCCTGTGGGCCTTGCCAGTTTTGCGGCGGCCGCGGTTTCGGGTGGGGACGCCATCAAGACAGGCTTTACCGCCTTTTTCTATAGCCTGCGGACAGTGGCGTTGCCCTTTGTCTTCATCTTTAACACCGACCTGCTGTTGATTGATGTGACCTGGTATCAGGGCGTCATCGTATTCGTTGCGTCGACCATCGGTATCCTTGTGTTTACGGCGGCAACGATGGGCTGGTGGCTGACGAAGAACCGCATTTGGGAAACGCTGGCCCTGTTGGTCATTGCCTTTGCCTTGTTCCGTCCCGGCTTCTTCATGAACCAAGTCCAACCTCCCTTTGATGAGATTGAACCTGCGGCCTTTGCGGAGACCTTGGGCAATGCCGAACCCGGCAGCACATTGCGCACGGTTATCACCGGCCCTGATTTCGATACGTTCGAGCTGAAGGATGTGACTGTGCCGTTGGTCGTACCTGATGCTGAAGGTGCCGATGCGCGCCTGAACGCATTGGGCATCATCATTGTGCCCGAAGGAGACGTGCAAAAGCTGGATGAGCCGGGCTTTGGTTCTGAATTGGCAGACACTTTGTCTTCTTTCGATTTCTATGGGGACGATCCTGTGGCGATCACAAAAGTTCAGGCAGCGTCCAGCCAATTGCCAAAAGAACTGATCTGGATCCCTGCCCTCTTGTTGCTGGCCCTGATTGGATTCCTGCAAAAAGGCCGCTTTGTGCCGCCGATGAAAGAAGGAGAAGTCGCATGAGCCAGACAATTCTGTGCGCGGTCGACATCAACCGGCCCAAAGAGGATGCCAGTGTTTTGGCACAAGCGAAAAAGCTAGCTGATCTCGACTCAGCTCAACTGGATGTCATCACCGTAGTGCCGGATTTCGGCGCCTCGGTGGTGGGGGCCTATTTCAAGGACCATGACGTAAAGACGGCGCAGGATGGGGCGGCCAAGCTGCTGAACGATATGGTTAAAGACGCCATCGGAGCAGAGGCAAACGCCGCTGTCCGCCATGTGGTGGCCATTGGAAGCGTCTATGAAGAAGTCCTGAAAGCCGCCAAACTGGCCAAGGCCGACCTTATCGTGATTGGCGCGCATCGGCCGGATTTCAAAGACTATCTGCTTGGCCCCAACGCCGCACGTGTCGTGCGCCATTCGGAATGTTCCGTTTACGTCGTGCGGTGATAAAATCCGGGCAGCCTGTGCCAGCAATGCAAGCTGTGGGCTGCCCGAATTTCGATGCCTGCTTTGACGACTAAGTACAGCTTCTGAAACACGGACTATTGAGGGGTAATTTCAACACCCACGCCCCTCTTGGTACGGGTCATGGTTTAATCCCGCACCATGAACGCGGACACTTTGTTGACCGCCATGTGCAACGCAATCGTCATGACGGCCAGCGTGATCAAGCTTGCAAACATCAGGTCAATTTTGGCACGCCCATTGGCAAGCAGCATCAAATAACCAAGCCCTTTGGACGCCCCGACCCATTCGCCAATCACGGCCCCAATAGGTGCGTAAACAGCGGCCAGTTTTAGACCAGTTCCCAGAGATGGCAACGCATAAGGTATCCGAATTCGGCGCATGATCTGTGCTTTGGTCCCGCCCATGAGTTTGGCCATGTCCACGATATCGTGCGGCACCCGCGTTAGGCCGTCGTAAAAGGCGCTGGTGACTGGGAAATAGATGATTAGAACGGCCATCATCACCTTGGATGCGATGCCGTATCCGAACCAAAGCGTGAGGATTGGGGCCAGCGCAAAGACGGGAACGGCTTGGGTGAACACCAAAAGCGGCATCACAAGGCGATGCAAACGCGCCGAGCTTGCCAATTGTACAGCCGTTACTGCCCCCAAGATCGATCCGAGGATTAGGCCCAATGCAACCTCGGTCGCGGTGACCCATGCGTTTTCAACGATCAAAGTCCGGTTGTCCCATCCGGCTTGGGCGACCCGCCATGGTGATGGTAGGATGAAATGTGGGGCGTTTGTGATCCAAATCAGCCCTTGCCACAGCAGCAACCCCAAAGCGGTGGCCATGCATGCATAGCGCAAATTGCTCATGACGCGCCCCTTAGATGTGCCAATAGGTCCGCTTGGCAAGATGTTGTTTCGGGTGCGAATTGATCTCGAATGGGCGGTGTGTCGGGCGTTTCCCAAGGCTGCAGACCCTGCGGTGTCAGGACAACGATCTGATGGCCCAGTCGCACTGCCTCGGTCGGATCATGGGTGACCAAGAGGACGGTTTTACCATGTAGCATCTGCGCTGCTAAATCCTGCATATCAACGCGTGTTCCTGCATCAAGGGCGGAAAACGGTTCGTCCAGCAACACGATGTCGCGGTCTTCCATCAATGTGCGCGCCAGTGCTGTGCGTTGACGCATTCCGCCGGACAATGTTGTGGGTTTCTTTTCGCGATATGCGGTAAGGCCAACGCGGTGTAACAGATCATTGGCTCGGGTCATATCAGGTGCCTGTCCGCGCAATCGCGCCCCCAGAACGATGTTTTCCAAAACCGTTAGCCATGGCAGCAACAGATCCGATTGCGCCATTAAACTAACGCGGCCCTTTATCGTTTCACCGTCTGAAGCGGTTATGGCCCCCGCGAACTGACCAGCAGTCTCCAACCCGGCAATCAATCGCAAGAGCGTCGATTTACCCACGCCGGATCGCCCCAAGACACAGGTCCATTGACCGGCAGGCAAGGTCAAGTCAATCGGCGCGAACAACCGACGGCCCGCGATTTCGTACTGCCCTGAAACCTGAAGTGCCGGAGCTGTCGTCATCCGCCGCGCAGCCCCATATCCCAAAACGCGACCTCTAGTTTGGTGGCTGTTGTGAACCGCTTTTGCAATTGCGGCCATCGTGGAGAATTGGCAGGATTATCGCCCATGCGTCGCGCAAGTGCCGCGTCGATCATTTGGCCGACATTGACCATCACGCCTTGGTATTCGCTATCCGAATAGGTTTTGATCCAATCCATGTAGGGTGTGTCCTTGGACGCACCGCCCTTCAGGCGTAATCCGATTTCGCCATAGCCAAAACAACAGGGGGCAAGGGCCGCCATGAGGTCCAGGAAGTCACCCTGAAGGCCTGCATCCATCACGTATCGTGTATAAGCGAGGTTTTCGAATTCTTCGGTGGCGGCAAATAGTGTCGCCTCGTCGATGCCTTCGGCGGCGCAGGTTTTGACGTGCAAGGCCATCTCGTGATTGACCAGCGCGTCCACAGTGCCCGCGCAGACTTTCATTTCGTCCAGCGTGTCCGCCTTGACCACGGCCAGCGACCATGCGCGCGCGAAATGGACAAGGAACACGTAATCTTGGATCAAATAATGCACAAAGGCAGCCCGCGGTAAGGTGCCATCACCCAGACCTGCAACAAACGCATGTTCGGTGTAGGCGTTCCACGCCTTGGGGCAGCCCGCACGCCAAAGCGCGAAGGTGGTGCCATAGGGGAGATGGGTCATTGTGCGGTCACATCCACTGCGATTTTGTCGACCGGGTTCAGCGACGGGATCAGATTTGCCTCGTGCAAGAAAGCTTCGAACGCGGCATAGCGCCCGACATCCATCGCCGTTGGACGCAGTGCAAACCGGGGTACAGTGTCGACCCATGCGCGGGCGTTCAATTCGTCCTGAAGCTCTGGCGCGGTGTTTGCGAAAATCTCCCACGAGTCCTCGGGGTGGTTGACGATGTATTGCGTCGCCTTTTCCGTCGCGGCAAGGAAGCGGCGGATCATATCCGCGTCCATGGTTTCAGGGTTGGCGACATAGATCAGTTCGTCGTAGGGCGGCAGGCCTTCTTCTTCGACAAAGAAACACCGCCCCGGCACGCCTTCGATATCCATCTGGTTCAGTTCGAAATTGCGAAACGCACCGATGACCGCATCCACCTGCCCTGACATCAACGACGGTGACAACGACCAATTCACGTTGATCAATTCAACCTCTTCCAGCGACACACCGTGGGTGTTCAGCACTTGCCCCAGCACGGCCTCTTCGACCCCGCCGACGGAAAACCCGATTTTGCCGCCGCGCAGATCAGCAGGTGAGGTGATTGGTCCGTCTTTCAGCACCAACAGGCAACTCAATGGCGTTGCGACCAATGTGCCAACCCGCTGCAACGGCAAGCCTTCGTGGACGTGCAGATGCAGTTGCGGCTGATACGAGATGGCCAAATCCGCCTTTCCGGCGGCCACCAATTTCGGTGGGTCAGAAGGATCGGCTGGGGCGATCACCTCAACCGCCAGATCGACATCCGCGAAATATCCTTTTTCTTGGGCGATGATCACGGGGCCATGGTCAGGGTTTACGAACCAATCCAGCAAAAGCGTCATTTGATCCTGCGCCCACAGAGGGGCTGCGCTGAGGGATATGGCAGAGGCGAGAATGATGGATTTCATGAAAGCGGTTCCTTTCGTGATGGATAGAGATTTGCAAAATGATGTGTTGGGCCGTGGCCTGTTCCGACGGTCAGCGCATCGGCCTGTGCAACGGCATCCGCGACATAGGACTTGGCAGCACGGACGGCGCTTTGGATGTCGCCAGATTGGGCCATTTGCGCCGCCAAAGCTGACGACAAGGTGCATCCGGTGCCGTGGGTGTTGCGCGTTGGGATGCGAGGGGCGTCGAACCAAGTGGCCGCGTCGGGCGTGACAAGGCAGTCGGGACTGTCATCCCCGTCAAGGTGGCCACCTTTCATCAAAACCGCGCCGGGGCCCAAAGCACATAGCGCGCGACCTTGCGTTTCCATCGCGGCGCGTGTCCGTGCTGGTTCAGCTCCCAGGAGATGCGCAGCTTCGGGCAGGTTTGGCGTGAGAACGGTGGCAAGCGGCAACAACGCATCACGTAACACAGCAACCGCATCAGGTTGCAACAAGGGCGCGCCGCCTTTGGCGATCATGACGGGATCAAGGATCACCGGCACATCACGTCCCGACACCGCGCGTTTGACAGCCAATGCGATCTCGGCGTTTGCGATCATGCCAATCTTGACCGCATCGACACGGATGTCATCAAAGACGGCGTTGATCTGATGTTCCACAAACTCTGGCGGCACCAAGTGAATGCCGCTGACGCCTTGCGTGTTTTGCGCGGTCAAAGCCGTCAGAGCCGCCATTGCAAATGCACCATTGGCCGAAATCGCTTTGATATCAGCTTGGATGCCTGCCCCACCTGAGGGATCGGAGCCTGCAATGCTGAGGACGTTGGGGATCATGATGCCTCCTGCGCTTGGGTGAATTTCTGGGCGGCGGCTTTGGGGTCAGGTTGGCCACAAATGGCAGAAACCACCGCCTGCCCGTCTGCGCCGCTGGCCAAGACCTGTGTTTGATGCACGGCCTTAAGCCCGCCAATTGCGACGTT
>JBDWGM010000109.1:0-43929 GCA_039975755.1 Paracoccaceae bacterium | reverse complement strand
GGCCCACCTGAAAGACGAGCTGATGCCGCGATACGCTGAGATCATCTACAATGGCTTCTGGTTCAGCCCAGAACGTGAAATGCTGCAAGCGCTGATCGACAAAAGCCAAGAGCACGTGACCGGGACAGTACGATTGAAGCTGTACAAAGGCGTCGCGCGAACCGTTGGTCGTTGGTCAGATCACAGTCTTTATTCCGAAGCGCATGTAACATTTGAAGATGATGCAGGCGCTTACGATCAAAAAGATGCGGCCGGTTTTATCCAATTGAACGCGCTTCGTCTCAAGCTGTTGGCCGCACGAGACCGTCGGTTAAAGTGATCACGCGAAGGGCGCTAATCCATGCGCCCTTCGTTCTTCAAACCACAAGCTTTCGATCAGCCAACGCATTGTAATGTGGCAAGGCGCCTTCGACCAGCTTAAGCGCGTCGCCGGTTAGGTCGGGCATCGGACCCTCAGGTCCCGCGAACCCGGTTGATTTGTGAATAGCGCCATACCAATGACGTGCCCAATTACCATCCTCCGAATGCCCACCACTGGGCCATGACAGCATTTGTGGTTCATATTCCAAACCTATGGCTGCACACAGCGCTGGTATCATTTTTCCGGGGTTCTCGCGAATGTCAGAACTGTCGATAACCACCCCGCCGATTTTTGCAAACAATTGAGATTGTTGTACAAATCCGATGTCGGCCAAGGTCATTTCGTCCCGCTTTGATGCATAAGACGCCACCACCCGCGCGGGGTGCCGTATCAAATGAACATTGATGCATTCATCGGCCCAATCAAGTGGCATACCGTCAATCATATGGTGTGGCATGTGCTTCATGTAAAAGACGCTTTTACCATCAGGGACCGGCCCTAAACATCGCGCCGCGACAACCTCTGCATTCGTTTCATGCGCGGCAATGATGTCTTTGGTCATTGGATGATCAATACCTGTCGCCACCAAATACGGTGCGTAAAACGGTTCATCCCAAACCGCACAATCGGATCGCATGCCAAAGCAATACATCATAGCCGTAGAAAGGTTTCGCGGACCGGACCACATGGCGATACGTTTTGTCATGGTTTGGGTCAGCCCCTTGTTTGTAAGAAAGTTAAATAAACTTCACACACGCGAGAGATCACTTCCTCTTGCATTGATTGAAACACGCATTAGCGCAAAACATCTAGGCAAAGGAGAACGAATATGACTTTCGCAATAAATATGAAAACAGCGTTGCTTTCGGTTTCCATCGTTATGGGAATGATTGCACAAACCAAACCAACCCTTGCGGCGGAAACTGCGACTTTGACGGTGGCAGGTGGATGCTTTTGGTGCGTCGAAGCCGATTTCGAAAAGGTCAAAGGTGTTAAGGATGTCATTTCCGGATTCACAGGCGGCTCTGTTCCAAACGCGACCTACAAACAGGTCTCAAGCGGTGGCACAGGTCACTATGAAGCGGTGCAGATCAAATATGACCCGGGCGTCATTTCAGCAGGCCAGCTTTACGGAATGTTCTTCCGTTCAATCGATCCAACGGATGCCGGTGGGCAGTTCTGTGACCGCGGAGCGAGCTATCGCACAGCTATCTTTGCGGGCCCGGATGAATTGGATGCCGCTAAAAAGGCAAAGGCCGCAGCGCAATCTGAATTGGGTCAAAAACTGGTGACACCGATTCTGACTGAGGGACAGTTTTTCCCTGCGAACGCCTATCATCAGGATTACTACAAGCAATCGAAAGTGATCCTCACACGGTTCGGACCATTGTCAAAAGCAAAGGCTTACAAAAAGTACCGTGCAGCCTGTGGCCGTGACGCTCGGGTCAAAGAACTGTGGGGCTCTGCCGCACCATTCGCCGGTAGCTAAGCAAATCGTGCATCCTCGATATCCTTGAGATCGGGGATCACATCCGCTGTTCCTTCGCGCGTCACCATGATTGCGGCGGCGCGCGACGCCAAATCAAGTGCCTGCAACATGGGCAAACCGCGATCTAATCCAGCAACCAAAAATCCGGTAAACGTATCACCAGCGCCTGTGGTATCCACAGGCGTGACCGGATACGCCGCAACATCAGTCATTTGCGCGTTGCGTTGATCATACCAACGCGCGCCCTTCCCGCCTAAGGTCACCACGACGTCATCAACCGGCAATTTATTCACCGACAATTGCGTGGCCGCCTCAAGCTGTTGCGCCTCGATTTCGTTCAAGACAAGCAAATCCGTCAGATGAAGCACGTCCGCAACCGCATCTGCCTGAAACGGTGCCGCGGCATAAACAACCCGCAACCCCATTTGCTTGGCCAGCTCTGCGCCGGCTCGCTGCCCATTGGTTTCATTCTGCGTCAGAAAGGTATCGTTAGTGTCTGCTTCGGCCAAAGCCAGGGCAATTTGATCCGACGAAATTTCGTGATTTGCCCCTTGATAGAGAACAATTTGGTTCTCGCCGCTTGCATCAACATTGATGTTTGCATGCCCCGACGCACCATCGACCTGCGCAATGTGGCGCGTATCCACGCCATATTCCAACAACCGATCACGTGCCCAGCGCCCATCAGGCCCCACGGCCCCAATGTGACAAACATGGGCAGCAGCGCGGGCAATTGCCACTGACATATTCGCGCCCTTGCCACCCAACCCTTCGTCAAACCCAGATGCGGCCAATGTTTCACCAGCGGCCGGTAAATGGGGCAGTCTGTAAAACCGATCTATGTTGATCGACCCAAGGTTCCAAACAGCCATTAGTCGACCTTACAGGCGGCAAGAACTGCCATGTTCAGAATGTCATTTGCCGTCGAAACGGATGAACAGATTTGGATCGACTTATCGATACCGCTTAGGATCGGACCAATCACTGTTGCGCCTGCCATTTCCTGCATCAGCTTCACAGAAATACTGGCTGAATGCCGTGCCGGAACAACCAAAATATTGGCCGGCCCTGTCAGTCGTGAAAACGGATAGGCTGCCTGTGATTGCGTGTTTAAAGCCACATCAACGGTCATTTCGCCTTCGTATTCGAAGTCGACGCCGCGCGCATCCAACACCCGTGGTGCCATTTGCATCTTTTCCGCACGTTCCGACACCGGGTATCCAAATGTTGAAAAGCTGACGAACGCGACACGTGGTTCTAATCCCATGCTTTGCGCGACGTCTGCAGCGCGTTCAGCGATGTTTGCCAAATCTTCCTCGTCTGGCCATTCATGCACCAATGTATCCGCAATCAAAACGATCCGACCCTTAAGCAAGATCGCCGTAATACCTGCCGCTTTGGTTGTTGTATCGGCATCAAAGACAAGATTGATACGATCCAGAACATGCGCAGATTTGCGCGTTGCGCCGGTGACCAATCCATCACCGTGCCCATGCGCCAACATCAACGCCGCAAAAACGTGCCTGTCGCGTGCTGCAAGCCGGTGGATATCGGCACTGTCAAACCCACGGCGACCATTCCGTTCGTACAGAAAGTCTTTGTACACCTGCAGATGTTCGGTATTCGCCGCGTTAACGATTTCGATTTCGCTGACCGCGTCGCCCAATCCCGCTGTTTCAAGCTTTTCCTTCACATCCAAAGGACGGCCCACAACCAACGCTTTCCCGAACCCACTGCGTTGATACATGACCGCAGCCCGCAAGACGCGAGGGTCGTCGCCTTCGGCAAAAATCATACGAGCCTGCGCAGCCCGTGCCCGTGCGTTTATCCCTGTCAGGATGTTTGCCGTCGGGTCCATCCGTGATTTTAGGCTAAGCTCGTATTGCTCCATATCGATGATCGGACGGCGCGCGGCACCTGTGTCCATACCCGCACGCGCTACAGCCGTTGGGATTCGGTGGATCAAGCGCGGATCAAATGGCGTCGGAATGATATAATCACGACCAAAAGCAAGACTCTTGCCGTAGGCCACTGCCACCTCGTCTGGCACGTCTTCGCGGGCCAAACGTGCCAAAGCATGTGCACAGGCGATTTTCATCTCGTCATTGATGGCGCGTGCATGAATGTCCAAAGCGCCCCGGAACAGATACGGAAAACCAAGGACATTATTCACCTGGTTCGGATAATCGCTGCGCCCTGTCGCCACGATAGCGTCCGCGCGCACTTCGTGTGCTTCTTCGGGTGTAATCTCTGGATCTGGGTTCGCCATGGCAAAAATAACCGGGCTGTCCGCCATCGATTTTACCATGTCTTGCGTTACAGCGCCTTTGACAGACACGCCCAGAAACACATCTGCATCTTTCATAGCGTCTTCCAGTGTCCGCAATTCAGTGCTGATTGCGTGTGCTGATTTCCACTGGTTCATACCCTCTGTGCGGCCTTGATAAATGACGCCTTTGGTGTCGCACACGACACAGTTCTGATGCTTTGCGCCCATCGATTTCAACAATTCGATACACGCGATGCCAGCGGCCCCGGCCCCGTTTAGGACAATCTTGACGTCTTCGATCTTTTTGCCAGACAGATGCAACGCATTGATCAGACCCGCCGCGCAAATAACCGCCGTTCCATGTTGGTCGTCATGGAAAACGGGTATGTCCATCTCTTCCTTGAGACGTTGCTCAATGATGAAACATTCAGGCGCTTTGATATCTTCAAGGTTAACGCCGCCGAATGTCGGCCCCATCAAAGCAACCGCTTTGCAAAACTCGTCCGGATCTTCGGTGTCCAATTCGATGTCGATCGAATTCACGTCTGCAAACCGTTTAAACAGAACCGATTTGCCTTCCATCACGGGTTTTGAACCAGCCGCGCCCAAGTTTCCCAAACCCAAAACAGCCGTCCCGTTTGAGATAACAGCCACAAGGTTTCCCTTGTTGGTGTAATCATAAACGGTCTCGGGGTTTTGCGCGATTTCTTCGCACGGAACGGCAACGCCCGGTGAATACGCCAAGCTCAAATCGCGTTGCGTGGTCATTGGAACCGTTGCCTGCACCTCCCATTTTCCCGGTGCTGGCTCAAGATGATAGGCAAGTGCTTCTTCGCGTGTAATCTTGTTTTTGGGCATATTCAGTTCCTTAAAGCTACAACGCTCATAGCCCAGCAAAGCACATCGCTCAACAAACTCTGCAGCAGAGCGGTAAGCTATGATCTTTAAGAACTATTTTAATTAAATTTTAACGACATGTCACAATGCGGCCCAAACTTCGCTTTTGCCACGTCTATTTAGAACTTTAACGTTTCAATGCATCCGAATAACCGGGTGGCGCTGGAAACGAATGAAATCTCCAGCACGGTCAGAACGGCACATGCCCGGAACAACGGGTGCAATCCAATTCGATGCAAAGCCGTCGAGACACAAAGGACTATGTTCATGTCGAGCATTAACACCAACAATGGCGCCATGGTCGCGCTTCAGACCCTAAAACAGGTCAACAAAGACCTCTCTAGCACGCAAACCCAAATCTCTACCGGGCGGGAAATCAATTCCGCCAAGGATGGATCGGCGATCTGGGCGATATCCAAAGTTATGGAGACCGACGTTGCTGGCTTTAAAACAATTTCGGATTCATTGAGCGTCGGTGAAGCCACCATTGCCGTGGCCTCTGCTGGCGCAGAGCAGATCGTAACCGTGTTGGAAGACATGAAAGCGCTGGCCGTTTCTGCAAACAGTGAAACAGCAGATTTTGCTAAAATCGAAACGGAAATGGCAGAAAAGCAGGCGCAAATAACGTCAATCATCGGCGCTTCTCAGTTTAACGGCGCGAACCTTCTGGCGACTGACGTTGATGGCGCTGGCGCGACAGGCTTGACTGTGATGTCGTCACTGAACCGGGTTGGGTCTGGTGCCCCGACCATCGCAACAATTGACGTTGCAACCGTCGATTTCCAAGCTAACCTTGACGTTGGCAGCCGCACAGCCATCGCCGACGTCGCATCAGCGGCAACTGCATTGGGTGAAATCGAAGGGTATCTTCAAACCGCGATCAATGGTGCCGCTGATTTGGGTGCATCGTCGAAACGGATCGATGATCAGGGCGAATTCGTAAGCAAACTCACGGATGCGATGAAATCCGGTATCGGCGCATTGGTGGATGCCGACATGGAAGAAGCGTCTGCGCGACTTCAAGCGCTACAAACGCAACAACAGCTTGGGATTCAGGCGTTGTCGATTGCCAACCAAGCACCGCAATCCATTTTGTCGCTGTTCCGATAAGCGGCAAGCACGACCAATAAGCCGGGGGGTGCATGCAATTGCGCCCTCTTTTTATTTGGAACCTGCTTTTCCTCGTCCAAACCCCTTTGTAAGGTCGCCCGAAATAACCTTGGGGGGTTTCATGTCAGTCACGCCAATGATGGCGCAATATCTCGAGATTAAAGCCGCCCATCCTGATGCGATGTTGTTTTACCGCATGGGCGATTTCTACGAGATGTTTTTTGATGACGCCGTAGGTGCGGCGGAAGCGTTGGATATTGCCCTCACAAAACGCGGCAAACACGATGGCGCTGACATCCCCATGTGTGGCGTTCCGGTTCATGCCGCCGAAGGTTACCTTTTGACGCTGATCCGAAAAGGGTTCCGCGTCGCTGTTTGCGAACAGCTGGAAAGCCCTGCAGAGGCCAAGAAACGCGGGTCTAAATCAGTCGTAAAGCGGGATGTTGTCCGTCTGGTCACCCCCGGCACGTTGACCGAAGATTCCCTGCTTGAAGCCCGTCGGCACAATTTTCTGGTCGCCTTTGCCCAGGTGCGGGACGATTGCGCCTTGGCTTGGGTGGATATATCGACTGGCGCGTTTCATGTCATGCAACTGGCGGATCAGGCTCAATTAGGTCCGGAATTGGCCCGGCTTGGCCCGGCCGAGCTGGTCGTCTCCGAAACCAAAGAAGGAGATCTGCGTGAATTAGCGTCTGATTTTGGGATTCCACTGACCCCACAAGCCCGCGCGTCATTTGACAGCACGGGGGCCGACAAACGCCTGTGCGAACTGTTCAATGTCGGAACGTTAGACGCTTTTGGCCAATTTTCGCGCGCCGAACATGGCGCGATGGGTGCTTTGGTGTCGTATCTGGATTTGACCCAAAAGGGAAAACTGCCCCTGTTGCGCCCGCCGATTCAAGAAAGCCGAGATTTATCGGTCCAAATCGATGCCGCAACGCGTCGCAACCTTGAACTGACCAGCGCGTTAACCGGAGGCCGTGCCGGATCATTATTGGCCACAATCGATAAAACGGTGACGTCGGGCGGTGGTCGCTTGCTGGAACGGCGATTGTCTTCGCCTTCACGGCGCTTAGAGACGATTCAGGCGCGATTAGACGCGGTTGAATTCGCCGGGTCGCAATCTGTGTGGCGCGAAACCACGCGGGATCGCCTGCGAAAGGTCCCGGATTTGGATCGTGCCCTGTCCAGACTGGCGATTGATCGTGGCGGTCCGCGCGATCTAGCCGCAATCCGAAACGCCTTGACCGAAGCTGCACAGATCAAAGGCGCAGCACCAGAGCTGCCCGCGTTACTGCAAGCGGCGACCAGTGATCTTGGCGGCCATGATGAACTGATCGATCAATTGGATGCGGCTTTGATTGCAGAACCGCCACTGCTGGCGCGGGATGGAGGGTTCATCGCAGCAGGTCACGATTCCGATCTTGATGACGCACGCACATTGCGTGACGAAGGACGCAGTGTGATCGCGAGTATGCAGGAACAATACGCCCGCGACACTGGGATCAGTTCATTAAAGATCAAGCACAACAATGTGCTGGGCTACTTTATTGAAACAACGGCTACCCACGCGGACAAAATGCTTGCCCCGCCCTTTTCAGAAACTTTCATTCACCGCCAGACAACCGCAAATCAAGTCCGCTTTACGACTGTGGAATTGTCGGAAATGGAAACCCGCATTCTAAACGCAGGTGGACGCGCGCTGGAGATTGAAAAACGGCTCTATGAAAGCTTAAAGACACTGGTTTCTAAATGGTCCGCTCAGATCAGTCAGGCCGCCCGCGCCCTAAGCGAATTGGATTTGGCCTGCGCCTTTGGGTTCCTGGCCGAGACAGAAAACTGGTGCCGTCCGATTGTTGACGCGTCACGTGCCTTTGCAATCCAAGGGGGCCGCCATCCGGTTGTGGAAAGCGCGCTGCGCAACGGTGCGGGCGATCCATTTGTTGCCAATGATTGTGATCTCTCGGCCGAAGACACCGCATCTGTCTGGTTGCTGACCGGCCCAAACATGGCGGGTAAATCGACCTTTCTGCGCCAAAACGCATTGATTGCGATCCTTGCCCAATCAGGCAGCTTTGTCCCTGCGTCCTCCGCTCATATCGGCGTGGTCAGTCAGATATTCAGCCGCGTTGGTGCGTCAGACGATCTGGCGCGGGGCCGGTCGACCTTTATGGTCGAAATGGTGGAAACTGCGGCGATTTTGAATCAGGCAGACGACCACGCCTTGGTCATTCTGGATGAAATCGGACGCGGCACCGCGACCTATGATGGCCTCAGCATTGCATGGGCCACATTGGAACACCTGCACGACGTCAATAAATGCCGTGGACTGTTTGCGACCCATTATCACGAGATGACCGCCCTTGCTGCCCGTTTGGGGGGCGTCGACAACGCCACCGTAGCCGTGCGCGAATGGGAAGGTGAAATCATCTTCTTGCACGAAGTGCGCAAGGGCGCCGCCGATCGATCTTACGGTGTTCAGGTCGCCCAACTTGCAGGATTACCGCCGGCGGTCATTTCTCGGGCGCGTGTCGTGTTGGATGCGTTGGAAAAGGGCGAAAGAGAAGGCGGAACAGCAGGCAAAAAGGCCGTGATTGACGACTTGCCGTTATTTGCAGCATCAGCACCACCGCCAGCTCCGAAAACTCAAATCTCGCCAGCAATTGAGATGCTAGAAAGCATACATCCCGACGACCTAAGCCCCCGGGATGCATTAAATTTGATCTATCAGCTGAAAGACGCAGCCAAAGATTAACCTGTCATGGACGACACGCCGACCTGTGCCGGACGCAGCAGGCGATCATGCAGCATGAACCCTTCAGCGGAAACCTGAATGATTTCACCGGCTTTGGTCCCCGGTACGGGCGCTTCGAACATGGCTTGGTGCACCTGCGGATCAAAAATGTCACCGACTTCGGGGGTGATCACTTCGATGCCATGCTTGCCAAAAACGCTGATCAATTCGCGCAACGTCAGCTCTACACCTTCAAGAAGTGCGCCAGCGGCTTCGCGTTGGTCTTCTGTCGCGGCTTCAAGCGCGCGTTTCAGATTGTCGTAAACGGGCAGCAAATCACGCGCCAAACGCGACCCACCGTATTGATGCGCTTCGCGACGATCTTTTTCAGACCGCTTGCGTGCATTTTCCGTTTCCGCCAACGCGCGCATGAATTTGTCTTTCATGTCATCGCGTTCCGCACGTAACGCTTCGATCTCGTCGTACGGTTCTGTCATCTCGCTTAATGAAACAGCCATTTCTTCTTCTTCGGCCATTTCAATGTCGTCTAGGAACTCTTCGCCTTTGGGCTCCGCCATGTCTTTACCTCTAGCTGCGCCCGCCGATCATTCTGCCGACGAGTTGCGCTGTATAATCCACAATCGGAACGATGCGCCCATAATTGAGTCGCGTGGGTCCAATGACTCCAATCGCTCCGACAATCTTTCGATCAGCGTTCATATAGGGAGAGACAACCAAAGAGGAACCCGAAAGTGAAAAAAGTTTGTTCTCAGAGCCAATAAAAATGCGCACACCTTCGCCACTTTCCGTCAAAGACAGGAATTCTTCGATATCGCGCTTGCGTTCTAGGTCGTCAAATAATGATCTGATCCGTTCCAATTCCTCCGCTTCGGCCATGTCTTCCAAAAGATTCGCGCGACCGCGCACGATCAAACGCTCTTGTTGATCCTCGTCTCCGTCCCAGACAGCAAGACCACTATCAACCAAGGATTTCGAAAGTGTATCTATCTCTTGTCGGCGGGATTCTATTTCTGTCCGGATCACTGTACGCAGATCGCTTAGGGTGCGCCCCTCGATCAGTGCATTCAGGAAATTTGCAGCCTCTCGCAACGACGAAGGCGTCAATCCCGGCGGTGGTTCAAATATTCGGTTTTCGACATGGCCATCTGCAAACACAAGAACAACCAAAGCCCGGTCTTGTCCTAGGGACACAAATTCGATGTGCTTGATTGGCGCTTCGTGTTTTGGCGCCAAAACCAGCGACGCACTTTGCGTCACGCCAGACAGGGCCGACCCAACACGGTCCAAAATGCCGGCAACATCCTGTTCACCGTCGCCCACTGTTGCTTCGATATGTTGACGGTCCGTGTCATCGGGGACCTCGATTTCCATCAAGCCATCAACAAACATGCGCAACCCGGCTTGCGTTGGAATACGTCCAGCGCTGACATGCGGACTGTCCAGCAATCCCATAAATTCGAGATCCTGCATCACATTGCGAATCGTCGCAGCACTGACCTTTTCACTAAAGTCCCGCGTTAGGGTTCGTGACCCAACGGGGTCTCCGTTTGACAGATAGCCTTCGACGACACGGCGAAAGACTTCGCGGGATCGATCATTCATTTCAGAAAACAGATCGGGGTTTGTACTCATATATTTGAATAAAGGCACTTCGACAGAAAAGGTCAATCGGGCTTGCTCTTTCTGCGGCACCAAGGCTATCCCCCTTGTGAACACAAAGGAGTACCTAAATGCGTCCGTCCGGCAGAGCCCTTGATGAAATGCGCGCCGTCTCAATCGAGACTGGTTTTACAAAACACGCCGAAGGGTCCGTATTGATCCGTATGGGCGATACCCATGTTTTATGTACTGCCACCATTGAGGACCGCGTTCCACCGTTCATCAAAGGGTCGGGTTTGGGATGGGTCACTGCCGAATATGGAATGTTGCCGCGCGCCACGAATACGCGGATGCGCCGCGAAGCTGCATCTGGCAAGCAAGGCGGTCGCACCGTTGAAATTCAGCGCCTCATTGGTCGGTCTTTGCGTGCAGGTGTTGATCGGGTCGCATTGGGCGAACGTCAAATCACCGTAGATTGTGATGTTATTCAAGCAGATGGCGGCACCCGCTGTGCGTCGATCACCGGCGGTTGGGTTGCTTTGCGTTTGGCCGTGAACAAATTGCTGAAAGCTGGCGAAATCACATCTGATCCACTGGTGTCCCCTGTATCCGCTATCAGCTGCGGAATTTACGCAGGTCAGCCCGTTCTTGATCTGGACTATCCAGAAGACAGCGAAGCCGGTGTTGACGGCAATTTTGTCATGACAGGTGATGGACGTCTGATCGAAGTGCAGATGAGCGCCGAAGGTGCAACATTCTCGCGCGCACAAATGGATGATCTGATGGGTCTGGCCGAAGCTGGCACAAAAACGCTGGCCGACATGCAGCAGGCTGCGGGTGCATGACACGCAAGTTTGAAGGGGATCGCATTCTAATTGCGACCCACAATGCCGGAAAGCTGGAAGAAATGGGGCAGCTCTTTGCCCCATATGGTGTTTCAGTTGTGGGCGCGGCTGAAATGAATCTGGATGAACCGGAAGAAACGGAAACAACCTTTGTTGGAAACGCCCGGATCAAAGCCCGCGCCGCAGTTGATGCCACAGGATTGCCCGCGCTGGCTGATGATTCCGGTATAGAAATCGATGCTTTGAATGGTGCGCCCGGCGTCTACACTGCCGATTGGGCCGAAACACCCAATGGTCGCGATTTTATGATGGCGATGACCCGCGCACATGACGAACTGACTACGTCAAAGGCACCCAAACCCTGGACCGCACGGTTTTGCGCCACTTTGGTGTTGATTTGGCCCGACGGTCACGAAGAAATCTTTGCTGGTGCTGCACCGGGATCTTTGGTTTGGCCCGTTCGCGGTCAGTTGGGCCATGGGTATGATCCGATGTTCATTCCAAATGGGCATGATCGCACCTTTGCTGAAATGAATGCGGACGAAAAAAACGCGCTGTCCCATCGTGCGGATGCCTTTGCAAAGCTGATCCGGGGTTGCTTTGGCGGATGACTGGCAACAAGGCGGCTTTGGTCTGTATGTCCACTGGCCGTTTTGTGAGGCCAAGTGCCCCTATTGCGATTTCAACAGCCATGTTTCGCGCGACATCGATCAAAACACTTGGCGCACCGCCTATCTGGAAGAGCTAAGAAAATCAGCCCGCGAAACACCGCACCGTGTGTTGCACTCCATCTTCTTTGGCGGTGGTACGCCCAGCTTGATGAATCCAGATCTGATCGCTGACATTATCGCAGAATCTCGCAAACTGTGGCCCACGGCCAATGATCTAGAAATCACCCTAGAAGCAAACCCCAGTTCCGTCGAAGCCGGTCGGTTTGCAGGATACCGCGATGCCGGTGTCAATCGCGTTTCGCTGGGTATTCAAGCGCTGAATGATGGCGATCTTCAGCGCCTTGGTCGTTTGCATAACGTGGCCACGGCCCGCGATGCCCTGCATATCGCGCAAAACACGTTCGACCGCGTCAGTTTTGATCTGATTTACGGACGCCAAAACCAATCCCTTGAGGATTGGCGTGCCGAACTCAGCCAAGCTGTTGGGTTTGGCACCGATCATATGTCGTTATACCAACTGACCATTGAACAAGGCACTGCATTTGGCGATCGGTACAACGCGGGGCGGCTACGCGGACTACCAAACGATGATTTGTCCGCTGATATGTATGATCTCACTCAGGACATTTGTGAAACAAACGGCCTGCCCGCTTACGAGGTGTCCAACCACGCCCGCGACGGCGCGCAATCACGTCACAATCTGATCTATTGGCGGTACGGCGATTACGTCGGCATTGGTCCCGGTGCCCATGGACGTGTCACGATTGACGGAACGAAACACGCAACAGAACACGCACGCATGCCCGCAAACTGGCTGGCCGGTCCTCGTGAAACCGTGCGAACAGCGCTTGATTCTATGTCCTGCGGTGAAGAGATGCTTTTGATGGGTCTGCGCCTTGCCGAGGGCATTGACCTGAACCGCTTTGAATCCATGTCCGGTCTGCGGCTGGATGAAAAAACCCTCGCCGATCTGGTCGACGAGGGCTGGATTAACCTAGGAAGCCAAATTACTGTTAGAAAACAAGGGCTTATTGTCTTAAACGCCATACTCGAACGGCTTTTGACAACGGCGCACCCGTCTTAAGTCCCGCTTAGCTTACGGCACAGTTCATCCAACTGTTCCAACGATGAATAATGCAGCGTCAGCGACCCTTTTTCCCCACTTGCGCCATGGGTCAGGCTGACCTTCAATCCCAAAGCCGCGGCCAAATCATCTTCCAACGCACGAGTATCTGCATCCTTAGCCGGAGCTGCCCCTTTTGGCACAGCGAAGGGCGCGCCGCCCTGACTAAACTGCCCCTTCTTCACCAAGGCTTCTGTTTCACGAACAGACAGACCTTTCTTGATGACGTCCTTAGCCAGGCTGGTCGGATCATCCGCAGTGATCAGCGCCCGCGCATGACCGATAGTCAGCTTACCTTCTTCAAGCCAATCAATCACGTCACGGGGCAATTGCAACAACCGCAAAAGGTTGGCGATATAGCTGCGGCTTTTGCCAAGCGCCTCAGCCATACGTTCTTGCGTATGACCGAACTTGTCCATCAAAGCGCGATATCCCATCGCCTCTTCCACCGGGTTCAAATCTGCGCGTTGAATATTCTCGATGATCGCGACTTCAAGAACTTCGGTGTCCGAAAACTCCCGAACCACAACTGGAACTTCATGAAGCTGCGCTTGCTGCGCCGCACGCCACCGCCGTTCACCAGCGACAATTTCATATATATCGCCAACGGCCCGCACGATAAGCGGCTGAATGATCCCCTTTTCGCGAATAGACGCGGACAGATCATCCAAATGCTCTTGCTCAAACCGTTTGCGAGGCTGTTCCGGGTTTGGTTGTACTTGCTCAATTGGCAATGACTGAACGCCGACAGTGGCAGATGACACAGCCGGATTTTCCGCTTCAGCAACATCTGCCATCAATGCGGACAAACCGCGCCCCAAGCCACGCTTTTTTTCCTTAGCCATGATATTGCCCCCTAGCGAAAACTGTTTTTACTGATGACTTCTTGCGCCAAGGCGCGATACGCCTGTGCACCTTTCGACGTTGTGTCGTAATTCAAAACCGGCATCGAAAAGGACGGCGCCTCGCTTAGCCGGACATTACGGGGCACAATCGTTTGAAACACGACCTCGCCCAATATGCTTCGTGCATCCTGCGCAACCTGCTGGCTGAGGTTATTGCGCGAATCAAACATCGTCAGCACAACGCCTTCAATCCGAAGATTAGGATTCCCTGCCTGACGGATTTCACGCACCGTCAACATAAGTTGCGACAGCCCTTCAAGTGCAAAGAACTCGCTTTGAAGCGGAACCAGCAATGAATCCGCCGAAATCAAAGCGTTCACCGTCAACAAATTCAGGGACGGCGGGCAATCGATCAAGATGACATCGAATTCATAGGAATCCATCTGAGGCTGCCGCAGCGCCTCTCGTAACAAAAACGAACGTTTTTCGTTTGCAACAAGCTCCATATCAGCCGAGCTAAGATCAACCGTTGCCGGCACAATGCTCAGGTTTTCCTGGTTCGTCGGTTGGATTGCGTCATCTAAATCAACATCTTCCAACAACAGCTCGTATGTAGTAGTTTCCCTGTCTTCGACATCAACACCTAGTCCCGTAGACGCGTTTCCTTGAGGATCTAGGTCAATTATCAGCGCTTTTAACCCAGATTCCGCCATAGCAGCACCCAGATTGATGGCTGTCGTGGTTTTCCCGACCCCACCTTTCTGGTTCACAATCGCGATAATCTTAGGCTGTTTTGGGCGCGTAGAATTATTTGCGGCGGACATTCATCAATTCCAGTAAACGAGCGTTGGTGTTTGTATGGCTTGAATGGGCGGTGAGGTCAAAGCTCCATTTACGTCCTGCGTGATCAATTTCGTCCTTCCAACTTTGCCCCTTTGGGAACAGGAATTTGGTGTACTCATGGCCAAGTGGCGCGGCCAAATCCAACAATACATCCAAGGACGCAAGTGCCCTTGCCGAAACCACATCAGTCGTGATGTCCGTTACGGTTTCGATCCGGTCCGTGCGAACCTCAGCTTGCAATTCAAGTTCTCGGATTGCCGTTCTTAGAAAGGTGCATTTCCTTGCGTCGCTTTCAATGAGGGTGATTTTCAGCTTTGGCTGCACCTCTTTCGCCATTATGGCGATAACAATGCCCGGAAAGCCCCCTCCGCTGCCCAGATCAACCCAGGTTTTAGCCTCGACAATATAGGGGAACATCGAAGCCGAATCCCAGATATGGCGTTCAGATACTTGGGACAGGTCCTTTTTCGAGATGAGATTTATGCGCTGTGACCATTTGATAACCAGTGCTTCGAATGCGTCCAGCCTATCCGATGTTTCACGTGAAACATCTTGCTGATACCAATCTGGAACGCCCATCACGCTGATTTCTGTTTAGATTGGCGCAAAACTGCTAAGATCAAAGCAAGAGCAGCGGGAGTCATCCCTTCCACACGTCCGGCTTGCGCCATATTTGCAGGCCGCACAGTATTTAGCTTGGACTTAAGTTCATTAGACAGCCCAGATATCCCTGAATATTCAAATTCTAGCGGGATTTTCAATTTTTCGTCTTTGCGCATACGCTCAATGTCCGTGACCTGACGATCAAGGTAGTTTGCATACAGCGCATCATTTTCAAGCTGACGACGGGATTCGCCACTTACCTCCGACAAATCGGGCATCAGGGGAACTAAATCCTCGAACGAAACCTCTTGAAAGGCCAAAACTTGGAACAAAGTCCGCTTGTTTCCGTCCTGATTCACCGAAACTCCGCCCAAATTCAGTTCTTTTGGCGTAAATTCCCTAGATTCCAGCATTTTACGCGACGAATTCAAGTTCGCCATCTTCTCTTCAAACGCCATTCTGCGTTCGTCTGAAATAGCATTCAGTGAAATAGCCCGAGGTGTAAGCCGTTGATCTGCATTGTCAGCCCGCAATGACAACCTAAATTCCGCTCTGGACGTGAACATGCGGTATGGCTCACTCACCCCCCGCGTGGTCAGATCGTCGATCATGACCCCAATATAGCTATCAGAACGGCCAAAAGTCACCGGATCCTTGTCCAAAACAGTCAACGCCGCGTTCATTCCCGCGACCATCCCTTGAGCTGCTGCTTCTTCGTAACCCGTCGTGCCATTGATTTGGCCCGCGAAATACAATCCCGGCACCGATTCCAGTGACAATCGGTCTGTCAGCGCCCGGGGATCCACATAATCATATTCAATTGCATAGCCTGGCTGCAAAATCTCAACGCTCTCCAACCCAGCAATCGACCGTACATATTCTTCTTGAACGTCCACCGGCAGCGACGTCGAAATGCCATTCGGATAAATCGTGTGATCATCCGCGCCTTCGGGCTCCAAAAAGACCTGATGGGATTCTTTATCCGCAAATCGAACAATCTTGTCTTCAATTGACGGGCAGTACCGCGGCCCAATTCCGTCAATCATACCCCCATACATCGCCGAACGATCAAGGTTTTTTCTAATGATTTCATGTGTTTGAGTATTTGTATGGGTAATTCCGCAGGAAATCTGTCTCGCTGTTGGCGCCTTTGACATAAACGAAAACATAACTGGGTCATCATCGCCCGGCTGCATCTCCAGACCATCCCAATTGATCGTCCGGCCGTCCAGTCGCGGGGGCGTGCCTGTTTTCAAACGCCCCAAGGACAGCTCAAATTGATCAATCCGCTCTGCCAGCTTCTGCGACGGCTTATCACCCATTCGTCCGCCGGCGTAGGACACATCGCCAATATGGATCAGTCCGCGCAAAAACGTACCTGTGGTCAAAACAACTGCAGACGCAAGAATTTCGCTGCCATCAGCCAACACACAGCCGGTGACACGATCCCCGTCCATCTTGAAATCAACCACTTCACCTTCCAAAACGGTCAGATTCTGCTGTTGATCCGTAAGCGACACCATGGATTTTCGATATAAGGACCGATCCGCCTGTGTTCGTGGGCCTTGAACTGCTGGGCCCTTTCGTCTGTTTAGCAAGCGAAATTGAATGCCTGATGCGTCAGCAGCCCGACCCATGACGCCATCCAAGGCGTCAATCTCGCGAACCAAATGACCTTTCCCCAACCCACCGATAGCTGGATTGCAGGACATGACCCCTAAATCTTGTGCTGACATCGAAACCAACGCGGTTTCTGCCCCGATCCGAGCGGACGCATGCGCAGCCTCGCAACCCGCATGTCCACCACCAATGACAATCACGTCGAAATGTTTCACGTGAAACACTCCTTATTTCCCAAGACAAAAACTGGAAAAGATTTCATCAAGAAGATTTTCAACATCAATTCTGCCAACAAGAAGTTCCAGCGTTCTTATAGCAGTGCGAAGGGATTCGGCCCCTAAATCATACGATACCGGACCATCTTTCACAAAAACAGCCGCTTCTGTCACAAAACGCAGCGCTTCCGAAATGGCCAGCCTATGCCGTTCACACGTTGCAACACCGCTGCCTTGGGCGCGAATGCTCAACACCGAAGAAATCTCTGCAACAAGCGCATCAACGCCTTCGCCAGTTAATCCAGAGATTCCAAGCGCATCCGGTGAAATATCCACCTTTGGCCGCCGAACGATATCGGTTTCCTGCTGCTCAACCGGAACCATTTCGCCCTCTTGAACAAGAAACACACGTAAATCAGCATGCGAAGCGCGTTCGATCGCCCGGGAAATGCCTATTTTCTCAACTTCATCGTCACTCTCGCGCAACCCAGCCGTATCCAAAAGCGTCACCGCCAAGCCGTTCAAATCCATACGGACTTCGATGACATCACGCGTCGTTCCAGCAACTGATGAGGTTATCGCCGCATCCCTGCCCGCCAAAGCATTCAACAGCGTGGATTTTCCCGAATTTGGCAGTCCAACAATCGCAACTTCAAAACCTTCGCGAATTCGCTCCGACACAAAGGACCCTTCGATTTCGGATTCAAATTCTTGCGTTAAAACAGAAAGGATCGCCAAAACTTCGTCTGATACGTTTTCGGGTACTTCTTCATCAGCAAAATCGATTGTGGCCTCGATCAAGGATGCCGCGCGGATCAGATTACCGCGCCAACCTTCCACCAATTTTGACAGTGACCCATTCAACGTCCGCTGCGCTTGACGCAATTGCGCTTCGGTTTCAGCGTCGATAACATCAGCAAGGCCTTCGACGGCCGTCAAATCGAGCTTGCCATTTTCAAGGGCGCGTCTGGTAAATTCGCCAGGTTCCGCGTGGCGGAAACCATCTATGGCTCCTAACACCTGAAGAACACCGCGAACAGATGCGATGCCACCGTGAATCTGAAGTTCGATGACATCTTCGCCCGTAAAACTTGCTGGCGCCGGAAACCAAATAATCAGGCCTTTATCAATGACCGTCCCGTCAGAATCTTGGATCGACCGCAAGGCAGATATACGCGGTTTGGGAAGGCTACCACCAATATATTGTCTTAGTTCACTTGATCTAGGGCCAGACACACGAATAACCGCTACGCCAGAACGTCCGGGTACAGTTGCCAGTGCAAAAATATTATCCATCTGTCTAACTCATTGTTGTTACACAATAAGTTACGTGTTCATTGAATCGAAGAAATCCGAATTCGTCTTTGTCTGCTTCAGCTTGGAAATCAAGAATTCTATCGCATCTGTCGTCCCCATCGGGTTCAGAATACGGCGCAGCACGAAGGTTTTTGTCAAATCCGCCTTGTCGACCAACAGCTCTTCTTTCCGTGTACCCGACTTCAGAATATCGATCGCTGGGAAGACGCGCTTATCTGCAATCTTACGATCCAGAATGATCTCCGAGTTACCAGTCCCTTTAAATTCTTCAAAGATCACTTCGTCCATCCGCGATCCTGTATCGATCAAGGCGGTCGCGATAATGGTCAGGCTTCCACCCTCTTCGATGTTACGCGCCGCACCAAAGAACCGCTTTGGACGTTGCAAAGCGTTCGCATCAACACCACCCGTCAAAACTTTACCGGAAGATGGGACAACCGTGTTGAAGGCACGGCCAAGACGCGTAATCGAATCCAACAGAATGACAACGTCACGTTTGTGTTCAACAAGGCGCTTGGCTTTTTCGATAACCATTTCCGAAACAGCAACGTGACGGGTCGCAGGTTCATCAAACGTAGACGAAATAACTTCGCCTTTCACGGATCGCTGCATGTCCGTCACTTCTTCTGGGCGTTCATCAATAAGAAGAACGATCAGGTAGCATTCTGGATGGTTCTCTTCGATCGACGCCGCGATATTTTGCAAAAGGACCGTTTTACCGGTCCGTGGCGGCGCAACGATCAAGGATCGCTGTCCTTTCCCAATTGGTGAAACCAGATCAATGATACGCGACGACCGATCTTTGACCGTTGGATCCTGGCGTTCCATCGACAACCGTTCATCAGGGTAAAGCGGTGTCAGGTTATCAAAAGCAATCTTATGGCGGGCTTTTTCCGGGTCTTCAAAGTTGATCTTCGCAACGTCCACAAGACCAAAGTAACGTTCGACATCATTTGGTGCGCGGATCGCACCTTCGATAGTATCGCCCGTGCGCAATGAATACTGGCGGATCATATCCGGCGAAACATAGATGTCATCAGGTCCAGACAAATAGTTCGCTTCAGGTGAGCGCAAGAAACCAAACCCGTCCTGCAGAACTTCTAGAACACCGTCACCCGCGATTTCCCAACCCTCATCCGCGCGTTCACGCAGAATTTGGAACATCATTTCGCCTTTTCGCATGGTCGAGGCGTTTTCGATTTCCAGATCTTCGGCCATCGACAACAAGTCTTTTGGACTCTTGGCTTTCAGATCAGCAAGATTGAGACGTTCCTGGGTCATATAAATGCTATAAGGTCAGAGGACTGACCTTCTCATACTGTTTCTAAGAGGCTGACGCGGTTTCCGAATGGAATGCACGGATGGCTTAGTAAACATTCACTGGCGAGTCAATCTGTCGAAACCCGTCAAAATGTTCGAAGACCAATATAATAAATAAGAAAATATAAGAGGATTGAAGAGTTTTGTAGTGTCGCCGAAACCTGTGGATTTCGAAGTTATACGTCCAGAAACACACAACAAAAAACGATTGTGTGACCTTAGATATTCCATATATGTAACTTTAATATTCATTAATGTTAACAGATACTTATTGGAAAATGAACAAGAAATTTCTGTGGATGAAATCGTGGATGATTTTGAACAAGGTTAACAATCCACAAATGCCGAGTTTTCCTTGTGAACAGATGGATATGGTTTGCGAGACTTTGGAAAAGCCGACGAGTATTTCATCGTTGCTCTGAAAGGGACAATCGCGCACAAACCGTGCACGCCAAAACCAACAGGTTCATCGACAGGTTTATCCACATGAAAAACCAGATCATTCTTGCGTCAGGTTCGCAAATTCGGGCGGCACTGCTGCAGAACGCGGGGATTCCCTTTGAAACTAGGGTGCCACGAATCGATGAACAAACTATAAAGGAATCGCTTCTTTCTGAAGGGGCCAAGCCGCGCGACATCGCGGATGCGCTTGCCGAGATGAAAGCGCGCAAGATTTCAGGAACAGATGCATTTGTTGTCGGTTGTGATCAGGTACTCGATTTCGAAGGGCAGCTTTTGTCCAAACCGACCAGCACAGAGCACGCTTTCGAACAGCTGACATTGATGCGCGGCAAACCACATGCGTTGTATTCAGCAGCCGTCATATATCACGAGGGTCAGCCGATCTGGCGTCACGTGGGACATGTTCGGTTGCGTATGCGCCAAAGCTCGGATGCATTTCTGTCCGGATATGTGACCCGCAACTGGGACAGCATTCGGCACAGTGTGGGTGCATATAAACTGGAAGAAGAAGGCATTCGTTTGTTTCATTCCGTAAACGGAGACTATTTCCACGTCCTTGGTTTACCGTTATTAGAACTTCTGGCCTTTTTTGGTCTTCGAGGAGTGATTGAGGAATGACAGAGCGTATCCCCCTTGCTGGCGTGATCGGATTTCCGATTGGACATTCGCGGTCACCGAAAGTGCATAATCATTGGCTGAACACCTATGGATTGCCGGGTCATTTTATTCCTCTGGAAGTATCATCAGAAAACCTGGCGAATGTGTTGCGTACGTTGCCGCAGGCTGGGTTTGTCGGTGTGAACATCACTATTCCTCACAAGGAAATCGTTCTGGAGCTTGCGGACATCGTAACCGACCGCGCAACGCTGATTGGGGCGGCGAACACTTTGATCTTTCGCAAAGATGGAAAAATCCATGCGGATAATACTGACGGTTATGGGTTTCTTGAAAACTTAAGAAGCGGGGCGCCAGATTGGTTACCGGGACGCGGACCCGCAGCAGTGTTTGGCGCAGGCGGCGCATCCCGCGCTGTTGTCGCATCGTTGCTGGAATCCGGTGTTCCCGAAATTTTGCTGACAAACAGAACGCGTGTTCGGGCCGAAGCTGTGGCAGATGAATTTGGCAACCGCGTAACAGTGGTCGACTGGGTCCAGGCCGGAAATATTCTGGACGAGGCGGCTTTGGTCGTGAACACAACATCCCTGGGTATGGTTGGAAAATCCGAATTGCGGGTTCCTTTGGACGGATTGCGGTCTGACAGCGTTGTCACCGACCTGGTTTATACGCCTTTGCGCACGCCCTTGTTGGCCGAAGCCGAAGCCAGAGGATGCACAACCGTTGATGGCTTGGGCATGTTGTTGCACCAAGCGACCCCAGGTTTCGAACGGTGGTTTGGCAAAAGACCCCAAGTCGATGATGCAACACGGGTTGCGGCTCTTAGATGACGTTCAAAATCGGATTGACCGGATCCATTGGTATGGGAAAGTCCACAACGGCGGCAATGTTTGCCGACGAAGGATGCGATGTCTGGGATGCGGATGCGGCGGTTCATCGACTGTATTCGAAAGACGGGGCCGCAGTTGACCCATTGGGCCAGCTTTACCCTGATGCAATTGTCGAAAACGCCGTATCACGCGAAGTTTTGAAACAGATCATTGCCAAAGACCGATCCGCTTTGACCAAAATCGAAAAAATCGTGCACCCGTTGGTCGGCCAAAACCGTGCGGTATTCTTGGAAAACGCGGCGTCAGATATTGTTGTGTTCGACATACCGCTGCTGTTTGAAACGGGCGGCGACAAAAACGTCGATGCAACAGTATGTGTCAGCGTCGATCCAGACACGCAGGCCAAACGCGTTCTGGCACGCGGAACAATGTCACGCGAAACATTTGAAAGCATTCGCGCCAAGCAGATGCCAAATGATCAGAAATGTGCGTTATCAGATTTTGTGATCATCACAGATGATCTTGAACATGCACGACAGCAAGTCCAAGCTGTTCTGGCAGCAATACGGGAGCGGATGCATGCGTGAAATCGTGCTCGATACAGAGACAACAGGGTTCGATCCCGAAAGCGGCGACCGTATTGTAGAAATCGGAGCGGTCGAACTGGACGGGCACATGCCCACGGGTCGCACCTATCACCAATATATCAATCCAGAACGCTCGATGCCGAAAGAAGCATTCGAAGTGCACGGGCTGGGCGACGACTTTTTGCGCGACAAACCGAAATTCGCGGCCATTGGTCAGGAATTTCTGGACTTCATCGGAACCGCAAAGCTGGTCATTCACAACGCGGCCTTTGATATGAAGTTTCTGAATGCCGAATTGGGTTGGATGAAGCTTCCCTTGATCCCGAATGATCAGGCAATTGATACGCTTGATATCGCACGCAAACGATTTCCGGGATCGCCGGCGTCTTTGGATGCGTTATGTCGGCGGTTTTCGATAGATAACTCGTCACGCACGCTTCACGGCGCCTTGCTGGACAGCGAAATTCTGGCCGAAGTTTATCTGGAATTGACCGGCGGGCGCCAACCGGGTCTTGTTTTGTCGACCGCTTCGCAAAACCAGCGAGCGGACGGCGTGGCAGAATGGAAACCCAAGCCACGCGCGACGCCGTTGCCAAAACGAATAAGCGCGACCGAAAAGGCCGCGCATGATGAGTTTGTCGATAAGCTGGGCGAAGCCGCCCTTTGGAAAACTTAGGCGTCCGCTTTTTGCGGGTTTTCAGCCTGACGTTTTGCCAATTCGTTCCGATACAGCGAAACAAAGTCGATGTTCTCAAGATTCAGCGGCGGGAAGCCACCGTCGCGTGTGACGTCACTGACAACACGGCGCAAGAATGGGAAGATCATGCGTGGGCATTCGATCAACAAGAAAGGATGCAACTGCTCTTCCGGGATGTTTTTGATCTCGAATATGCCGACATAATCGACTTCCAGAACAAACAAAACGTCGTCCGCGTCTTTTGCCTTTGATGTCACCTTCAGCGAGATTGAAGCTTCAAACTGGTCTTCAACAGACCGCTTTTTCGCATCCAGATTTACTTGTACTTGCACGTCCGGCTGTACATCGCTTTTGGCACCTTTTTGGGCCATGATATTCTCAAACGACATGTCCCGAACATATTGCCCGAGAGTCCGCATTTGAGGTTGCGGTGGTTGTTGCGGTTGTGCGTCTTCTTCAGCCATTGAAACACTCCAATTAAAATTCGTTACCGTTCTGCTACCAGCTTGTCACTCAGTCCTCAATGCTTTGTCCAGCCCGACGGCCCAGTGCTCTCGCGATTGTTGTTTTCCAAGTCCTCGTATTCACCATCTATCACGTCGGGATTCGGGGTGTGCCGATGGTGAGTCCCGTGTTGAGTATTGTGGGTGGAAAAGGACTGAACATTGACGCGTTTGCGAATATTGGCGAACGCAAACGACCGAAATTTTGGAATCAAAAGCAAGAACCCGAAGATATCTGTAAAGAATCCGGGCGTCAGCAAAAGAGCTCCGGCAAAAAGAATCATCGCACCATGTGCCAGCGGTTCGCTTGGATCGCGCACTTCGGAAAACGATTGGCGCACTTGATTCATGACCTGCGCACCTTGGTTTCGCACCATATATGCGCCTAAAACAGCTGTAATCACGACAATTAGTAGGGTCGAGCCCAAACCAATAATGCCGCCAACCTGAATGAACAGGGCGATTTCAATAAGCGGTACAGCGAGAAACGCTACCAAAAGCCACATTTAGCTATCTCCTTTTTCGGGGGGGCACAGTGGACTTGGCCAACCCCAACCCCTAAATAGGTGCAGGTAACGCCTGATACCATCTCCTCGGGCAAATTGAGGTGCCGATGAACTCTCCTTTGATCCAACTCCTGGTTTTGGCCGGGATCGCTGTTTTTCTGATTTTGCGTTTGCGTAACGTTTTAGGTACGCGCGAAGGATTTGAACAACCTCCAATCCCGAACGCTTCGACCGAGCGGCGCAATCGCCCTGACCTAGAAGTAATCGAGGGTGGGCCTGATCTGGATATTACAGATCACGTCAAAGAAGACAGTGACAGTGCCAAAGCGTTGGCAGAAATGAAACGTCTTGAGCCCAGCTTTGGTGTCGCCGACTTTCTTCAAGGCGGGCGCGGCGCCTATGAAATGATCTTGATGGGGTTCGAAAACGGCGAGCTGGCCGAAATACAACCGTTCCTGGCCGAAGACGTTTACGAAAGTTTTGTAGACGCCGTGTCGGCTCGTGAAGACGAAGGACTGTCAATCGAAGCAGAATTTTACGGTGTTCGCGAAATGAAAATCGTCAATGCGACGCTGGACGAGGACACAAACGAAGCCGAAATTTCAATTCGGTTTGTAGCGGAACTTACATCCATTGTGCGCGACAATGCCGGGGATATCATCGAAGGCAGCGACGCGGATGTGAAGCGCCAGAAGGACACTTGGGCATTTGCGCGTATCATGGGATCGGATGACCCCAATTGGCTGTTGGTGTCTACAGACGCTTAAAGGCGCTGGGGTGCGCTCTTGTGATGGCCATGTCAGGGTCTGAATCCGCCGCCGAACCGGCGGTGCGGGTTCTTGAATTTTCTGAACTGGACTCCTGGGCCGACGATGATCACGCGGCAGCTTTGCGCGTTTTTCGCAATACATGTCAGGATATCAAAGAATCCGATTGGCAATCGTTATGTGCTTTGGCGGAAAGACAAACCAACGCCCGCGCGTTTTTCGAACTGTTTTTCCGGCCCGTTCTAATCGATGACGGGGCACCTGCGTTGTTCACGGGGTATTTCGAACCGGAATTGAATGGGTCGCGCTTTAGATCCGCCCGGTTTCGATATCCAGTCTACAAAATGCCAAGGGAAGCCAAGGCAAATTCACCGTGGCTACCCCGCCGTGAATTGCTGGAAAGCGGCATTTTAGAAGATCGCGGGTTGGAAATTGCATGGATCGACGATCCGGTCGAACTGTTCTTTCTGCAAATCCAAGGATCGGGCCGCATTCGCCTTGATGAAGGCGGAACCGTTCGGGTTGGGTACGCGGGGGCCAATGGCCAACCCTACCGATCAATTGGCGCGGAATTGGTCCGGCGTGGAACGTACCAATCCCATCAGGTCAGCGCGCAAGTCATTGCAAATTGGGTGCGCCGCAATCCGATCGAGGGCCAAGAGCTTTTGTATCACAATCCCTCTTACGTGTTCTTCCGCGAGGTCAGCAAAGTTCCGTCTGACAAAGGCCCGCTGGGTGCGATGAACAGATCAATTACCACAATGCGAACCGTCGCGGTGGACCCTGCATTCATCCCGCTGGGTGCCCCGGTTTGGATCGAGAAAAAGGGCAAAGACCCATTGAACCGTTTGATGGTTGCCCAAGACACCGGTTCGGCAATCAAAGGATCGCAACGCGCAGATGTGTTCTTTGGTACCGGTGATGAGGCAGGACGAAACGCGGGCCGATTAAAAGACCCCGGCAGATTGTTGGTTCTTTTGCCAATACAACGCGCCTTTTCGATGCTGCCGGAGGGTGGTTCTTGACCCGTCGTCGCAAGTTGCGACCCGAGGAAGAAGCCCTGTGGAACAAAGTCGCCAAAACAGCCGAACCTCTGACTCCAAACAAATCGATAATGGATATCGACCCGGCCCCAGCCGCCAAACGATCGATGCCTGAGACGCGACAAGAATTCAGCCTTCCGGCAAAACCCATCCGAAACGACAAAGGCAGCACCGCGTTCGACTTAACTCCGTCGATCTCGAAACAAGTCGACGACGCGCCCCTGCGGATGGATCGCAAAACATTTGGGCGGATGCGACAAGGGCGATTGGTGCCAGAAGGCAAGATTGATCTTCATGGTATGACACAAGATCGGGCGCATCCGGCACTGGCGCAATTCATTTTACGCGCCCATGCCCAAAGAAAGCGGCTGGTTCTGGTGATAACTGGAAAAGGCAAACAAGACCGCGGCGATGATTTGATACCCGTTCGCACCGGCGTTTTGCGTCACCAAGTGCCACAATGGTTGTCGGTGCCACCTTTATCGCAAGCGGTTCTGCAAATCACACAAGCCCATCAAAAGCACGGCGGCGGTGGTGCGTATTACGTTTATCTCAAACGCAACCGCTAGGCGGTCTGACCGACGAAATAACGCGTGACGCCATAATACAGCGATCCGGTCATGATCAGAAAATAACCTGCTACGCCGATATATTGTGTTTCAAGACCAATGCCGAAATCGATCAGCATCCCGGTCAAAAATGGGCCCATTGCAGACCCCAAAACCATGACGGCGGTGGCCATTGCCTTGATCGATCCGATATTCGCCGTTCCATACGCATCCGCCCAAAACGCGTTTGGGAGGGTCGAATTTGCCCCCGTTGTCAAAGCGACAAGAGCAAAGCCCAATGCTATTGCGGAAATGCCCTGGCCTGTTGCGAATACGAGAAAACCAAGCACAAGCGGCAACTGATAAAAGGGCAGCATCTTTTGCGTTCCAAACCGATCCAGCGCAATGCCAGATCCAATCATCGATAAAATAGCGACAGAGGTATAAATCGGCAAAAGGCTGACAAACGCCAAATGGCTAATGCCCTTGATCGCCGAAAAATGCACCTGATGGAACAACAGCGCCGTGCCAAAGGCGGACAACCCAAAAATGGCAGGGGCAATGCACCAGAACAACGGATGACGAAACGCTTGGGCCCGGGTCCAGTGGCGGTTTGCGATCCCCGCGCGTTGATCTTCGGTTGCATCGGCACTGGGTACGCGTTCGGTTTTCAAAAGATGACGCAGCAACGGCAAGCTGGCAAAACAAACGCAGGCCACACCAACCCAAAGCAAACGCCAATCAACGAGATCCAACAGAAACACAAACAAAACTGGCAGTATCATTTCACCTGCCGCCACCCCAAGCGTTGCAATCGCAAGCGCCTTGCCGCGTGTCGCAACAAACCAGCGTGCCATCGCAACAATCGCGATGTGGGTCGACATACCCTGCCCCATAAGCCGCAGCCCCAAGACGACCAACGGCAACAGCAAAACATATGTGTTCAAAGCCATGAACAAACACGCCAATCCAAGGCCACTGACGGAAATGATCCCAAGACTGCGCGCGCGATATTTGTCTGTCAGACCGCCCGCCCACACCATAATTGCAGCAGCGACCGTGGTCCCAATGGCGTAAATAGCGCCCCAAGATCCATGCGACAGATCAAAAGCGGCCTGAATTTCACCGGCAAAGACAGAGATGAAAAACGTTTGACCAAACGACCCAATAAAGGTCAGCAACGCCCCGGCGGCCAACCAATGTGAATTGGAAGTCAGAAAATCAAGTGTGCTGCGCATGCTGGCCGATCCGGCGGGCGAAAAATCCCCTCCGGATCGGCATATCAGCAAATGCTAAAGGACGTAACGGCTTAGATCGGTTGATTTTGCCAATTCGCCCAAATGCTTCTGAACGTAATCCGCATCAACAGTCACCGCTTCACCATCCTTGTCCGGCGCAACAAAGGATAACTCTTCGAAAACGCGTTCAATGATCGTGTAAAGACGCCGCGCCCCGATGTTTTCGACCGATTGGTTCACATCCGCCGCAATTTGCGCAACGGCTTCGATACCGTCTTCGGTGAAATCAACATCGACCCCTTCGGTTTTCATCAAAGCGGTATATTGACGGGTTAACGCGTTGTCGGTTTCCGTCAGAATCCGCACAAAGTCCTTTTGCGTCAACGCCCGTAATTCAACGCGGATCGGCAAACGGCCCTGCAATTCAGGCAACAAATCCGACGGCTTTGCGATGTGGAACGCGCCAGAAGCAATGAACAGGATGTGGTCTGTTTTGACCGCACCATGTTTTGTGCTGACGGTTGTGCCCTCGATCAATGGCAACAAATCCCGTTGCACGCCTTCGCGACTGACATCACCGCCGCGCGCTTCGGACCGGGTTGCGACCTTGTCGATTTCGTCGATAAAGACAATTCCGTTCTGCTCGACGGCTTCCAACGCAGTGCGCGTTACGATTTCGTCGTCCAAAAGCTTGTCAGCCTCTTCGCCAATCAACACTTCATAACTTTCTGAAACGGTCAGCTTTTTGCGTGTTGTCCGCCCACCCATAGCCTTGCCGAACAAATCGCCAAGGTTCATCATCCCCATATTAGATCCAGGTTGACCCGGTATTTCCATCGATGGGAATGGGTTGGACGTGTCCGCGACATCCAATTCGATAACTGTGTCGTCCAGCTCGCCTGCTTTCAGCTTTTTGCGGAACATATCGCGGGTGCCTTCGCGGGCATCTTCACCGGCAATGGCCGAAATAACGCGTTCTTCAGCGGCCTTGTGTGCGGCTGCTTTTACATCTTCACGCATCCATTCGCGGGTTTGCGCAATGGCGGCATCTGCCAAATCGCGGATAATCTGTTCGACATCGCGCCCGACATACCCAACTTCGGTGAATTTGGTCGCTTCGACCTTCAGAAACGGTGCACGTGCCAATTTGGCTAAACGGCGGCTGATTTCTGTTTTCCCGACACCGGTTGGCCCAATCATCAGGATGTTCTTTGGATAGACCTCATCGCGCAGATCGTCGGACAATTGCTTGCGCCGCCACCGATTGCGCAACGCAACAGCAACCGCACGCTTGGCATCATTCTGACCGATAATAAAACGATCCAATTCAGATACTATTTCACGAGGAGTCAGGTCAGTCATGCTTCGATGCTTTCTACGGTCAGGTTGCCGTTGGTATAGACACAAATACTGGCCGCAATCGCCATCGCGTCGCGGGCCACATCTTCGGCGGATTTGTCGGTTTCCATCATGGCGCGCGCGGCGGCCAAGGCGTAATTCCCACCCGATCCAATCGCCGCAACATTATGTTCAGGCTCAAGAACGTCCCCGGCCCCAGTGATCACCAACAAATCGGTACCATCTGTGACAATCAACATCGCTTCGAGCTTTTGCAGATATTTGTCTGTACGCCAGTCTTTGGCCAATTCAACACTGGCCCGCGCCAATTGTCCTGGTGTCGCTTCTAATTTGACTTCCAGTCGTTCCAGCAAGGTGAAAGCATCCGCCGTTGATCCGGCAAACCCGGCAACAACGTCATGCCCGCCGGGGGATAAACGCCGCACTTTGCGAGCTGTTCCTTTGATCACAGTTTGACCAAGAGACACCTGCCCGTCACCAGCGATAACAACTTTGCCGTCCTTTTTGACGCCAACAATCGTTGTTCCATGCCAACCGGGAAATTCATTTTTGCTCATCTTGCGTCCTTTCGGCCTAATAACGGCGTATATGGCCCGCGCATCACGCGGGAACAAGCCCGCAAAAGACAAAGAAAAAAGGCGCACGCATCACTGCACACGCCTTTTCAGAATGCCGGTTCGACTCTCAGAGAGAATCTTCAATCCAGCTTTGCAGCTTCGCTTTGGGTACTGCGCCTGCCATGTTGGCAATGACTTCGCCACCTTTAAACATGAACAATGCCGGAATACCGCGCACGCCCATCTGCGACGGAGAATTTGGATTCTCGTCCACGTTCACTTTGACGATTTTGACCTTACCGGCCATTTCGTCAGAAAGCTCTTCGAGGGACGGCCCGATTTGCTTACAAGGGCCACACCATTCAGCCCAAAAATCCACTACAACTGGAATGTCTGATTGGCGGACTTCGGCGTCAAAACTATCGTCGGTCACTGCGAGGGTGGCCATGCTCTATCTCCTTGGGCTCGGGCTCAGGCCGTCAACCTAGGTAGACCTTGCGGTCACGTCAAGATATTGGCTTCGGCGCAGGGCATCCGTCACGATATCGTGCGTGACCGACATAAGAGTTTCGGTTTCGGTCCAAAGAACAGCGGTTTCAATAGGTTTGCCGGGATAGATCTGGGCCAACGCATTGGCATAGGCACCCAACTGGCGCAAAACCCCTTCGGGAATTTTGTCGGGTGTCGTCGGAACGACACGGTTTGTCTTGAAATCCACCGCCAATATCCGATCGGACGTCACGATCAGCTTGTCGATTGTGCCGTGTATCCTTTTGCCGTCAACATCCGCCGTGATCGATACTTCGGACAATGCGTCGGGTTGGAACAAAGCCGAAAACTCCGGGTTCGACAAAATACGTTCAACACTGCGCCGCGCATCTTGCCTTAGATCATCGGCCAACTCGGACCGACCAGCAGCGCTTTCGAATATGCGATTACACTGATCCAAATCTTGACCGGGGAACTGTTCAAGTAATTCATGCACAAGACGCCCATAGGCCTTGGCCATGTCTTCGTTCAAACCTTCGCCGGGCAATGCTTTAGTGCCACCCAGATCAGATGGTGAAAGCGTTTGAGGTTGTGATTTCTTCTGCTCATAGGGCGTGAACGCGAAATCTGGCAGCTCTGCGGTTTTGTGTTCTGACGGTTTCGCTGGTTGGATCTGAAATTCCGACCAATTGCCGACTTCAATGCGCTTAACCGCATCAACAGGCCCAGCGACAGTCGTGGCACCCAGCTTGTCCGCGCCCTCTTCGATGATCTGATACCAATCAGGCGCATCATCCGAACCACGCTTGCCCGCCGCGGCGACGATCAACCATTTTTCTGCACGCGTCAGGGCCACATACAGCAAGCGCAGGCTTTCTTCGTCTTGGGCGTCGCGCTTTTCGTCAACACGCTCTTGAAGGGCAGCCCATGTTTCTTTGCTGCCTGGTTTCCAAACGGCGCGATCCTCTAACACGGCGATGTTTGATCGATCCGTTTGTGCCCTTTGTGCCGTGTCAGGAAGAATAACAATCGGCGCTTCCAAACCCTTTGATCCATGCACCGTCATGATCCGCGCTTGGTTTGATGCGCTGTCAATTTGACGTTTGATCTGAAGATCGTCGGTCTCCATCCACGCCAAAAACCCAGTAAGCGACGGCACCGAATTGCGTTCATATGCCAAAGCTTGATCCAGCAAGGCGTCAATGCCGTCTTCAGCTTCGACACCCAAGCGACCCAGCAGCTTTTGACGCCCCTTGTGGCGGGTCAACAACCGCTCCATCAGATCATAGGGACGTAAAAAGTCGGAATGTTCGCGCAGATCCATCAAAATCGGGACTGTTTCAGGGAATTCGGCACCTTTATCGCGCAACACTTGCCACAAATGTTTGCGCCCGCGCCCATGCGCGAGCCGAAACAGTTGATCCTCGCTCCAGCCAAATAGCGGAGATTTCAAAATTGTCGCCAATGACAAATCATCCTCGGGCGTCGCAAGAAAAGACAGCAGCGCGCCAATGTCACGAACGGCCAATTCCGCGCCGACGCGCAAGACATCCGCACCCGCAATCGGGACCTGAGCCTCTTTGCAGGCGCGAATAAGTTCCGGGAAAATCCCACTGCGCCGTCGCACAAGAATAAGGAAATCACTGGGCTGCACCGGACGTGCGGATACGACACCGTCTTGCACCCCGCTTGGCAACGCGACCTTGTCATCGATCATCCGCTTGATTTCCTGCGCCACCTGTTGCGCAAGGATACGGTTGTGATGTGTGCGGCTTAGACGATCAACGGGTTCATACCACGGGCCGGACTCGTCTTCGTCACCGACAGGCACGGGCGGCCAAAGATCGACCCGACCGGGCAATTCCTCGTGGAACGCAATGTGCTTGGTCTCTTTGGGAAAGCCGGGTCCGCCGCGATCCTCGAATACGGTATCAACCAGCGACAAGATGGCCGAACTGGATCGAAACGAATGGTCCAAAGACGTTTCCTGCAACGCCTCGCCGCTTTGTTCGAGCCTGTTTTTAAACTCAAGCTTCATCCGGTCAAATTCACGCGGATCAGCCCCTTGAAAGGAATAAATCGACTGTTTTTGATCCCCAACAACAAAGATCGTGCGTAGCGTATCCGTGCGCGCGCCCTCGCCCGCTGCAAATTCTTCGGCCAGCTTCCAGATCACATCCCATTGTGTTGGGCTGGTGTCTTGCGCCTCGTCCACAAGGATATGGTCGATCCCGCCATCGATCCGATACAGCACCCAAGCCGCGACACCTTTGTCAGACAGCAACGCGCGCGCCTTGCCAATCAGATCGTCAAAATCCAACCACCCGCGTTGATGCTTGTGATCGGTGTATCGTTTCAGGAATGCCGCGCCAAAAGCCGAAAGCGCCGCAGATCGATCTGCCCCAACCAGCGCACGATAGGCATCTTGCAGCTCGATCACCTGTTCGGCCATGTCCATCGCGTCCTCAAATGCTTCGGGAACAGCGGTTTGTACCTTTTTGGTGCAAAACTGCGATGTGACGGTGCCCTGTCCGGTCAAAAACGCGTTGATCAGGTCGGGCAATAACGGCCCGGTTCCGTGCGCGACGCGTTCCAGCTTGACCAAGCTGCGTTCGTTCCACGTGCCTTTCGTCATGCGCAACTCAGTCATCAGCGGCTTCAGCCATGTTAGCCCGTCGCGCCCGCCCAACTGATCTTCGATCTGCGTATGGGTCAGGGTTTCGGGATGGCCAAACAGCTTAAGATACCCGGCCGCATCCATTTGTTCGGTAAAGACGGGCGCGTTGTTGACGATTTCCTTGGTCAGCGTGCCAAAATCAGCACCTGTGAAAAACCGCGCCACCTGTTCCAACAACGGCTGATCCGACCCTGCTGCCATCGCGTCGACAACGTCCTCGCGCAACAGGTCCGCCGCGCGTTCTTCGATTTCAACAAATTGCGGACTGACCCCAGCCTCGAGCGGAAAGCGCCGCAACAGAGCCGCACAAAACGAGTGGATCGTTTGGATTTTCAAACCACCCGGTGTTTCAATCGCACGGGCAAACAATGTTCGTGCTTGGGCCAAATCGCCCGCATCCAAATCGCGGGTCAGACCCAAACCGCGCAAGGCCTCGTGCAATTCAGCGTCGCCCAACATCGCCCATTCGCCAAGACGCTTGAACAGACGGTTTTGCATCTCTGATGCGGCGGCCTTGGTATAAGTCAGGCACAGAATATGCTGAGGCAGAACCCCGTCAAACAACAGCCGCGCAACCCGGTCCGTCAAAACGCGCGTCTTTCCAGACCCTGCATTTGCGGCCAACCACGTGGATCGCCGAGGATGCGCAGCCGCTTGTTGGCGTTGACTTGCGTCGTTCACCCAACATCCTCCGCAACAGGTTCCTGTGTCGAATCCCATTCACCAAACCGCGCCAGATGATCGTAATCGCCCGTATCGGCATCGCGAAAATGGGCGCGCCGCGACGAATACCCCTGATCCTGTACCAAATAGGCGGCGAGCAGCGTGCGAAGCTCGGTCAAAACCTTGTCGGGCGTTTCCTTGATGATGGGCGCTTCAACGATGCTGGGCGATGCGGTTATGCCGATATATTGCGCCTGACTAACGACACGAGGCCCCAGTTTCTGGAACGCTCCGTTTTCGACCATGACGGCTTCGATCAGTAATTGGCGTTCGAATTTGACCTGCGCCGCAGCCGATGGTGGTTTGCCGGTTTTGTAATCCAACACAACGGCGCGGCCATCTTCGGTCAGGTCAATCCTGTCCGCCTTGGCCGTGATTTGCATCCCGATATCGGGCAGATCCATCAGACCAGGAATTTCAAAGGCAAATGGCGCGCCAGCATCCTGACGCTGCTGTTCAGTGGTCACAAACCAATTTGCGATCCGCTCAAGCCGGGCAAACCACAATGTCCGTGCCGTGGCCCAAGGCACATTTGCCTCTAACTCACGCTTTGCCACGTCCAGCAATTCGGAGGCATTCAAATGATTAGGGTCTTGTCTGACAGCGTGAAGGAAGGTTTCGAACACGGAATGCAGCGTTGTGCCGCGCAACAAGTGATCCGCCGTGGGTCGCAATGCACCCAAGGCCTGCAACCGCAGACATTTGCGGGCATAGACCGCGTAGGGGTCGCGCACCAAACGGCGAATGTCACTGACAGAAATCTTGCGCGGACGCGCCGCAATCGGCGGACGCGGAGCAGGGCGATTGGCCCGCGTGCTTCCGATTGGCGTTTCGATCAAACGTGCCTGATCCAGATAAATGCGCCCACGTGCCCGCATCGCGTCTAACGCTTTTACACCGCCATTGTCCTTTAGGCCCGACATCAAATTTGTTAGCCGGTTCAACCAACGCGACGGAACCGTTTCCGCATCACTGCTGCGCACCGACCGCGTCAACCAAACATCTGGCGCACCAAAGGCCTGCTGAAAATCATGTGCGGCCAACCCGATGCGCCGATCCGGCAGCAATAGACCCGCTTTGTGACGCAATGCGCGGTTCAGCCATGGATCAGGATCCGGGGATTCTGGCCAGGTGTTTTCATTCAAACCGCCCAGTATCACCAAATCGGCCCCTTGGACGCGCGCCTCTAATGTACCCCAAATCATGACGCCGGGTACGGGTTCGTCGCGGTCGCGTACTTCTTCGGCTGACAACAACGCGCCCAGCAAATCCGCGTAATCATAGGCGCCCATGTCCGTCGCAGCATCCGATTGATCCACAATCGCATCCATGACCGACCGCGCCTTTTCACCGGCATTGCGTGCCCATAATTCCGCTGGATCACCCGATGGCCCAGCGGCCACGCGTTCTGACAGCCTGCGATGGGACTGCACCCAATCCAACAGGCTTGCATCACCGCTGCGTTCTTGCCCGCAAAACGTCTGAACCACCCATGTCAGCCAATCGGTGAACGCGTCACCATGCGCGACTGACAACTTGGCCGATACAGCATGCAGCGTGTCTGGGTCAGGAAACGGCATCGCCGCATCCCGCATCGCCAGCTCAAGCCGCTGCGTGTTCAAAAGATGCGCATTCCTGTCCGCACCCCGATTGGTCAACGGATGCTTTAACAGGGTCAACAAAAGCTCGGCATCCAGTTTTTGGGAAAACAAACTGGCGACATGACGCAGCAGCCGACCGGGGGGTGAATGATGCAATGGCAAACCGGCACTGTCATCGGGCGTGATGTCCCATCGATCCAACGCGGCAGCGACCTGGCGGGTCAACATGCGATCCGGTGTGATTAGGGCCGCTGTTTGCCCGTCTTGTGCCGCTTGGCGCAACCGAAGCGCAATCGCCAATGCCTCTGCACGGGGCGTTTCAGCCTCGATCAGAGTCAAATTTTCGGTCGGCTCGTTCAGGTCACCCAAATCAGGGCCTTCTTTCAACCACGCATCCGTGACGGGCGCTGGGCGCATCGCCAGTGAAATCAACGCGTTCCGCTTGGGGGATGGCGGGGGCAGGTCGCTCCATAATCCGACATCTTTTTTCGTAATGTCCAAAGACCGCATGATGGCCTGAAACCGGTACTGAGGATGATCCTGCGTTGGCAAAAGATGCGCATCATCCCCGTCCATCCGGCCCCACACGGACAAAGGTAGATCAAAATCAAAACCGGGCAAAACCAGCGATCCGTTGTCCAAACTGGCAACGGCTTCGGCCAATAGACGCGTTGTGCCGCGTGATGCGGTCGAACCTGCTAAGATGATCGGGTCTTTGGGCGGATCGACCTCCCATTGCTGGATCAAGTGCGTGACGATGTGGCGTTGGCGTTCTTCGGCATCGGGCGCTGCGCGCGTTTGGGCAAGGTAGCTTTGAACAATCTCAAGAAACGCTTTTGTTTGGGCGAAATGCTCCGAATGATTGGACACATCCAAATCGGCCAGTGTTTGTGCCGCGACGCCTTCGCCCTGCATTTCGTCCATCAACGCGGCCAGACTGTCGGCCAACCCAAACAAAGACGCCTTTTCGGCAAGGCTGGATTCACCGGCAACCAAGGGCTCGATCATGCTTGCCAATTCAAGACGGCGGCGCAAGCTGGCAACCGGGGCAGGTGGCGAGACATCTTTCAAAAGCTGCTCGACATCGCCCAACAAGACAACGCGCGGCAACAGGCGAGGGGGTCCGGCGTCAAAAATCGCCCGAATGCGGCGGGCCATGCGGCGCGTGTTCACGATCAGGGTGATCCGCGCGAAATCGGCGGGACTTGTGTCGGCAAACCGAACGGTCAGCCCATCAACAAACGCTTTGGGAAAATCCACACCCGGAGGCAACCCAAACACGTTAGCCATGCGCGTCACGCAACATGTCTTCCGCCAATGAAACACCTTCAGGCGTGCCAACATCACACCAGCGACCGGGATAGCGCAGGCCAAACAACCGATCATGCCCGGCGATCTGATTCCACAGCGCGTTTAGCGAACATGAGGCGTCAGGAATGTCATGCAGACCATCGGTTTTGACAATCTGCGCTCCGCCATACACGAAATGTGTACCACGCGATATTTGATCATCTGCATTCAAATCGAAATCACCCGCTCCCATGCGCCCAACAGTCTGTGCAATCGGAACACAAATCAACAGGGCGTCCATTTTGTCGGGCCGCCATGCTGCGCGCAACATATCCAACGGGTTGGGTCCGTCCCAGATTGCATCCGGGTTCAGGGTCATCACCGGCCCATCTCCCAAGACGGGCAGGGCGTTGCGCAACCCACCACCTGTGTCCAAAATCTCGGGCGATTCCGTGATCGTGGTCACGCCGGTTCCGGCCAAATGAAGCTCTAACTTCTCCGCCAAGTAATGCAAATTGACTGCAACAGGTTCGCATTCCGCATCTTTGGCCAAATCAAGCGCATGATCTATCAACGGACGCCCATCCACATTGACCAATGGTTTGGGTCGATCCTGTGTCAGGTGTTTCATGCGCGTGCCAAACCCGGCCGCGAAAATCATGAGGGGATATTGTGCGTTCCGCATTGTGCCTTCAAAGATGTGAGGATGCCCTTGGTCGGGGCGGGCAGGGCGGTTTTCAGAATGTCACGAACGTCTGCACAAATCGGTGCATCCAGTACACGCATCAGCAAACCCCAAACGCGTGGAATCAAATCGACATAATGCGGTTTGGAATAGGCCAGAGACAAACGTGAAAACACGCCCAAAATGCGCAGATTGCGCTGTACACCCAACAGGGCATAAGCGTCCTTAAACGATGCCATATCCAGATCACGGGCAGCCACGTATCGCGCGATCATGTGTTGCTCTAACTCTGGCGAAACGTCCCGTCGGGCGTCCTGCAGAACCGAAACCAGATCATAGGCCGGGTGCCCAAGACGCGCGTCTTGAAAATCAAGCAAACCAACGCGGGCAACATCGGTCCGATCCGGCAGCCATATCAGATTTTCAGCGTGGTAATCCCGTTGAATGACAACGCGGGGTTCGCGGTTAAGCGGCAAAAGAAGCTGGTGCATCGCGTCGCAAAATTCTGAACGCTGCGTGCTGTCCACCTTGCCCGTCGCACCCAGTTGATACCAATCAAACGCCAACGCAGCCAAATCCGTCATGACGACGGCGTCATAGGGCTCTAATTCGATCAAAGGCCGCGAATGCAGCGCGATCAAAACATCCGTTGCGGCTTCGTACAGTTCGGTTTCCGGATCTGGGTCCTTTTCCAGAACGCGGGCGAACACGTCATCGCCCAGATCTTCCAGAAGCAGAAACCCCAGATCAGAGTCTTTGGCCAATATGCGTGGTGCCGATAAGCCCTGAGCAGACAAGTAATCCGCAACAGTCACAAAGGGGCGAACATCTTCGCCCTTGCTGGGTGGGGCATCCATCAAAATTGCCGTATCACCATTTTCGCGACTAAGCCGGGCATAGCGTCGATTGGATGCGTCTCCCGCGATAATTTTTGGGACGGCAGATCCCCAATTTGCGCGCACCAACATGGGATGAGCCAATGCCAAACGTTCATCCATCCGCAGCCTCATCAACCCGTCGATCCCAACGGTCATCCGTCCACCGTAGCGTTATCAAGCGGGCATCGCCGCTCGCATTTGGTCGAAGTGACACTGAAATTGCATGACTGGGAACAAGATCGCCCAACATTTCCGGCCACTCGATCAAACAAATCGCAGTGTCGAATGCTTCGGTCAAACCAAGCTCTTCGACTTCGGTTATCGACATCACACGATATAGATCGCTGTGCCAAATTTCACCCAGTGGTGTGTCGTAGGTTTGGACCAATGTGTATGTGGGTGATGGAACGTCTTCTTGCTTGGTCATCAAAGACTGAATCAAAGCGCGCGCAAAGGCTGTTTTGCCAGCGCCAACCGGGCCGCTTAACAAAATCACGTCTCCGGGCTGTAGATGAGCACCAAAGCGCACCGCAAACGCCTGAGTGGCAGCTTCGGTTTTAAAAACAGATTGATGGATCGTGTCGCTCATGCGCGTAAAATGACGGGCGACGGAATCACCTGCAAGCACATTGATCAGTTTATGTGATTATTCGCCCACTTTTTCGTCCATCTCTATTGTAGAACTGTCCAACGGTGCCCGAGAATCAAAGCGGACGACCGTTGCACCTGACGCAATCGGCGCAACAGTGACGAATATTCTGACACCATCCTTGCGTTCGACCCACGTATCCCATGTGGCTCTATCACCAATTTTCATGACAAATTCGCGGATGTCACCCCAGGCTGGGCTTGACTGACATTCAACCGACCATGTTTTGACACTGTCGTTTATCGATATGTCGGCAAAGCTGGTTTCAGGGTCGACTTTCCAAAAATCGCAATAGGATCGGTTGCAGAACGTTAGGATTCCAGAAGACGAAAACACGACAAGCCCATCTTGAAAGGTATCAAGCAAGGATTGACCAAGCTCCAGCTCGGCTCGAAAGTTCCGCGTCAGAGAGACTTCGGCACTGATATCTTCCAACAGGAACGCAACAGCGCCATCCGGATGAGGGCGACCGCTGACCCTGAAGGTTTGCCCATTGTCCAAGCTCCAGGTCTCTTGATACGACCCGTCGGTTGCCGCTTTGATCATGCTGGCGATCTCTTGGCGCCATGACGAATAGTTCTTTGGTTCTGGCATCACGCGATTGTCGCGCAACCGGTCAAAGAATGTCAGCAAATCGGGCCGCGTGCTCAGGAACACCGCGGGCAAGCCGGATAGATCGACAAGGGCAGGGTTGAACAACGCCAATTGCCCGTTGCGATCAAAAATCGCCAACCCAATGGAAAGCTGCGCAAACGTCTTGGCCAGTGTCTGGACAAAATTGCGCTGCGCGATCTCTGCGCGGATAACAGCGTCGATATTGGTCGCGTGGTGAATGACTCCATCTGGTTGTGGCGTCGCTGTCACGTCATACCAGCTGGGTGTTGGAATATCTTTCAATGTGACAGATGCCCTGGCGCGGCGTGTTGTATTGTCTGTTGGTCGCAAATCCAGAATGGGGCTGCGACCATCCTTGCCCTCGCTTTGATCCAGAACCCGTTCGGACAATTGCGCATAGGCATCATTCGACCACAGCACATCGCCCGCAGGGTCTGTATGCCAAATGGGATAAGGCGACGTTTCGCATATCCGTTCCAACCTGTCGCACATCGCTTTGGCTGTATGCAGCTCATGTGCGGATTGGCTCAGCTCTTTAAGAGAGGTTTTGACCAGCTCGACACGAGCGTGTTCACCAAAAGACTGAATGCGCAGGATACCTTCGTCCTCAGGGTCGAATGGGTCGATATCGATAGTGTCGCCCGCAGTTTTTGGTGGCTCTGATGGAAATCCGGGAAAGCGCGCCAAAACGTTGTCCCGAAGCACGCTCCAGTCTGTGGCGTTGCTATCATGTTGAACCAGATCGGCCGAACCGGGTGCGGCATGCACAAGAGAGTCGCCATTAAAAAGGAACGAAAACGGGCTGTCAGCATCGGAAATGGGCGGGCGATAGTCTCTAAAAGCCAGGGTTAGAAACAGAATCGCCCCGAGCACAGAGACTGCCGCAGCAGCTATGACTACAGTAATTTCGATCATCGCCATGTCTAACGCACCACACACCTAAGTTTACTTAGCTTTGTGCCACAGTGGTTAATGCGCGGTAAAAAATCACCTCTAACTAGACTACGATTTGTTGATTCTTTCCCAATGGTACCGAATTGGACCCAGTGCGGGCGTCGATAGCGTCTCTTTCCCAGATAACTTCGACAATTGCGCCTACGCCGGATTTTCGATCGCCTCCGGACCGGTAAGGATCAGACCCGTTGTCAAAGGCAACCTCGGCCCCGGACCGCTCTAACAGTGTCTTTGCAATGAACAGGCCAAGACCCATACCTTCGTATTCCGGCCGTTGTTGACCATCATCACGCGACTTCCGCTTTTTCACAAAGGGATCACCAATGCGGCCCAAAAGATGCGGTGGAAACCCCTGCCCATCATCCAAGATGCGCAGCGAAATAAAGTGGTCTGTCCAATGGGTTTCGATCCACACATTTTCTCTGGAAAAGTCGACAGCGTTTTGAATCAGGTTGCGCAACCCGTGAATGATCTCGGGCTTTCGCAAAATCGACGGCTGATCGATTTCGGCACCCGCATTGGGATCATGGGTGTAATGGATGAATTTTCCGCGGTTTGCATGCGGTTCTGCGGCCTCTTGTACGACAGTCATCAAAGGCGCTTGCTTTAGGTGTAGATCCTCTTTGCCGGCACGCCCCATATCATGAAGGATATCGCGGCACCTGTCGGCCTGCTGCCTGATCAACAGCGCATCTTCACGCAGATCTTCATCCTCAATTTCTTCGATCAGTTCTGAACTTGCCAGTTTGATCGTGGCCAAGGGTGTGCCCAATTCATGCGCCGCTGCTGCAACAACACCGCCCAAATCCGTCAGTTTCTGTTCCCGAGACAAGGCCATTTGCGTGGCTGATAAAGCGTCCGCCATCGAATGCATTTCCGATGTCACACGTCTGGAATACGCCCCAATAAAGCAAATCGCGATGACCAAAGCCGTCCAGTTCCCGAACACAAAGATTTGAGGGATTTGCAGCAAGAACCCCTGATCAGTGCGCAAAGGCAGGTGAAACAGCGCCAGAATAGAGACGATTGTAATCGCGACACCCCCCATAAGAAGTGTCGAACGTGTTGTCAGAATGGTTGCGGAAATAGTGACCGGGCCCAGCAATAGTAACGCAAACGGATTGTGCAATCCGCCCGTCAGGAACAAAAGAACCCCCAACTGCAATAGGTCAAACATGACCATAAACAGGTTTTCAGACTCTGAAAGACGCTTATTTTCAGGGAAAATGAAAATGGCAATTAGGTTGCCAATAACAGAAATCCCCACGACCAAATAGCAAAGCCCAACGTCCAATTGCAGCGAAAACAAGCGCTGCGCGACCGTCAACGCGACCAGTTGCCCGACGATGGCCACCCATCGCAAAACAATCATCGTTCGCAATCGGATCCAGCTGGATCTATGTTGTCCGGTCAGCAGTCCAAAATCTGGTTGTGCCATTATGTCACCCTGACGTGAGTTGCGTAAATCGCAACAGGCGTTACCTCTGCGACAAGCCTACTGTTTTTGTGGAGGGAATAAAATGATCCGCTTGATCGCTGCCGGCGCTACAGTTGCCGCAATCGCCGGACTCGGCGCAACCTGGTATATCAGCCAAAGTGATGGTGGAGACCAATTCGCCCAGTGCAGAGCCACAGTTGTCGCAGGTGCTCCCGAAATTGGCGGACCGTTTGAACTGGTGAACAAGACAGGACAGACCGTGACCGAAAAAGAGGTCATCACCGAAGCCAGCTTGATTTATTTTGGATACACATTCTGCCCCGATGTTTGTCCGTTAGACGTCACACGCAATGCCGAAGCAATCGACGTCTTGCAAGACCGTGGCGTGTCATCGACGCCGGTTTTCATCACAATTGATCCAGAACGGGATACCCCTGAAGTCATCGGAGACTACGCCGAGAGCATGCACGAGAAAATGATCGGCCTAACAGGTTCACTGGAACAGGTGGATGCGGCCAGTAAAGCCTATAAAACCTATTACAAACGTCACCCAGGCGATCCCGATTATTACCTCGTTGACCATTCTACATTCAGCTACCTTGTTTTGCCCGAACATGGCTTCGTAGAGTTCTTCCGACGTGACCAACCGGCAGAGGCTGTTGCGGACACAGTGCAATGTTTCGTTGACAACGCCTAAAATAAAGCCAGTTTAATCTTGTGTTCTTAACGTTGCATCATGCAATGCACATGAGAATGAGAATGCACGGGAGGAAGCGCGAATGGCGGAAGCGTACAATCTGGAAATAGGCGAAGACAATTCTTTGCTGCTCGTCGACGATGACGAACCGTTTTTGCGGCGTTTGTCCAAAGCCATGGAAAAGCGTGGATTCGCGATCGAAGCAACGGGTTCCGTCGCAGGCGGCAAAGCCATCGCCACAGCGCGTCCCCCCGCATATGCGGTTGTGGACTTGCGGCTTGAAGACGGCAACGGTTTGGATGTCGTCGAAGTTTTGCGTGCCAAACGTCCAGATGCGCGCGTTGTTGTTCTGACCGGATACGGTGCGATTGCGACCGCCGTCGCAGCCGTCAAAATTGGCGCGACCGATTATTTGTCCAAACCGGCAGACGCGACAGACATTACCAATGCGCTGCTGGCCACAGGCGATGACCTTCCGCCTCCGCCCGAAAACCCAATGAGCGCGGATCGCGTGCGCTGGGAACATATTCAACGGGTGTATGAATTGTGTGATCGAAACGTGTCTGAAACAGCACGCCGCTTGAACATGCATCGCCGCACCTTGCAACGCATTCTGGCAAAACGCTCACCCAGATAAGGTGTCTTGGTCGCTCAACCTGCGCCTCGATACAGTAGGTTTCTGGATCCCATCAGAGACCACCTCGAGCAATGTTGGCCAAACCAACCGCAATGCGGGTCAAGGTCCGTTTTGTGGGACAAAACCAACCTTCTTTGCACGAACACCAACCTCCGGTTCGGCGAGACCTTCAACAAACGGTTCTTTTGAACGCCTACCGACAATTTCCATAGCTTTATTATTGACGAGTCACGCCACGCAACGGGACACCAGATCGGCAACCGAATCCGAGCTGTCCGATGCCTCGCACCCAAATGCTGTGTCTGGCATACAGTTCATAAGGATCGCATGTTGTTTTCACATCCATCATAAGTGGCAACCACGTAAACAAATCTAAGTACTCGCTTGCAGTATCCGGCCGACGGTCAGACGGCGCAATGAGGCAATCCGCCAAGACAGAAGCTTCCGTGGTATTCATGGTTCGGCAGATGATCCTTTTGCCTACTAATAGATCTTCGACGGCGGCTGTTTTGGGTATGTTCAGGCCCCACGGCAATATAACCGTTCCATCTTGAAGGTGCAGAAGTCCATCTTCTGTCAGGTCTACAACGATGCTTTCTAACTCAGCCGCCGCTATTGGAGAGGCTAAAAGGACTGTGAAGACTAAATATCTGAGAATTCCATTCATTTACAAATCTTGCCTCCGGCAATGGTATTTCTCGTGACGCTAATCCCTAACCTTGTTGCATGGATGATGCTTGCGGCACAATTTTTCCTTAAATTTTGAAAAGCAGATGTTTGCTGCAGCGCAGAGCAATGTCACTTCGGGCTCAAAGGGGCCCTTCGCCGCGATTTATCCTAAGGTCGGCTTTTCGGACTTTCCTTATCCCGAGCCAGGATTGCGACGTTATGGTCAAATCTATCTGACGTTCTTTAGACACGTTACAAATCGAAACGCTTTAGGGTTTTGTCTACAATCTGACCGTTGGCCATCTCGTAGCCTTCGATCTTCCCGTAATCGGC
>JBDWGM010000108.1:0-14993 GCA_039975755.1 Paracoccaceae bacterium | reverse complement strand
TGTTACTGGAGGATAACATGGCTTTAAAACGACGTCCTGAAGCGGATCGCTTGCCGATTTCGCAACGTATCGACAGCCGAATGCCCAATCCGGGCCGCCGACAAATGCATCCAACGGAATGGGCGATTAAGGGCGAATTGTTCCTGAATTGCTCGTGCACCGTGTTTTGCCCTTGTGTGGTCAGCCTTGGCAAACATCCCCCCACAGAGGGCGATTGCAAAGCATGGATGGCGATTGCCATTGATGAAGGCCATTTCGAGGGCGAAGACCTAAGTGGTTTGAATATTGGCCTGATGGTCGAAATACCGGGGCGTATGGCGGAAGGCGGCTGGAAAGTCGCAGCCTACGTAGACGAACGCGCCAGCGGCAAAGCCTATAACGGTATCTTGCAGATTTTCAGCGGAGCCGCGGGTGGAACAACCGGTTTGTTCACGATGCTGGTCAGCGACATCGTTGGTGCCGAACGCGAAAAAGTCGAGATTGTCCGAGATGGCAAAAAGCGCGGCTTGTACATCGGACGTAAAATTCAGGGCGAGATTGAGATGATTGACGGCGGCGACCCGGATCATCCTGTCATGATCACGAATTCCAAATACTGGATGGGCCCGGATATCATTGCTGCGGTCGGCACCAAGTCCCGAGTACGCGATTACGGTCGTATCTGGGATTTTGGTGGAAAATCCGCCGAGATTTGCCCGATCGACTGGAAGGGCCCGAAATAACTGATCGGCTTTGGTCGATTGATCCATTCATTTTTATTTGAGGATGAAAGATGACTTTTGTTTCTCAATCGCGACGCCTGCGACGGACCCCGTTTTCACCGGGGGTCGAGCGTGCCGGTGTGAAAACCTATACGGTTTACAATCGGATGCTTCTTGCGACCGAATTTGAAAGCGTTGAGGCAGATTACCGGCACCTCAAAGATCATGTTCAAGTGTGGGATGTTTCATGCGAACGGCAAGTTGAATTGCGTGGGCCGGATGCATGGAAATTAATGCAAATGCTCACGCCTCGCGACTTGCGACCAATGATGCCTGGACAGTGTTATTACGTGCCCATCGTCGATGAAACAGGCGGTATGTTAAATGACCCAGTTGCCGTCAAACTGGCCGAAGATCGTTGGTGGATTTCGTTGGCAGACAGCGATTTATTATTGTGGGTTAAAGGGATCGCCAACGGATACCGTTTGGATGTTTTGATCGATGAACCCGACATCAGCCCATTGGCCGTTCAAGGTCCCAAAGCCGAAGACCTGATGGCCCGCGTGTTTGGGGATCGTGTTCGAAACATCCGGTTTTTCCGTTTTGATATGTTTGAATACGAAGGCGTTGACCTGGCCATTGCGCGTTCAGGATATTCAAAGCAAGGCGGGTTTGAAATCTATGTGGATGGTTTTGATAACGGCATGCCATTGTGGGACACACTCTTCGCAGCCGGAGAAGACTTGAACGTGCGCGCAGGATGTCCAAACGCAATTGAGCGGATCGAAGGCGGATTGTTAAGTTATGGCAATGACATGACTGACGATAACACACCTCATGAATGTGGTCTGGGCCGGTTCTGCGACACTGCAAGCGCAATTGGATGCATCGGGCGTGACGCTTTATTACGGGTGGCCAAGGAAGGGCCGATCCAACAGATCCGGCCGATCGAGATATCCGGGGACATCCCGCCATGTGACCGCGTTTGGCCGATTTATGCGTCAGGAAAAAAAATCGGGCAGGTGACATCTGCTGCGCGTTCGCCCGACTTCGGCGTTAATGTCGCAATGGGGATGGTGCGCATGACCCATTGGGATCCCGGCACAAAAATTGAAATCGAAACGCAAGACGGGATGCGAGACGCCGAAGTACAGGAACGCTTTTGGCTGTAAGCCAATGGCGATTTATCCAATGATTGAAAAACGGGGCATCCCCCGGAAAGGACCGACATGTTTAACGCCTTGATGGTAAGGAAAGACGAAGAAAGTGGCAAAACCACAGCCACCGTCGAAGAAATAACTTTGGATGATTTGCCTTCTGGTGATGTTGTCGTGGCTGTTGAATATTCGACAGTAAATTACAAAGATGGTTTGTGCATTGGCCCCGGTGGTGGATTGGTGCGCAATTACCCCCACATCCCGGGAATTGATTTCGCAGGGACTGTCGAGCAATCGCAAGATGCGCGTTACAAACCCGGCGATAAGGTCGTTTTAACGGGATGGCGCGTCGGCGAAATGCATTGGGGCGGCTATGCACAAAAGGCGCGTGTAAATGCCGATTGGCTAGTGCCTTTGCCCGACGGGTTATCAACTCGACAAGCGATGGCTGTTGGTACAGCCGGGTTCACGTCCATGTTGGCGGTTATGGCTTTGGAAGATCAAGGGATCACGTCAGGTCCGGTACTGGTCACCGGTGCGGCAGGTGGCGTCGGATCGGTCGCTGTTGCCATTCTTGGCAAGCTTGGTCACGAGGTCGCCGCCGTAACAGGACGTCCAGAAACAGCTGATTATTTACAAGGTCTCGGGGCCACTCAGATTGTTGCCCGCGAAGATATCAACGAGACAACCAAACGCCCATTGGAAGCTGAAACATGGGGGGGCTGCGTTGATGCCGTTGGGGGCTCAATGCTCGCGCGGGTATTGGGACAAATGCAATACGGCGCCAGTGTCGCAGCCGTTGGGCTTGCTGGAGGTGCTGCGTTGCCTACAACGGTTATTCCGTTCTTGTTGCGCGGAGTGAACATCCTTGGCATCGATAGCGTCATGCAACCCTACGACAACCGGGTCAGAGCATGGCAGCGCATTGCACAAGATTTGCCGATGGATAAGTTGGATACAATGGTGCAACCGGCCACATTGTCCGAACTTTCGCAGCTTGGCGCTGATATTCTGAAAGGCCAAGTCAAAGGCCGCGTCGTAGTGGACGTCAATTCATGAGCAGCTATGACACCGAAAACATCTTTGCCAAGATTTTGAGAGGGGAAATCCCCTGTTTCAAAGTGTACGAAGACACCGAAACATTGTGCTTTATGGACATAAATCCGCGCGCAGATGGTCATTGTCTGGTGATACCCAAAACACCTTGCCGCAACATGCTGGACGCGACACCGGAACAACTCGCCGCGTGTATGACCACCGTTAAAAAAGTCGCAAATGCTGCGAAATCCGCGATGAAGGCCGATGGTGTAACGTTGCAGCAGTTCAATGAAGCGGCTGGCGGACAGGAAGTGTTTCATCTGCATTTTCACATCTTGCCAAGACATGAAGGTGTGTCGCTGCGCCCGCCGGGTAAATTGGGCGACATGGATCAGATCAAAGATATCGCATCACGCATCAGCGCTGCGTTGTCTTAACTTTGTCAAATCGCCAAGGCGGCACACTGTTCACGCGCCGCTGCCTTGGTGCACTTTGCCGTACGGGCATGATCGTAAAGCCTTGCATCCGAACCGCTTTTTCCGTCTGATGTGCTGATGAAACTTGATACAGAATTTGTACGCGGCCAATTCCCCGCCTTTGTCGAGCCGTCCTTGCAAGGACAGGCCTTTTTCGAAAACGCAGGTGGAAGTTACACGTGCCAGCCGGTGATCGACCGATTGACGCGGTTTTACACACAGCGAAAAGTACAGCCATACGCCCCATATGACGCCAGCCGATTGGGTGGCGAAGAAATGGATGAGGCGAGACATCGCTTGGTGGCCTTGCTGGGGGTCAAAGACGACGAGCTGAGTTTCGGGCCCTCTACGACGCAAAACACATATGTTTTGGCGCAAGCTTTCCGTCAATGGTTGCAACCGGGTGACGCGATCATCGTGACCGATCAGGATCACGAAGCCAATTCAGGGGCTTGGCGCAAATTGTCCGATGGTGGGATTGATGTGCGCGAATGGAAAATGGACCCCGCGACAGGTCATTTGGACACAGACGCGCTTGAAAATCTGCTGGATGAAAAAGTCAGGCTGGTGTGTTTCCCCCATTGTTCCAACGTCGTGGGCGAAATCAACCCAGTTGCGGAAATCACGGCCATGGCCCACGCCGCTGGCGCCTTTGTTTGCGTTGACGGGGTCAGCTATGCCCCGCATGGGTTTCCAAATGTCGAAGCTCTTGGGGCAGATATCTATTTGTTTTCCGCCTACAAAACCTATGGCCCGCATCAAGGTTTGATGGTTGTCCGCCGCGCATTGGGTGAAATGCTCCCCAATCAGGGGCATTGGTTCAACAGCGGGTCTTTGTCTAAACGCTTTACGCCAGCGGGACCGGATCATGCGCAGATTGCGGCATGTGCAGGCATGGCGGATTACATCGACGCACTTGGTACGCATCATGGATGCGATGCAGGCGATGTGCATGATCTGATGCGCGCGCAAGAGGTCGACTTGTTACAGCCACTCTTGGACGCCGTAAAAGACCGAAATGGAGTTCGATTAATTGGCCCAAAAGAAGCAGAGCATCGCGCACCAACTGTTGCATTAGACATCGGGCGCAATGCCGAAGATGTGGCCGCAAAGTTAGCACATCACGGCATAATGGCCGGAGGCGGTGATTTTTACGCCGTGCGCGCATTGGAAGCGATGGGGATCAATTTAAACAACGGCGTCTTGCGTCTTAGCTTTACACATTACACTTCCAAGGATGAAATCGATCAATTGTTGAACGCACTTGACGCAGTTCTGTAATTTCTTGTTGAACTTGCAGCCTGCGCCCTAAGTGATGTGCAGGACCACGAGGAATGTCATGAACACCCCGATCATTGTTTGGTTTCGCCGGGATCTGCGCCTTTCAGATCACGCGGCCCTGAGTGCTGCACAAAAATCCAATCGCCCAGTCATTCCTGTGTTTATCCGCGATGCCACTGTGGACGGATTGGGGGCAGCCCCCAAATGGCGGTTGGGTCTGGGACTTGACGCCTTTGCACGCAGCTTGAATGCTGTGTCCAGCAAGCTGGTCTTGCGATCCGGTGACGCACAAACAATCCTTGCAGAATTGGTGGCTGAAACGGGGGCGACGTCGATCTATTGGACGCGTGCCTATGACCCAGCATCGACACAGCGCGACACAGCCATAAAATCCTTTTTCCGCGAGGCAGGCGTTGAGGCCAAAAGCTTTGGCGGACACCTGATGTTCGAACCCTGGACGGTTGAGACAAAGATGGGTGGGTTCTACCGGGTCTATTCACCGTATTGGCGCGCAGTCAAAGATCGTCATATTGAAACACCACTTGCCAAAGTGACGTCGCTTTTACCGCCGAGTGAATGGCCAAACTCCGAATGTCTGGAAGACTGGCGGCTTGGGCAGGCAATGCAACGGGGAGCATCAGTTGTTTTGCCCTTTGCACAGGTCGGCGAAGATGCCGCGCAGCAAAGGTTAGACGAGTTCGTGCAAACCCGCGTGGACAGATACAAAGCAGATCGGGATTTTCCAGCAATTGACGCAACATCTTGTCTCAGTGAAAATCTGGCGCTTGGCGAAATAAGTCCGCAACAATGCTGGCACGCGGGAATGCGGGCGCTGCACGAAGGCTGTGCGGGTGCAGAACATTTCTTGAAGGAAGTCGTTTGGCGTGAATTCGCGTACCACCTGATGTATCACACGCCTGAAATTTTAACTGGCAATTGGAAACCGGACTGGGACAAATTTCCATGGAACACCGACGAGACGCACAGTGACGTCATCGCATGGAAACAAGGGCGCACCGGCATCCGCTTTGTCGATGCCGCAATGCGTGAAATGTATGTCACAGGGCGAATGCACAACCGGGCCCGAATGATTGTTGCCTCGTACTTGACGAAACACTTAATGACTCATTGGAAAATCGGGAAAGATTGGTTCGAAAACTGCTTGATAGATTGGGATCCTGCAGCAAATGCAATGGGTTGGCAGTGGGCGGCAGGATCAGGTCCCGATGCGGCGCCATATTTTCGGGTGTTCAATCCGGTGTCACAGCTTGAGAAATTTGATCCTCATTCTCGCTATGCAGATCGCTGGATTGCGGAAGGAAAAAGCGATCCGCATCCAGATGCATTGCGCTATTTTGATGCTGTTCCAAGGTCGTGGAATTTATCACCATCTGCGCCATACCTCGCACCAATTGTAACGGCAGCTGATGGACGCGCACGCGCTTTGTCGGCATATGAAGGGCGAGATTTCTAGCTCAGGTAGTGTATCAGTATGAGGCGACTCTCGGGATACACGAATTGAACTTAAATCACTGAAAACAATTCCTTGTCCCGTCATGGGAACGGGTTAACTTACCTTAATTGTTTGGGAGCAAGACGGGGTGGTATGACGGTTTTGAAGACGACAGCGGGTCAAAAGGATCTTCCCCGCTATTTCGCGCGTGTGTTTGCGATGACTAAGGGCATGAACAAAGGGCGAATTGATTTTGTTCTGTCAGATGGGCGTGTCTTTCGCGCAGAAGGACGCAATCCCGGGCCCGTTGCTGAATTGCGAATCCATCACGCTGATCTGTTCGCGCGACTCATTCGCGAAGGTGATTTGGGGTTCTGTGATGCCTATTTGGACGAATGGTGGTCCACACCAGACCTCCAAGCTTTTATGGATCTGGTGCACGCAGACAACGATGACATCTATGATGGTTTCCCCGGTCAAGTCCTTCTGCGCATGTACGAAAAGTTTCGCTTTTGGCTAAAACGCAATCATAAAGAACAGGCCCGTAAAAACATCAGCGACCACTATGATCTGGGGAATGATTTCTACGGTTTGTGGCTTGATGATACGATGACCTATTCATCAGGTATTTTCGAAACAGGACAAGAAAGTCACGAGGCCGCCCAGATCGCCAAATACGCGTCGATGGTGGATCAGATGGGGGTGGAACCCGGTGATCATATCTTGGAAATCGGATGCGGCTGGGGCGGTTTCGCCGAATATGCGGCCAAGGAAAGAGGCCTTCGGGTTACGGGTTTAACCATCAGCCAAGAACAGTTTAACTTTGCTACAAAACGCATTGAAAAAGCTGGATTGTCAGATCTCGTAGATTTCAAACTTCAAGATTATCGAGATGAAAATGGTGCTTACGACGGGATCGCCAGTATCGAAATGTTCGAAGCGGTGGGTGAAAAATACTGGCCCGTCTATTTCGACACTGTGCGTGAACGGTTAAAGCCGGGAAAGAATGCGACGCTGCAGATCATTACCGTCCAACATCGCCGTTGGGATGTGTATAAACGGGGTGTCGATTTCATCCAAAAGTACATCTTTCCGGGGGGAATGTTGCCCAGTCCAGTTGTGTTGCGCGAACAAATCGCCAAGGCAGGATTGCGGGTCGAACGCAGCATCGAATTTGGCCCGTCATACAATATTTCACTGCGTCGTTGGCACGAAACATTCAATGAAAAATGGGATCAAATCGCTGCTCTTGGATTTGACGACAGATTTCGAAGAATGTGGAATTTTTATCTGACCTCTTGCGCGGCCACCTTTGAGAGTGCGAATTGTGATGTGACACAAATCACGATCAAAAGGCTAAGTTAATCATGGCTCGCGTAAATCCCAGTGCAGGAAATCTTGTGGCAGGCATGTGCCTCATGGTGGTTGCTTTTGTTGTTTCAGGAATGATTCCTGCATTGCTTCCGGAAGGTACCGACATGGGGTATTTCACTGTAGTGAATCTTGTTCTTGCCTTTATCGTTGGTTGGAGAACAATCGGATCGCGCGTGGGTCGTGGCACCACCTCAGCAATTACAATTGGATTGACGGGCTCAATTGTCTTGGTGTTTTGGGCGCTGTTTGTGCAAGCGTGCAATGAGATGACGCGCCTTGCCATGCGAAACCGCTATGGTGACGCTTTCGAGGCATTGATTGCGATCTTTGAGCTGATGACAGGTTGGTTTTTGCTCATGTTAACCGCTCCAGTTTTAGGTACTTTGGCGGTCGGCGGAATCATCTCTGGCTTAGTGGCCGAATCTGCTGCTAAACGCTGGCGATGAACTTATTTTTATATGGCACGCTTCGGCATATCCCACTGTTAGAAATCGTCATTGGCAGCGCAGCTGCAGGATACAAGGTAAATGAGGATGAATTGTCCGATTTTACGGTGTCTCAAGTTGAAGGTGCGGATTTTCCAGCGTTAGCGTCAGCGCCAGGTGACACTGCCAAAGGGCTGTTGGTCACTGGCCTGACCGAAGGCGCGATTGCGCGTTTGAATTTCTATGAAGGTGGCTTTTATTACGAGCTGCACGAAAAGACGTTGAATAGCGGCTTGTCGGCGATGGTGTATATACCCCCCAAATCCATTTCCACGAACGACATTGATTGGAATTTCCACGGTTGGGAAGGCCATTGGTCACCGGTTATCTGCGAAGCCGCACATGAGGCGATGGCCTTGTTTGGCGAAATTTCGGCGGAAGACCTGGCAACCATGTTTCCACGAATTCTCGCACGTGCGCAATCGCGCTTGAATGCGAAAGGTGGCGATCAAGATTCGGATACCTTGCGGGGGCAGGTGGATATCAAACGCCGCAATCGAGCGTATTCCAGGTTTTACGCTTTGGATGAACTGCAGTTAACGCATGAAACATTCAGCGGCAAAATGAGCGCACCAATTGATCGAGCGGTCTTTGTCACCACGGACGCTGCATTGGTGTTGCCTTACGACCCAATCCGCGACCGGGTGTTGTTGGTTGAACAAATCCGGATGGGTCCATTGGTACGCGGCGATACAGTCCTGTGGCATTTGGAACCGGTGGCAGGATTGATTGATCCCGGCGAAAAGCCATACGAAACCGCGTTGCGCGAGGCGAAAGAAGAAGCCGCTCTGGAACTTTCGCAGCTTGAAACTGTTTCAGAAGGATACACGTCTCCGGGTGGGTCAACGGATTATCAGTATCTGTATGTCGGTCTATGTGATTTGCCCGATGCCGCAGCACGTCTTGGGGGATTAGAATCCGAAGGCGAAGATATTCGTGCGCATTTAATGCCGTTTGACGAACTTTTGGCCCGCGCGGATGCGTGCAAGATCACCAATGCCCCTTTGACGTTGATCACGCACTGGTTGGCTCGACATCGTGACCGCTTGAGGTCGGCCTGAAGCAGGGCTACATGTGACGTAAGTTAAGAAAGGAAGCCGCATGCATATCGCTGCAGATCTGGCTCAGGCCGTTGGTAATACACCTCTCATCAAATTGCGAAAAGCAAGTGAGCTGACAGGGTGCACGATCCTTGGCAAAGCGGAATTCATGAACCCGGGTCAATCGGTCAAAGATCGTGCGGCATTACATATCATCAACGATGCTGTGGCGCGTGGGGAACTAAAACCGGGCGGCACAATCGTTGAAGGTACCGCCGGCAATACAGGAATTGGCTTGGCCTTGGTTGGCGCTTCCATGGGATACAAAACCGTGATCGTCATTCCCGAAACGCAAAGCCAGGAAAAGAAAGACATGCTGCTTTTGGCTGGGGCCGAACTTGTTCAAGTGCCAGCAGCGCCGTACCGCAATCCGAATAACTTTGTACGTTACTCAGGCCGTTTGGCGGAAGAGCTCGCAAAATCGGAACCCAACGGCGCGATTTGGGCAAACCAGTTCGATAATGTTGCGAACCGTCAAGCGCATGTGGAAACCACGGGGCCCGAAATCTGGGACCAAACGGGCGGCAAAGTGGATGGATTTATTTGCGCTGCTGGGTCAGGGGGGACCGTAGCGGGCGTCGCAGAAGTCTTGCAGCCCAAAGGTGTCAAAGTCGGCTTGGTTGATCCTGACGGCGCAGCACTCTTTAGCTACTACACAACTGGCGAACTCGCGATGTCTGGATCCTCTATTTCCGAGGGTATCGGGCAGGTGCGTATTACGGCCAACCTCGAAGGGTTCACCCCTGATTTCACTTGCAATGTGCCAGATAACGAAGCCCTACCAATCATTTTCGACCTACTGCGAGAAGAAGGTTTGTGCATGGGGGGGTCAACGGGGATTAACATAGCGGGTGCAATGCGCATGGCGCGCGAATTGGGCCCCGGACATACGATTGTTACCATTCTGTGCGACTACGGAACACGGTATCAGTCCAGATTGTTCAACCCTGACTTCCTACGCGAAAAAGAACTGCCCGTGCCTGACTGGCTGAAATCAGGGCCATCTTCGATACCGGGTGTGTTCGAGGACGTGTGATGCAAATTTTGTCTCGCATTCTGGCGACAGCGATTGTTGTCATTTCACTTGCCATTTCAAGTGTAGCGCAGGATGCAGACGGGCCAGATTACAGCGCTTGGGAAATTGTTGCACAGCGCGCTGAAGCGGCCGTTGAAGCCGGTCGAGCATCTGATCAAGCTTTGGCTAGCTTGCGCGAAGAAGTGGCAGATTGGCGCGAGAGCTTTCAAGATCAGCTGACCGCCAATCAATCGCGCTTGAACACAATAAGCGAGCAAATTGAAGCGCTTGGCCCGGTTCCTGAAGAAGGCGAAGTCGAAGCGCCGGAAATATCTGAACGCCGCGCGGCCCTAAATGAGCAAGAACGACGCCTATCCACACCGCGTTTAACTGCCGAAGAAGCATTTAGTCGAGCCAACGGTGTGATCTCAGAAATTGACCTGATCATGCGATCGCGTCAGACAGATAAGTTGCTGAATGCCGGGCCGTGGCCGATCAATCCCGTCTTGTGGCCAGATGCGCTGGACGATCTCAAGGAAACGGTTCAGGCGACAAGTGCCGGTGTGCGCAGCGCGATCAACACTCCTACAAGTTTACAGGCGACGCGTGACAATCTTCCGTTGATTATCGGTTTGACGATTGCCGCTTTGATTTTGCTTAGTCGCAGTCGCAAATGGGTCGAACGCCTTGTGAACCGCGTTACGCGGCAGGATTCACAAAGAGCCACGCATGTCGCAGGTTTTTTTCTATCCCTCGGAATGATAATTTTGCCCGTCATCGGCGCGCTCGCGTTGATCATGGCCTTTCGGGTGAGCGAACTATACGGCCCACGTGGAGAAATAATCATAGACGCTTTGATGCCGATGACACTGATCATTGCATTTGGGCGTTGGTACAGCAGCCGCATTTTTCCGAAATCTGAAACAGTTCCGTCCCCCATCGGTTTGTTACCATTGGGCAGACGGGAAGGCCGCGTTTATACCAATTCCGCCGCGTGCCTATACGCGCTGCATTACCTGCTGGAACGCTTAAACGACTACGAAAATTATAGCGCGGAAACCAGTGCAGTACTTGGGTTCCCACTGGTTGTGCTGGCAGGTATCATCCTCTTTGCTTCTGGGCAGCTTTTGTTGCGGCATGATGCAGAAATCAGCAGCCAACCGACGGATGCGAATTTACGGCATCAATTCATTCGAATAATGGGGCGCGCAGCGCTGGTCATTGGGGTGATCGCGCCAACGCTCGCTGCATTTGGGTATGCGGCAGCGTCGCATACGTTGGCTTATCCTGCATTGATGACTTTGGCGTTGATTGGAACAATTACGTTGCTGCAGGAAATAATTCGCAAAGTCTATGCGATTTTGATCCCCGGTGAAGGTGGCGAAGACGGTCTTACCGCCACATTAATCAGTTTCATTTTGCTGTTTTGTGCAGCACCGTTATTTGCGTTAATTTGGGGCGCGCGGGTCACCGATTTACAAGAGTTATGGGCCCAAGCCCGGTCTGGAATTTCGATCGGTGGAACAACAATTTCGCCCAGTGCCTTCTTCATGCTTATGTTCGTGTTCTTGGTGGGGTATTTCCTGACCCGAGCATTGCAAAGCACGTTACGCACGACTGTTCTTCCTAAAACGCGCATCGACACCGGCGGCCAAACTGCAATCATTTCCGGCCTTGGATATGTCGGTATCTTTCTGTCAGCAATTGTCGCTATTTCTACGGCTGGCCTGGACCTCTCCAGTCTTGCTATTGTCGCTGGTGCTTTATCGGTCGGCATTGGTTTCGGCCTGCAAACAATCGTGTCCAATTTCGTGTCCGGCATCATCTTGTTGATTGAACGCCCCATTGCCGAAGGCGATTGGATCGAAGTCAGCGGTGTCCACGGCAATGTCCGCAAAGTTTCTGTGCGCTCAACACGGATTGAAACCTTTGATCGAACAGACGTTATCATTCCCAATTCAGACCTGATCACTGGTACTGTGACGAATTATACCCGTGGCAATACGATTGGGCGGTTGATCGTTAATGTCGGTGTCGCATATGGCACAGACACGAAACGCGTCGCTGGTATTCTGTTGGAAATCGCACAAGACCATCCAATGGTATTGGCAAATCCTCAGCCCTCTGTCGTCTTCGCATCATTTGGGGCGTCCAGTCTGGATTTTGAAATTCGAATGATCCTGCGGGATGTCAATTTTATGCTGACCGTCAAAAACGACATACATCACAGCATTGCAGAACGTTTTGTTGCAGAAGACATCGAAATTCCATTTGCTCAAACAGATCTTTGGCTTCGCAATCCCGAAACGCTAAGAAATCCAGAGTAAACGGACAAATCATGACCCAACCTCTGTTCCATGCAGATGCCTATATGCGCAGTTGCGACGCTGTGGTTTCAGAGCACACCGATGAAGGTGGTTTGATCTTGGATCAGACCATCTTTTATCCAACGGGCGGCGGCCAACCCGGTGACAGCGGTGTCATAACGTTTAATGGTCAACAACTCGGGATCGCGTCAGCCATCAAAGGGCAGGGCGATCAGATCATATTGGTTCCAGCTGAACCACGGTCACTGCCAGCTGTCGGGCAACCGGTTCGTCAGGAATTGGATTGGGTGCGTCGTTACAACCTCATGCGTGTCCACACTGCGCTACATCTCTTATCTGTTGCCTTGCCATTTGGGGTGACGGGAGGTTCGATTTCAGCGGATCGCGGACGATTGGATTTGGACATGCCAGACGCAATATCGGACAAAGAGGCGGTGGAAAAAACACTGAATGACTTTGTTGCTCAGGATTTGCCTATAACAGAAGAATGGATCACCGAAGCCGAATTGGATGCGAACCCTCAGATGGTCAAAACTCTGTCTGTTCAACCGCCACGCGGCAAAGGACGCATCCGCCTGATCCGCATAGGGGCTGGTGAAGCAACAATAGACCTGCAACCGTGTGGCGGAACGCATGTTAAACGAACCGGTGAAGTCGGCCCTCTAAAGATCGGAAAAATGCAGAAAAAAGGCAGCCGGAATCGGCGGGTCTATCTACACATCGCGTGACTGAATTTCTTACGCGATGGAAAGCAGACCATTTCGGGCACACTTCTTTCACTTTGGTCATCTGCGGGGGTTGCGGTCGGTTGGCAATTCCCGCTAAACCCATCAACGGAGCGGTGGCCGAGTGGTCGAAGGCGCACGCCTGGAAAGTGTGTAGGCGGGAGACCGTCTCGAGGGTTCGAATCCCTTCCGCTCCGCCACTATACCTTTGCACATTGTCGTCAAAATACTGATTTCGAATAGAAATACAGAGATGCCCGACCAAGAACGTTGTATTGATATTCTTGTACTCTGCAGTTCTGAGAGTGTTTAGATGTCTCGACCTGCCGTCCAGAAATGCAAAACAGCGACATTCAATTGGATTAGATCCTATCATTATGGTCGCTTCAATGCTGATCTTTAACGCAGCGTACGGTGGAGAATGAGCGGTGAAAGCTGGTTTTGGGGGCCGAAAGCGGGCTTTCAAAAAGGGGCACGCGAGCGGTTTTTAGGCCAATTGGCGTGAAAGACAGCTTTCGGGGGTGAAAAGAAGGCTTTGGAAGTGTGCGGAGATGTTGCGTCCGCGAGGCTTCGCCCGCGACGTTAGGGAGTTTTCTTCAACGTTTAAGCTTCATCAATGGTATTAAGGATGGAGTAAACCTGATGCTTCATCTCATCACTCCAATCAAGACGCCTCGGCGTTAGGAAACGCATACCGCCCAATCGCCTCTTCATAAGATCCGTAAAAGTGAATCTGTTCCACAAGATCGAGATTAAATATTTCTCTGGATTCATCGCCTTCAGACGAAATGGCCTGTAAACAAAAGTGATCGTCTGTTAGGAATAATATCTTCCCTATGAACATTTCATCCGCACCGATCTTAACGCAACAAAAAGCCATCCCCTCCAAGTGAAGAGAGTTAAGGAGTTTTTCAAAAGAAAAGTCTTCCTCATCCAGAATATTAGAATTCGGTATTTGAATTTTTTCATTTAGTATAATTTTTTTGGAAAATTCTAACTCTGGTCCATAAATTGGAATGCAAGTATCTCTTCGCACAATCAAGAAGCCAGCAAACTCATATTCTTTGATTCTGGCAAAGCACAGATGGTTCTCGGACTCGCAAATTGCAACAACAGTGTCGCAGTCCGAAACCCCATACTCAACTTCGTAAATCGAGTCTGCTTCAACCTTTTTTCCAAGATTTGAAAAGGTCATGATTTTCGCTTGCAAAATTTGAACCCCGCTCTTGCCTTACTTCTAGCTCCCGGCCGATGTTTTTGTGTTCTATTGCCATTCTTCCTTGTTCTATTCCCCTTTTTATCATTTGCAACAGCGCATGCGTTTTCACTCGCAAAGACCCTGCTTTTGGTGTTCTTTTCCTAATAGTGCCCCCAAGTGCAAAACACCCAAGCCTCGAGCTCTCCGGCGAAGTAGGTGTGGGCGTCTGCGATCTCCGGCGACAATCTCGTAGGCGTCAAGCAAGCCTTCGCCCACGGTGAAGAGTGGGTGTTCGGATGTGACACCCATTCGGGTGGTTTCGCCCTTGTCATTTTCGAGCGTGAGCCAAATCAAGTCAATGACTTAGCGCGACATCACGGCGGATACGGGGAAGACGCCCGAGACGTCGGTTTCCTCGTTGCGGGCGATGAATATGTCGCCTTCGCGGAGGGTTTCGGTGATTGTTTTGCGCTTGGGTGTTAGTGACCTGCTCCCCAGAAAAGTCCGGTGTTTTGAGTTAGCCTGTTCTCCAACAAGGAGTCAGACGATGAAGAGAAGCCGTTTCAGCGAAGAGCAAATCATTGGGATATTGAAAGAGCATCAGGCTGGTCTTGGTGCGAAGGAGCTGTGTCGCAAGCACGGTGTCAGCGATGCGACGTTTTA
>JBDWGM010000107.1:0-12910 GCA_039975755.1 Paracoccaceae bacterium | reverse complement strand
CGATGCGATGGCCGAAGAAATGCGGCGCGACGAAGCTGTGTTCCTGATGGGTGAAGAAGTCGCTGAATACCAAGGCGCTTACAAAGTATCCCAAGGGTTGCTGGACGAGTTTGGCGAAAAGCGCGTCATCGACACGCCGATCACAGAACACGGGTTCGCCGGTATTGGTGTGGGTGCCGCGTTTGGCGGATTGCGTCCGATTGTCGAATTCATGACGTTCAACTTTGCGATGCAGGCGATTGATCAGATCATCAACTCGGCAGCAAAAACACTGTATATGTCCGGCGGTCAAATGGGTGCACCAATGGTGTTCCGCGGACCAAACGGCGCAGCAGCTCGCGTCGGGGCTCAGCACTCGCACGACTATGCCGCGTGGTATATGCAAATCCCCGGCCTAAAAGTCGTCATGCCCTATTCGGCAGCCGACGCCAAAGGCCTGATGAAAACGGCGATCCGCGACAACAACCCGATCATCTTTCTGGAAAACGAAATCCTCTATGGTCGTTCATTTGATGTTCCAGAAGTCGAAGACCTGACAATCCCATTCGGCAAGGCACGCATCTGGCGCGAAGGATCGGATGTGACCATCGTGAGCTTTGGTATCGGTATGCAGTATGCTCTGGAAGCCGCCGAAAAGCTGGCTGAGGACGGGATCAGCGCCGAAGTCATCGATTTGCGCACATTGCGTCCGATGGATACAGGCACGGTTTTGAATTCTGTCATGAAAACGAACCGCTGTGTGACTGTCGAAGAAGGCTTCCCACAAGGGTCCGTCGGAAACTACGTCAGTTCCGTCATCATGCAGGAAGCATTTGATTATCTTGACGCGCCAGTGATCAACTGTACTGGCAAGGATGTTCCGATGCCTTACGCCGCCAATCTTGAACGCCACGCACTGATCACGACGGACGAAGTCATCGCCGCCGTGAAACAGGTCACCTACAAATAAGGAGAGCTGGACATGCCTATTGAACTTCTCATGCCTGCGCTTTCTCCGACAATGGAAGAAGGCACTCTGGCCAAGTGGCTCGTCAAAGAGGGTGACACTGTTGCCTCGGGTGATTTGCTTGCTGAAATCGAGACCGACAAAGCCACCATGGAATTCGAAGCCGTGGATGAAGGCACCATCGGTAAAATTCTGGTCGCCGATGGAACAGAAGCGGTCAAGGTGAATACCCCAATCGCCATTCTGCTTGAAGAAGGCGAAAGCGCTGATGACATTGGTACGGCGCCTGCCAAAGCCCCCGAGGCCGCGGTAGCAAAGCCAGCTGATGCGCCCGCGCCTGCGGCAGTAGCCACAGCGCCGGCACCCGCTGCACCAAAGGCTGCGGATGGAACACGCCTGTTCGCATCGCCATTGGCGCGACGGATCGCTGCGCAAAAGGGCGTCGATCTTAGCCAGCTAAAAGGTTCGGGCCCACGTGGACGGATTGTGAAGGCCGACGTCGAAGCCGCCGAAGCCAAACCAGCTGCTGCCGCCCCGGCCCCATCTTCTGCAGCGGCCGCTGCGCCTGCTGGACCGACTGCGGATGCCGTCGCGAAGATGTATCAGGATCGCGAATACGAAGAGATTCCTTTGGATGGGATGCGCAAAACTATTGCTGCACGTTTGACAGAAGCCAAACAATCCATCCCGCACTTCTATTTGCGCCGCGATATCAAGCTTGATGCATTGATGGCGTTCCGTGCGCAACTGAATGGGCAATTGGCGGATCGTGGGATCAAACTGTCGGTCAATGACTTTATCATCAAAGCCTGCGCAAACGCGTTGCAACAGGTTCCAGACGCAAACGCCGTTTGGGCGGGTGATCGGATGTTCAAACTGACACCGTCGGACGTGGCTGTTGCTGTCGCCATCGAGGGTGGGTTGTTCACGCCAGTTCTGCGCGACGCGCATCACAAATCACTCTCGGCATTGTCCGCCGAGATGAAAGACCTTGCCGGGCGGGCCCGTGATCGAAAACTTGCGCCACATGAATATCAAGGTGGCAGCTTCGCGATCTCAAACCTAGGCATGTTCGGGATCGACAACTTTGATGCGGTTATCAATCCGCCCCATGGTGCAATTCTTGCCGTTGGTGCAGGTGTGAAAAAACCGATCGTCGGCAAAGATGGTGAATTGGGTATTGCGACCGTTATGTCGGTGACATTGTCCGTTGATCACCGCGTCATTGACGGCGCATTGGGTGCAGAATTGCTTAAGGCGATTGTGGACAATCTTGAAAACCCAATGGCAATGCTTGCCTAAAACAAAAAAGCGAGGGCAATTTAGCCCTCGCTTTCAATGCATTACGCTAGCGTATTAAAGCTGATATCCGGATGTAGACGCTGACAAAGCCTGCTCGTCTTCGGACATGTCTTCGGCAATCCCTTCGAACAACGGCGTCGACAAATAGCGTTCGCCAGTGTCGGGCAGCATGCACAGGATCACAGATCCTTCCGGTGCTTTTTCAGCCAGCTCCATAGAAACTGCGAAGGTCGAGCCACCGGAAATCCCGGTAAAGATCCCTTCTTCTGCAGCCAAGCGGCGCGACCATGTAATGCCGTCCGCGCCTTTCACAGGCAGCAGTTCGTCATAGAACTTTTTGTCCAACGCTTCTTGCAAAACATGAGGGATGAAATCCGGTGTCCATCCTTGAATTGGATGCGGTTGGAAATGGGGATGGCCCTCGGTTGGCTGATTGGCATCGTTACGGGTGTTGATATATCCCGATGCAACCAAAGCCGCGTTGTCCGGTTCGGTCAAAATAATCTTGGTATCGGGCCGCTCTGCACGCAGAACCCGCCCTACTCCTGAGACTGTTCCGCCAGTGCCGTACCCCGTGACAAAGTAATCCAAACGCTCGCCTGCGAAATCTCCGATGATCTCGCGTCCGGTCGTATTTTCATGGATGTCAGCATTGTCGTCAGTCTCGAATTGAGATGCGAGGAACCACCCATTTGCCTCGGCCAACTCTTTCGCTTTGGAGTACATTCCAAAACCTTTGGCGGCCTTTGGTGTCAGAACAACCTTCGCCCCCAGATACCGCATCAACCGTCTTCGCTCGACCGAAAAACTTTCGGCCATCGTGACAACCAACGGGTATCCTTTTGCAGCACATACCATCGCAAGACCAATACCAGTATTGCCGGATGTCGCTTCGACTACGGTCTGTCCGGGCTTTAACCGCCCGTCTCTTTCCGCAGCTTCGATAATGTTCAAAGCCAACCGATCCTTGACGGAACCGGCCGGGTTGAATGCTTCGAATTTCACGTAAACCGTTACATTCTTTGGCGCGATGCGATTGATGCGAATAGTTGGCGTGTTTCCAACCGTATCCAAAATACTGCCGTAACGTGTCCCACGCCCTGCTGTTTGCCGAATAGACATCTTATCCCCCTGTCAGACGAATTTGTCCTCTAACTTTACTTTAACGCGAAACGTTCAAAGCAAACCAGAGCATTCCTGCTGTTACGTGTCTTTGCCCAACATGTGATTCATGGACACTGACGGTTGGTCACAACCGGCTTCACCTACGATCCGTGCAGGAATACCCGCAACCGTTTTGCAGGTTGGAACGTCTTCAAGAACAACGGACCCCGCTGCAATACGGGAACAATTGCCGACATGAATATTTCCCAAGACCTTCGCGCCTGCGCCAATCAGAACACCATCCCCGATGTTAGGATGTCTTTGTTCGTCCTCTTTGCCAGTCCCACCCAAGGTAACCGAATGCAGCATAGAGACGTTATCCCCGACAATCGCAGTTTCTCCGATGACAATGGAATGCGCGTGGTCAATCATGATACCTTTGCCAAGACGGGCACCCGGATGGATGTCGATTCCGAAAATTTCACTGGCTCGCATTTGAAAGAAATACGCCAAATCACGATGCCCGTTGGTCCAAAGGTGATGGGCGACACGATAGGCCTGCATCGCCTGATACCCTTTGAAATAAAGGATCGGCTGCAACAGCCGGTGACATGCAGGATCGCGTTCGTAAACGGCGACCAAATCGGCGCGTGCGGCTTCTGTCAGCTCGCTATCAGCGCGATACGCTTCTTCAACAATCTCACGTACGACCACCATCGACATTTCGTTAGACGCCAGCTTGGCCGCAATGCGATAGCTTAAGGCGCGTTCAATGGTCTTGTGATGAAGAATACACGCGTGAACAAAGCCGCCAATCAGCGGCTCATCTGACACAGCCTTTCGAGCTTCAGCAGTGATTTGTTCCCACACTGGATCAATTGTAGCGATTTTAGCGCGCAGTTCTGCCATGATACGTATCCTTTTCTTGCGCTTGGGTACCTCATTTAGGCACTATTTCACAAACGCAAACCCTTGATGAGACAGATTACAAAAATGAATGAATCAGAACGAACACGTTTTCGTGCGCGCATCAAGGATCGTTTGGATGAACTGGTCGAAGATTTGGACCGTGGTCAGTCAGGGACTGACACCGTCGCATTGGATCAACAAGCAATTGGTCGTCTCAGCCGCCAAGACGCCCTGCTGAACCAAGCAATGTCAAATGCTCAACAGGGCCGCAGAACAATAGAACTAAGTCGTTTGAAAGATGCTTTGCAAAGAATAGAAGACGATGAATTCGGATATTGCGATGATTGCGGCGAAGACATTCCAGTCAAGCGACTGGAATTAGATCTTGCCGCAACCAAATGTGTCAGCTGTGCATCTGGTTAGCCTATGCCTCAACATCAAACCTGAACTTGCATCCGATTTGACAATCCCGGTCCAAATCTGGCGGACACCTGAGCAACAATAATATCGAATGGCGCGGACATGCCGTCTTCTGCCAATGCAGACGCATCATATGTCCACGTCGGGCTGTCGACAATTTCCTCCCGCACGACCGCTCCAGATTTATGGACTTGGACTTGATACATTTCTGTCTCTTCTCCAAGCGGTATCTCCATCAGGTCCCAACTGTCCCCGTCAAAGCGACTGCGTCTAATCCAACTTGCCTGATAGCCCCCGGCAATTGGCCATGCTTTCAAATGCACCGGCGAATATGGACGTAAGCCATTTCCGTCAAATGCATGGGTTTCTTCGGTAAAAGAAGGATCATCATAAGTGAGTTGCGCCGGTCCAATGCGGTAGGTTTGCGCAATCCGTCTGAAGCTGCTCGGCAAATCGATTTGTTGAGGCAATCCATTTAATAACACGAACCAAGATCCACTTGGCCATGCGTCTGCACCCAAAGCGTCCGTTCCTAATTGTCCCCGCAAACGATTGCTCAACAAATATCGGTTTGGAGCGATCAGCTCTGCATCTCTGAACTGGATCACTTCCCAGTTTCCCGGTGTTCCATCCCCCACAATGGCAAGGTTCCCACCGCTCAGCAAAGACTCGTCAGGAATGGATGACAGCGCACCTGACACCAATTCCACCTCTAAGGATGGACCACGATCCATCAACCCGGGCGCACTGGGGTTTAAGGCGTTCTGCGTCACACCAATAACCGACCGGGCCGCTATCACCGAATTCAAAGCGTAATTGGTGCCATTATCAGATTGATATAGCGCCGCACTGCCAGGCCATTGAGCCGAAGTCACCGCGACATGAGGAGCATGCGGAACTTCGTCCCCGCTCAAAAGAGGCAAATCCAAGAACAGTGACGTCAGCTGAACCGGCGCAACAAAGCCACGTACGCGGGCTAATTCGTCTGACAAGTCAGAAGGTTGATACACTTCGGGATCTATGCGTACAGCGTCGATAATCTGCATGTCGCCATGTTCCAAACGATCTACGCGAAACAAGTTTGCATCTTTCGATTGATCATCCTCAATGCTAACGACATCGCCTGCCCCAATGCACAACTGCGACGGAGGCAATGCAAACCGCACTGTTTCCCGCGCTGTACGAGATTCAACCAACCAACGCTCCGAGACTTGACGCGCTTCGCCCCGCGTCATGGACAAGGATAAATCCGTGGCGGACACTGCGTGTGTTTCTTCATCGGGCAAAATCGCTTCTTCTGCGCCGGTCTCAAAATCTCCGTCAGATTCCACAAATCGCAACCGAATACGCCCGGCCAATTCCGCCTCAGCTTCTCGACCCTGTTCATGCGTTCCATTTAATTCCGAATTGTCCGCCATGCCTTCGACAAGGATGGTCTGAGGTTGTTTGCCATTTCGGGTTTTGAAAACAAGAAAGCCATCGCGTTCGATCGCGTCAAAACCGTAACGCAACATCAACGGTTGCAACGCACTGCGTGCATCAGAAACGGTGTTAATCGCATATCCCCGCACATATCCAACAAGCTCGGATGTGTCGTAAGCGGTCAATCCAGAATTTTCGCAAATCTCAGAAACGACAGACGCCAAAGTGCGCGAGGATACGCGCCCATTAAGCCAATGACCCCGCGGATAGTTTTCACCGTCCGACCAAGTATCGAGCGCATTCGGGAAAAACGGGTATGGGCGCGCATCCCACGCCCATGCAAACGCACGGTCCATATTGACCATTGCTCCACCGTATTGCTCGGATGTCGGATTGTTGCTTTGCTCTTTCCAAAACGCGTGCATGGCACGGTAATATTGCTTTTGGATCAGGTCATCTCGTCTCCCATTCGAATATTTCGGAAGGAAACTCTCGGACGATTTGGGGTCCAGAAATTTGTTGGGTTCATTCGTGCCGTTATCGACCGCTGCACATCCGTATTCGGTAAACCAGATCGGTTTTGACCCCGGCACCCATGCCGTAGCCTCTTCGCTCCGGATGCCTGAAATGCGTTCGTGATGCGCGTTTTCCCACCAGCCGCGAATATCTTTGTACCGCCAAACCCAAGGTTCATTGTGTTCCTGATCCAAAATCGGGGATCGGATCTGCGCATCAGCCGCCTGTGCCGAATGATAGAACCAATCATACCCTTCACCACCAAGGATATTGGATTGCAGATATTCGAGCTTATAAATGCTCTCCCAATCCGCATCCAAATGGGTCTCGCCTTCGCGCCAATCTGACAAGGGCATGTAATTGTCGATGCCAATGAAATCGATATTCGCATCGGCCCAAAGCGGATCAAGATGAAAATAGCGATCCCCCGACCCGTCTTGAGGCTGATACCCAAAATACTCGCTCCAATCAGCGGCATAACTGATTTTCGTTTCGCTCCCCAACAGTAGGCGCGCTTGCGCTGCCAGCTGCTGAAAGCGCGCGACTGCAGGAAATGCGCCGCCTGCACCCCGTATCTGGGTCAACCCACGCAGTTCTGATCCAATGCAAAACGCTTCGACCCCACCCGCCGCCGCGCAAAGTGCTGCGTAGTGAAGCACAAAGCGCGACAAGGTCCATTCATTTGGACCAGAATACGTAACCGAACCATTTGATACGGTAAAATCAGACGCCGTGACCGTGCCAAAAAACGCATCAACTTCAATATCCGCCAATGCGGTTTGATCCGGTGTCCCACCCTGACCCGGCGCTTTCGACAGTGTGATCCGGCCGCGCCAAGGCAAATGCGCTTGCCCAATGTCATCGCTGTACGGATCAGGCAACGTGTTTCCGTTAAGCTGATCCATCAAAATGAACGGATAAAACATCACCGCTTTACCCGCATCCTTTAACGCTTGAATGGATTGAACAACCGATGCGTCGGCGGGCGTGCCACCGTAAATGGGTCGATCATCAATCGTGGCAATCTGCTTGGCCGCCGCACGTGACACGCCGGAAACCTGCCAAGGCATTTTGATCCCGTCTACATCCTTACGCTCGACCTTTGGTTCCAGGCGGCAGTTTTCGCACCGTAGGTCCCCTCCGAACCAACTGACAATCAACGACGTCGCCTCGCATCCGGGAACCTCGTCATTCAACGCATCCAGCGATGTCAGAAAATCCGATTTGCCCGAGGGCGTATTTACATTCGCGCTGCGTCGATACGGGCCGTCTTTTCCATAGGTGACAGCCGCCGTTGCCAACGCATATTCACCTGTTCCCGGCATCATCGCAACAGCGCACAGCCCCCGTGCCAATTCATCATCAGCCCCCAGTTCCTCTGGCTGTTCGGCACGCACAACTTCAAACGAAAATTGCGGAACGCGATTTCCAAATTGTTCAAGTTGCAGGTTTTCAAATACCACGTAGGCCGTACCGCGATACGCAGGCACCACACCAAACCCTTCGATCGCTTCCATTGTCGGATCGGGCAGTTGGTCAGCATCCCCCTTATAAACGCGCATATTTACGGTGCTGGCCGACACTTCTTCTCCGTCGGCCCATATGCGTCCAACTCTCAAAATCTCACCAGCGCATAATGCGACGGCAAGGTTGACGCTGTAAGTATATTGACGCGTCTCAGGTTGCGGGCTTGGGGCACCTTTTCCGCTGCCGCCTCCTGAAACACTCACCGTTTCCAGAAAATCAGACGCCCAAATCACCTGACCACCAATGCGCATGCGCCCAAAGACCTGCGAAATCGACTCGCCTTCTCCCGCGTTGCTCAGCCGAAAGCGGTCGACTTTTCCGTACTCGACCGTTTCCGAGCCTTGGCCCAAGAGTTTTTGATCGATCACCCGCCCCAAAGTCGCACCAATCGCGCGCCCAACAACAGCAGAGCTTAACCCTGCAACGGTTCCACCAATCGATCCGCCAATTGCCGCGCCTGCGGCCGAAAGTAGGACTGTAGCCATCAGAAGTGTTCCTTTGGGAAAGAAAACCGTGCAACGATCCGGCGCGCCCAAGGCGCACTCAGTGCGCTTTCGACTACCCCGTGCCCGCTGTAGGCGTGAATGAACGATGGGCCCGTCTGCGTCACCGCAGCAAAGCCAAGATGTTTTGCGACACTGCCGTCGCGCATCCGAAACAAAATGACATCACCCGGAACATGCGGTTCGACATCCCGTTTGATCATGTGACGCGATGCAGCCTTCCACAGGCTTTCGTCGCTTTGCGGCTCAGACCAGTCTGGCGAATAGGCGGGAACTTCTTCCGGTTCGCCCCCTATCACCTCTCGCCAGACCCCACGCACCAAACCAAGACAGTCGCACCCCGCGCCCTTTCGAGACATCTGATGTACATATGGTGTTCCCAGCCATGCGCGGGCAGCTAAAATTATGACATTCGCCGTCATCGTCTGCTCCCCCCACTGTTGATGCCAGCTTTCTTGGGAACCGCGACAAGCCAATCATCGCCCGGAATATCTGGAAATCCTTGAAAATTCGTGAGGTTGTTGAATTTCAAACGACATGTCTCAAACCGTTTGTCACACCCGGCCGTCAATCGAATGGTATTCCCGGCCTCTATTGGGCTGCGCAATGGCGTCCACAATTCGACCTCGCGCCCTTGGTCCGTTGTGCGATCCTGCTTGATGATGCCCCACAACCCCTCGCCCGGCCCGTCAACGACATCCAAACGGCCACGTTGGAACCATCCTTCTGAAAACCCAGGGATGTCGTCCCACAAAAAAGCACGCCCATCCTCAACAACCTGCACGGCTAATTCTGTCGAAAAACCAGCAGCCGACATATCAAACTTGCACGCCCCATCCCCCAAAACCGCAGAGCATGGTTTTTGAAACACTCTGCCTTGGGGTTTATTCAGAGCTTCGGACAATCCACGCAATTCGGCATTGAACGCACCGCCAGAGCGTTGAATGGATCCTATCGTGCCGCGAAACTGCAACCAACGCTCATCTGCGTTTGTCCAATTCACCAACCACGCTTGCACCTCAGCGCCATCAAAACGCCCCGCCACAATGTCGTCCTCACGCACAGATGCATGTGAAAGCGCGCCAATCGCTTCGGTGTTGTCAACGCTCAGGCCCGTCGTTTGGGACAATGCCAAGGCCGACAGCCCAGAATCCGCTTTGAACTCCATCCCATCAAACGCTAAAGCCTGATCGTGGTCGGTAAATCCGAAAAACTGCCCATCGCTGCGGGTGATGGCCCATGCCCGACATAGGGTGGTTATGCCGGTCTCAATATGGGCCCTAAAGGCTTGTGACATTCCTGACATCAGACACGCACCTCCACGATTGGGACGCTTGGAACGTCTCCTGCTTTGAAACTGGCGACACTTGTTTGGATACTGCCCGTGTCAAACCGCACAGGCACATCAAATTCATAACCCGCGCTGATTTCGATATCCGGATCAGGGGGGTGGGAAAACGTGATCATGCCTCGACTGGTATCGACCTCGTAATCCACACCTTCTTGCATCTCATCTTGTGACAACCCAATGCGCACCGTACCTGCAACAGGTTTTCTGATTGGACGCTCATAGGTGAAACTGCCGGAACGATAGATTTTCACCAAAGGAAAGCTCTGGGTCGTTCCATCGCCAATCGCGATCACTTGATCGCCAAATGTGGGCTCGCTACTGGCGCGACTGGACTTAAAGTCAGACCAATCCTTCCAACGAAACCCAAACATCTGGCCCTGACGCGCCTCAAAGAACGCAATCAACGTTTCCACATCATCAAGCGATCGCATACCCATGCCGGCATCGTAACGCCGCCGCGAATGTGCCCAAGGAGTGTTGCGTTCCTCGAATCCGTTGGCCAACGTAACGACATCCGTCCGTCGTTCAGGCCCGCCAACAGACCCGAAACTCAGATTGGCGGGAAACCGTACTTCATGAAAATCCATCCGCTGTGCTCCCTGTGCTTAACGATTTCGGCTGCCACGCCCAAGCGCGCGATTCATCTGTGCTGCGATCTGTGACTGACTGCGTTGGAAACTGGTGGCATCGGGGGTGGAAATGTTCATCACCACCGTTGATCCACTGCCACCACCCCCACGCACCCCCAGCTTGCCATCTGGTCCACGTGCCAAGGGCATGATGGCCTCAGGACCGGCTTCGCCCATGACCCCCATACCACCGCGCATCCCAAATGGCGTTGCCTGGCTGACGACCCCACCAGACGCAAAAGGCATAACGCGCCCTTGGCTAAACGGCGCCCCATCCGCAAACGGCAAAATGCCTTGCACCAATCCACCAACACCTTGCGCCAACAAGCCACCAAAATGTTCGGTGACAGGTTTAATCGCCGCATTATACGTGGTGTTGATCATCGACTGGGCCAATGTATCCAGCGCGTCGGTCAAGCTGGCCCCATCAAAGACCAAATCATCAAAGGCCCGTCGCAATCCGCGGCTAAGCCCCTTTTCCAACACCGCAACGTCCCGGCTGGTGGCAGCTGCGGATTCACGCATGGCTCGCAAACTGCTGTCAAATTCCGAGACCATAACCGACGCTTGCCCCGCGCTCTGTGCAAGCCCGTCCGCACTCAGCTCTAGGCTTTCGATTTGGGTTTCATAATCGTTCATCAAGCTCCCCTTTCTTCCCGTCCGGCCACGCATCCATCAATGCGTCCAGACCCGCTTTCAGCATCGGGCGTTGGTCTGCTTGTTCCCCAAGCATCAAACGCAATTCGGCAGGTGTCAGCGCCCAGAATGTCGCCGGATCCAGACGCAACCCCTGCAGCCCGGCCCGCATAAGCGCAGGCCAATCCAATCCGTTCATGACCCCGGCATCGTAAAGGCACGGGCCAACAACTCGGCGGCCGCCCGTGCGCCCTTTACAGGGCCGCCCTCAATCTCGGCCTGCGCCAGATCGATGGCATCGTGACCACCGCCCAACAGCCCCGCACGCAACAATGCCATGACATCTCGAGCGGAAAATTGACCGCCCTCAAATCGCTCCACCACTGAAACAAGGCTCTCCGCCTCAAGCTCGGCCTCAAGGGCTGCCAAGGCCCCCAAGGTCAATCGCAAGACGCAGCGCTCACCATTGATGGTCAGCGCCACGTCTCCCCGCCATGGATTTTCCATACGGCTTACAGCGCTGTGAAGGTCAATGCGCCAGCACTGGCCAAGGTCAGCTCATAAGTCGCTTCGCCATTATGGCTGCCACTGTATTCAATCGAGGTGACTTGAAATGGCCCCTCAATCACTCCGAAATCAGGAATAATCACCTGGAAATCTGGCGTCTCACCGTCGAAAAACAACTGCCGCGCGCGCTCATCTGTGCCTTCGTCTTTGAACACGCCTGACCCCGAAATGCTTGCCGAACGCACACCTGCCCCGGACAACAATTCGCGCCACCCTCCTTGGCTTTCCAGGCTGGTCACATCCACAGTTTCCGCGTTGAAACTCACCCGCGTTGCGCGCAATCCTGCGATTGTCTCGAATTGCCCGTCCGAAGTCATATCGACCTTGATCAAAAGGTCCTTGCCGTTTTGAGCACCCATCATCCGTCTCCATAGTTATGTTGGAAATTAATCATCCACGCCGCGTTACGTTGCAGGCGCGTCTCAGTTGTCTTCGACCCGAGCTCGAAAAATCAGATCTATTTGTCGCCCAGCGCCTTTTTCGATTTTGCTGGCCTGCGCACGCACAAATTTCATCGACACCAAACGCCCACGCGACAATGCCAAGGGCATTTCGTGTAAGACGTCACAGATTGCACCACCGACTTCCTTGGCAGCAACAAACCCAGCCACTTCAGTGACGACCTTGATGGTCATCTGATGTTCGGCCCCAATCCCGGTTGCATCATTGCGTGGGCGCACGACCTCTTGACCAATGCTCACGTAAAGGGGGGGCAATGCGCCACTTGGCAGCGCATCATAGATCGCGCCCCCCACCAAATCGCTTAACGTCGGATCAGCGGACAGCGCACCAAAGATGGCGCTCTGAAGCGCGGCAGAAACGGCATAACTCATGGCGCCACCTCTTCATCAGCGAAACAGGTCAGGTATCGCCCTTCAACGTCGAACTCAGTGACGGCTCTGATCTGGAACAGGCGCGACCCATCCCTGAACCTCTGTTCTGCGACGGGACGTTGAACATGGCCAATTGGGGCTGCACGTACAACAATCTTGAAACTGACCGCTGAGACCGGTGCCCCTGCCGTTTCGCTATCACGCCCTGTGCGCGGCAAGACAGAGGCCCAAAGAACGCCTAGGCT
>JBDWGM010000106.1:0-121439 GCA_039975755.1 Paracoccaceae bacterium | reverse complement strand
CTTCGGCCTTCAAGTCACGAACACGGTCACTGTCCAAATCAGCGGCCTCGTGACTGATAAATGTAGCACCGACCCGGTCATAATCAGAGATCATCCGAAGATGGGTGCATGTGTCCTCCGGCAATGGCCAACTTGTTGGATCAAAGGCACTGGTGGTCAATCCACGCGGCCATTGCGGCGCGTGTTTCGCAAAATGTGCAATCGAATGTGGATTGAAGGACATCACCCCAACCGGTCCGACATATCCATTCAGCGCAGCAGCTACAGCGTCTTCCAAAGGCCCAACAGACGGGCCCATGGCCCCGTCTTGATCTTTTATTTCGATCAACAGCGGTACACGTCCACCAACGATTTCCAAAACTTCGGGCAAAGCAGGAATACCTTCGGACCCCCCAATCAATTGTACCGCGTTTAAATCGGCCGCGCTTCGTTGTCTGACTGGTCCAGTCGCTTCGGCCAATCGTTCCAGCGAAAAGTCGTGAAAGACCATCGCCTTGTTGTCCGAGCTTAGTTGCACATCAATTTCGATGCCGTACCAATGATCAATGGCAGCTTGAATAGCAGCGCGGCTGTTTTCAGGCCGACCATCCGTAACATCGTGCAAGGCGCGATGTGCCAATGGTGCGTTTAGGAACGATTTGGGTAGGTTCTGCTTCATTTGATCTGGAAAATGCCTTCGATCTCTACGGCGACACCAAAGGGTAACGATGCCGCAGACACAGCCGACCGCGCATGACGGCCCCGATCCCCAAGCGCATCAACAAGGAAATCTGATGCTCCGTTGATGACCTTTGGCTGATCGCCGAAATCTGCTGTCGAATTGACAAATCCGGTCAGCTTCACAACGCGAACAAGGCGCTCGATATCGCCACCACAGGCCGCCTTCAATTGTGCCAAAAGTCCAATTGCACAGGTGCGCGCAGCTTCAGCGCCTGCGTCGGTTTCCATATTGTCCCCGAGCTTGCCTTTGATAAAGCCATCTGCGTCCATGCTCACTTGGCCAGACACATAAACAATGTCGCCGGATTGAACAAAAGGCACATAGTTCGCAGCAGGTGCAGGCGCATCAGGGAGCGTGACACCAAGCTCTGACAGACGGGCTTCGATGCTCATGGGCTATTCCTTTTCAAAACGATTTCCCGCACGCTAGACCGAAAGTTTGCAGGCGACCAGAGGCCGCCCAGCACTTTTTGATCAGCTTTCACGGAAGGCGCGATTAAAGTAATCAGCCAAAGGTTTGATCAGATATCCCAGAGGCGACCGATCAGCTGTTCGGATGAACGCCTCAACTGGCATTCCGGGAATTAGGATTTGACCGTTGGTCAGCTTTTCTACTTCGCCAGGATTCAAAATAATCTCGGCGCGATAGTAACTGATTCCCACTTGTTCATCTTCAAACGCATCCGCCGACACCAATGTGACCTTGCCTTCAAGTTCGGGGGTCGTGCGTTGATCCAACGCCGAAAAGCGAAGGTTCACGGCCTGCCCTGTCACGATCTGGTCGATGTGAATGGGGTCAACACGTGCGGCAATTACCAATGGACGGTCTTGCGGAACAAGATACAAAACCGGATCGGCCCCGCGAATAACAGATCGCATTGTCTGCACCCGCAGGCCATAAACGATCCCTGATACAGGTGCGCGGATCAACTGACGTTCGATATCTGCAATCAACGAAGACCGCTGTTCTACAAACTCCAGCTCGCGATACCGCAAATCCCGCAAGGTTGTGATTGCTTCTTCACGGCGCTGAGTAGTCATGGACAATTCTTGAATTTCAAGCTCAGTAATACGTTCTTGTGCTTGCGCTTTTGACGCCGCGAGTTCGCCCAACTGACCCCCTAGAGAAGCAGATTGACGTTGTAGCGCCAAAACAGTGCCCGCTGGGGCAAGACCACGGTCCAGCAATGATTGTTGGCTGGTCAGCTCTTGTTGGATCAGGGACAGCTGTTCCTGCAAAGAGACATCTTGGGCGTCGATGCCTTCGATCTGATTGGTGATCTGGATACGCCGCTGCCCCATTTGTTCCTTTTCACGTGCACTGGTTTCGCGACGCGCAAAGAACAAATTGCTTTGACCAGTGACCAATTCTTCAATGTCGGGATTTTGTTGAGCCCCAGTAAGCAGCTCATCTTCGAATTCAAGCTCGTCCTTTCCATCGCGCTCGGCTTCCAAACGACCGCGACGCGCCATCAATTCATACAACTGACCTTCGACAATCGCCAATTGAGACACCAATTGCGTTTTGTCCAATTCGATCAAGACATCGCCGGCTATGACGACATCACCTTCTTGGACACGAATGTCGGAAACCACACCACCTGTTGGGTGCTGCACGATCTGTCGGTTTTGATCGACTTCGATACGGCCAGACGCGATGATCGCACCGGAGATTTGCGTGATGACAGCCCACGCGACAAACCCGCCAAAAAATACGACTAGGCCAATCATCCCAATTGTGACTGGCGCTTTTGCGCTCCAGTTGTTTTGACTCATGTCACTCCTCCGGCAGCAGCTGGCGACTGCTTGATTTGCTGGTGATTTTTAACCATCGCTTTGAGAACTTCTTCTTTCGGACCAAAGGCCGCTCTCATACCATTTTCAAGCATCAACAAGGTATCACATTCTTGTATCGCCGCGGGTCGGTGGGCCATGATCATGATCGAATGCCCCATTTCCTTCATGGCGCGGATCGATGTGTTCAGCGCCAACGTCCCTTCATTGTCGAGATTTGAGTTCGGTTCATCCAAAACGACCAATACGGGATCGTTGTACAAGGCGCGTGCAAGGCCAATGCGTTGGATTTGACCACCTGACAATCTGTGAAGCCCCGATTGAACACGGGTATCGTACCCTTGCGGCAGCTCCAAAATCATTTCATGCGCGTCGGCTTTTTTCGCAGCAGCAACAACTGCGGCGTCATCCGGTTGTGGAGTCAATCGCGCGATGTTCTCTGCAATCGTACCATCAAACAACTGCACACGCTGCGGCAAATAACCGACATGCTGGCCCAAGATATGAGGTTCGTATTGATCCAGCGCTGCTGAATCCAACCGAATGGACCCACCAGCCGGTCGCCACACGCCTGTCAAAGCACGCGCCAAAGTCGACTTGCCCGCGCCCGAGGGTCCGATGATCCCCAGTGCCTGTCCAGGCCTGAGTTCAAAATTCAGATTACGCAAAGACGCTTGTTTTTCACCGGGCGGAATAACTGTAAGCGCTTTTGCGATCAGTCGTGCTTTTGGTTTGGGCAACGCTGTTTTTGGCGCTTCTGGGGAAACCGTCCCAAGCAGCTCTGCCAGGACGTCCCAACCTTTCATTGCACGCTGAACCGCTGGCCATTGGTTCAACATCATTTCGACAGGCGCGAGCGCGCGTCCCAAAAGGATAGAACCGGCAATCATTGCACCAGGCGTCATCTCATTTTGCAAAACGAGATAAGCACCAAGACCCAACATCGCGCTTTGCAAGAACAAACGCAGCGTTTTGGTCATGGAAGTGAACCCACCGCCAACATCCGTTGCACGAATTTGACCCTGAAGCGCTTCCATGCGGGTTTCTTGCCAACGTGAAAACGCGTTGTCACGCATTCCCATGGCCTGAACCATCTCTGCTTCGATCCGGATTTGATCAGCCATCGCACCCGCACGTTGACTGGCCATTCCAGCATCCGATTGTGGACGGCGCGACAGCCATTGGTTCAGTACTGTGATCAGCACCAACACCAAGCCACCCGCCAAAGCAGTCCAGCCCAGCAAAGGATGGAACAGAAAAATCCCAGCAAAGAAGATCGGCGTCCACGGCAAATCGAAAAACGCCATCAAGACAGGCGACGTCATCAACCGTTGGACAGCTTCAAGGTCGGCAAGGCCAGATTGTGTTTGCAGATCAGGCGCAACAGCAGACTTGCGAATGACGGCGTCAAACACACGCCGGTCCAATTTCGCCTGAAACCGCGCGCCGACACGCGCCATTATGCGGCCACGCGTATAATCCAGCAGCCCCATCACTCCGTAGAGAAAGACAACCAAGAGCGATAAAGCAATCAACGTTTCCTCGGATCGAGAGCCTAGAACCCGATCGTAAACCTGAAGCATGTAAAGCGGTCCGGTCAGCATCAACATGTTCGCAAACATACTAAATAGTCCGACGACCCAATATAGGCTCCGACTTTCGGCACGCGCAGCTCGTAGTTCGGCCCGGCCCTGTTTCATGATTTTGTCTTGCATTAGTACCTTTAAAGTCCGTCTCGGGTCCGCTATTGACCAAGAATTGATCTAGTGTTCAACGCCGTGTCGCGTTCATGCCACAGGACGTGAATTCCGTACTGTCGCATCTGGGCAAAGTAACGGTAAAGATTAATTAGCCCAATACCATATTCGTCGGAGATTACCATTGCCTCTTTTGAAACACGCAAATCGGATGACTGTCGGCGTCATTGCGCTGATATTGTTGGGTGCATGTTCACCACAACGCGACGTTTCATCTGCTGCAACCGGAATCCATGACCCTTACGAACGGCAAAATCGCGGCGTCCACGCCTTTAATCGCAAGTTAGATCGCGCAATCGTGAGACCCGCTGGACAAGGTTATACGAGCGTTTTGCCTGACGAAGTCGAAGACAGCGTGAGCAATTTCGCCTCGAACTTGGGTGAACCATCCAATGTGGTCAACAATTTGCTTCAGGGAAGATTGAAGAACGTCGGCATTTCGACAAGCCGATTTGTGATCAATACTGTCCTTGGGCTTGGCGGGTTGTTTGATGCAGCGTCAGAATTTGGTGTTTCCGAAGTCGACACTGATTTCGGCGAAACCCTGCACGTCTGGGGTGTCGGCGAAGGAACCTATTTGGAATTACCGATTGCTGGCCCGTCAACTCAGCGGGATACCGCCGGGATGGTTGTCGACTTGTTCACGAATCCATTGAGCTATATTTTGGACAGTCCAGAGCAGTATTATAGCCCGTTGGCCGGCGGCGCATCGCGCATTGGTGATCGAGGGCGTTTTGCAGATACGATCGATGGCATACTATATGAAAGTGCAGATAGCTACGCGCAAGCTCGGTTGATCTACTTGCAGAACCGGCGTTTTGAGCTGGGGCAGGAAGATGCAGCATCCGAGATCGACCCGTTTGCGCTTGATACGGAGGGTTTCTAAATGATGTTTCGCCGCAACTTTTTGACTACATCCATTTGCGCAGGGCTTACGCTTCCTGCGGTTCCAGCGTTCGCGTTGACAGAATCCGGTGCCCGGGGCCTCGTCACCGATCTTGTTGAAGACATCAACGGTGTGATTGCGTCTGGCAAATCTGAAAACGCGATGTTCCGCGATTTCGAACGCATTTTTGCGCGATACAGCGACACATCATACATCTCTGCCTATGCAATGGGTGTGGATGGGCGGCGCGCGTCGTCCTCACAAAAGAAGAGTTTTTCGAAAGCCTTCCAAGGGTATATCTCTCGCAAATATGGACGCCGATTCCGCGAATTCATTGGCGGTCGGCTTGAGATTAAAAACGTCAAAGCGGTCAAAAACTGGTACGAAGTCTCAACGACAGCCTTTCTTCGAGGGCAATCTCCTTTTGAGGTGACGTTTCATGTCTCTGACCGAACAGGAAAAGACCTGTTCTTTAATATGTTTATTGAAGGCATCAATTTGTTGCTTACCGAACGAACAGAGGTAGGTGCGCTTTTGGATCGCAACGGCGGTAGCATCGACAAGATGATCGCGGATCTCAAAAAACAAAGCTGAAACTCGTCAAATTGGTATGTGTTAACGGTCATCGCTACTGCTTTTGCGCGGTGGCCCGTTGCCTTGGCTTGCTCCACCCCCAAAAATACCACGCAACACCCTTTCAATGGCACCCTCTTGACGCGCCTGTCGACGTGGCTGCTGACTCGGTTGTTGGCGCGGTTCTTGGCGCACAATTTCAGGCGTCCTTTGCGGTTGGGCTGGTACGATCATGGGCAAAGGCGTGTTGGGCATTCCTTCGTGAACACGCATCATGGTTTCTTTCCAGATGTCTGCGGGCAACCCACCACCTGTTACCCCCCTTAACGGGGTGTTGTCGTCATACCCCATCCAAACACCAGCAACGTAATCGGCTGTGAACCCGATGAACCACGCGTCGCGGGCTGCTTGCGTTGTTCCGGTTTTTCCGGCGATTTGGCGGTCACCAAATTTGGCGCGCCCACCCGTGCCTTGACTTACGACTTTTTCCATCATCCAGATCAATTCACCTGCCGCTTGGTTTCTGATGACCCTTTCACCGATACCGCCGCTTGTGTCCATCAAAGGTTCGTCGTCACCACGCAAACGCAGTTCCACCAAGCCATATGGTGTAACGGATGACCCCCCGTTCAAAATCCCAGCATAAGCTGCTGTCATAGTTGTCAATGTGCTTTCTGACGCCCCCAAAGCAAGCGCGGGTCCGGCCGCAAGTTCGCTTTTTAACCCAAATTGACTGGCCACTTGGCGGACCAATTCGCGGCCTACACCCTCGCTGACTTTAACCGCGGGGATGTTCAAAGATTGCTCAAGTGCTTTGACAAGAGACACGGGTCCTGCGAACTTTTTATTATAGTTCTTTGGACACCATTTGCCTGAACCTGGAACGTTCAGGCAGTATGGAGCGTCGTCCTCGATGTCATAAGGCGAACTTCCCAAGTCCAACGCAGCGGCATAAACGAACGGTTTGAACGCCGAACCTGTTTGACGCTTTGCCTGAGTGGCTCTGTTAAACGCGCCGGCCACTTTGGTTTCGCGTCCACCGACCATCGCACGCACGGCGCCATCTGCGCTCATTACGACGACTGCCGTTTGCGCTTTGGACCCCTCGCTCACTTTATTCGCAAACACCTCGCGCACGGCCTCCTCGGCTGCCGCTTGAATGCGTTGGTCAAATGTCGTTCGGATCACAACATCTTCTGTTGTGTCCCGCGTAAAGAATTCTGGGCCAGACGACATGACCCAATCCGCATAATATCCACCCGCGCGTGCTGCCGCAGCTTGGCTTAATCTCGCCGGGTTTTTCATCGCTTCCGCACGCTCTGCGTCGCTCAGGTGACCTTGATCATTCATCAACCGCAAAACGGTTGCCGCCCGGTTCTGAGACCGTTCAAGATTAGCTGTAGGAGACAGAACAGAGGGAGCAGTCAAAAGCCCCGCAAGCATCGCGCCTTCGGCTGCGTTTGTTTCGGCTGCTGGTTTGCCAAAATACCGCCGCGCGGCGGCTTCTGCACCATATGCACCGCCCCCAAAATAAGCGCGGTTCAAATAGATCGAAAGGATTTCGTTCTTGGAATATTTGACCTCCATGGCCAACGCATACAACGCTTCATGCGCTTTTCTCTGCAATGAGCCCCGGCGACAATCCGACAAATACTCTGCTTCGTCTTCCCATTCTTGTGGGTCAAATTCGCGGCCAAGGCACAGCAGTTTCGCCGTTTGTTGCGTGATAGTAGACCCACCATGCCCCTGTAACGGTCCGCGCCCTTCTCGAAGATTGATCCGAACAGCGCTTGCGACGCCACGAGGGCTGATACCGAAATGCCGATAAAATCTCTTATCTTCGGTTGCGACCACTGCGTTTCTAAGATGCTTTGAAACGTTTTCAGCCGTTACAACGCCGCCAAATTGATCGCCGCGCCATGCAAAAACGGCCCCGTCGCGATCCAGCAACGTCACCGATCCACGCGCACGCCCATCCAACAGTTCATCAACTGCGGGCAAAGTTGTCCAAAAATAGCCAACGGCCAAGGCCAGGAAAAACAATGCGAACGCACTGACGCGCCATGTTGCGCCCCAGACCAAACGCCAAAGGAAACGCCAAGCCCGCACAAAGATGTTCGACTTCCGGACTGGGCGTCGCTTCGCCTTTTTGCGAGTCGTTTTCCGTTTAGGAGCGGGTTTTGCCGCTTTTTTCGTTGTGTACCGACGATCGGCGACCAAAGGTCGCTTTTTCTTGCGTGAATCACTCATGACATCTGCTGTCTGCCTGTTTTTTTACTTATATAGTGGTTCGAACAGAGAAACGCACACCTTCGTTTCATCATTCGTTCATATATAAGTTGCTTATTTTTTAGACCTATCGCGATTTTTGCCCATTTTTTAACCACAGCAAGGTCGAACTGTGCGCCAAAGTTAACGTAACGCCTTTGCCTTAGGCGTTCACTACCCTCTTTTACGGACCACAATGTGGGTGGGCTTCGAGTCTGCTGAAAAAAGGGGACATGTGGTGAAATTGATCATAGCAACGATCAAACCGTTCAAACTTGAAGAGGTGCGCGAGGCGCTGACCGAAGCAGGTGTACGCGGAATGATGGTGACCGAGATCAAGGGCTTTGGCTCGCAATCAGGTCACACAGAAATTTATCGCGGTGCTGAATATGCCGTGAATTTTGTACCCAAAGTGAAAATCGAAATCGCGGTCGCAGCAAGCATGGCTGATCAGATCGTCGAAACCATCACCAAGACAGCTCAGACGGGCAAAATCGGTGACGGGAAGATTTTTGTCTTGGATATCGAACAAGCTGTGCGGGTACGCACCGGCGAAACCAACGAAGACGCGCTTTGACGCGATTGTTCCAAAGGAAAACGGACAAATGAAACTCACTAAAACGCTTGCTCCGGCTTTGGCACTGGTTGCTTTGCCAAGCCTTGGTCTCGCTCAGGACGGGCCGACCCCGGGGGTTAATGCCTCGACGGACTCCGTCTTTATTTACAACAGCCTTCTGTTTTTGATCGGTGGCTTCCTCGTCTTTTGGATGGCAGCCGGCTTCGCAATGCTCGAAGCGGGTCTTGTTCGTTCCAAGAACGTTGCAATGCAGCTGACTAAGAATATCGCGCTCTTTTCCTTCGCCGCCATCTTTTACTATTTGATCGGATATAATCTGATGTACCCACTTGGTACTTGGATGATGGAAGGCGTCCTGTCCGGCGTTTGGGGACCGGGTGTCATGGAAGCCGTCGGAGTATCCGCAGAAAACGCGGATGATTACACATACGCGGCAACTGCTTCAGATTTCTTCTTCCAGCTGATGTTCTGTGCGACGACAGCTTCGATCGTTTCGGGTACAATGGCTGAACGTGTTAAACTGTGGCCGTTCCTGTTTTTCGTTATCATCCTGACATCCATCATCTACCCACTGCAAGCATCCTGGAAATGGGGCGGCGGCTTCTTGGACACTGCAGGATTTCTGGATTTTGCCGGTTCGACTGTTGTGCACTCTGTTGGTGGCTGGGCTGCCCTGGTCGGCGCGTTCATCCTTGGACCACGCATCGGCAAATACAAAGACGGCAAAACGATCCCAATGCCGGGTTCCAACCTTGCTTTGGCAACATTGGGAACGTTCATCCTGTGGCTGGGTTGGTTTGGCTTTAACGGCGGATCACAATTGGCAATGGGTACAGTCGGTGACGTCTCTGACGTGGCACGCATCTTTGCCAACACCAACACTGCGGCTGCAGGTGGCGCTGTTGCAGCGTTGATCCTGACGCAAGTTCTCTACAAGAAACCTGACCTTACAATGGTTTTGAATGGCGCACTTGCAGGTCTGGTTTCGATCACAGCCGAGCCTTTGACACCTTCCTTGGGCATGGCGACCATTATCGGTGCTGTTGGCGGTGTGATCGTTGTATTCGCAGTCCCAATGCTTGACCGCATGAAGATTGACGATGTCGTAGGTGCGATCCCGGTTCACTTGTTCGCAGGTATCTGGGGCACACTCGCCGTTGTCCTGACAAACTCAGACGCGACTATCGGCGCTCAGATCTACGGTATCGTTGTTGTCGGCATCTTCACAATCGTCACTTCGGCCGTTGTTTGGTTGGTGCTCAAGGCCATCATGGGCTTGCGCGTCGATGAAGAAGCCGAGGTCAATGGTCTCGACATGGCGGAACTGGGCATGGAAGCCTATCCCGAATTCCACAACGCCTAAGGCCCTCCCCCTTAGGTTGGTCGACTGGCCGGGCGTTCACGCCCGGTCTTTTTTGTTTGGCGTCGCAGTTGCGCTGCTAAAGATTGATCACCAATGGGCAATGGTCTGACACTTCGGGGTCATAGATTACCCGGAAATCCTGAACTTCGTCTGTGTCGCTGACGAGCATATAGTCAGCAAATTTTCCCGGCTTTTTATAAAATGAATTCCGCGTGCTGGGGAAACCACAATACGCCACCAATTCAGTGAGTCCAGCTTGCGTGAGGATTTTCAGGGTTTCACTGTCGGGCTCAACATTAAAGTCACCGCAAACGACACACAGGTCCCCTGCCCGCGATATGCGACGCGACATATCGAGAAGCCGCTGCGCCTGCACCGCGCGCTCTGGCGTGTCCATCTTTCCGTTCAGATCGCGAAGCCCATGCATGTGGGTCACACAGACAGGCCGGTCGTTTTCATAGTCAAAGACCCGAACACCATGTGCGTTGCGCGAACGCGGATGATCTCCGTATCCCACTGGCGAATAGTCTTTGTGCACAAACCCCTGCACCTGTTCGGTGATAGGAATGGATTTGTGAACAAAGGTGGCCAGCCCAAATTGCGAAGGGATCGACACCTGATCATCCCAAAGAACACCTTGAGCTGCAGGGCAAAACACAGCCACATGATCAGGCAATGCGCGACACACATCTCGAAAAAAGTTAGCCCTTTGCGGCAGGACGTGATCGCCATCGCGATAGGTCAACCAATCTTTATCGGTCGCAGGACTATGAACCACTTCTTGCAGGCACAGAATATCTGGTGCGGATTCGGCAACGTAGGGCAGCAGCACATCATGCAGCTTGCCGCCCCAACCGTTCAAACACATGATTTGCAATTGCCCGCCTCGCCATGACCCTGCCTTGGGGCAGTGTCGCGCAAGTTAGTCTTTTGCGAGGATTACATCAAATTCTACCGCCAAAAACGATTCATTGACCTTACCGGACAACACCATTCCGGCTGGGAATTCTGCGGCGTCTTTTTCATGGTATGTCATGACCAGATCATCGCGCACACCAAACACCGTGTCCTGATCCAAATATGGATCATCTTCGGGGAAAATCTCGGTCACCAATGTACGGTAACCCGGCGCTTTGACGATGAAGTGCAGATGCGATGGTCGCCATGGGTGACGCCCACAAGCGCGCAATATGTCCCCCACTGGCCCATCAGACGGAACGGTGTATTCGACAGGCTTAACCGTCGTGAAAGCATACCGCCCATCATCCCCCACTGTCATGAGACCGTGAAACGAAAATGTATCCTGTTCATCGTCCTGGCTTGCGTACAACCCATTGGGTGCGGTTTGCCAAATATCCAATTCAGCGCCAGAAATGGGATTTCCATCCGTGTCCTTAATGACCCCTTCTGCCAGCAGAACCGGGCCACCAAAGTCGCGCTTCATGTCTCCTCCAAATGCCAAAGGAGGTGCACCAGATACGTGAAATGGCCCGAGCACGGACGAGGATGTCGCGTCGTCTGACGAGTGCATCATATCAATCAAAGACGAAACGCCCAGAACGTCTGACGCAAGTACAAATTCGTGACGGTCTTCGGATTCGATTGCTGCGCAACCTTCCAGAAACGCAATGCCTTTGCGCCATTCGTCATGGGTCAGGTTCGTCTCGCGGGCAAAGTCATGCATGTGCTGAACAAGCGAGCTCATGATTTCGCGCGTCCGCGAATCCATGTCGTCGCTCATATAGCTTTTGAAAACATCGGTGATGTTGTTTTTGGTCACGTTGCGCATGGAGGAGTATCCTTAGAGAAGGGCAAGGCTGAGGATTGGGAATTGAATGAGAATGAGCAAAATAATCAGCATCACAAACGCGAATGGCAGTGCTCCCATGAACACGTCCTTTAGCGAGATGCTGTCGTCATTCAACGTCGATTTGATAACGAAACACGATATCCCAAGAGGTGGGGTCAAAAGCCCAATTTCCGCGCCGACAACCGTGATGATACCAAACCAAATCAGTGACATGTCTAGCGCTTCGACTAGGGGTAAAAACAAGGGCACGACAATCAGGATGATGGACGCCGTGTCCAAAATTGTGCCCAGAAAGATCATCAGCAAGATGTACAAAAGCATGACCATCCAGAAAGAAGCTGAGTTGCCAGCAAGCAAGTCCTGAAGTTGGTTCGGCAACCCGGCAAGACCCAGCATCCGGCTATAAATCGACGCCGCTGTGATCAGAAACAGAATAGCCGCTGTGATATGCCCCGTTTCCAGCAATGCCTCCCAAAAGCCTTTCAAAGAAATGGACCGACGCGTCAATGCGATGATCAATGCAACAAGTGAACCTGTTGCGCCCGCTTCAACAGCGGTCATCCATCCAGTGTAGATCCCGCCCAGAACGATTGTGATCAGACCCAAAGTGGGCAAAGTTTTTGAAGCTACTTCACCTTTGGACATCCATTCTGTGTCCTCGACTTTGCGGCCGCCCACGAAATTCGGCGTGTAACGTCCCATGACCCAAATTGCAGCGACATAGGCGATGGCCAATATGATCCCTGGGATAACGCCAGCGAGGAACATATCACCGACGGATTGTTCGGCCACGAAGCTGTAGATGATCAACATCGCCGAGGGTGGAATGATCATACCAAGAACAGAAGATCCGGCGACCACGCCGACGGCAAAACGCGGGTTGTAATCCTGCGCAATCATTTGCGGCACCGACACTTTGGTGAACACAGATGCGGATGCGATAGACGATCCTGTTACAGCTGCGAACACAGCGTTCGCCCCTACGGTAGCCATCCCGATGCCGCCTTTGACTTTGCGAAACCGCATCGTCATGACCTCATAGATATCTCGCCCCAACCCAGCCTTGGAGACGATCAACCCCATAAAGGTGAACAAAGGTATGGTGGCAAAACTGTAGACCATCGCGCTATCGCCGACAGCTATTTTCAACAGGTTCAGCGACAACGTGAAATTGTCGCGCATGATCCAGATCGAAATCAACGACACCATGCCCAAAGCAATTGGGATATAGACGCCCGAATAGATCAGAAAGACGATCGCAACGACGGAGATCAGGCCGATTTCAATAGGGGTCATTATTTTGGTTCGCCTGTGTCGGAATTTTTTGAGGCATCATGCTCGGGCATTCTGATCAATTGAGGGCGATCTTGCCCGGTGATGACCTTGAGCGCGAACACAACGCATGCCAGTGCGCTGCCGGATGCAATGACCAATTTGACCGGCCACCATGGCACCGTGAAAACACCAGGGACACCGAAGAAATCTTGTGTCCCCCACATTTTGATAAACTCAGGGAACATGATGTATGCAATCAGGCCCATAAAGATTGCCGAAAACGCGTTTATGATGCGGCGTATATTAGTGGTCAGACCCGGACGGCGGCTGTGTAACAGGTTTAGAAACCCGTCCGATCGCGTTAACCGATCCGCGCGCACCACATCCGCCAGCTGCAAGAACACGATGAACACGACGGCCAGCTGGACAATTTCGTAAGTCCCCTTAAGTGGCGCGTTGAACAATCCCCGGGCGATCACATCGACATTCAGGATCACCACCAACGTCAAGACAGTACATGTCCCTGCAACGTTGGCCGCGATCGCAAGTGTATTGGCGACCCGAGAGAGGCCGGTCATTCCAGACTTGAGCATTATCTTGGCCCTTTCTCGGGTCGGTCAGAGTTTACTGCTTGGACCAATCGCGAACGCCGACGAAACCAGCGGCTTGGAGTTTGCCAAGATAGGCCGCAAGCATTTCCGAACCGGGCTCACCTTTGTCATTCAGGGTAGTGGCCCATTCTTGTGCGATGTTTGGCATCGCTGCAGCCCAGGCCAAGCGATCTTCCGCAGACACTTCGATGATTTTCCCACCTGCCGCGACATAGGCTTCTTCTGCTGCTGCAGCACGATCCATTGCGATACCGGCAAGGTGGTCACGATAATCTACTGCGACGGCTTGCAAGACTTCTTTCACTTCATCAGGAAGCCCGTCCCAATAGTCTTTGTTCACTGTGATCGTTTTCGAGTTCACAGCACCGAGATCCGCGCGCAGCATATAGGGTGCCACTTCGGAGATTTTGAAGGTTGCTGCTGCTTCGGGCCACAACATGCCTGCGTCCACCAAACCGGTTTGCAACATGTTGTAAAAGTCGGTCAAACCGCCGCGCACGCCTGCCGCGTCTTGGATCCCTTCCAGATAACGCAAGTTCATCCCCGCACCAGCAACTTTGAAGCCTTCCAAATCGGAAACAGCGCTCACTTCTTTGGTTGAGAACATCTGATAACTGTTCAACACGACGCCGGTTGCCAGATACACTTGGTTCTGCGCCGCAAATTCGTTCTGCATGGCAGGGAATTCACGTGCGATTTCGTCGACAGCCTGCGCAACAGCGCGTGCATCGCTGGATACAAACGGAGTTACCGCAGACAGGGCTTGGCTTGGCAGTTTCGAAGAATGGAAAATTGTTGTGACAATTCCAATGTCCCCAAGACCCAATTCAACGCCTTCAAGAACCCCTTTGGGTTTAACGATAGAACCACCGTAATTTTCCTGCCAGTTCATGACGAAATTGCCATTTTCGGCCAACCGACGATCAACTTCGGGAATGAAGAAATTCGTGAATTCCTTTACCCATAGTGCCCGATCAGGATACCCATCAATGACAACCGCGGAAATGGTTTCCTGTGCCGCTGCGGGCAATGATGTCAGTGTTGCAAGTGTAGCCCCCAGCAGAGCGCGTCGTGTCCAATTCATCATGTACTTTTTCCTCCCAGAAAAGTGGGCGCGTCGGCCCAAGTGATTTTAGTTTGCTTTCACCCAATTCACCGTCAGGTCCGTACCAGCTGCTTCGAACAATTTGGCAATGGCACAGTATTTCGCGGTTTCTACCCCGACCTGTTCCAACTCTGCTTGGCTGGCGGGTGTCGTGCAATTCACAGTTAGCGTGATCGCGGGAAACGGAACGTCGATTTCTTCTTCCATGAGGACACCGCGACGGTCGAATTTGCAGTCTGCATCGATCGAGATTTCGCCCAAATCGATACCCAAACGTTTCGCGTTTTTGTGGCCGATCACGTTGGTACACGCGATCAAAGCGGTCATCGCCGTTTCGGTCGGTGTCGGGCCAAGGTTTGTCCCGCCGCGTTCGGTCGGTTCGTCAATCACAACGTTCAAGTCACGCACAGGAATTTCCGTACGTGCATGCGTCGGGCATTCAGCTTTTGCCCGATACGTTACGACGGTTTTCATTTTCACAGCCATATATTTGTCCTCTCAGATCACGCTGCACGCTTTATCGAATGCAAAGCGTGGCAGTTTTTGGAACAGCGCGGTTTCGTCCGCGTATCCGATGTTGCACAGAAAGTTAGATTTCAGGCTTGTGCCTTTGAAGAATTCTTCATCCACAATCGCGTTTGAAAAACCCGACATCGCGCCAACGTCCAACCCGACGGCCCGCGCCGCTATCATAAAATAGGCACCTTGCAGGGTCGCGTTCCGATACGCTGTGTCTTCGCAATAGGCGTCATTGCCATCAAACATGTGTCGCCGATCTTCATGCGGGAAGAGGAAAGGCAATTCATGCCAGAAATTCATATCCTGCGCGATAATTGCAGTCACCGGCGCACCCATCATTTTTGGCACATTCAGGGGCTTGAGCGACTTGGCCAGACGGTCTTTGCCTTCTGGTGATTTCACAAAAATGAACCGCGCTGGCAACGTGTTCATCGACGTCGCACCATTGATGGTTATGTCGTAGATTTCTTCCAACATACCGTCCGGAATCGGCTTATCTGTCCACGCATAATGTGACCGCGCATCCCGCAGGATCAGATCAATCGCGTCATCCGAAAGACGGCTGATCCGGCTGCGCAAAGCACGGTGATCTTCCTGCGCTTTTTTACGCAATTCATTTAGCTCTGTGTCTGTTGGCGCATTCATTGTGCTGCCGCCACGACACGGTCTTTTTCGTCGACGATAGGATTGGAACAAATGCCGATACCTTCAATTTCGATATCAACGACTTCCCCGGGAACCAACCAACGAGGGTTTGGTTTCTTGGCATGGCCCACGCCGGGAGGTGTTCCCATCGCAATCAAATCACCAGGTTCTAAAGTTGTGTATTCCGAGATCGTCGCAATGGTTTGCGCCACAGACCAAATCATGTTGCCCGTATTTGACGATTGCAGAATCTCGGACCCTACGCGGCTTTCGATCTTGAGGCCCGCAGCTCCGGCGGGCAAATCATCAGGAGTGACGACGTAAGGGCCGACCGCCCCGGTGTTGTCGAAATTTTTGCCTGGTGTCCATTGGTGGGTCTTGCGTTGATAATCCCGCACGGATCCGTCGTTGAAAACAGTGTAACCAAAAACATGATCCAACGCGTCCGCTTCGGAAATGTGTCTGCCACCTTTGCCGACCACGATCATCAATTCGGCTTCGTAGTCTAACTTGTCAGAACACGTTGGGCGCACCAAAGGCGCACCGGCGGCCATAATCGAGTTTTTTCCGCGCATAAAAAGGGCCGGATATTCCGGGATATCATATCCCCCCTCTTTGATGTGGTCGGTGTAGTTCAGCCCAAGACAGATGATCGTGCCGGGCTTGGCAACTGGCAACGCGGGTGTAATCGATTCGAGGGGCACATGCGGCGCAGTGCTCATTTTCGCTGAAACTGATTCTACCAACGCCGGATCATTGATCAACGCCATCAGGTCCGAACCAACGGCGGCGTCTAAAGCTGCAAGATTAACGGCTTTTTCGTCCGTTACAGCAAACACAGCAGCGCCATGCTCCGTCTCGCCCACCAGATATTTCATATGCATAATCCTTGTCAGTTTGGATAATTTCTGCCTACAATATCGACGCAAGTCAATAAATATCGATATTTTTAAATCTTGGGGAAATAGAAATGGTTGCATGGGCAGACTACAAAGCAGACGCAAAATCGCGAGGAGCTTTGGCATTGGAGCTATACGTTGCGATGTCTACCCCCGCTAAGGAACCACAGGACTTAAAGGCGTTGTTGCCTGATCACCTCGCTTACCAAGCTGAGCTTGAACGCAAGGGACTTTTGGCCCTTGCCGGTCCAATGTCGGACGAAAGTGGTGAGAACATGCAAGGTGTGGGCTTGATTATCTATCGCGCTGACAGCTTGGAAGCGGCCCGTGCGCTGGCAGAGGCTGATCCAATGCACAAATCTGGTGCGCGTACTTTTGTCATGCACCGCTGGATGATCAACGAGGGGTCGTTGAATTTGGCTGTTGGACTGTCTACTAACAGTGTCACGCTGACCTAGGGGGGTGGGCATGAATTTGATGGACGACACCAACGGCAGAGAGACCTCAGCCACGCGCACGGCCTATCTTTCGTTGCGTGAAATGATCCTGACCGGAGCCTTGCCCGCCGGAAAGAAACTCAAGATCGAGGAATTGCGCAAATTGCTGGATACGGGCGCGTCCCCGGTCCGCGAGGCGCTTAGTCTTTTGACCTCTGATATGTTGGTGGAACGGATAGACCAACGCGGGTTTCGTGCAGCTCCGGCGAGCCTGGCGAATTTTGACGAAATCCTCAGATTGCGGACTGTGCTGGAAGATATGGCTTTGCGTCAATCCGTAAATTTAGCCACGCCAGACTGGGAAGAACGCCTTGTTCTGTCACATCACCACATGAAACGTTCTGCTGATACCGACACATTCGAAGAGGCGCATAAGAATTTCCATATGACCCTGATCAGCAATGCCAATTCTCCAATGTTGGAACGGTATTGCAGTCAGCTATACGACCTCAACATCCGGTACAGATACCTTGCTGCTGGTGGTCCGAATTACCAAAAACGCGACATCACAGCAGAGCACGACAATATCTTTGATGCGGCCGTCCAACGAGACGGAGAAGCCGCATCAGTTGCTTTGCTCAGTCATTATCGACTGACGGGTGAATACCTTACAACGCAACTTACTTACCTTTGATTATGACGATTTAAACTATCAGTTTGCAATAAAATCGATATTATGGCAGCGTGCCATCCAAAGATGGAGAGACACCGGTGCAGCGCAATCGCTTCCTTGGCGACCTATTATCCACGCTCTTTGACCGCAGCGGAACGCTGCGAAGCTCTAACGACAAACGCGATATTTACGAGTTATGCCGCGCATTACTGTCGCCAGAAGGCGTTGTTTCGGGTCAAACGCTAGCGGCAACTGTGCTGGAGCGATACCGGTCGCTGCCAGAAGAAGAAAAACCCGCATTCTTTTCGTTTCTGAATGACGAATTTGACATCGATGTACCAGAGTTGACGGCATTGGCAGCAGCATATGCAGATGATCCGTCACTCGACGCATTCAAGGCGCTGTCAAAATCTTCTGAACCCAAACGCCAAGAATTGCTGCGGCGGCTAAACCAACCTGTTGGTGCAACCGCAGACATTGTGGCGATGCGGGTGGATTTATTACGCAGTCTAAAAACCAATCCAGAAATAGCCCGGTCAGACCATGATTTTGTTCACCTCTTAAGAAGTTGGTTCAACCGCGGTTTCTTGGTTCTCAAGGCGATCAACTGGGATTCACCTGCGCGCATTCTGGACAAGATCATTGCGTATGAAGCGGTCCATCAAATCAACGATTGGGATGATTTGCGGCGGCGGTTGTTTCCGCCTGATCGCCGTTGCTTTGCATTTTTCCATCCTTCGATGCCTGACGAACCGTTGATCTTTGTAGAAGTCGCGTTGACCGAAACGATACCCGGATCAATCACTGACCTGCTGTCTGATGGTCGCACACCTTTGGAGGCCGAAGATGCCAAAGTTGCGGTTTTCTATTCAATCTCCAACTGTCAAAAAGGGCTATCAGGGATCAGTTTTGGCAACTTGTTGATCAAGCAGGTGGTTGCTGAATTGTCTCTGTCGTTCCCTCAACTTGAGAAATTCGTCACGTTGTCGCCCATACCGGGTCTCAATCAATGGCTTGCCAAACAAACGGACAATCCCGACCATGGTCACGTTGCATCCGCAATCTTAGAACATCGCGCAGAACCGCAAGATATTCGCATCATGGCCGCACGCTATTTGCTGACAGCAAAGCGCGAAGATGGCATGCCCATTGACCCGGTCACGCGTTTTCATTTGGGCAATGGTGCAGAAGTTTATGAAATCCATGCCAACGCTGACATGTCGAAAAATGGCCTTAAGCAATCTAGTGGTGCGATGGTCAATTACCTCTATGATCTGTCGTTAACTGATCGCTACCACGAGGATTTCGCGTTGAACTCTGTCGTTTCGGCCGCCAAACCTGCGCAATCTTTGTTGAACTCTGCCCTCCCTCCAAAACCCAAGGAAGCCACGTCGTGACAAATACCCTGTATGATGCTCTGATTGCGCGCCATGCCCATAGCGATGCTCTCTTTCTCACGTTGGACGATGGGACAACGCGGACCTACGCGCAGTTTGTCGAACGTGTCGCCCAGCTTGCGCATGTATTGATAGAAGCTGGTGTAAAGCCCGGCGACAGAGTTGTTGTTCAAGCTCCAAAATTGCTGAATACTATCGCCCTGTATGGCGCGACGGTCCAAGCTGGCGCGGTTTATTTGCCTCTGAACACTGCATATACAAAAAGCGAACTGGCTTATTTCATCGGCGATGCAACACCTGCTCTTGTTGTTTGTGACGCGCGTAACGAGGCTGAGATCACATCAATCAGCGGGGGAAGCACCCGCGTTTTGACACTTGCCAACGATGGCAATGGATCCTTGTCCACAAAAGCGAATGATAAGCCAACAACATTTGAAACCGTGTCCCGTGGGCCAGATGATCTGGCCGCGTTGCTTTATACATCTGGCACAACGGGACGTTCAAAAGGCGCTATGTTGAGCCACCAGAACCTGCTGTCCAATGCGCAAAGCTTGACCGACCTTTGGCAGATCACAGATCGAGATCGCTTGATCCATGCCTTACCAATCTTTCATACACACGGCCTATTTGTAGCGATGAACACGTCATTGTTGGCTGGGGCCCAGGTGCGTTTCACGGCAGCTTTTGATGTAGAAACGATCATCGCCGAATTTCCCGCGTCTACGATGTTGATGGGCGTGCCAACATTTTACACGCGGCTCTTGGACGATGGGCGTTTGAACGGTGATCTAACAACAAATATGCGCCTGTTCGTATCGGGTTCTGCACCGCTTTTGGCCGAAACACACACCGCCTTTGAAGACCGCACGGGCCATCGAATCCTTGAACGGTACGGGATGACTGAAACCAACATGATCACCTCTAACCCGTTTGATGGTGAACGGCTGGCGGGTACTGTTGGATACGCCCTGCCTGGCACCGAAGTTGAGATCACGAACAATGGTGCCCCCGTTGCAGCAGATGAAATAGGTATGATCGAAGTGCGCGGTGACAACGTGTTCAAAGGCTATTGGAATATGCCTGAAAAGACCGCAGAAGAATTGCGCGATACCGGGTTTTTCATCACTGGCGATCTGGGTATCAAAACCTCTGATGGCCGCATTTCCATCGTCGGGCGCCAAAAGGATCTGATTATTTCTGGGGGCTATAACATCTATCCCAAAGAAATTGAGGACGTGATCAACGACGTGAATGGCGTCCTGGAAAGTGCTGTGTTTGGCATTCCACATCCGGATTTTGGAGAAAGCGTTTTAGCAGCCGTGGTTTTGGAAGACACAACAGTAACGGCTGATGCAATCGCTGAAACGGTCGAAACACATCTTGCCCGTTTTAAACATCCGCGCCGCTATATCATCACGGATGAATTGCCACGCAATACGATGAGCAAAGTGCAAAAGAACGTTTTGCGCGCCGAATATAGTAGCTAACTGCCAAAACCAATCGGTTGTATTATGCGTGTTGGCGCTGTTTTTCGTCCGTTGCATTGCTTTCTGAAAATTTTCGATTTCTCTTGATTGGGCAACATGCAGAGAGGACGACAGTTATGAGCGAGCGTAAACTCTATCTGGGCCCTCTGACTGACAATAGACGTTGGGATTTGGTCAACATCCGCGCTGATGATGTGATTGTTGTTACCCCTCCGAAATGCGGGACAACTTGGATGCAAACCATCGTTGCTTTGCTGTTTTCCGGCGATCCAGATGTCGAAACAGAATTGTCGGTCAATATGCCTTGGGTCGACATCCGCATTCGGGAGATGTCAGAAGTCGCGGACAGGCTTGAACAACTGACGCATCGCCGTTCTATGAAAAGCCACACTCCTTTGGATGGGCTGCCGGTTGGTGACAAGGCGCAGTATATCTGTGTCTTTCGCCATCCTCTTGATGCGCATTTTTCTTTTCGCAAGCACGTGCGCAATATCCCCATGCCTTGGTTCGATGTTTGGTATCCTCAAAACGATACGGAGGGCACCACATTCAGTCGCTTTCTAGACGGAGGTGCGGAAGGGTTTGATACGGATCTTATGCCACTTGCGCACATTGTCCGGCACTACAAAGCGGCGACTGCCCTTGCGAATCGATCCAACGTAACCTTGTTTCATTACGCTGATTTGACCCGCGACTTGGCAGGCAATTTCGCAGAACTGGCGACTACGCTTAATGTGTCACACCCTGCGCATGTCATAGATCAGTTGGTTCAAGCGGCCACGTTCGATCATATGAAGGCCAATGCAGAACGCTATGCCCCAGCTGGAGGCAAAGGTTTCATGAAATCAGATTCAGACTTTTTCCACAGTGGTTCCAGCGGCAAATGGGAAGGTGAATTAACCAACCCGGAACTAGCAGCGTATGACAATTTGATGGATCAATATCTGTCGCCAGAAGAACGATCCTGGCTTGAATTTGGGAGCGCGCATCAAGCGGATGCTTAAGTCGCCAGAATTAGCTCGTGCAAAGTAATATTTCTTTGCACGAGCCTTTTTCATTTAACACCATTTCGTAAAGGTCGGTTGGAACACCCGCACAGCTTACGGCTGGTTGGTGTTCATGACCTTACAAAAAGTCGGCGCGACCCGGTGTGAAACAGTCAACCAGTTTCCCAGGTTCCAAACACACGCAGCCGTGGGTCAGATCGGAAGGAATGATAAAACTCTCACCGGGCCCTACCTCACGTTCGGCATCGCCAAGTGTGAATCGGAAACGACCGCTTTCAACATATGTCGATTGAACATGCGGATGATTGTGAAGCGCACCAACGGCACCGGCCTTTTCAAAGCAGAATGCCACGACCATCAAAGACGGATTCTCGGACAGCACTTGCCGAGTTATGTTTTCGCCAGCGGGGACAATTGGATATTCACTCATTTCCGATCCTCTTCTTCAAATCAGGAGAACAGCATTCCGCCATTGATGTCGATATTTGTGCCCGTGATGAATGCAGAATCACCGCATGCGAGGAACAAAATCAGATTTGCAGTGTCGTCTGTGTTGCCTTGACGCTTGACTGGTGCAGCGGCTTCAAATCCGCGACGGCCCGCGTCAGGTGTGTGAACATTATGGAAATCGGTATCGATCATGCCCGGGCACAATGCGTTTACGCGAATGTTCGGGCCCAGTTCTTTGGCCAAGGCGCGTGTCATAGTCATAACCGCACCTTTAGATGTTGCGTATGCGACAGCGCCTGCTCCGCCACCGTCGCGACCCGCTTGGCTGGCAAGGTTAACGATCGTACCAGTTTCAATGTGCTCGAGACATGCTTTTGTCATCATAAACACACTGGTCAAATTCAGATCCATCACTGTGTTCCAGTGATCCAAGGACATGTCGGCAATTGTCTTACGCGCAACCAAACCGCCAGCGTTATTGACCAGAATGTTAAGGCCGCCGAATTCAGAAACTGTTTTTGACACAAGCGCATCAATGTCTTCTTGCTTGGTCAGGTCACCCTTCATAGCAAAGGCTTTTCCGCCCTGCTCTGTGATTATCTGGACAGCCTCATCTGCTCCGGCACTGCTCGAATGGTAGTTGATGGCGACATTTGCACCTTCGGCGGCCAGCTTGATGGCAGCAGCCTTCCCAATGTCTCGACCACCTCCGGTGATGATGGCGGTTTGCCCAGCTAGTTTCATTTGTTATCCCTCTTTATCATGTTTTAGTTTCTGATCGGTTTGCACAGAAATCCTGGGGTCCTTCAGGAAGCTCCGGTTTAGTCGCACTGCGGTCTCAACATTTCAAAATGCCTCCGATGTTTTTTAGTGCTCACCCTAAGCAACGCTTGTTTGCTTTGAACGACCCGGCATTTTGCCTGCGTATCGCCCCCAGTTTTGCATACGTTCTTAACGTCGATTCTCAAGTTCACTAATACTGGTATACTAGTCATTTATCTGGTATACTAGTGCGAACTAGTCCGCCAGACTGTCATCAATGGGGCGTTTAAGTTGACGACCAGCGATAGGCGGACCTAGGATTATTTGCGTCCGGCGCTTGGTTAACTTGGTTAAGAAGCAATTTGCAGGGAGAGGGTGGAATGGCACAGTCGACACAACTTAGCGAGCGACGCACGAGTGTTGATGATATATTTGACCACCTTCATGCGGAAATACTTTCGTTAAGCTTGCGACCCGGCGACAAAATTTCCGAGGCCGATATCGCGGCCCAATTTGGAGTGTCACGTCAACCCGTACGGGATGCCTTTAACCGCCTCGCAACACTCGATCTTTTACAAATTCGCCCACAACGGGCGACAGAGGTAAAAAGGTTCTCGACGCGTGAAATCGTAAAGTCCCGCTTTGTACGTGCCGCCATCGAAAAAGAAGTGTTGCGCTGCGCGGCCTTGAATTGTGACGCACTAGACGCCCAAGATCTGGACAGAGAACTGACCGCACAGAGGCAAGCGATTGAGGCCAGTGATGTCGATGCGTTTGGACGGCTTGATTACGTATTCCACAAAATAATCTGCCGAATCGCCAAAGCAGAATTTGCGTTCGATGTCATTCGTGCGGAAAAATCCAAAGTGGATCGTCTCTGCACCCTGAGCTTGTCAAAAGATGATCGCATGCCGGCGCTGGTGACAGATCATCAAGATATCGCGCAAGCCATCAAGGACCACAATCCAGAGCAAGCCATCGAAGTCGGCATGCGTCATCTGTCGCGGCTTGATGATACAATCAAACAAATATCAATCACCAACGCCAACTATTTTGAGCCCGCAGATGTGGAGACCAATAGATAGCCATGAGTTCAAATGAATGAACAATAACAAACCCAACGTCGGAGCACCTATCGGAGAGCTCAGTTTTCTCACGACTGATGGCGCGCAGATTTCTGTTGGTCAGCAAAAAGACCGTTGGACCATGCTTTTCGTGTATCGCGGTCGACATTGCCCGCGTTGCAAACGATTTCTGAATAAACTGGACGCGGCTTTACCCGCATGGACGGACGCGTTGGACGTCGTTGTCGTTTCATCAGATTCCAAGGACAAAGCCATTGCGGACAAGGCTGAGTTCGGCTGGAGTTTCGACCTATGCTACGGTTTGACAGAAAATCAAATGCGGTCCTTGGGTCTATATATATCTGATCCGCTGTCCGAGGCTGAAACCACAGACCGATTCGCTGAACCTGGCGCTTTCGGCATCCGGCCAGACGGAACGTTAATGCTTGTTGATATCTCAAACGGGCCGGCAGCCCGCCCTGATTTGGAAGAGCTTTTGGACGGAATGGTCTTCAACATCGAAAACAACCGGCCCGTTCGAGGTACCGCCTGAAAACAAAAAACCAGCCAAGAGATGCACTTATAGGCCTGAGATGATTGATACTGATTCTGACCAGATTTCCTGCCAAAAAATAGTGTGAATATCATCTTAAGAATTGACAGTTGACAATTCTGGTATACTAGTCTTCATTCACCATTAGCGAAATGAAATCTGGTGCGGGCTAGGGGTGGCGCTATGCTGCAATTTCGGCCCGTTGCTAAAAACGACGATACTAGGTTCGCAAAAAGAGTTCTAAATTCTAGGGAGGATACCATGTTTCAAAATCTCAAAAAGTCGCTGGTAGGTGCAGTTGCACTGACTGTGCTGGGAACTGCGGCATTTGCAGCTGACTGGCGCGGATGGAATATCCACGTCGACGGTTACCCAAACACTGTTGCGATGGATGCCTTTGCTGCGGCGCTTGAAGAAAAGACTGGCGGCGAAATCAAGCTGCAGATGTTCCACGGCGGTACACTAGGCAGCCAGCCTGACGCGGTCGAGCAAGTTCGTGCAGGCGCTTTGGCCATCGGTAACTTCAACCTTGGTCCAATCGGTCCGATCGTTCCTGCGGCAAACGTCGTTTCCTTGCCATTCGTCTTCAAAGACGTCCCTCACATGTTCCGCGTTCTGGACGGTGAAGGTGGCGCAGCTATCGCAGCTGGTATGGCTGAAAAAGGCTTGCTGCCACTTGCATGGTATGACGCTGGCGCGCGTTCTTTCTATAACGGCGATCGCGCGATCAACACGCCTGCTGACGTTGTTGGCATGAAGGTGCGCGTCATGAACAATGATCTGTTTACAGGCATGATCAACGAAATGGGCGGCAACGCGTCACCAATGGCGTTTGCAGAAGTCTACCAAGCGCTGAAAACTGGCGTTGTGGACGGCGCTGAGAACAACTGGCCTTCCTACGAATCAACAGGTCACTTCGAAGTTGCGGGTTTCTATTCGCTGTCCCAGCACCTGATCATCCCTGAGTGTATCTGCATCAACGCTGACACATTCAACGCACTGTCCCCTGAAATGCAGGCTGCTGTAACCGAAGCCGCTCAAGAATCCGCGCTTATGCAGCGTGGTCTTTGGGCCGAACGTGAGGCAGCAAGCCGCGCAGCGGTTGAAGCAGCCGGTGTTGTGGTAAATGATGTTGCTGACAAAGCGCCATTCCAAGCCGCAATGGGTCCGGTTTACGAAGCTGCCTATGCTTCCAACCCAGCCCTGCGCCCATTGGTAGAGCTTATCCAAGCCACCGAATAAGCCGCTGACTTAAAGAAGACCTAGGCGCCCGGCCCCGCACATTTGGGACCGGGCGTTTTTTTCACCGGAGACATCAGATGAACGATGCACGCATCCCCCCTCAAGCGATACAACGCATGGACTCGGTTCTGAATGGAATCGCTCTTGTGTGTCGGGTCGTCACGGGCATAGCACTTGTGGTGCTGACAGTAATCTTTGGCTGGCTTGTCTTTGGCCGCTATGTTCTGAATGCGACGCCCACATGGGTTGAGCAGGTCGCGTTGCTTTTGGTGATGCTGATCGCCTTTGTCGGCGCAGCCGTCGGTGTGCATGAACATACGCATCTATCCGTGAACATCTTACGCACGGGCGTAGCAGCACGGATACGCACAGTATTTGTTGTTATCACCGATCTGATCATGGGCGGCTTTGGCGCGCTAATGATGTGGTTCGGATATCAACTGACTTTGTTTAAATGGGGCTCATTGATCCCGCTGATTGGGGTCCCCGAGGGCTTGCGCTCTTTGCCACTCACGATCAGCGGCGGGTTGATCATGCTCTTTACCATTGGCCATCTGATCCGCCTTTTCGCGGGTGTAGATGAACGCCGCGACAGCATCGAATAGGGGACGGCCATGGGGCTTTTAGTACTTCTTGGGGTTTTTGCCCTATGCGTAGCGATTGGTGCACCTGTTGCCTTTGCACTGGGGATTTCAGCCCTCGCAGCCTTCTGGTTTGAAGGTTTGCCGCTGATGATCGGCTTTCAGCGTATCATTTCCGGCATCAACGTGTTTGCTCTTATGGCAATCCCGTTCTTTATCTTCGCTGGTGAATTGATGTTCCACGGCGGCATCGCGATGCGTCTGGTTCGATTTGCACAAGCGGCCGTTGGCGCAGTGCGCGGTGGTCTTGGTATCGTCAACGTGTTCTCTTCCATGCTGTTTGGCGGTATCTCGGGTTCCGCGATTGCTGACATTTCGGCATTGGGTTCGATCCTTGTGCCAGTGATGAAAGAAAAAGGTTACGACGCTGACTATGCGGTGAACGTCACGGTCACTTCGTCTATCGCCGGCATCATCATCCCGCCCAGCCACAACATGATCATCTTCGCAATCGCCGCAGGCGGAGGCATCTCGATCTCTAAACTGTTCCTCGCTGGCGTCGTGCCAGGCGTACTGATGTGCCTGTGTCTGGCGGCGGCGGCATATATCGTGGCCGTTAAACGTGGATACAAAGCAGAGAAATTTCCGGGTTGGTCGGCTTTGCTTATTGCATTCTTTGGTGCGATCCCGGGGCTGATGACAGCGGTCATCATCGTCGGCGGCGTGCTGTCAGGTGTCTTTACTGTGACAGAATCCGGTGCGTTCGGAGCGATCTATGCCTTCCTTGTGACCTTGCTGGTCTATCGGGCGATCACATGGGACAACTTCCGCACCGCCGTGGGGCAATCTGTGCGCACGACGGCAATGGTGATGATCCTGATCGCCTGTGCTGCGGCATTCGCTTACATGCTCACATTCTACCGCGTGCCCAATCTAACTGTCGAGTTTCTGACAGGGCTGACCGACAATCCGATCCTCATTCTGTTGATGATCAACCTCGTCTTGTTGATACTGGGCATGATCATGGATATGGCCGCGCTGATCCTGATCTGTACGCCAATCTTTTTGCCAGTGGCAAACGCGCTTGGCGTTGATCCCTATCAATTCGGGATGATCTTGTTGGTTAACCTTGGTCTGGGGCTATGTACACCTCCGGTGGGATCCTGTCTTTTCGTCGGCTGTGCCGTTGGGAAGCTTCCCATGGAAAAGGCTGTACGCACCATCTGGCCTTTCTATTGCGCCATCTTCGTCGCATTGATGCTGATAACATTCGTGCCAGCCATTTCACTGACACTTCCACGTTTGGTCGGCGGTTGAACAAAGGCCAAAAGTGTCATCCTGAAAATCAGTCGACACCTCCACTCACAATTGGGTGCCAACTCCTAAGGGGTTGGCACCTTTTTTATTTTCAGAAAAACGTTGTCGATCTGAGATGCTTAGATCACCGGACACGTATTAAGGTTTGAGCGATCAAATTTCGGAAGCGGTCGCTGCACGCTCGCTTAACAAACTTCAAAATCTGTAGGTTCATTTAGAGCGAGTATTTCCGCGGCCAAGGCTGGTCTGCACCGGATCAAAGCACGCGTATCACGTCCTTTTCGACGGCCAACATATAACCACGACGCGCGATGTTCTTGACCAACAATTCGCTAATCATCTGGTTACCTAACCCATCGCGCAGCCTTTTGATCCGCGTCGCGCCTGCCGCTTCTTCGCAATCCACGGCAGAACGCCCTGAAATCAAAGCTTCAAGTTCTGAACCTGTTAGCACATCGTCATCCATGCGTGCTTCGGCAAGAACCCCAATGGTTTCCATTGCGGCTTCGGTCAGCTTAAAGCCCATATTGTTCAAATAGACTTTGTTTTCTTCGCGACTGATCAACAGCGAATTGACCTGAATGCCTGTCCGCTCAATTTGCGCGAACCGACGGTTCAAACTTATCAGCAACAGCAAGAACACCAGAGCTGCCACCATCATTCCCGCAGCAAAGACGAGCAGCACAAATATAACGACACGATAGCTTGTTAGCGTATCTGAGAATGCGGTTCCCGATTGCGCTAGAATCTCCAACAGTTTGATCTCTGCTTGGCTGGTCAGATCCGTGTTTTCGATGAACATGCGTTCAACACGTGCATCAAATGCGTTTGCATCAGGCAGATTCAAAAATAACAAGACCGCAGCAATGCCCAAGGTCACAACGATACCGGCAAGCCCCAAAAGAACCATCCGGTCCCCTGTCTTGCGATTATCAGAAGCGGAGGTAGTACTGTCCGGCACTGTCTTTCCTTTGGCTCAGCCCCTCTGGCCCAAAGACCGAGACGACTTGCAAAAGCGTCCAACCCTTTGCCGTTAAGCGCCGGGCCAGTTCGTTCTGCGCCGTCGAACGGTTGCAGGCACTGACTTGCGCCACACCATAATGCAACCGCAAAGGGTTGTCTTTCTTGGCTTTGTAATCCGCGTAACACTGCGCCGACGCCATCGCAGTCAGGCCGGCATAAAGCAGTGCGGAAAGAACAATCTGTTTCATGGCGTTAAGATGCGCAGGATTTGCAGGATATTCAATAACCATAGGCACATGTGGCACCTGATATTCGATAACATGAGCCTGTTATTGTCTGTCTGACCGCCCCTGCCCCATCTTTGGTTCAGCCCGGCCGCAAACGCATTGCCGGATCGCACTGACCAAAAAAGGAGCTGCTCATGCACCGTCAATTCATCGCTGTCATCACTGCAACATCTATTGCAATCACGGCTTTTGCCTCACAACCAGCCCGCGCAGGTAATGACGACGTCGCCCGTACACTGGCCGCCATTGCAGGCATTGCCATTCTTGGTGCCGCGATCAAAAATTCGCATGACAAAAAGAAAGAGCGTGTTGTGCAACACTCTCGCCCTGCAAAACCCAAAGTGCATCGCCATGTTCAGCCACGCCCGTTGCCCAAGCGCGTGAATCGCAAATTGCTGCCACAGCATTGCTTGCACAACTTCCGGGATCGCCACGGCAGCTTTCCCGCATTTGGGCGCAACTGCTTGAGCAAAAATTACGGCTTTGCCAATAGCTTGCCACAGCATTGCGCACGCTCGGTACGCGCCAACCGCGGATATCACACCGTGTATGGCGCCCGCTGCCTCAGCCGCAATGGCTTCCAAATTGCCCGCCGTTAAGAACGGGTAGACTCCGCCCAGTTGTGTTCCCTGTTCCGGGTTGGAGTACTCTTGGGGAGGCGTTTCGGGACGCCTCCCCCTTTTTATTCTCTTTTTATTCTCATTTCTGCTTCAAATAGAACTGGCGCGTATGTTCGGCCACATCACAATCAACGCAGCCACCAAACCCCGTTAGTGAAAACGGCCATAACGTCCGCAAGTGCGTGTATTGCCATGGCATCGTTCGTTCCAGAATTTTCGGAAAGCCCTTAACAATTTGACTGCGCGGCGAGATAGTTGGCGCGAATAGGAGAGCTTCGATGCCTGATTTTGAATTTGAGACCAAACTTGGGGGATTGATTGCAGGTGTAGACGAAGCCGGGCGCGGGCCGCTGGCAGGGCCGGTTGTCGCCGCAGCGGTTATTTTGGACCCCAGCGACATACCTGATGGGTTAGATGACAGCAAAAAGTTAAGCCCCAAACGTCGCGCGGCCCTGCTGAGCTTGCTCATGAAAAACGCCCACTTTGGCGTTGGAATGGCTTCAGTCGAAGAAATCGACGAAATCAACATCCTGCGCGCAGCGCATTTGGCCATGACCCGCGCTGTCGATGCTTTGCCAGTTTCACCAGATCACGTGCTGATTGACGGAAACATGATCCCCCGCGAATTACGCCAACCCGCCACTGCAATAGTGCGCGGCGATGCGCGTTCTTTGTCGATTGCAGCTGCCTCAATTGTGGCAAAAGAAAGGCGAGATGCCATCATGGTGGATTTGGCGCAACAGCATCCCGGCTATGGCTGGGAGACCAACAAGGGATACCCGTCCAAAAGCCACAGAACCGCGCTTCAAAATCTTGGCGTGACCCCACACCATAGACGGACATTCAAACCCGTCCACAATATCTTGTATCAAGAGAAAAACTTAAACACTTGAATCAAAAAAGAAATTGACGGCGAATCGCCTCTGACTCATCTTAGTGCCAACCACAGAACGCAAAAGCGTCAGGGACAGAGGCAAAAGATGACTAAACATATGAAGGGCGCTGAAGCGCTTCCTTTGAACGAAATTATTGCGGGCGAATGCATCGAAGCGATGCGGGGGTTGCCAGCAGCCTCTATCGATCTGATCTTTGCTGATCCGCCTTATAATCTGCAGCTCAAAGGCGATCTGCATCGCCCTGACAATTCCAAAGTCGACGCCGTCGACGACGAATGGGACCAATTTTCTGGTTTCAAAGCCTATGACGAATTCACGACCGCATGGCTTACAGAAGCGCGACGCATCTTGAAGCCAAATGGCGCGATCTGGGTCATCGGATCGTATCACAACGTCTTCCGCCTTGGCGCGACACTTCAGGACCTTGGCTTTTGGATTCTAAATGACGTCGTTTGGCGCAAATCAAATCCAATGCCCAACTTTCGGGGCAAACGCTTGACCAACGCACACGAGACGTTGATCTGGGCCAGCCGCGACGAAGCCGCGAAATACACCTTCAACTACGAAGCCTTGAAGGCGTTGAACGAAGGCATCCAAATGCGTTCGGATTGGGTTCTTCCCATTTGCACAGGTCATGAACGCCTAAAGGATGATAACGGCGACAAAGCGCACCCGACGCAAAAACCAGAAAGCCTTTTGCATCGCGTCATTCTTGGCACGACGAACCCCGGTGACGTGGTTTTGGATCCGTTCTTTGGCACTGGCACGACAGGCGCTGTCGCCAAGATGCTAGGCCGCGAATTCATCGGGATCGAACGTGAAGAATCCTATCGCAAGGTGGCCAAAAAGCGTCTTGCCAATGTCCGCAAGTTTGACAAATCCGCACTGGAAGTCAGCCAATCGAAACGTGCGCAACCACGTGTACCATTTGGGCAGTTGGTCGAACGTGGAATGTTGCGTCCGGGCGAGTCTCTTTATTCTCCTCGTGGTGACATGGCCAAGGTACGTGCTGACGGCACGTTGGTTGGTCACGACATCAAAGGATCGATCCATCAGGTTGGGGCTGCCCTTGAAGGCGCACCAAGCTGTAACGGATGGACCTATTGGCACTTTCGGCGCGATGGTAAAACCGTCTCTATCGACGTGTTGCGCCAGCAAGTTCGCTCCGAGATGCACGACTAATAATACTCTCCAAGAATACCCTCCAAGAAAATACCGCCGGTGTCTGTGGCCTTCGGGTTCGCCCAAAGTCAGGCACTAAACTTGTCCCCGCCCTTTGTGGCGGGGATTTTTTTGTTTCATCAATGACCGGAAAGAGAGTTCGCATCAGCGGCCTTGTTCCACAGCGAAGCTGTGGAACAAGGCATTGGGAACAACGACGTTATGCGTGCTTAAACGCCGGCTTTAACAATCGCTTCGGCAAGCAAAGGCACTGTTTTTGCATTGAGACCTGCGATGTTCATCCGGCTGTCACTGATCATATAGATGGCATGATCTTCGCGTAACTTTTGAACCAATTCAGGTGTTGTGCCCAAGCGTGAAAACATACCGCGATGCTGTGCCAGAAACCCAAAGCGATCAGATCCCGCAACCCGTTGCAATTCGTCGGCCAGTTTGGTGCGCAAGCTGAGCATCGATTGGCGCACGTCTTCCAATTCGGTTTTCCAATCTGTGCGCAACGTTTCGTCGTTCAAAATTGTCGTGACCAAACGCGCGCCGTGATCAGGCGGGAACGAATAATTCTGGCGGTTCAAAAACGCGAGAGTTGCTTGCGTTAAACCCTGATCAGCTGAAGTCACCATCAGAATACCCGTACGTTCACGATAGATCCCAAAGTTCTTGGAACAGCTGCCAGCAATGATGCATTCAGGGACGCCTGCAACAACGGCGCGCGTTGCCTCAGCGTCTTCTTCCAATCCATCGCCAAAGCCTTGATAGGCAATATCGATCATTGGGGTTGCACCGGTGCGATTAAGAAGCGCGATGACCTCTTGCCACTCAACCGGGTTCAAGTTGGCCCCAGTTGGATTGTGACAACAGCCATGCAGCAAAATAAGATCGCCCGGCCTTGCATCCGCAAGGTCAGCCATCATCCCATCGAAATCAACACCTCGAGTGTCAGCATCAAAATACCGGTAAAGAACCGTTTCAATGCCGAGGTAGTTCAAAATCGAAATGTGGTTGGGCCAAGTTGGGTTCGACACAAAGACACGGCAATTTTCGTCGGCATAACGCGCCAATTCAAAAGCCTGCCGCACCGCGCCTGTTCCACCCGGCGTCGCAACGGCTGAAATCTGATCTCGGGGAAGTGTGTCGCCCAATATGAGGTCAATCATCACATCCGCGAACGCTGGATCACCGGCGAGCGATGTATATGCTTTCGTGGTCTGTTCTTCCCAAACGCGCTGTTCCGCGGCCTTCACCGCACGCATAATCGGCGTCTTGCCCGTCGCATCCTTGTACACCCCGACACCAAGATCGATTTTGTCGACCCGCGTGTCAGCGCGGAACATAGTCGCGATTTGCAGGATCCCGTCAGGGGGTTGCTTGGCAAGCATAGAAAACATCAGGCCTCTCCAGTGGCGATAGGTAAAGTGTCGAATTGGCCCCATTCGGCCCAAGATCCGTCATACACAGACCATTGGTCGTGGCCGATCCGGGTTAAACCAAGGGCAAGGATCGCGGCCGATACGCCCGACCCGCAAGTGGTAATAATGGGCTTGGTCAGATCCAAGCCGGCTTTTTCAAAAACGCTTTTTAGTGCGGGAGGATCAATCATGGTCCCATCTCTATTCAGCAACGTTCCGAACGGTAAATTTCTTGAACCCGGAATGTGTCCAGACCTTAGCCCTTTGCGTGGCTCAACACCTTCGCCACGAAAACGGTCGTCGGCCCGTGCGTCTAAAATCTGGGGCAAGCCAAGCTTTGATGCCTGACTGACATGGGTCACATCCCGAACGAGGTTGTTTTGATAGCGGGTCGACATATGGCGATCTTTTATGATCGGGGGCATGTCTTCGACGTCACGCCCCTCTGATTGCCATTTCGGAAAACCGCCGTCCAGTACGGCGACATCTTGATGCCCCATCAACTTGAACGTCCACCAGACCCGCGCCGCCGACATGAGCCCCATACCGTCATAGACAACAACTTGATGCCCGTCCCCGATTCCCATGGCACGCATACGCGACATGAACTTTTCAGGCGGGGGTGCCATGTGAGGCAAATCGGACCTCAGGTCTGCGATTTCATCGATGTCAAAGAAGCGCGCACCAGGGATGTGGCACGCATCAAATTCAGCTTTCGGGTCGCGTTCGGCAGATGGCAAATACCATGATCCATCGATGACGCGCATGTCTGGGTCATTCAGGTGTTTGGCCAACCAGTCCGTTGAAACCAGTGTCTTTGGATCATCAGTCATGGCGGATTCCCTGAGTGCGCGACAAAAACGCCTCTGGGTAACGCCAGCGCGCCTCAGTAGCAAGAGGCGCTCGCCCCTGATCAAGGTAAATTACTTACCGCTCTCAGAAAGCACTGTCTTTGATCGGCTAGGGCGCAAATTTCGAGATCACATCCGGGCGCGGCTGAAGTTACCGGCTCCGTACTCAACAAGTGGTGGATTATGAAGTCCACGCACCGGATGCTCCCGAAGGATGAAACTGATATGGGTAGGCAAGCTGTGCAATTCACGTGGGAAAGGGACATGCTTTTTCCCAGACCCTCATAGCCTGTTGATTGGGCTCCGGTGGTTCAATCTTGCCAAGACCCTGATTACATACGATGCGACAGAAAAGGAGCAGACCGTGAAACAAGCCGCTGTTATTTTGGGAATTATCGGTGGGCTACTTGGCATGGTCACCGGTTTTTTCGTTTTGGGTTATGTCGAATTTGTAAGTTGGTTCGACACGCAGGTTGATCAAAATCTACTTGTCGCGCCAAATAACGCGCAACGTCTTCAGATTATCGGCGTCGCGGCCCCTGTTCTGGCCCTCGCCGGCGGCGCCATGGCCAATCCACGCCCCGCCATTGGAGCAATTTGCCTGATGATATCTACGATAGGGATGATATGGGCGTTTGGGATTGGTGTGTTCACGATGTTCCCAATTGTCATGACTGGCTTGGCGACGTTATTCACGCTCGTCGGCTTGGCGACAAAAGAACCCGGTACGATTTAGGCACGGAAAGCTTGCACTTAACTGTTGTGTTTTAACAGCCGCTGCTTCTGCCTGTTCCAATCCCGTTTGGCCGAGGTTTCCCGTTTATCAGCCGCCTTTTTACCTTTGGCGATTCCGATCTTTAGCTTGGCGATGCCCTTATGATTAAAATAAAGCACAAGTGGCACAATGGTTAAGCCTTTGCGCTGGGTTGCATTCCAAAGATCTGAAAGCTGCTTGCGGGACACAAGTAACTTGCGACGACGGCGTTCTTCGTGACGGAACATCTTGGCTTGCGCATAGGGTGCAATGTAGCTGTTGACCAACCAAAGTTCGCCATCATCAACTGCGGCATAGCTTTCAGCGATATTGGCCCCGCCTTGGCGCAAGGATTTCACTTCGGACCCTTCCAAAATGATTCCGCACTCCAGATCGTCCTCGATCTGATAGTCGTAACGCGCACGCCGGTTTTCGGCGGCAACGCGATAATTAGGATCTGATTTGCCTTGTACCATAAGGCCACGGACATAGGGTCGGTTTTGAAGGGACGCAAGCAAAGCGGCCCGAATTAACGGGCCACTGGTTTGTTTGAGGCACTTACGGGATCAAACAAAAGCTCTGTGTGAATGTCGATTGGTTCCCAGAATCGTTTGCCGAGAATAAATTGTCCGAAAAGTTCGTTCCGCCCAATCGTGTCCGGTCAAACACCCGCATTCGGATAGAATACCCACACTCAATCAATGGATCGCCCCCAGTTGCGACAGCAAATGCTGCGGTCAGATCAAAATTTTCAAGCAAGACATTGGTTGCCGGTGGCGTTGGACTGGTCCCAGTATCTGACAATTCTGGACGGGAATTATAAGTTCGCCCAAGACCTGTGTCCGGCACTGAGCCAGTTATATTGCCATCTGCACTCCAGGTCAGATCATACATCCGAAAATGATCGTCTGTGAATGTTCCGCGAATGTCGATCAACACGGGCTCTCCATTGCCATCAATCTTGCACTGGTTAAGGAAAGGTTCAGTTTCACCCGGCTGATATAACGCCATTGTCACATCTTCCGGGCGTTTGTTATCGACACGTACACGGATTGGCGCGCTAAAAACCTCTGGTCCGCCTCCTCCGATTGGGCGCAACGCGATACGCATCGTGACGGTCCCGACAGCGTTGGGCATATCCGCTGCCGAACGCCAAATGCCTAGCGATTCGTCATTCGGACAATCCACGACGCGTTGATATTGTGTCAGGCTAAACCAACCACCTGCATCGGACGCGTAAGGCACTGACAGCCCAATACAAGGCGCTTCGCTTGTCATCCAATTCAGGCTGGATGGATGAAACACCGGTTGTTCAGGGGCACCATCGATCGAAACACGCACCTGAAATTCATGTGTTTGAAACCGGGGGCAGCCGCGTCCGGGTACGTTTCCCTGAACACGCAAATCCCGACCAAATGCCCGATCAGTGTCATACAAACCAGTGACAGAGTCGATCCGGGCATTAACGTCGATGTGACTGATAGCCGTGATACCGAAGCCACAGCGAACAATGTCCGATGGACGATCCGCCAATGCGTCCAATCCCATGTCGATGTCGAGAGGATTGAATGATCCCAACAAGCCCAAGTTTCGCAAATACAGGCCTGGTCCAACGCTAAGCACATCGCCATCGGATAACGTGTTCTTACGCACATTAACTTCGGTCGAAAACAATTCGACAGGGACCAATTCGATTGGATCTAGGCTGGGTGTGTAAGCATCCAGCCCATAGTCTACCCCACGCGTTGGTAAACCAGCTGGCATCGCAGGCAGCAAATCTGCGTTTCCGCGCACAATTGTACCTGTTTTTGCAGACAGCAAATCACCATCCAGAAACAGCGGCTTTTGAACTTCTGGCGGAGTACCTTCAGTCGAAAACAGGATATCCGTATTGGTGCCTTCAAGAATTTCGGCCAACAGTCCCGGATTCTCTCTCAAAGTGTTCGGATCGGTGTCTGCCAATTTGGACAGAAGTTCACGCAACTCGCGCGGGCCCCCTTCGATATGAACCGCATCCAAGCCCAAATCGAAACGTGAAGGGAGGCCAAAACGCGCTAAAAGAGCTGCGTTTGGCACGATGACACCATTCGTAAACAGCAAATCTCCGGCGGTGAACTGACCTGTGTTGATACTGTCCAATTCCGTAGAAAAAGCACCGATTACAACGCTTTCCTCAAAGACCACTTTGTCCAACGCGTCCAGTCCGTGGTCAAATCTTTCGATGTCGAAAGGGCGCAACAATTCTTCGTTGCGGGCACAAAGCTGGGACCCTGCGCCAACCTGAAAGCTGAGCAAGTCACCATCCGAAATAATTGTCGTCGTAGAGGACGGGGCTCCGGTTATCTCGCGAGATCGAGCAGTTGCTAAAAAGTCTTCAGACGTTGAAAACCACAGACCTTCGCATTTCGCCAAGTTAACAACCTGGGCCTCAGCTTGTTCTGGGGGTATCAATAGGTAGGTGGCCAGCGTCAGAACAGACGTCGTCCGGCCCCAAAATGTCAAAATAGACATGGGAAAATCTCCAAAAATTAAAGTGTTGTCGTTTGCCTTTCAAATGCGCGCAAACGAACGGCTTGAAATTTAACGCCGTACTCAAACTATATCACAGTTTCGTGAGATTCTCGAGGTATGGAATGCAATACCCCCATAGGTTGAGCCTATTATTGCCTACATAATACACCTTCGTGGCGGCATTGAACCTGATGTTTTTCATGCTTCTGGAAACGAATTTCTGGACAATTTGATGTGTTAATCGGCGCGTAACTTCGCCGTATTATTACCGGTCTTGGGTGAAAATGAGGTGTGGGTATGAGCGCGCAAGGTGACTTGCGGCCAATCATCATCAAACGAAAGAAAAAAGGTGGTGGTGACGGTCACCACGGCGGCGCTTGGAAAGTAGCGTACGCGGATTTTGTGACCGCTATGATGGCCTTTTTTATGTTGATGTGGCTGCTTAACGCGACAACGGAAAAACAACGTAAAGGGATCGCCGATTACTTTTCGCCGACCATTGCGATCAATCGGATTTCCGGGGGCGGTGACGGGGCATTTGGGGGCAACAGTGTCTTTTCAGAAGAAACGCTTCCGCAAAATGGAACTGGAGCTTCGTCTCAAAGACCTACGACGGCACGACAAGCGCGTGGGCAAACCGGGGGCTCAGACAACAGTGAGCTGACTGAAGCACAAGACGAAGTTTTCAAATCCTTGGACGCGCGCCTGCAAGGGAAAGGCGGTGAATCAAGTGTCATGGAAAACGAAATCGAACACATTATCACAAAAGTGACAGATGAAGGGTTCATAATCGAGGTTTTCGCATTGCCGGGTGCACCCATTTTCGAACGCGATGGCGTTACGCCGACAAAATTGTTGAGAAACCTAGCTAGGGTCATCGTTGAGTCAACTCGAATTGTGTCCAATGGATTTTCAATTGAAGGGCATGTACCGACTCAACCAATTGTAATCGCGACGAATTCTGTCTGGTCAAAGTCCAGCGATCAAGCAACTGCAATGCGAGTTCTTTTGGAGAAAGTAGGCGTCGATCCAAGTCGAATGCTGCGCGTGACAGGACACGCCGATCGAGAACCAGCTGTCGAAAACCCCATGGCAATCAGAAACAACCGGATCGAAATCGTCCTCTTGAGGGAAGAATGAGAAAAAGAAGCAATTTTATTTGTTAGGGCGGAATTAAGGCCGCACGCCTAGGTGTTTCGAAGAAGTTCGATACAGCAGAAAGGCGTGTCTATGACGATTTCCTCATCGCTCAATGCCGGTGTGGCAGGTTTACAAGTAAATGCTTCGCGTTTGGCGTCCATTTCGGACAATATCGCTAACTCAAGCACATACGGCTATAAGCGTGTTCAAACTGATTTCAGCTCTATGGTCACATCTTCGGCCGGTGGTACATATTCTGCAGGCGGGGTGCGCTCAAGCACAAGCCGCTTAATCGATCAGGCCGGGTCACTGGTCGCGACAAACAACGCAACAGATCTTGCCGTGAGTGGCAGAGGTTTCTTGCCAGTCGCCCAATCTGCACAAGTTCAGGTCGACAACGGTGATCTTCAAATGCATCTGGTTACGACAGGTTCGTTTCGTCAGAATGCCGATGGGTATTTAGCCACGGAAACCGGTTATTATTTAATGGGTTGGCCCGCAAACCAAGACGGGTCAGTGACCTCCGGTTCCAGAGACACGTCGACTGGACTTGAGCCAGTTCAGATCAACGTAAACGAATTCTCTGGTCAGCCCACGACACAGATGCAGGTGGCCGTTAACCTTCCGGCTAACGAAACGACATCGACCAGCGTAGGGGCACCACAACCGTTGTCTGTTGAATACATCGACAATCTTGGGACGTCCGAAAACATCAATATCAGCTTCACCCCCACGATTCCGGCGTCTGGAAAGTCGAACGAATGGACCATGCAACTGACTGACACAGCTGCAAATGGTGCGGTTATCGGTGAATACGTGCTCAATTTTAGCGATGCGCGAACCGGTGGTGGTACTTTGAGCGGAGTTACGACGAATTCCGGCGGAACCTACGATCCTGTGGAAGGCACAGTTATCGTCAATGTCGCAGGTGGCCCGATTGAAATTGAAATCGGTAAGATCGGCGGCAGCAGTGGGATGACACAGTTGTCATACAGCTTCGCCCCAACTTTGATCACAAAGGACGGTTCGCCGGTTGGTAACATCGCTGGGATTGAGGTCGACAGCAACGGATATGTACGCGCCTTGTTTGATACAGGTATTTCGCGCGTTGTTTATCAAGTTCCGCTTGTAGACTTGCCAAACCCCAATGGGATGGTTGCATTGAATGATCAAACGTATCTGGCATCTCCACAAAGCGGAAGCTTCTTCTTGTGGGACGCCGGCGACGGTCCGACAGGTGAAATTGCGTCCTTTGCTCGTGAAGAATCCTCTGTGGATGTCGCAGGCGAATTGACCTCAATGATCCAAACGCAGCGCGCATATTCATCAAACGCCAAGGTCATTCAAACCGTCGATGAAATGCTGCAGGAAACCACCAACATCAAGCGTTAAGGGCCTAGACAGTCACACGTTAAATTGAGGGAACAGTAATGAGTATCTCTGGTGCATTTAACAACGCCATGTCCGGTTTGGTTGCTGCCGGGCGTGCGTCACAAGTCGTTTCCAGTAACTTGGCTAATGCCCTGACCCCAGGTTACGGGGTTAGGAGTCTAGAACTCAGCTCACGTCAAATTGGAGACACAGGTGGTGTCCAGGTTGTCGGCGTTACTCGCAATTCCGATCCACAACTCACGGCAGATCGAAGGCTGGCAACAGCAGAATACAACTTTCAGAATTCGACAACTCAATATCTTGAACGTTTTGAGGCTGTCTTGGGGACGCCGGATCAAGCCGGTTCACTCACGGCTCGGCTCGCTGACTTCGAAAACGCCATCATTTCTGCTGCCAGTCGGCCTGATGCAATCGAACGCATGGGAATTGTTTTACAATCGGCGAGTGACTTAACCTCCGGACTTGCCGAAGCTTCCAGCACTCTCCAAACAATGCGGAGCAACGCCGACGAAACGATCAATAATGAAGTTGAGCGTTTGAATGGAACACTCAAAGACCTCGAGACGCTAAACACACAGATCGTCACACAGAAGCTTCAGGGTCGAGACACATCTTCAATGGTGGATCAGCGGCAATCGTTGGTCGACGAAATAAGTGAAATTGTACCCGTTCAGATTATGGAACGGCAGAATGGCGGTATTGCTCTTTATTCGACGGGTGGCGCTGTGTTGTTAGACGGGCGCTCTACCGAGCTCGAGTTTCAGCCGACGGCGTTGGTAACGCCTTACATGTCATTAAGTGGCGGACAACTTTCGGGAATATCCATCAATGGAGTTTCGATAGATGTATCCGCAAGCACGGGAATGTTGCGCGGTGGATCATTGGCCGCACAATTTGCAATTCGTGACGACCTTGCACCTGATGGTCAAATTCAATTGGATGCCATTGCGCGCGATTTGATGGAACGCTTTGAGGATCCGAATGTAGACCCGACACTTGGCGCCACAGACCCTGGATTGTTTACTGATGGCGGCGCACCTTTTGATCCACTTGCTGAACTTGGACTTTCCGAACGCCTTACAATTAACGCTTTGAGCGATCCGGCACAGGGTGGAGAGATTTGGCGGCTTCGCGATGGGCTAGGTGCCGCGTCACCAGGCGATCCAGGTAATGCAACATTATTTACAAATTATTCCGACGCACTTTCAGAAAAACGCACACCGGCATCAGGATCCTTTGGATCAGGAGTATTTTCCGCGGTGGAACTTACCGCTGGGCTACAATCACAAATTGGAGCTGAACGCCTTCTTGCAGACCGGCAATTGACGTTTTCGTCCACCCAAATGGTTGAGTTCCAGCAGCTCGAACTAGAGCAAGGCGTCGACAGCGACGCGGAATTGCAAAAGCTGCTCTTGATTGAACAAGCTTACGCCGCGAACGCCCGGGTCATTCGGGCGGCTGACGAAATGATGCAACAGTTATTGGGGTTTTAACAAATGACAGGCGTTTCTCTTGGTGATTTTGCCCAAAGTTTCATGCTGCAACGACGTGGTGTCAGCTTACGAGCAGAACTCACAAAATTATCTGAGGAGATGTCCACTGGGCAAGTTTCCGATGTGAGGGAGGTTCTAGCTGGTAATGTTTCATTTCTCGCTGATATGGAGCGTGACCTTCGTATTTTAGACGCTTATCGCATAGCTGGACTGGAGGCTGAGAGCTATACAAGTTCTGCGCAATTGTCGCTTGAGGCGTTCCAAACTACAGCTGGCGATCTCGCCACATCCATTGTCGCCAGTTCTGTAACTCAAACCTCAACGACTATCGAGCAAAACGCGTTTGAGGCGCGCAATTCGCTAGAATCCATGATGGCCAAGCTCAATGGAGACATCGGAGGGCGTAGTTTATTTGCAGGCGCTGCAACCAAAACAACCCCTTTAGAAGATGCAAGTACACTGCTTAATACACTGGAATTTCTGATCGCAGGTGCTGCGACACCTGCTGACGCACGTCTGGCAGCAGAGACTTGGTTCAACGATCCATCAGGGTTTTCCGCAACGATTTATCAGGGATCAACCGATGATCTATCTCCATTTCGTGTAGGTGACGGTGAAGATGTCACGGTGAACATCCGAGCAGATAATGAATCCCTTCGAGATACTCTAATGAATGTGGCACTTGCGTCTTTAGCCTCTTCCAACGCGTTGTCATTCAATTCCAGCCAACGCGCTGAATTGCAACGCGACAGCGGAGTTGCGCTTCAATCTAACCAAGAAGCCCTGACCAACGTTCGCGCCCAAATTGGAACAGCTGAAGCCCGTCTCGATGCGATCGAGACCAGAAATGCCGCAGAAAAAACCTCTCTGGAAATGGCTCGAAACGATCTCCTTGGCGTGGATCCATTCGAAACCGCTACAAAATTGGAAGATGTACAATTCCGTTTACAAAGTATCTATGCCGTCACCGCTCGGTTGTCCGACCTGTCACTAGTGAACTTCATTCAATGAGTATTTTTAAAGTTTGCTTCATTTGGTTGTGCCTGGCCAGCACAGTTTTCGCCGGTCCCGTCCGGATCAAAGATCTTGTCGAATTTGATGGCGTTCGTGGGAACGATCTTATCGGTTACGGTTTGGTCGTTGGCCTGAATGGAACGGGCGACGGCCTGCGAAATGCACCGTTTACCGAGGAAATCATGACAAACATTCTCGAGCGGCTCGGTGTGAATGTCACCGGCGAGCAGTTTCGCCCGAAAAACGTTGCTGCCGTTTTTGTGACTGCAGGCCTGCCCCCATTTTCACGCACGGGGTCACAGATCGATGTCACGGTGTCGGCGATTGGAGACGCCAATAGCTTGCTTGGTGGTACTTTGATAATGACCCCTCTTAACGCTGCAGATGGACAAATCTATGCAGTCGCGCAGGGGACTGTCATTGCCGGCGGAGTTACGGTGGAAGGCGATGGCGCCAACGTAACACAGGGCGTTCCAACGGCCGGGGTCATTCCATCAGGTGCGCGAGTAGAGCGAGAGATAGATTTTGACCTAAGCGATCTCAATAACATGCGTCTTGCTTTGAGAGATGCGGATTTCACAACTGCCGCAAGGATAGAAGCGGCAATCAACGACAATTTCGGTCGCCGTGTCGCCATCATGCAGGATTCAGGTACAGTTACTCTAAATGTGCCAGCCACTCGCATGCAATCTGTCGCCCACGCAATCGGTCGCATAGAAAATATCACCGTTCAACCTGAGCGCAAGGCACGGGTTGTAGTCGATCAGCGGTCTGGCACGATCGTTATGGGTGAAGACGTACGCATATCTAGAGTCGCTGTAAGTCAGGGCAACCTGACACTACGTGTTCAGGAACGTCCACTTATCGTTCAACCAAATCCATTCGCCGAAGGCGAGTCTGTGGTCGTACCCAGAACGGAAGCAGCGATAGACGAAGAAGAAGGAACCGGACTAGCGGAAGTCCCGGACGGAACTTCTTTGTCGGAAGTGATCGCTGGCCTGAACGCACTCGGAGTTTCGCCGAGAGATATGATTGATATTCTAAAGAGCATAAAAGCATCCGGCGCACTGCATGCAGAATTCATTGTTCGATAGTTAGAATAACCTTGCGAAGGTTCCGTACCGAAAAAGGGGTGATAAAAATTTCGCCAACTCCAATTGCTTGAAGTTTGGAACCTTAGAGTTCGGCATCAGAAATAACTGCGAACTAGGCTTCCAGATATGAGCGCCCAACCATCTGCCACCACGAAGAATGCTAGCTTGAAGGGCAGTGCCACAACAGCAGGCGGGACCATCATCATACCCATGCTCATTAAGACAGCCGCGACAACTAAATCGATTATAAGGAACGGAAGAAATACTAAGAAACCAACCTGAAATGCTCGTGCTATTTCACTAAGTAGAAAACTGGGTATCAAAACCGACAAGGGCGCATCTGCACTAAGCGTGAGTCCCGCAGTATCAGGACGCAATTCTGCCATCGTGTAAAATGTTTCGGTATCCAATCTCCCTGCCATGAATGTTCTGAAAGGAGATAAAGTTCTTTCAAATGCTGCTTCAGGTTCAATTTCTTCATTTATGAGTGGATTCAACCCATTATTCCATGCCTCTAAAAATACCGGCTCCATAACAAAATAGGTCAAAAACAACGCCAAACTAACAATCATCATATTTGGAGGTGCCGATTGCAAACCAATTGCCTGCCTAAGTATCGAAAAAACAGTTACGATAAATGGAAAACAAGTTACCATAATAGCAAGGCCTGGAGCTAAGCTAAGAATCGTAATTATCGCAAATAGCTGTAGCGTTCGGGCACTGAGCGAATTTTCATCGCCGAGTGAAATTGAAATTTCTTGCGAAAACCCAATTTGTGGCACCCAGATGATCAGAGCCGAAACTAATAAAATTCGTTGCATTCGGTTCAATACTCCGGCGGCAATCCGACAACTTCGGTCAGGCGAACAACCAATTGACCGCTATCATTCTCCTGATCTTCTTCCAGCATTCCACGTGCGATGAGTTTATCGCCTACAAAGAGCTCGACCGGGTCGTCAACACGTTTGTCCAGCTTCAAAACAGCGTTATTTCCCAACATCACGAGATCACGGATCAATGGCCGAGCTTTACCGACTGATACTGTGATTTCGATTGGAACTGCCGTAAAAGGATTGGATTTGTCGGATGCTAAAATCGCAGTTTCAGGATTATCGGACAATGAACTACTCCTTTTCAGTGATTTTTAGGTGACTAGATATCAGACTGCAAATATCTGCATTCCAAATTTCTAAATCTATCACATGTTCAATTTTTCCAACACGAATAAATACCTGATCTTTTTCCAACCCTTCATCAGGCACTACAGTGAAAGGTTCTTGAATTTGATCTTCAAATGCCGATTGCATTGTTACCATGCGGTTAGGGGAGACGGCCACTTCAATTGGGCGATCCGCAATCTGGTTTGCGAGGCCTTGAATGTTCTCGATGATTTTTGGAATCAGAGTTTCATGAGAAATAATTGGAAGAAGTTTCAAAAACACTGGCTCCAACATCTCACCGAGTTCCTTCTTCAACGCCGTTCGAGCCTCATGGAAGCTAAATGAAATTTCTTGAAGATTTTTTGCAAATTCACTGTCGATGTGACCCCGCGCTTGTGACTGTGCGTTCACTGCATCTTCCCACCCAGCTTTGTACCCATCTTCAAAGGACTGTAGTTTTTCATCTTCAACCGCGTCATGGGACTCGCTCGTCGGAGTTTGCTTGGGCGGTTTTTGGTCGCCAAAATTCTGGTAAAGATGGGAAAGCGTCATGTCGCATTGCTTTCACGTTCTTCTTCAAGCCAAGAGCGCAGAACTTCTACGGTTTCCTCTTGTCGCTCCCCAATCATTGAACGAAGCCGATCAACGGGATCATCAGATAGCCCGCCTCCGGAAAAGTCCGGCAATCCGGGCAGATCGGGAAGGTCTCCGGCCTCTCCTCCGAAAGACAAATCAGGAAGGCCTTCAAAGCCGCTGTCTTGATCGCCTCCTGGTCCATTCTCAATCATCCCCCCAGCTTCAAGATCGGGCAGTTGTGGGGTAGATGCCAATTGTGGTGGCGGACGAGACAAAAGGGGGCGGACAACAAACAGGCCTAGGATGACGGTTACGATCGCCAAAACGGCCATTTGTATTGCAGACATTACATCAATTTCGATCTGATCCATAAATGATGTCGATGCTTCGGTTCCTGATGCTGGTATGGACTGCAATGCCATCGACTTGATAGTAATGACGTCACCGCGTTCTTCATCAAAGCCGACAGCGGATGAAACCAATTCCCGCAATGCCACCAGTTCTTCTTCTGGTCTTGGACTGGTTGTTACCTGCCCTGCTTGATCCACGTCAGCCAAGTCATTTACCAGAACGGCAACCGTCAAACGTTTGATAGCCCCTGGCGAACGAACAACAGCACGCTCTGTTTCAGACACTTCGTAATTAACGCGTTCTCTGGTTTCATTGTTTTGCGAAGTAGCACTATCTCCGCCCCCGCCTTCCGCATCCGGCAAGTTGGAAGCAACCGTAACATCGCCACCGCCAGCTTCGCTCGAGTTGCTAGTCCGTTCTTCAGTATCAGTGCTAATAGCAACCCGACTCTCAGGATCGAAACGTCGTTCGCGAAACTCTTCGCTCTCGGTTACGGTTTCAACACTTACTTCAACAACCGCGTTTCCAAAACCCACGCGCGCTTCCAATAAACGCTCGACGCGCTCTTTTATTGCGGTTGCTTTATCATCATCGCCAACGGACGGTGCTTCGTCTGAATTTCCCACCAGCGACCCATTCGCATTTATAACTGCAACGTCGTCTGGAGAAAGGCCCGCAACAGCTGATGCAACGAGGAATTTTATCGCTTTGGCCTGTTGGGCATTCAACTCGCCACCGTTTGGGGTTATTTGAACGGACGCCTTTGGAGTGACACCTCTCTGAAACGGGTTGGAGCCGGTGGAGGCAATGTGTACACGCGCCATCGCAACATGCGGGCTAGACACAATTGTGCGGGCTAATTCCCCTTCCTTTGCACGCCAATAAGCTGCATCGAACATCTGCGAAGTCGTGCCAAAGCCCGACAAACTGTCCAACAATTCGTATCCACGGCTGCCATTGGCCGGTAAACCTTCGCTCGCAAGTGTCATTCTCAGCTGATCTCGCTCTCGCGAATCAACGAAGATTGCGCCGCCTCGAATTTCGAAAGTTACCCCTCGCTGCTCTAAAGAGCGAACAACGTCCCCCGCAGCGCCACTTTCTAAACCAGAATACAAGAGCGTCATGCTAGGGGCAGTCGCCATTCTCGACATGGCCAATACGCCGAAAAACATGGCTAAAGTTGCAGCCACTAATACAATTTGACGACGTAAATCCAAACTCGTCCAGACACTAAGTAACTGCAACACAATCGCCTCCGTCACGCCAAACATTCTGTCCGACTTCGAAGCACAGAAATGACTGATCAGGTTTAACAATCGGTTAGTTCATCTGTGGCAAAACGAAAAAGATAAACAGCGGATGGGTATAAAATGACCGACGCGACAGCAAACGAAACAGAAGATTCACCAAAGTCTTCGAAGCTACCGCTTATTCTCGGCTTGGTCGCCGCTATGGCTGGCGGAGGCGGCGGATTTTTTGCGGCTTACTCTGGCTTGCTTTTCGCGCCGGAACCGCAGGACAACAAGCGAGCGGAACTTCCCGCCTTAGCGCCTCTTCCCGATGTAACTTTCGTTGAAATAGAACCAATGACAATATCATTAGGACGCGGCAGCGCTACACGTCACCTCAGATTCCGAGCAAACCTCGAAGTACCAGCAGAATTTCAAACAGACGTGGAAAAACTGCTCCCTCGCGTAATGGACGTTCTAAATGGATATTTACGCGCATTGACACTTGAAGATTTCGAACGAGCCGACGCGTTGCCCAGACTACGATCTCAAATGCTCAGACGCATCCAGATCGTTACAGGCAAAGGACGTGTAAACGACTTTTTGATTATGGAATTTGTGCTGAGCTAGGAACAAAAATGAATCTAATTGCAGACATTTTGCTTGCAGCTGGTGCCATGGGCGCAGGGTTTTACTGTTTCATCCTGGGCCGGCGATTAAACCGATTCAACAATTTAGAAAATGGAGTTGGAGGGGCAGTTGCTGTTTTGTCTTCGCAAGTCGAAGATTTGAAAAGCACGTTGAACAATGCTCAAACAACGGCATCCGGGTCGGCCGCAACACTCGAAGAGTTGCATGATCGCGCTGAAAACATATCAAAGCGACTAGAAATCCAGCTAGCCGCTTTGCACGATTTACCGGAAGCGAACTTCGATGAAGCTTCAGAGCAGATTCAGGAAAAGCCAGCCCAAAAAGTCACCGAAAGTGAACTGATGTTCGTACGTCATGCCGCAGGAGACAATTAATGAAAAAAACATCCAAGAAAAATGGGGTTTTAAAAAAGGGGCACGGGTCCATCTTTTTTATCATCTTACTCCTATTTGGGTCGGCCAGTGTGCGCCTACTTTCAAACACTCAGCAAGCAATTGCTGCAGAGGATTTGAGCAGCGAAACACAGGACATAGTCAACGTAGACGGTATTTCCGAACCAGAGGCGAAGACAAAAGGTGTAGAAAAATTATTGGAAATAGTAATGAATAGAGAGAAAGAAGTGGAAGAGAAAGAGAAAGAGATTCAACGTCGCGAACGTGAAATACAAGTCGCCAAGGAAGAGGTGAAGGAGCAATTATCTGCTCTGGAGAATGCGGAAAAGCAACTTCGCGCGACAATAGCTTTGGCGAATTCTGCAGCCGAAGATGATTTAACCCGCTTGACGAGCGTCTACGAGAGTATGAAGCCAAAAGTAGCCGCTGCCCTCTTTGAAGAGATGGATCCGGAATTTGCTGCCGGCTTCCTGGCAAGGATGAAACCAGACGCTGCCGCCAGCATTATGACAGGTTTAACCTCACAAAGAGCATACAGTATCAGTGTAGTTCTCGCAGGGCGAAACGCAGAAACACCAACACAGTAAATTATACAGCTCTTCTTAACACATGTATGCAAGCATGTACTCGAGTGTGAAGTACGAGGTTAGTCATGATTGGTATCGTTGGAATCATTACTATTTTCGTTATGGTATTCGGCGGTTACATGGCGGCAGGCGGAAAATTTGCCATCATAATAAAGTCTTTGCCATTCGAAATGATGATGATTGGTGGGGCAGCTTTTGGCGCATTCTTGATATCAAATTCAATTGGAGAAGTGAAGCACACTGCAAAAGATATCGGGAAAGTATTCAAGGGATCTAAGTGGAAATCTGACGACTATCGAGATTTATTATGCCTCTTATTTGAACTAATTAGATTAGCTCGCCAAAACCCCGTTTCGATCGAAGAACACATCGAAGATCCGCAGTCGTCCAATATTTTTTCAAAATATGACAAAATTATACTCGATAAAGAAACCGTCGCGTTAATTTGTGACACAATGCGATCTGCATCGATGAATTACGATGATCCTCATCAAGTTGAAGAAGTTCTTGAAAAGAGGATGGAAGCTAATATCCATCATGCGATGCATTCGTCACATGCATTGCAAGCAGTCGCTGACGGTCTCCCCGCACTAGGAATCGTGGCCGCCGTTTTGGGGGTCATCAAGACAATGGGTTCGATCGACCAACCACCGGAAGTTCTTGGAAAATTGATTGGTGGTGCGTTGGTTGGAACCTTTCTAGGTGTCTTCTTAGCATACGGGTTAGTTGGGCCATTTGCGGCAAAGCTAAAAGCAGTCATCGAAGAAGATGCCCACTTTAACCAGTTGATTAGGGAGGTATTAGTAGCAAACCTACACAACCATTCCACAAATATTTGCATAGAAGTAGGTCGCCAAAACACGCCGTCTCATTTTCGTCCAAGCTTCTCAGATCTGGAAGAGGCCCTTAAAGAAGTGAAGAAAGCCGCATGACGAAATTAGTTACTTTAACAATTTATTTAATTTGTGCGTTTGCTAGCACCCTGCATGCTCAAACGATAAATGTCCGAGCCGGTGATCACGCTACGTTTACGAGGTTGGTATTTTACGTTGATAAATCCATTATATGGAATGTAAATGAAGAAACGTCAGAAATTGATATCAATTTTAGCAATTTTGCCGGTAAAATAGACCACTCAAAAGTTTTTGAACCAATTTCGCGGAATAGAATCTCAAATATTTCCTCTCAAGGAAACTTCATTAAATTGAAAATATCATGCACATGTAACTATAGAGTGAGCAGAGTTTTTTCTACATACAGATATATCGACATTATTTCTGAGCCTCATGTAAATGAAGAATTTTCCAATGCATCAGATGTTATCATCGCGAAAGCCAAAAAAAGGTCACTGATTCAAAGAGATGAAGAAAAGGAGAAATTTTCCGATGTATTCTCACTTCCGATATACGAAGGTTACTCCACTTTCAGTAATTCTTCTGACCGAATAAGTAGTGTTTCCGAAATTGATACTGCCTCAGAGAATCCTAATCCATGGCCTGAACCTGTATCGGGTATTAGTAGGTCCTTAGGGCAAATAATTTCACAAGGAACTTTAAATCATCGCACGGCTTTGAGTCAGACGGCTCAATCGAAGAGAGAGGAAACAAATTTATCTAATATTATAACAACTGACCCGAATTCATTTTTGAACCAGAGTGAATTAAGTTTACCTGAGTTCAGTTGTGGATCTTTCGAAAATTTTTCAATTACAGATTGGAAAAATAGTAGTAATTTTAATTATGATATTTCACAACTTAGAGCACAGATTTTTTCAGAATTTGATGATATCGATGCTCTTAGTGTTGAAAATTTGGCAAAAACATATATTTACTACTCTTTTGGCTTGGAAGCTTATCAAGTTTTAAGTTTCTTGGACGATGCGTCATCGAACTATTTAATTCTATCAGAGCTATCAATGATAGTTGATGGCAATTTTGAAACAGCCGCTCCGACTGTTTTAAAAATGCGCAACTGCGGTGACTTTTTCACCTTGTTGAATTTTCTCATTGAAGAAGATCCGCAGAAGTTCAGTGAGTTCGAGATTGATCGGGCGCTACTGTCATTAAATTCCTTGCCACTTCATTTGCGGACAATATTTGGCCTAAAATTTAGCTTAGTGCTATCGGAGTCTGGCGATGATGCAAGCGCACGCTCAGCGATTATTTCTGTGGAACGTGGGCAACCAGACAATATGAGTGAAATTAATCTCACGAAGTCGGTATTAGATCAAAATTCTGGAAATAGCGAAACCTCAATTGTCACTCTTAAAAAGTTATCTAATGGACATTCTCGGCACTCACTTAAATCTGCAATTGAACTAACTAAATCGCTATTGGAACAAGGGAAAGAAGTTCCAGAACAAATTTTGGACTTGTTGACGGCGTATGCAGTTGAATTCAGAGGCTCTAAAATTGAATCTCAGATTCATAAGTCAATAATTTTGGCATCAAGTTCCATAGGAGATCACCATCGGGCATTTAATGACCTTGAATTATTTCAGGAGAAATTTGGGAATAGTAGTGAATATAGTGCGTTGACCGATGAGCTTTTAAACCGCTTGATCAATCATCGCAATGAAGCATCATTTGTTTCTTCTGTTTTTCAAATTTTTCCAAATTCTAATATCAAAATGAGTGAAGAGCACTTAATCGCATTATCAAGTCGGATTGAAAATTATGGATTTGGCGAGGCTCTCAAATTCCTTTGGCCAAATTCGCTTGCTTTATTTAATTCGCCTGGAGTAGAAACATCCTTTTCTAGTCAGTCTAAAATTGAATTTAGTGAGAGGGAATTAAATAGTTCTGAGCCGGCACAAGATGGTGAACAGTCAGATGATTCTGGAATAGATTCAGACACCTTGGAACCTCCTGTCAAACCATTCGATGATCTTGATTCATTATTGTCTGAATCTGTTATTAAAACAGCAAACGAATTATTGTTGTCTTCTCACGCCACTAGAAAAGGTGTCTCTGAAAATCTTTTCTAATTTTAACACATCTACCCTGATTCGCTGAAATTCTTGAGATTCTTTATAGGTGAAATTTTGAAATCACGACCCTTTAATAATTTTGTAAACCCGACCACAGCGATCGCCTTTGCGCTTATGGCGGTTATAATAATGATGATTGTTCCGATGCCTTCCATCATTCTTGACATTGGTTTGGCCGCGTCCTTTTCTTTGGCAATTCTAATTTTTACCGTGACTTTATTCGTCGATCGGCCATTAGATTTTTCTGCTTTCCCTACTGTTTTACTTGCCTCTCTAATTTTAAGGCTGTCTTTAAACGTATCATCAACGAAGTTGATTATTGGTCAAGGTCATACCGGTATTAACTCTGCTGGAGATGTCATTGCTGGTTTTGCGAATTTTGTCATGGGAGGAAGTGTCTTTCTAGGACTCGTCGTTTTTTGTGTTCTGTTGATTGTTAATTTTATGGTCATAACGAAAGGTGCTACTCGTATGGCTGAAGTTGGAGCCCGGTTTGCTTTGGACGGCATGCCTGGAAAGCAACTTGCAATAGACAGCGATATGTCTGCTGGAGCCATTGATCATCGGGAGGCAAAAGAGCGTAGAGAACTGGAACAAGCTGAAACTACTTTTTTTGGGTCACTAGATGGAGCTTCTAAGTTTGTCAAAGGCGATGCGGTCGCAGGACTTTTGATTACCCTTTTAAATCTCATTGCCGGTTTGATCATGGGAACCTTTGTCCATGGGATGCCAATTGGTTCAGCATTCGAAACGTATGCGATTCTAACAGTCGGAGATGGGCTAGTTTCGCAAATTCCTGCGGTTATAATATCCATTTCTTCCGCTCTGTTACTCGCACGAGGTGGCGCAAAAGGCTCTATAGACGCGGCAATCCTAACTCAAATTGGGCGGCACCCGGCCGCGTTGTTTAGTGTTGCAGTTCTCATGTTGGCTTTTGGCCTATTGCCTGGACTACCCTTCTTACCCTTTTCTCTTGGTGGTGTCTGTCTTGGTATTATGGCCTGGATTGCTCATACCCGTAATTCGCTTCTTGACGACAGCAACGTATCAAACGAAGCCCTAGTTAGCGAAAGCCAAGAGCCGTCTTTGGGTGACCTTTTAGAGTTGGACGATATTCACGTTGAGTTTGCTCCGAACCTTGTCAATATGGTTCTCGATCCAGGTACTGGGTTGGATGCACGGATCGCAAACATGCGGACTCACGTTGCGTCGGCTTTTGGGCTTATTTTGCCGGAAATCAGACTGACAGATAATGCCGCCCTGCCAAAAGGCGTGTACTTGCTGCGAATTCAGGGTGTAGAAGCTGCCAAGGCAGAACTGCAACCTGATCGTGTGCTTGCATTACACTCAGACAGTCCTTCTCAGCTACCGTCGGGTACTGACACTGTTGAACCCGTCTACGGGGCACCAGCACGATGGATTTCTAAGAATGATCAAGAGAATGCCGCCATCTCCGGCGTTACAATCGTTACGCCTACGGAAGTTTTAGCCACTCATTTGTTGGAAATCGTTAAGTTGAATTTTTCACGCCTCTTCACGTTAAAATCCTTGCGGCGTCTGCTCACAGAAATGTCCAATGTCACAGACCGATCTAGGGCTGAAGCAAACAAAAGGCTGATTGACGAACTCGTACCAGATAAAGTTCCCTTGGATATCCTTCATTCCGTATTGCGAATGTTGTTGGACGAACAAGTCTCTATTCGTAATTTGGCTCTGATTTTGGAGGCGACCGCAGAGGCAAGAGGGCAAAATGCCCGTCCAGAAGCAATTTGTGAGCACGTGCGCCAACGACTAGGGTTTCAACTAGTTGCGGAACTCCGGAGGGAAGACGGTTCTCTTCCCTTAGTTCAACTTGCTCCAGAATGGGAAGACACCTTCCAAACCTATCAAATTGAAGTTGATCGTGGCTTGGATATCGCTTTACCACCAGACGTGTTCAATCGACTGGCGGAAAGTATCTCAGAAAAAATTTCTGACGTTAACAAACAAGGTGTGTTTCCCGCATTGATCACCAACACTAAACGCCGCAGGTTTCTCAAGACACTTATGAAAGCCAAGGGGATCAACAACCCCGTCATGTCTTTCGAAGAGATTGGCATCGATGCACAGCCTGCCTTGATGGGTGTGGTCGCAGCGTGAATGAGCGTTTATCAGAAATGATTTCTTTTTTTGACATTCATTTCTCGATTGGGTTCATCGTTTTTTTACGTGTCGCGGCGTTGACTGCACTCTTGCCAGCCTTCGGTGAAAGATCGGTGTCCGTCAGAATAAAATTGGTTCTTGCTTTAGCATTCACCATAGTAGTAGCGCCAACAGTGGGGCCTAATATCCCACAAATCGGATTGTCTAACCTACCCACACTTATCTTAAGCGAGACTCTGTTTGGATTTTTGTTGGGTATTGGAGTACGTTTCTTCATACTATCTTTGCAAACTGCAGGAACAATTGCAGCACAATCCACTTCCTTAAGTCAAATTCTTGGCGGTGCGAGCATTGAACCGGTACCCGCAATGGGCTTCATTCTGGTTATAGGTGCAATATGTTTGGCCGTCACGACAGGGTTACATGTAAAAGCCGCAGAATTATTGATTTTATCTTACGGTTTTTTTCCTATTGGCATATTCACTCCTGGAAGTGAGGTTGCAGAGTGGGGATTAAATCAAACACGACGAGCTTTTTCACTTGCCTTTACTCTTTCTGCTCCGTTTTTGATTTTGTCGGTGTTATACAATCTCGCGCTAGGGGCTATAAACAAGGCTATGCCTCAATTGATGGTAGCATTTGTAGGAGCGCCTGTTATTACTATGGGTGGTTTGTTCTTGTTATGCTTAACGGCGCCGATGATGCTTGCCGTTTGGATTGAAACATTAAATTCTTACCTCCATGATCCAACGTTGAAATTTCCATGAGTGCTGACGATTCCTCAGATAAGTCATTTGATCCCACGCCAAAAAAACTTGAAGAAGCTCGCAAAAAAGGAGAAATTGCGCGATCAATGGATCTACTAACAGCTGCGGGCTATGCTGGACTAACGCTCGCGCTATTGACTGTTGGATCATCAATCACAACCAGTTTTGGTACTGCCATGATGGCTCTTTTGGATCAAGCGGACGACTTATCAATAGTGATATTCTCAAGTGATGAGTTTATTGCACCGCTAGCTAAAATACTTTGGTATTCTGCCTTTTCGATCGTGCCATTATTTATTATGCAAATGACTACAGTATCTTTAACGATTATTGCGCAACGAGCTTTAGTGTTTGCTCCTAGTAAACTTACGCCGAAATTGAATCGGATATCATTAATACAAAATTCTATAAATAAATTTGGTCGCAATGGCTTATTTGAATTTTTCAAAAGCTTCGTAAAATTATTGATCTATTCATTTTTTTTGGCGATATTCTTAAATTTAAATCTGCCACGAATTATAAATGTTGTTCAATCTGATTTTGGAACAGCAATTAATTTACTTGGGAATTTGGCAATAAATTTCCTATTTATTATCGTTTGCATATCCGCTGCAATTGGTGGCGTTGATGCACTTTGGCAACATCATGAGCACATTAGGAAAAATATGATGTCGCGAAAAGAAATAATGGATGAATTGAAAGAAAGCGAGGGAGACCCTCACCTGAAGCAAGAAAGGCGCAGTCGAGCGCAAGCAGTCGCAGCGGCCCAAATGATGGGTGCTGTTCCTGAATCCGATGTCATCATAGTCAATCCAACACATTATGCGATTGCATTGAGTTGGCAACGCAAACCTGGCTCCGCTCCGACTTGTATAGCGAAAGGTGTTGACGAAGTTGCGATGAAAATCAGAGAAATCGCTCAAATACACGGAATCCCAATTCACTCTGACCCTCCAACGGCCCGTGCTTTGCACGCTGTAACAGAGCTGGGAGAAGAGATCTCACCGGAGTTTTATCAAGCCGTGGCTGCAGCAATTCGGTTCGCAGACGAAATGCGAGCAAAGGCCAAATCACGAGTGACAGGATGAATAAACTTAGCGACTTAGCCACGCTCATGGAGCTGAAATATCAAGCGAGTCAGGTCGAGCTCAGATCGATTTGTGTTCGAGAAGCTAAAATCCGTGAACAAATCGCGCGTTTGGACCAGCAGTCAATTTCCACTCTATCTGCCGGCGCAAGCACGATGAAATCCGTCGGGGCCGATATGCTGTGGAATGCTTGGGCTGGAAGAGCCAAATCAGACCTAAACACCGAATTGGCCCGAGTTCTTGCAAGAAAAGAGTTCTTCTTGCGCGCCGCACGTCGCAACTTTGGCAAGGTGCTTGCGAGCCAATCCTTGAGCAAGGAAGAACGAAACGCTGTTCAGATATCCAAGAAAGCTAGGGATCTTGACGGCATTTTAGAGAGCTTGAAATTAAGCGGTCCTGGGACGGATCAATAGTCCTGCCGCGCAATGTCAAGAATCAAGACATCAGAAACAACATCTCCCAAGTCTCGCTGAGCGATCTCTCTGAGTGCTTGGCGCATTGAGTCCATGTTTTGCGCGTCAGTGAACGCACCGTCAAAGCCACCAATATTCGCATGATCAAATAAAACTTGTAAAAAGCTGTCTCTTATTTTGGGCTCACGTTCATATACTTCTGCCTTAGAACCCAATGTGACCTCCAAGCTCAGCGACATTACGACCAAAGCCTTTACCTGCTCAGCGTCTACGACTGGAATGACGAATTGGTTGCTCATTTTCACATATTCATGCGTCGCATTCTCGCCGTCTTCTGACTCTTCGCCGGAAGCTTCCTTGGTCTGTGCTTCCTTGCTGGATTCAACACTTTCTTCGCCGGCAGCGTCGATTGTTGACGCTGGCCGAAGAGCCAGACCCGTCCCTATTCCGCCACCGGTTCCAATGACTAGCAGAATTATCGGAAGAATTTTCTTAATCATTCTACACCTTTAAAACGGAAGAACCGCATCGAGAACCTGCTGGCCAATCCGGGGCTGTTGGACGTCAGAAATCTGGCCGCGGCCACCGTATGAAATTCGAGCGGATGCGATCTTATCATATGTGATTTCGTTCTGACGCGAGATATCCTCCGGGCGCACATACCCAGTGACAAGCAACTCTCGCATCTCAAAATTAACGCGTAATTCTTGAGAACCAGAAATCGAGAGCACACCGTTTGGCAAAACATCAAGAATTGTTGCGGCGACTCGCAATGTCAGCTTTTCGTTTCTTTTGACTGACCCGTCGCCGGAAGATGAGCTTTGCGAATTGATCGACACCAATTCCGATGATGAAGCCCCATCCGGCAGTTTTTCATCTATCCGCTGTGGAAGTCCGCCCAGTTGAGGAACGCCCAGGCTTTCTGAGCCCGAGCGGGATCGATCCGTCGCGTTGGATATTTCCGCCTGTTCATTAATTTCGACGACGACGGTCATGATGTCACCGCGTTGCATGGCACGCCGATCACCCAACAATGATCCGCGTTGTCTGCTCCATAAGGACGCCTCATCAATCGGCCTTCGTGTCTCTATCACTGATGGTAACGCCTGATTTATCATCGCGGAATGTTCCCGCGTTTCCAGGGGGTTGGAAAAGCTCGGAGCTTTTCCAAGATGGTCTGAACGACCGCACGAAATTAGAGTTGTAGCCAAAACTAAAACGCTGGAATATTTGGCGATTTTCATCCTGTAACCTTTCACGGTTTGACGACCACTGTGCCGTCCTCTTGCACGTATCCAAACAGTGTTGCCCGCGAAGCAAGGTTCATAATCCTCACTCGATCACCGATCCCGCCTCGCTCCAATGACCGGCCTTCGGTCGTGATTATCAAACCCGATTGCTCGAATCGGAGCGAAACAATTTGGTTGCGGTCAATCAATGCGGGTGGACCAACTGAACTGAATAGAATTGGCCGCCCAACATACAAGGCGACGCGGCTTTCCTGTCCGACCACATCCTCCAGTCGATCAAATGCATCCTGTCGTTGTCCATCGACCAGTTTCACGTCGCTGAAAGACACAATACTTTCAGGGCGAATTGTACGCGTCGGAACGACAACATCCGCTGCCGCCGACTGACCGAGCAAGAGAAGAGCAACTAAAATTTTCATTAGCGGACCTGTGTGGTTGCGCCCATCATTTGATCCGCTGCAGATATGACTTTGGCGTTCATTTCATATCCGCGTTGCGCTTCGATCAATTCCGTGACCTCGCGTACGGCATCGACTGAACTGGCTTCCAAATACCCTTGACGCAAAGTGCCCAGGCCTCCTTCGCCGGGCGTACCAATAAGTGGTGGCCCAGAGCCTTCAGTTTCGGAAAACAAATTTGACCCTAGTGCTTCAAGCCCTTTCGGGTTCGAAAACCCTGTCAAAGAAAGCTGGCCGATTTGTTGGGCTTCGGCATTTTCTTGGAAATAGACATAAACCTCGCCGTCCCCATTTATCGAAATACTGCGAGCGTCATCGGGAACTGTAATTTCTGGTGAAACCGGGTAACCATCCGACGTTACGATCAAACCTTCGCCCGTGCGCTTAAGCCCGCCATCTCGGGTATAAGCCGCCTGTCCGGAAGGTAGCGTCACCTCTAGATAGCCTTTGCCATCAATCGCGACATCCAGATCTGCTCCGGTCGCTTCCAGCGAACCCTGACTAAGATGGATCGTAATCGCTGAGGGGCGAACACCAAGCCCCAGCTGGACGCCGGTGGGCAAAACGGTCCCATCGGACGCAGTCACCGCACCCGCGCGGGCAACTTGCTGATAGTGCAAGTCAGCGAATTCTGCCCGACGCGCATTGTAACCCGTCGTATTCATGTTCGCGAGATTGTTGGAAATGGTTTCGACACGCATCTGTTGCGCGGCCATACCAGTAGCTGCAATCTTAAGGGCTCGCATAATTTTCTCTCTTTAACCTTGGGAACGTGTCATGGTTTCGACCGCGCGACGCACGCGTTCGTCTTCAGTTTCAAGAAAGCTCTGTCCCATTTCATAAGCCCGCTGCACTTCAATCATTCGGGCAAGCTGAGTAATGGTGTCGACGTTGGAACTTTCGACAAAGCCTTGCATAACTCTTGCATTTTCCGCCGGTAACACAGCCCCTCCGGCATCAAACATAACACCGCCTTCGCGTGTCATATCCTTGGGCTCTACTGGAACAACCAGACCGATTTGCCCAACCAAATTGCCATCTGCGCTCATCGTTCCATCTGGGCCAACTGTGATAGATGCCGCATCCGGCGGAACAAAAACAGGCGCCCCACCTGCATCAAGAACCCGGTAACCATCTGGCGTAACCAGATCTCCAGCGCCGTTTGACGCGAAACTGCCAGCTCGGGTGATACGCTCACCGTCAGGAGTTTCAATCAAGAAGTACCCCTCTCCTTCAATCGCGAAATCAAAGGTACCAGCCGTTTGCGTCAACGTGCCTTGTTCAAAACTAGTCGCACCGACATTCGCTTGCCCCATGGAAAGGGACTCACCCTGATCCATACCACGCACATATTCAGAAAAGACTACGCCCTCTTGGCGAAACCCCGTTGTGGCCGAGTTCGCAATGTTGTTTGCGACGACTTGCATTTCACGCATCAAACCAATTTGACGCGTCAGCGTTATGTAACCTTGAGAATCCAAATTAACCTCCGATGATCAACGGGATCACCCAATCATGAAAAAACGCCAAAAGAGTTTGCGTCATGAAGCCCATCGACAACCAGAAAACGACAACAATCGCCGCGAGTTTGGGGACGAAGGTTAGGGTCATTTCCTGAATTGACGTCAATGCTTGAACCAAGCCAATCGAAACACCTGCAACCAGAGCCGAAAGAAGTATTGGCATTGACATAGCCACGGCGACCCAAAGACCTTGTCGCATCGTATCATAAAACAGGATTTCGGTAAGCATGTCAGACAGGCATCCGTAGAATTTCCTGATACGCCTCGACAACTTTGTTACGCACAGTCACAGCCGTTTCGACCGCCAATTCAGTTTGTGCCAATGCCTGCACCAAAGCGTGTGGATCAGCATCACCTGTCATTGCTTGTTTTGCCTGAACTTCGCCCTCCGCAAGTGTCTTGGCAAAATCTGCCACTGCGTTTTGGAACACTGAACCCCCAGATTCCCCGGAAGGCTGTGTGGCTGCGCGTGAGTCGGCGTACCGTTGAGTCGCGTTAATTGTATTCAAATCCATTCTAGATTCCTCGTTAAACTGCGCTTACCGGCGCAGAAGTTGCATTAGGCTCGATGACATGGAACGAGCTTGCTCAAACATCTTAAGATTTGCTTCATAGCTTCTCTGGGCTTCGCGGGCGTCCGCAAGCTCGATCAGAAGACTAACGTTTGACCCTTCATAATGGCCGGTTTCGTCAGCCATTGGATGCGATGGATCATACACGCTTTCCAGTTCCGAGCGGTCCAGTTTAACGCGTCCGGTTTCTACGCCAGAAACACCCGCGCTATTGAACGCTGTCTCAAACGGAATTGTCTTACGACGGTAACCAGGTGTATCCGCGTTCGATATGTTCTCAGAAAGATGGCGCAAACGTTCGGATTGGGCCTGCAACCCGCTGGTTGAGACCGAAATGGCCTTTGCAAACTCACTCATAATAACCTCATGATGTAGAAACAGTTCGACGCAGCACATCAAGTGCGGAGCGATAAATGGCCAAGGCGCGATCATGTTGGCGCTTCGTCTCAACGGCCTTCATCATCTCAGATTCAATGGAAACCGAATTTCCATCCAAGGATGCTTGGGCGCGATCTCGCAATGACTCCAACGGCGGGTTGCCATCCACGGTGCCGTGCAAATGCGCATTACGCGTCGCACGTTGAAGGTTTGATGAATTACCTTCCAACGCAGCTTGAAACGATGGGATGTCTTTGGCCCGAAATCCGGGCGTGTCTGCATTCGCAACATTTTGCGCGATTACAGATTGGCGTTGTCCAGCATGCACAGCCATATCGTGGGCCATGCGAAATACATCCAGTGACTGAAACATCGGGGCTTCTCCCTCGAGGAATATCAATCAAGCTTTAAGGGTGATTCCTTTAAAAACGGTTTGCGTAAGGCAGGAGAAACAAATGTCTGAAATAACCGTGCCGTCCAATTACCAACAACAAATTTCTAAATTGTCATTTACCCGACCTGTGGGTCGTATTTCATCTGTTCATTCTTCAGCACTTGAGGTGACGGGCTTGCAAACCGACGCGCAAATCGGGAATCGTGTGCTCGTTCGACGGCGTTCCGGCGGGTGCATCCCCGGTGAAGTCATTCAAATTGACCGCAATCGCGTCAGGATTCTGCCCGATGGCCCACTTGAAGGAATAGGCGTGAATGACCGCGTTATTCTGATGGGTCCTATTTTAATTGCGCCAACGAATGATTGGTTGGGTCGGATAATTGACGCAAATGGGCAACCTATCGATGGATCTTTTTTAGAACATGGATCAATCAGCCGAACTTTACACGCTGCACCACCGCTTGCAGCAAAGCGTCGCTCACTGGGATCAAGGCTCAAAACCGGTCACGCTGTGTTCAATACAGTCTTACCAATCGTTCAAGGTCAACGCCTTGGGCTTTTCGCAGGATCAGGGGTCGGCAAATCTAGCCTTCTTGGTGGATTAGCCTCGAACATTGAAAGTGACGTCGTGGTTATCGCATTGGTCGGTGAGCGTGGACGCGAACTGCGCCATTTTGTCGAACATGTGTTGGGGCCAGAAGGCTTAAAGCGATCAGTCGTCGTTGCGGCCACGTCGGATCAGTCACCACTGGCTAGACGCAGATGTGCTTGGACTGCGATGTCCGTCGCCGAACATTTTCGCGATCAAGGTAAATCAGTACTCTTTATGATCGATTCAGTGACTCGTTTTGCTGACGCACATCGTGAAGTTGCGGTTGCCGCAGGCGAAGCTCCCGTTTTGCGAGGTTATCCTCCTTCGACGGCGCACACAATTATGTCTCTTTGCGAACGCGCCGGGCCAGGTATTGAGGGTCAAGGTGACATCACTGGCGTATTCAGCGTCCTTGTTGCCGGGTCTGATATGGAGGAACCGATGGCGGACATTTTGCGCGGTGTTCTAGATGGTCACGTTATTTTGGATCGAGAAATAGCTGAACGGGGTCGTTTTCCTGCCATCGACATTTTGCGCTCTGTTTCACGCAGTCTCCCCGACTGCGCTACCGATCAACAGAACAAAATGCTCGCGATTTTTCGCAAGTACCTGAGCATCTACGAGAGAAACGCCATGATGATAAATGCAGGCCTGTACACGCATGGCAACGATCCTGAGATTGATCGATCAATTGCACTTTGGCCGAGTTTAGATGAATTTGCGGCCAGGCTCGACGTCGGTTCAATAGACGATAGTTTTTCTCGCTTAGAAATCTTGTTTCGTCGCGAAAAAATCCCGGTGAACTAACAACAAAAGTTTAGAACTGTAACAACTGCAAAGCGATTGACCCGGAAGACTGCCCTGACGAAATCTCTGCAACCTGTGCGCGGGCCAAATAGGTTCGAACCAAGTCTTCAACTGCTTCAGGGTCAGAAAAAATACTGGGATCTGATGTGCCAAACTCTCGTTCTGCCCTTTCTTCAAAAACACCCAATTGCTGATCGATGTCAACTTGTCCAAATTGTTCTGGTAAATTGAAGGCCGTTTCAAATAATTCACGCAACGCCGGCTGCCCCATGATGGAAAACCATTTTTGCGCGTTGGTGCCTTCCTCGCTAACAACATCAGACAAAGTTCTTTGCGCGTAAAGCGCAACGCGCATATTTTCGTCTTGCAATCCTGTAGCGACCTCAAAACTATTCGCTTTGTATTTTTCTACAATCTCGGCGGCGAACCCTGGTTTGAACGTTTGGGGTATTTCTAAAGGCCCAAAACCAAAAGCTTCTGAAAATTCTCGGTACCGAGTATCCGTAAAACGATTGGCCAACGCATCGTCAGCTGTTGTCCCTTCTTCCAACATTTTTTGGATAAAAAATCGATTGTCGAGATCATCTTCCAAGCCAAATGCCCCCAAAGCAACGCCAAGCAATTGCCTGTCGGACACCAATGCCTCAGCCGTGAACACCTTGCCGATATTCTCTTCGAAGTGATCAATATCCCGCTTCAGTTCCGAGCTTTGGGTGAAGGATTCGAGTTGGCGATCATAGGTGTTTTGCAAAAATTGCCAGCCAACCAAACCTGAACCAATTACAACTGGCTGTACCATACCTAAATTCCCGTTTCCAAAAGTCGTTCTTCACGAGGCAACAACGCACGCAACGATTTTAAGCACCGATAATGATCATCATCGATAAGAGCTGCGGATGCAGACTCAAGATGACGCTTGCTTTCAACATCAAAGAAGACCTGGCTCAACTCTTCGATATAGCGCAATAACTGCAACCGCATTTCACTCGCGTCAGAATCACCGGAAAGAACCAGTTGAATAGAATAACAAACGCGTTTGACCGGTGTCTTTGCATCCTCCGGATGGATGGCGTCGCGAAGACGCAATATGTGCGCATCTGGAGTTTTGATAGCCAGGCGGGTGCGTCGATCACCGTTTTCGATGACCGCTCCATTTATCAAGATTCTTTCTTTTGGGCTTAATTTTAAGATTAGTCCGCTCATTTTGCGATGCCCTCCGGCTTCAAACCGCGCAACACTGCCATATTCACTTCGAGAAGAGGCATAATTGACGACTTGTCGCGCAAAACTCTGCGAGTGTGGGTTTCGGTAAATTCGGCCAAATAGAATATTCTGGCACGCAATTCTTGTGGAAGAGGATTTTGATCGTCCGCAACGTCTATCGCAAATATTTGCCACAGCTGACGGTTCAAATCCAAAGCCTCCACAAAGCCTGGGAAATCTGTTTTTTGTGTGCGTGCCGCTTCTCGTAAGCGGCGTGTAATTCGTGCGATAACTTCGTACTCGGAACGACGCTCGGATCGCGTAGTTTTCATACTGCCAAGATAGCCACGTTCTGCAATTGAAAGCCCGTTCACAGCAGGACCTTCCTTCTGATAATTGAAGGGAACAGAGAAATAGGGTGCGCATTCCGCGCACCCCACTCATTGGCTTACCGGAAGAGCGACAGAATATTCTGCGGCGCTTGGTTGGCGATGGACAAGGCCTGGATACCAAGCTGTTGCTGCGTCTGAAGTGCTTGGAGTCGAGCCGAAGCCTCCTCCATATCAGCGTCAACAAGAGCCCCGATACCGGACTTCATGGCATCAGTCAGTTTGCTAACAAACGTTCCCTGATCGTCTATACGCTTGGCCGATGCACCCAAATCCGCAGCGCCGTTAATAGCGGTTTGCAGATAGGTTTCGATTTCACCCAAAGCGGTTGCTGCCGTCGCCACATCTGCAACAACAGTTCGGCTGGCAACATCCAAGTTTGCTTCAAAATCAACCGAATCCACGCCGATAGTCGACGCCGTAGGAGAGGCTGCACCGACGCGATCAAGTGATGACAATACGGTCAATTGGGTACCGCCGTTACCATCAACATCTGTTGCCAGCAGATTCACCCCATTAAACTGAGAAGCACCAATAATCGAGATGATTTGTGCTTGCTTCTCAGCCATCTCAGCTTCGATTTTAGTGAAGTCCGCTGTTTCACTGTTCGCAGATACGGCCAGCGTCTTCATGTCTTCCAGAACAGTAACGATTTGCTCTGCACCAGCAGCAGCGACTGCTACTGTTGATTCACCTACAGCAAGCGAGTCTGAAATCGCTTTAAAGCCAGCGACGTCCGATTCCATAACTTTTGAAATCGCCCAAATAGCTGAACCATCTTTCGCAGTAGCGATCGACTTACCAGTCGAAATTTCGCTTTGCGTCATGTCCAGGTTTTTGTTGACCGACTTGAGTGTCTGCAGGGCGACCATAGCGCCATTGTTCGTAAGAATGCTCGACATTACATTTTCCTTTTGTCACGGCGCGTTCACGCCAGATTACGTTCCCCGCCCCAAAGGGGACGGAAACAGTGCCGTTCTGACAAATGCATTTCCCCGAGCCGGGTTATGCGCCATTCGTTTTGAATGCCCGGTCAACATGGCGCCTCAAATGCTAAGGATTTCCTAAACTGAGATAGCTCTGTATTTTCGATTTTAATCAAAAGCGCTCACGCTCTTTTTTCCAACGTGCGATCAGTTTGTGTTTCTATTTCTGCTTTTTCGCCGGACGCGGTGTAGGTTTCCAACTTTGACTTGACCCGCCTGACGGCAGCAAGGCGCTTGGAAACAGCGCGAATGCCTTCTAATGCGGAATTCAACAGATCCTGATTCCTTCCGACTTTTTCGCGCAGGTTAGCTAGTGTTTCTTGGTCTTGAACATCCAACTTATTTAGCCGGTCGATCAGTTCCGATTTAGTGTCATGAATGCCGGACAAGACTTCCAACTCTCCAGACAATAACGCCTCACGTTCCCGGTCCAAAAGTTGATCCAGATCATCGATTGTTGCTTGTATTTCATTGATTGTCATTTTGACGCTCCTTCAGAGATTCAAAAAGGGCTTCAGTCAGCCCAAGCCCCCCAGATTCCACAATTTTTCCTGCCTGTGCGTCCAATAGGAATGAAGCAAATTGGTCTTCACCGGCTCCACCACTGAACGAGTCTCGCGCCTGCCCTAACCCGGCAGATTTTAGCATTTGTGCAAGAAACGTAGCTTCCAGCTTTTGGGCGGCCTCCAACAAAGCGCGATCATTCACTTGCGATTTAGGGCCACCTTGAACAGGCGGGCCGACAACAGAAGGCGAAATGAACTTCAACGGATTTCCTTTCAATTGAATGCATTTTTTCGACAATGACCCGAAATCGGTAAAGAAGCGGTAACCACCAATAGTGCATGCACAGATGAACGTGGAAGAAATCCCGGAGAGTATTGTGCCAATACCTATTGCAACGATCACAGCTGTTACCCAAAGCGAAGGTTCAAAAGCACCTTCAAAGTCAAACGCAAACGACGGCCCTGCCTTTGAAGACGTCGTGCGGGATCTAGATGCCGATACCAATAGCAATCAGGACGTTGTGAAGTCGCAAACACACGGAGATGGCTCGGAAGAAGTGGACTCTGAATTGTCCACAGCTTCTATGGTCGCCACTCAAGACGAGGAAGCCAAGTCCGCTTCACTCAAATTGGCAGAGGATCCGTTAGAGGCGAGCATTCAATTAGAGGATTCTGAACAAACAGCGTCATCGCGCGAAGCAAGCCTGCTTAAAGCTGACGATGCTGCAAAATCAGCCAGTGGAAGTTCTACCAGCCCTCAGTTCGCCTCTGTTTCTGAACGGCTACTTGCGTTGCAATCCAGTCAAGCGAAGTCTGCGCTAAATTCGCAGATAGAGGCTTCTGAAAATTCGAGTTTGGAGAGTGAGCACTCCATTCTGAGCACGAAACAAGTAAAGACGAACGGCGAAGCCAATAATCCATTGATGTCACTGCTGACGTCAGACTCCAAAGCGTTAGCTGCTCAAAATGCGATGGAAACTGCGCTTTCGAACTCGTCAAAAGCCGCGGATCTCGCCAAAATAGGGGCAAAGTCTGCCATGGAATCGATTGAGCTTGACCCAATTGATCAAGCCAGTCGTGCCACCGATGCGATAAACGTCAAGGAGCAATCGGGACCAAACACCGCTCAAGTGACGCCAACTCAATCGTTGTTTCAAAAGGTTGCAACGGCAGAACGTTTTTCCAAGACTTTCAACGACCAATCCCCCGCAGAAAAATACGAGATGACTTGGCCAGCCATTCGGGCACAAAATACAAATACAGCAAGCAATATCGTCCAAGCCGCAATGAACTCGAACCCGGCATCAACACAAGCAATCGCTGCGGCTGCGGCCAATATTCAAAGTGACCTAAAGTTAAATCTGACTCGATTTGAGAAAAACGAAGCACGCGAATTGGCCTTTGGATCAGCTGACGGGTTCGAAACAACATCCCAACATTTGCGTAGCGTCGCACAAGTTGCGGCGACCAGAGCCGAACTTCCACCTACTTTGGCAAGACAGGTCGCCGAAGCTTTACACCGATCCCCAGACAAACCTATCGAATTGACCCTCAGCCCGGCAGAGCTTGGTCGTGTCCGAATGACACTTAAGGGTGGCGAAAACAATATGATGGTCACCGTTTTCGCCGAACGACCAGAAACGCTGGATCTGATGCGGCGCAATATCGAAATGTTAGATCAGGCAATGTCGGACCTCGGATACGAAAACATCAGTTTCTCGTTCGAACAAGGCGGCACGAATGGCAGCTCCGGCAACAACGACGAAACACCAAATCAAGGTGAGCCCAAATCATCTTCGCTTGACTTAGATGCTTTGTCAGCATCCGAAATCTCCGATCCCCCCCTACAATCCCTGCCGATCAATAACGGCGGGCTCGATGTGAGGCTTTAATTCCATGGATACGAATCCCATTTCTACGACGACCTCGTCAGTTTCCAGCACACCTGTTATCGAAAGTTCAGAAAACCGTGCCATTCTGTCATCAGACTTTGACGTGTTTTTGCAAATGCTGACGGCACAGGCCCGTTACCAAGATCCGTTGGAGCCTGTCGACTCTTCTGAGTACGCGTCGCAACTTGCACAATTTTCAATGGTCGAGCAGCAGGTTCTGACGAACGATCTGGTTGAGAACCTGATGAATGCGCTCACAAGCAGCGAAACAGGCAACATGGCCCAGTGGATCGGAATGGAAGCGCTAACCAACTCGGCTGCAAACTTTAAGGGTAGCCCTCTGACCGTTATTCCGAACCCTCCCAGTGACGCAGAATCCGTCAATCTGATTGCTTACAATGGTCGCGGCGAAGAAGTGCAAAGATTTGCCATCGGGACAGGAACAGACCCAATCTCGTGGAACGGGATTCTGGCCAATGGCACCCTTGCATCGAATGGTTCTTATAGCTTTGAAACCCAAGCGATTGCCAACGGCGCTGTTTACAGAACGGATCCCGCGCAAACCTACACAAGAGTTGTCGAAAGCAGAATGGAAAACGGCCAGATGCGGCTGGTCCTCGACACCGGTGAATTCGTCAATTCCGAGGACATAGTTGGATTGCGAGAACCGTCAAATTAAGGGCTAAGATCAGCGACGTGTAGGGCCGCATACAGAGGTGGAACCAAAGCGCGTCGCAGCCTATCCAATGGGAATCGCGCTAAGGGGTCACACATAGCTGCCGGAATGTCGGCCGTTTGACCCAAAGCCAATTGTCCCAACATGTGTCCGGCATAACTACCCATTGCGACTCCGTTTCCATGAAAACAAAGCGCCGACAAAATGCCGGGCTGCCCCGGAAGCTCGCCCAGAAACGGCATTTGGTTCCGAGCCACACTGATCATTCCGGACCAGTAACCTTCGACCTCAACATTGCGCCATGCTGGAAACATCCGACCAAAATGACGGCGCATCGTTTTAAATATTCTCGCATCCGACCCTGACGACGACAACACACCACCACGCATTCCGAACAAAAACCGATTGTCAGGCATTAGTCGGAAATAGTGCAACAAATTTCGAGTGTCATACGTCATCTGAGAACTGGTCCATCCTTGCTGTCGAAGTTCGGATTCGCTGAGTGGACGCGTCACCATGACCGATGATTGTGCGGGCAAATATCGACCTCGCAGGACTTCTGGTACATCTTCGCTAGAATACCCATTCGTCGCGATTATCACACGATCTGCGGACACACGTCCTGACGACAAGGTCAATTCTGCATGTCGCCCGACAGAAAGCGCATTCGTATTTCCAAAAATCCGAACACCGTAATCGACACATGCCCGCACCAATCCCCCTAGATATTTACGAGGGTTCAGCGCAAAGCCCAACGGAATCGTGAGGGCACCATGAAACCCACCCAGCATACCATCTTGCCTAAGTGCATGTGCTGGTGTGATCCGTGCTGTGACGCCATAGTTTTCTTCGAAAACTGTCACCAAATTCTCAAAGCCGCGAAAGTCGCGCGCGCGATGCGCCATCATCGTTTCACCTTGGGAATGCCGGTCAACTTCGATCCCCAACCGCCCGATCAACGCGTCTACATGCGCAATGGCATTCCTTTCAGTGCGCCGCCAAGACAGTCTTTCGTCACGCCCATACCGTTCGTCGAGCCATTTGTCGGACGCCATTCCACCGCCCAAACAACAGAACCCTCCGTTGCGTCCGGACGCCCCCCACCCGGGCTGCGATCCATCCAAAACGACAACATCAACCCCGCCTTGCGCCAATGTTAGTGCTGCATTCAATCCGGTGAAACCTGCACCGACGATAACAACATCGGCACGGATATTGTTTCGTAGCTTTGGAAATTCAGGAATGTCGCATGTTTTGTCCCACCAGCATCCCCTTCGCGGACCTGGGCCATAGGCGTAATCTGAAAAGATGCGTTTCATGTGCCGCGTTGCGCGGCCAGTCGGTTCGTTTCCGCCTTTTGTGCAGCCCGTTTAGTGGACAAGGACGCAGCAATTACACCAACCGTCACCAAACCAATCAAGATCGTCGACAATGCATTGATTTCGGGGCTGACCCCTAAACGCACACTCGACCAGATTTTCATCGGCAGCGTTGTCGCAGACGGACCAGTTGTGAACGATGCAATCACCAAATCGTCCAGTGATAGAGTAAAAGCCAACAACCATCCGGAAATCACCGCTGGGGCAATAATCGGCAATGTGACCAGCCGAAACGCTTCAAAAGGAGTCGCCCCCAAATCTAAGGCGGCTTCTTCCAAAGAACGATCGAAACTGACCAAACGGGACGAAACCACAACCGATACAAAGCACATAGAAAACGTTGTATGCGCCAGAACGATTGTCATGACACCCCGGTCCAGACCGATGCCGATGAAAAGCAACAATAACGACAGACCCGTGATGACTTCGGGCATCACCAGCGGCGCATAGATCATTCCAGAAAACAGCGTGCGCCCCCAAAATCGGCCTTGCCGCACCAAAACAATAGCGGCCATGGTCCCCAATACGGTTGCGATCGTTGACGAGATCAAGGCCACGCGAAGCGTTACCCAAGCGGCATCCAGCATCCCCTCGTTTGTGAATAATTCTCCGTACCAGCGCGTGGAAAACCCAGCCCAGACACTCACCAGCTTAGAGGCGTTAAAGCTGTAAACAACCAAGATCAGGATCGGCAGATACAAGAACACAAACCCTAAGGTCAGGCTCACTACGTTGAAGGGCGAAAGGCGCGTCATGCCTCTGCCTCCTGACGGCGCTGTTCATTGCGTTGAAATAAAATGATTGGAATGACGAGGATCAAAAGCAAGATTACACCAACCGCGGATGCAACAGGCCAATCTCGGTTTGAAAAGAACTCCTCAAAAAGCACTTTGCCGATCATCAATGTCCCGGATCCACCAAGCAATGATGGTATCACAAATTCGCCCAGCGCCGGGATGAATACCAAAAAGCTTCCCGCGATCACGCCATGTCGCGACAGTGGCCACGTGACCAACCAAAACGCTTGCAATCGGGAACATCCCAAATCCTCAGCCGCCTCGATTAAGCTCGCGTCCATCCGTTCAAGGGCCGCATAAATGGGCAAGATCATGAACGGCAAATAGGTGTAAACGATACCAATATAGACGGCCGTCGATGTGTTCAAAAGGGTCAGCGGGGTGTCGATGACACCGATCCATAACAGAAACTGGTTCAGATACCCGTCACCTGACAGGATGCCGACCCATGCATACACACGGATCAAAAAGGACGTCCAAAACGGTAAAATGACCAGCATCATCAACGTCGCACGCCATTCCATCGGAGCCCGCGCCATCGCGTAGGCAATCGGGTAAGCGACAATCAAAGTCAGAACCGTTGAAATGAAAGCGATCTGCAGCGAACTGAGGTAGGCTTTCCAATACAAATCATCCTCGGTCAAAAAGACGAAGTTTTCCAAATCAAGCTGCCGAAACATCTCGAGAAATCCGTCTTTCATCGTCGGCGTATAGGGTGGGATCGACAATGCGATATCCGACAGGGAAATCTTCAGGACGACAAGAAAAGGTATCAAAAACAGCGCCAGCAACCACACGTACGGCACAATTATGAGGACTGCGCGGTTCATGCAGACAGCATCACACCGGCGCTGGCTCGCCAACTGATCCAAACGGTGTCTTCCCATGTAAACGCTCGGCGTGATGCACGACGCGCGTTCACCATCTGCGATTTGATGATTTGACCTGTTGGCAATTCGACATGATACGTCGACAAATTTCCAAGATATCCAATATCAAGAATTTTCCCTTGCACGGAATTTTCGGTGTCTTCGGGTTGTTCTGCGTGGATCGTGATCTTCTCTGGCCGGATCGCAAGACTGCAACCTTGCCCCTCAGCAAACACGGTCGTGCTTTCGGCCATCAGCGGTGAACCACCTGACCATTCAACCTGAAACCGCCCCACGTCCAAAGGACGTGCGCGCCCTTGGATGATATTCACATCCCCAATAAAATCGGCCACGTAAATCGAATTTGGCGCTTCATAGATCACCTCGGGTGTCGCGACTTGCATCAGCTGACCTTCGTCCATCACAGCCACACGACTGGCCACTGTCATCGCTTCTTCCTGATCATGGGTCACGATCACAAAAGTCGTCCCAGTCTTTTCTTGAATGTCCATCAGCTCAAACTGCGTCTCCTGACGCAATTTCTTATCCAACGCGCCAAGGGGTTCGTCCAACAGCAAAAGCTTGGGTTCCTTGGCCAATGACCGTGCCAAAGCCACGCGCTGTCTTTGGCCTCCAGATATCTGATCCGGTTTTCGTCGTGCAAATTTCTCAAGCCGCGTCAGCTTGAGCATCTCTTCGACGCGTGCTGCGATTTTGTTTTTGTCTTTGCTTTCCCGACGAAGCCCGAACGCGATGTTGTCCCAAACAGTCAAGTGCGGAAACAAAGCATAGGACTGGAACATCATATTCACCGCTCTTTTGTTCGGCGGTACATGTGCGATGTCTTCCCCGGACAGTTCGATGACGCCTTCGGTCGGGGTTTCAAAACCTCCCAACATGCGCATCATCGTCGTCTTTCCACACCCAGATGGCCCAAGCAGCGCAAAGAATTCGCGTTCGTAGATATCCAAACTCAAGTTGTCGATTGCAGTAAATTCGCCGAACCGTTTGGTCACACCTTTGAACCGGATCAAAGGGTCCACGGCTGGATCGTCCCAAGGTTCGAATGTCGTGTCATTTACCATGAGACCCTCACCGCGCAAAATGGGCGCGGGCCGTCAAAGCCCGCGCTATATCTGGCATCAAGTGCCTGATTTGATTTTCGTCCAAAGACGGGTCAAGGACCGCTGTTCCTTTGGCCCCCAGGATGTCACCGTATAAAGGCTATTCAGCGCGGTTTCGTCTGGATAGATAGCCGTATCGCCAATCACATCTTCAACGAGGAATTCTTGCGATGCGAGGTTGCCGTTGGCGTAGTACACATAGTTCGATGCAGCCGCCATATTCTGAGCGTCCATAATAAAGTTCAGGAACTTATGTGCGCCTTCAGGATTAGGTGCGTCCGCAGGAACCGCCATTTGGTCAAACCACATCAACGCACCTTCGCTTGGCGCGTTATAGGCAATTTCGACACCGTTGTCGGCTTCGGCTGCTCTGTCACGGGCCTGCAACACGTCGCCAGACCAACCGATGGCAACACAGATGTCACCATTGGCCAACGCGTTAATATATTCTGAACTGTGGAACTTCTGAATATGTGGACGTATCGCAGTGATGACTTCTTCTGCCTTTGCCAAGGCTTCTTTGTCTTTGCGGTCCGGGTCCAAACCGGAATAGGCCAGCGCGGCAGGGATCAGCTCGGTCGGTGCATCCAAAACATAGATGCCACAGCTTGCCAGCTTTTCGGCATTCGCTGGATCAAAAACCAATGCCAATGACCCAAGCGGTGCATCCGCGCCCAGGACTTCTTGTACTTTGCCGACATTCGCACCAATGCCTGTGGTGCCCCACATGTAATTGATCGAATACGCATTGTCGGGATCATAAGTCGCGGTGCGTTGTGCAATCACGTCCCACATGTTGCCTGTGTTTTCCAGCTTCGACACGTCAAGCTTTTGAAATACGCCCGCCTGGATTTGGCGCGACAAGAATGTTCCTGTGGGCACCACAACATCGTAACCAGAAGATCCCGCCAGCATCTTGGTTTCCAACACCTCATTGGAATCAAAGACGTCATAAATCAGTTTTATCCCGGTCTCTTCTTCGAATTTTGTCAGCAGCTCTTCGTCAATGTAATCCGACCAATTGTATACGCGGACTTCCTCAGCACTGGCAGCAGCTGCACCCAGTACCAACGCAGAAGCTGATAGGATCAGTTTCAGTTTAGTCATGATTTTCTCCCCATGTCGCACCTCTGTTAGACGAGGTTGAAACAATTTGATCAAACTTTGCCATTTTCGGCAATACACATTATGCTTCCACGCAACCCTTGTCCGCGCAAGGATGTTTGGTCCAAATATAAGGTCAGACCATGGCATTGCTTGAAAATGATGCAGTTCAAAGCGCTGCAAAACTGGCGAAAACGCCAGCACATCAACATGTTTATTCACAATTACGCGATGCCATTCTTTTTGGCCAATTTGCGCCCGGACAACCTTTGACGATCCAAGGATTAACCGAAGCAACCGGTGCCGGAATGACTCCGATTCGCGAAGCATTGCGACGTTTAACAGCTGAAGGGGCTGTTGAAATGCTCGGAAATAGACGCATGACCGTTCCGGTATTGTCGCGCGTCGAAGCAGAAGAATTGTTGTTTTTACGCAGAATGTTAGAGCCAGAGTTAACCCGTCGCGCTGTACCATTTATCACAAAAGCGGATATCGCCGAACTCCGCGAAATTGACGATTCACTGAACGCAACGATCCAACACGGTGACGTAAATGGATACTTGCGACAGAACTTCTTGTTCCACAGTCGCCTCTACGCACGTTCAAACGCGCCAATCATTATGGCCACTGTGAACGGATTATGGCTTCGTTTTGGCCCGTCCTTACGCAAGGTTTGCGGTCGCGTCGGGACAGCGAATTTACCTGATTGCCATGCCGAAATTCTGGCGGCACTGGAACATCGCGATGTGGACGCAGCAGCAAAGGCAACAGCAAATGACGTCGCCCAGGGCACGCACTTATATCTGATGTCCAGCGATTCGATTGACGTTAAATAATTTGATCATATTGTTTGATCGACACGGACGAGGACAAACATGACTCAGATCACCAACCACATGCCAACCGCAGAATTACAAAAACTAGATGCAGCGCATCACATGCATCCCTTTACGTCAGGCGCCGAGTTGGCCAGCAAAGGCGCGCGGGTGATCACAAAAGCCAAAGGCGTGTTTCTGACGGATAGCGAAGGCGAAGAAATTCTGGACGGCATGGCCGGACTTTGGTGCGTAAATATCGGCTATGGGCGGCAAGAGCTCGTGGACGTTGCGGCGCGACAGATGGCTGAGCTTCCGTATTACAATACATTCTTTCAAACGACCCATGTGCCAGCCATTGCATTGGCTCAAAAGATTACAGAACTTACACCAGAAGGATTGAACAACGTCTTTTTTGCAGGCTCTGGGTCTGAGGCGAATGACACAAATATCCGCATGGTGCGCACCTATTGGGCCGAATTGGGCAAGCCAGACAAGTCAATCATCATCAGCCGGCATAATGCGTATCATGGTTCTTCTGTTGGGTCCGGATCCTTGGGTGGAATGTCAGGCATGCACGCTCAGGGGGGGATGCCTATTCCGGATATCCATCACATCAATCAACCGGATTGGTGGTCTGAAGGTGGGGATATGTCACCCGAAGACTTTGGGCTTGCACGCGCACGAGAACTGGAAACCGCAATTGAACAACTTGGCCAAGATCGCGTCGCAGCCTTCATAGCAGAACCCGTTCAAGGCGCGGGGGGAGTGATCGTCGCCCCTGATACATATTGGCCGGAAATCCAACGCATTTGCGATAAGTACGAAATTCTTCTCATTGCCGACGAAGTCATCTGTGGTTTTGGCCGTACCGGTAAATGGTTTGGATGCCAAACGCTCAACATCCGCCCAGACATTATGACAATCGCAAAAGGCCTCAGCTCGGGATATCAGCCTATCGGTGCCTCTGTCGTGCATGACCGTGTGGCTCAGGTTATCAATGCGACCGAATTCAATCATGGTTACACCTATTCCGGTCACCCGGTCGCCTCTGCGGTTGCACTAGAAAACCTTCGCATTCTCGAAGAGGAGAACATCGTGGATCATGTTCATCAGATCGCATCCCCCGCTCTGCATGCGGTGATGGAACGTTTGCAAGATCACCCCATGGTCGGTGAAACCAAATTGGTCGGTTTGATGGGGTCTTTTGCTTTGACCCCAGACAAATCTAAACGTGCCAAATTCAAGGCGCCCGCTGGAACCGTTGGGTATATCTGTCGCGAACACTGCTTTGCTAACAATTTGGTGATGCGTCACGTTGGCGACCGCATGATCATCTCACCACCGCTTGTCATCACACCCGAGGAAATTGAATCACTTGCGCAGCGTGCCGGAACCGCGCTGGATGAGGCCTATCAAGAGGTCAAGCAACAAGGGCTTTGGCAGGCCGCGGAATAGTCGACGGCAAAACTTTCGCGCATTCAGATCAGTTTTTGCAAAACAATGTGAATTTTTTTTGGGCCTTAATGATCGATTCTCCTTAAATTTGCGCTCTTGCTGCGGAAAAGCTGTTTCTACAGTTGCATCACTAAAATTTAGCCGTTTAAATCCATCGCAATCGGGAAAACCCGAATAACGACGGGGAGTCGGACTTGCTGGACAATCAGCCGAACGCAGCGTTCGTGGAATTCGAACGTGTGCAAAAAAGTTATGATGGCGAAACGCTTGTCGTCAAAGACCTAAATCTGTCGCTGCCAAAAGGCGAATTTCTGACAATGCTTGGACCATCTGGGTCGGGCAAAACCACGTGCCTTATGATGCTGGCCGGGTTTGAAACCGCGACGCATGGCGACATTCGTTTGGACGGCGTGTCCATCAACAACATTCCACCCCACAAGCGCGGCATCGGCATGGTTTTCCAAAACTATGCTTTGTTCCCGCATATGACCGTTGCTGAAAACCTCGCCTTTCCGCTGGAAGTTCGTAAGATTGGAAAGTCCGATCGCGAAGCCAAAGTAAAACGCGCGCTGGATATGGTTCAGATGGGTGATTTTGGCGGTCGTCGCCCTGCTCAATTGTCAGGTGGGCAACAACAGCGGGTCGCCTTGTCCCGCGCTTTGGTATTCGAACCTGAATTGGTTCTGATGGACGAACCTTTGGGCGCGCTCGACAAGCAATTACGCGAACACATGCAGTTTGAAATCACTAATTTGGCACACAGCCTTGGCATCACTACTGTTTATGTCACGCACGACCAAACCGAAGCGCTGACGATGTCAGATCGTGTCGCAGTGTTTGACGATGGCCGCATTCAACAACTTGCCCCACCGGATCAACTGTACGAAGCACCTGAAAACAGTTTCGTTGCGCAGTTCATTGGTGAAAACAACACAATGACTGGCAAGGTTGAAAACATCTCGGGCGACAAATGCGAGATCCGTTTGGATGACGGTGAACTTATTGACGCCAAACCAGTGAATGTCTCACAAGCGGGCGAACGAACCCGCGTTTCAATTCGCCCAGAACGCGTTGAAGTGAACAAAGATCGCCTGAGCCCTGATGCACATACGCTAAAGGCCGAGGTGCTCGAGTTCATCTATATGGGTGACATTTTCCGCACGCGTCTTCGCGTTGCTGGAAACGACAACTTTATCATCAAGACACGCAATGCCCCTGATCAAATTCGCCTCAAACCTGGTGAACAAATCGAGATTGGTTGGCTTGCTCAAGATTGCCGGGCGTTAGAAGCTTAAGGCATGCAATAAGGGTCGTCTCGAAGCCCGTGGCTCGACCTAAAGTAATTCAAACGGGCGTAAAAAGTGGGAGTAAGATATGACACTCATAAAGATTCTGACGGCAACTTCAGCTGTCGCGCTTGCGACAAGCACGGCATTCGCTGATGGCCATCTGGCAAGCGACATGACGCTCGTAAGCTGGGGCGGCGCCTACCAAGCCAGCCAGCAAAACGCATATGTCGCGCCATACATTGAAAACAACGCTGGCGTTTCCGCTGTTTGGGATGAGAGTTCCGCCGAAGCCGTGGCTAAGCTGCGTGCCATGAACGAAGCGGGCAACGTCACGTGGGATGTTGTTGACGTTGTTGCTGCAGACGCCATTCGTCTATGTGACGAAGGTCTTGCGCTTGAGATCGACGCAGACGTAGATTTGGCCGCCGCACCAGATGGCACCTCAGCCTCTGATGACTTTGGCGACTTGTTGGTCAGCGATTGCTTTATTCCGCAAATCGTTTACTCGACCACATTCGGTTATCGCACCGACCTTGTTGGCGCAAATGCACCAACAGAAATTTGTGCGTTGTTTGATACAGCCGCATATCCAGGGAAGCGTTCGCTTGAAAAGCGCCCAATCAACAACATGGAATGGGCCTTGTACTGTGATGGCGTTGCAAAAGGCGACATCTACGACGTTCTGGCAACACCCGAAGGTCAACAACAGGCATTGGACAAGCTTGATACCATCAAAAACGATGTGATCTGGTGGTCAGCTGGCGCCGATACTCCACAATTGCTGGCAGACGGCGAAGTGGTTATGGGCTCTACCTACAACGGACGTCTGTTCTCGGCGATTGAAGAGCAAAAGCAACCAATCGGTATGCTCTGGGACATGCAGGTTTTTGACTTGGACGGTTGGATCATTCCCGCTGGCCTAAGCCCAGAACGTGAAGCGCGTGCCCGTGACTTTATCATGTTCGCAACAGATACACAGCGTTTGGCTGATCAGGCCAAATACATCAGCTACGGCCCTGCGCGTTTGTCGTCGGCACCGCTTGTTGGCAAGCACGCAGATTTGGGAATCGACATGGCGCCACACATGCCAACCGATCCAAAGAACGCGGCTAACACTCTGCTTTATAACTATGAGTTCTGGGCAGATTATCGCGACGACATCGACGCGAAATTCCAAGCTTGGTTGGCTCAATAAGACGATCTTTAGGGCGGGATAATTCCCGCCCTCTTTTATCCTGCGGAGGCGAGCATGCCCAAAGGCTATATCATCGGCCACATCACCGTGAACGATCCCGAAGCGTACAAAGAATACGTCGAAAAAGACACGCCGATCCTATTGAGCCACGGGGCAAAGCCGTTGGTGCGCGGTGGTGCCGCGCAAGCGATGGAAGGCCCCGAGTTCTCGCGCCACGTCGTTTTTGAATTTCCCAGCTACGAAGCCGCGCTTGGCGCGTATAATGACCCTGAATACCAGGAAGTGATGAAAATTCGCCATCGCACTGCGAATTCCATGATCGTTGTCGTTGAAGGTCACGAATGACTGATACATCTGGACCCATGCTCGCGGCGGACGGGCGCCCACTCAAGCAGAGCTTGAACCGTGCATTGCGCGCTCAAAAGATGCGAGCGCTGGCTTTGATCGCGCCACTTTTGATCTTTGTTCTTGTGACGTTTGTATTCCCAATCGGAAACATGCTGTTCCGGTCGGTCGAGAACCAAATCGTTCAAGACACATTGCCCGAGACTATTACATTGCTGAATGCGCAGAACGCCGAAGGTGTTCCGGATGGTAACGTCTTTACCGCCCTCTATGTTGACCTGTTCATTGCACAAGAACAAAAACTACACACCCGTCTTGGCACGCGCTTGAACTACGAACAGACTGGTGCATCATCGATGTTCCGAAGAACGGGACGACGTGTCGGCCGGTTTGATACAGACGTTTACACCAAGGCATTCGAGACGTTGGATGCAAGTTGGCAAGAACCCGACACTTGGGTTTCTCTGATGGCAGATGCCGATACGCGCGCAGCATTACCGTTAACCGCTCGCAGTTGGGACAGGTGGATAACTTACCTTCGCGGCGATGGGCAGAGCGACATTCGTGCAAAAGACCTAGAGGATTTTCTATTTACCGCGCTCCACGCTGATCTGCTGCAAAATCCAAATAGCGACAACCCGAAAATTCAGGCCGCAGCTTCAGCTGTCGCTGACTTTGAAATTGTCGATATCAAAGAACAGTTCATTGACGCAGATGAAAAATGGGGCGAGCCTGAAATCTGGGACACGTTACGGCTCTATTCGCCCAATTACACACCCGGGTATTTCCTGAATTCAATCGACAGGGAACGCACGCCAGATGGTGTGCAAATGAAACCTGAAAACGAACAGCTCTACATCAAGCTGTTTGGCCGGACTTTATGGATGTCATTGCTGATCATGGGATCATGTATCCTGCTGGGGTATCCCGTTGCTTGGCTGTTGGCCAACCTACCAATGCGCCAAGCAAACCTGTTGCTGATCCTCGTACTATTGCCATTCTGGACATCGCTTTTGGTGCGTACGTCCGCATGGAAGGTCATGCTACAACAACAAGGTGTCATCAATGATGTGTTGGTTTGGATAGGGCTCGTGGATGACGCAAACCGTCTAATTTTGATCAACAACCAATTCGGCACGATTGTTGCGATGACACATATCCTGCTACCGTTCATGATCTTGCCTATGTATTCCGTGATGCAAACGATTCCTCCAACTTACCTGCGGGCTGCAAAGTCACTGGGCGCTACGAATTGGACAGCATTCTGGCGTGTCTATTTCCCGCAATCTGTTCCGGGTATCGGCGCGGGTTCGATCCTCGTCTTCATTCTGTCCATCGGGTATTACATTACCCCGGAAATCGTTGGCGGAACCAAGGGCGTCTTCATCTCGAACAGGATCGCCTATCACATTTCTTCGTCGCTCAACTGGGGTCTTGCAGCCGCTCTTGGTGCAATCCTTCTGGCGGTCGTTCTGATGCTGTATTGGGCATATGATAAGATCGTCGGCATCGACAACGTGAAGCTGGGGTAACGCACCATGGGACTTCCTCCATACGCCACTCCGGGCCAACGCATCTGGTATTACAGTTTCCGCGTCATCTGCGGCTTGATCTTCTTTTTCTTGATCATTCCCATCGTCGTTGTGATGCCGCTGAGCTTTAATGCCCAAGACTTCTTTACCTTCACGCCAGAAATGCTGCGTCTTGATCCAGAAGGATATTCCCTAAAACACTACAGGGACTTTCTGACCAACGAACAATGGCAACGTTCTCTGAAGAACTCGATTATCATCGCGCCGATTGCGACGGTTATTTCGGTTTCACTGGGAACACTTGCCGCCATTGGTCTGTCCCAAAGCCACGTGCCGGGCAAACGTGCTATCATGGCCATCCTTATTTCGCCAATGATCGTTCCCTTGATCATTTCGGCGACAGGTATGTTCTTTTTCTATTCGGCTATGGGCAACTGGATGGAAGACAACTTGGGTCTCTCCCAAAACATCGTCGGTTATATCAAGGTTATTCTGGCGCATGCAGTTCTGGGAATTCCGTTCGTTATCATCACCGTCACAGCCACGTTAGTTGGTTTTGATCGGTCATTGACGCGTGCCGCAGCAAATATGGGCGCAAGCCCTGTCACAACGTTCTTTCGAATTCAAATGCCGTTGATTATGCCCGGCGTGATATCTGGCGGGTTGTTTGCCTTTATCACATCGTTTGACGAGGTCGTTGTGGTCTTGTTTGTCGGGTCCGCCGCTCAAAAAACACTACCATGGCAAATGTTCATCGGCCTCCGCGAACAGATTTCACCGACAATCCTTGCGGTTGCGACAATACTGGTTGTGGTCTCGATTGCCTTGCTCACCACGGTGGAAATCTTGCGGCGCCGGTCGGAACGCCTGCGCGGGATGAGCCCAGGGTAAACCAAAGCTCGCTTAAATTATTTGCTGAGAACATTGATCCGCCCCCAATCAAATTGACGGGCGGATTTTTTATTCACGCCTTACAACACCCGATCCGCGTGCTCGTAAAGCAAACGGATCAATCGACAACACGGTTTCACTGTCGGCTTGGGCCGATCAGTGTCCAAATTATCGAAGCTGCGTTAGCAAACGAAGCGAGGGGTAACCATCCGGAATAAGCCCAGCACTGCGTTGATATTGGCGCACAGCCTCGATGGTCAAAGGACCAATCTTTCCATCGACGCCCTGCGTGCTGAACCCTGCAGAGGTCAGTCGTTGTTGAAGTTCCTTACGCTCGGAAAAAGTCAAAGCTCGGTCATCACGCGGCCAATCGGATTGGATCTTTGATCCACCTTTAATCCGATCACTCAGATGCCCCACACCAATCACATACGCATCCGCGGTGTTATACCGTTCAATCACGCTAAAGTTCTTAAAGATCATAAACGCAGCACCTTGCCCCCCGGCAGGGAGCAAGATCGAAGCTGATCCAAAATTCTGAACAGCCTTCCCATTCAATCCTAAGACACCCAATTGCGCCCATTGGGCCGGTGATTTCGAGATCTTGCGGCTGGCCAACCCATAATCGAAATTGCCCGGCAACTTGACTTCAACACCCCACGGTTGGCCTGTGACCCATCCGAACCGATTTAGATAAGCGGCCGTTGACGCCAACGCGTCTGACGGATCATCTGACCAGATGTCCCGTTTGCCATCGCCCGTAAAATCGACTGCATAATCCAGATAAGACGTTGGTATGAACTGCGTATGCCCCATCGCGCCTGCCCAGCTTCCTGTCATGGTTCTGGGCGCGACATCACCGGCCTGCAGGATTTTTAACGCAGCAATCAACTGGCTTTCAAAAAAGCGGCCACGGCGACCGTCATATGCCAATGTCGCAAGGCTTTGAACAATGTCGTTGTCACCTTTGAATGTTCCATAAGCGCTTTCCAACCCCCACACGGCGACAACAACTTCTTTTTCCACGCCGTAACGCGCTTCAATTGCTTCTAGAACGTCACGTTGTCTGCTTAGCGCCTCTTTGCCGTTGCTCACCCGAGCGTCCGATGCGGCAGTATCCAGGTATTCCCAAATCGTTTTGGTGAACTCACTTTGATTGCGGTCTCGTTCGATGACTTTGGCGTCGTACTGCACGCCCTGAAACGCGCGATCAAACGTGCGACTGTTGATGCCAGCAGACAAAGCGCGGGCGCGGAATGAGCTGATCCAACTTTGAAAACCAGCATTTGACGCAGCCAATGTTGGCTGGATCGCGCTTTTGGTGTTTGGCCGTAACTGTGGTCTGACGACGGATGCCCGCGTGACCAAACCCGCATCGGTTTCTGCTCGCGCTGTTGGACGCACGTCCCTTGTCACCGGATTTGCAACGATACCCTCTGCTGCAAAGACACACCCGATCATTGCGCACATAGAATGTGACCACCGCATCTTTCGCCTCACTTTTCTTCGTTTTGTTGAGGTTACTCTAACGTCGAATTTGAATCGTACAAAGGGATCAATTCAACTCATTGGGGGGCTCGGCGGAATCACACAAATGTTCGCGGAGCCGTTCAAGATGCTGCCGCAACAACGCGACACGATGTGGGCGAAAGCTCTGATCGGTGGTGACCAAAGCGCGCATTCGATCCAATCGAAACATCCGGAAATCCTCGCGCAATTCGCACCATGCTAACAAGGTGTTGGACCGATCCAGATAGACAAGCCCGAGCGGCTTTACCAATCGATGAGTTTGAGCGCCCTTTGCATCTTCGTAATCAAATCGAATTCTCAGCTCATCCCACGTGGCTTGCCGCAAAACACCAACATCAATTGCTGGGGGTTCGGGTCGCCAAAATCGTTGCGCATCCAAGATTGCGTGCTCAAGCCGATGTGCCTGTCGGGGCGGAACCCGTGCCTGAATTTTGGCCAAAGCTGATTCTGCCGCCTTGGCCAAAGCAGGATCCCCAATGATGGCAACATCGCGCAGGCCCAGAACCAACGCCTCAAGCTCTAGGTCTTCGAACCCCAAAGGCGGGAGCGATGCGTCTTCTATCAGGGTAAAGCCAAACCCAGCTTCGCCATCAATCACCGCACCCAAGCTGCGCAACGCATCGATGTCCCGGTAAATCGTACGCAGCGAAACTTCCATGTCATGTGCCAATTGCTGGGCCGTCACCGGCGGCGGCAATCGTCGCAAGGTCTGCATCAATTGGAAAAGTCTATGTGTTCTGGTCATAAAGAAAGCATAGCACAGCTGTTGTCATAAATTGTCAGGAAGTCGCAGTAGCCATCAATCAACGAATGCAAGGAGCACTTCAATAATTACGCTTGTGACCTATCCCAAAGGTTGGGGACAACCCAGCCTCAGTCCATTTTGTGTTAAGGCAATGTATCTTCTGAACGCGTCTGGACTGGAGTGGGAGGCTTTGGAAACCAATGATCCTCGATCTTTTCCACGCGGTAAGCTACCGGCGCTGAAGGTTGGCAAGCAAACCATCGGCGACAGTGACGCGATCCGCGTCTATTTAGCAGAACATGGCGCCGACTTGGATGCACATCTGACGCTGGTCGAACATGCAGATGCCCGCGCGTATCAACGCATGGCGGAAGAACATTTATATTATCAAGTTGTTCTGGATCGTTGGGCAAACGACACTGTCTGGCCCGTGGTCGTGCGCACGTATTTTGATAGCATACCTGCGTTCATACGCGGCTTCGTCACCCGAAAGCTAAGGCGCAATGTCGTACAGGGGTTGAGTTTTTTGGGCCATGAACGATCAACGGAACAAGAACGCATGGCACGGATCGAACAGGATTTGCAGGCGATCCTGTCTAGGCTAAAGGGGCGACAATTTCTGTTCGGCGATACCCCGTGCAGCACAGATGCCAGCCTTGGCCCAATGCTTGCAGCGGCCAAAGCGACGCCAGTTGCAACGACACTGTCCAAACGCATTGAAACCGACACAGAAATTTGCGCCTATATTGACCGCGTCTCATCCTACTTTTCGAATGGGGTTAACGGCGCTGACGGTTAACCTTGCGTTTGACTTTGGCCGCTTTGCGGTTGGATTTAGAGACTTTGCGCTTTGGGCTGCGCCGCCCGGCTCCACCGCCACGGCTTCGGGGTAAGCTTTGCCCGTCCAATGCTAACAGATCGAGGGCGACGCCACCCGTTACAGGCGCGGCCTCGGTCAGACGAACAGTGGCACGTTGGCCAAGGGTTATGATCAACCCCGTGTCCGCGCCCATTAGTGTGCCGGCGTCGCGATCAAAATGAAAATACTCGTTCCCAATGGCACGCATCGGAACCAGTCCATCCGCGCCTGATCCATCAAGCTTTACGAAAATGCCGAACTTGGCGATCCCGCTAATCCGACCTTCAAATTCATCCCCCACACGCTCGCTGAGGAACGCGGCAAGATACCGGTCCGTCGTATCGCGTTCCGCAACCATCGAGCGGCGTTCAGTGTCTGAAATTTGTGTGGCTGTCTGTTCAAGACGGTCCACATCTTCAGGTGACAATCCATCATTGCCCCAACCATGTGCCTTGATCAAAGCCCGGTGTACGATTAGATCCGCGTAACGCCGAATGGGTGATGTGAAATGCGCATAGGATTTCAACGCCAAGCCGAAATGCCCAAAATTCTGCGGCCCATAATAAGCTTGCGTCATTGAACGCAAAGTCGACAGGTTGATCAATTCCTCTTCATCCGTCCCAGCCGCTTGGTCCAACAATCGGTTCAAATGGCGGGTTTGCAAAACCTGCCCTTTGGCCAAAGTCAGACCAGAGGCTTGGACAGTTTCGCGCAATGAATCCAACTTCTCCGGGCTCGGTTCTTCGTGCACTCGGAACAAAAGGTCGCCGCGTTTGGCAATCAGTGTTTCAGCCGCCGCAACGTTGGCCAAAACCATGAACTCTTCGATCAGGCGATGTGCATCTAATCTGTCTTTGAAATTAATCGATGTGACTTTACCATCTTCGCCCAGAACAATCTGACGCTCTGGCAGATTTAATTCCAGCGGTTGACGTACCGCCCGCGCCTTGGTCAAAGCCGCGTAAGCCGCGTAAAGCGGTTTCAAAACCGGATCAAGAAGCGCCGCAGTGCGTTCGTTTGGGTTGCCATCTATTGCGGCCTGCACTTCTTCGTAATTCAGAGATGCAGGTGAGCGCATAAGCCCGCGAACGAACCTTTGTCCGATCTTGTTGCCCTCGGCATCGATACGCATTTCGACGGCGATACAGGCGCGCGGAACGCCTTCGTGCAGGCTGCAAAGGTCGCCTGACAACCGATCTGGCAACATTGGCACAACGCGGTCCGGGAAATACGTCGAATTTCCCCGCTTCCGTGCCTCTCTGTCCAGTGCGGAACCGGGCGTGACATAGGCGGCAACATCTGCAATCGCGACCCAAATGACGTGCCCGCCTTCATTGGAAGGGTCCGTATCCGCCTGCGCAAAACACGCATCATCGTGGTCACGCGCATCCCATGGATCGATTGTAATTAAAGGCATATCCCGCAGATCAGTGCGGCCTTTCATGCCCATAGGTTTGGCACGATCCGCTTGTTCAACAACGTCGTCCGGAAACGCATCCGGAATGGCATGCTGGTGGATCGCTATTAGGGAAACAGCCTTGGGCGCGCTTGGATCGCCCAACCGATTGACGATGCGCGCTTTGGGCAGACCCATGCGTGCACGTGGCCCCGCATGTTCGGCTTCGACCAATTCACCATCCATCGCGCCATGTGTTGCGCCTGCGGGAACATGCCATTCTTTGTCTTGCCCTTTGTCGATCGGAACAAGTCGCCCGCCTTCGGAACCCACACGAAATACACCAAGAATGCGCTGCGGGTTGGTGCCAATCCGCCGGATCAAACGGGCTTCGTATTGGTAATCTTGGTCGCTTACCTGAGTCAGTCGCCCAAGTATCCGATCCCCCTGCCCCAAAGCCGGATCAGAGGCACGTGGTAAAACCAAAATACGAGGTTCTTTCCCTTCGCCTTGCCATTCCATTGGCTTTGCAAACAGGTCACCGTCGTCATCCGGCGCTTGGATTTGCAACACGCTCACGGGCGGCAAGCGGTCTGGGTCGCGGTAAGTTTTCTTGCGCTTTTCCAGATGGCCTTCATCTGCAAGTTCGCGAAGGAGGCGTTTCAGATCTATCCGCGCAGCACCTTTGATGCCAAACGCTTTTGCAATGTCGCGTTTCGCAGTCAGCGTGGGGTTTTCGGTGATCCAATCAAGGACATCTTTTTTCGTCGGAAGTTGCGCCATATGCCTCAGCTATCACGCGCATTCAGGGGCGTCATGGCAAATCTTGCACTTCATCGACATCATTTAACTGTTCTACAAATGCAATCCGCTTACCCGGCAGGCTGGCAACGCTGTCGGCCAAGGCATTCGACGTTGACCACCGGACATCTGCGAACATGCCGGCAGGCAATGGACGCGCACGTTTTAGGCCAACCAACCAATACCCACCATCAAACGATGGCCCAAACACAGCATCATGCGCGTCCAGCGTTTTGAATGCCTCGGCAATATGGCGTTGTTGGATACCAGGTATATCAGCGCCAATGACACAGACCCGCCCCCCCGCACGACGCATCAAACGCCCCATGCGTTCGCCCAAATCGCCCTGTCCCTGCGGCCACCGCGTCAGATCAGCGGGCCACACGCGGCTCATTTGACCTTCGACATCGGGGGAAACCGCCAAAACAAGCGACCATCTTGGTGACTTCAACCGACGCAACAATGTGCGTGTCTGATGACGAAACCACCACGCCGCAGGCACCAAACCAATATCGCGCCCAAGTCGGGTTTTTACGCGCCCCGGACGAGGCTCTTTTACCATGACAATCAGAGTTGGCTTCACCAGACACATTCCATATCCCGATGCGGAATACCCGCATCGTCATATTCCGGACCAAAGGCCGCAAACCCCAATCCTTCGTAGAATTCGATGGCATGTGTTTGCGCCCCAAGAACTGCACGCGATTTCGTGGGATCGGATTTTGAAATTTGCAGCGCTTCACGGATTAGCATTGCGCCCAGCCCCGCCCCACGATGGTTTTTCAAAACACACACGCGTCCGATTTTCACATCTTTGCCCTTTGACACGATGCGTGCGGTCCCAACTGGATTGCCGTCGACGCAGACCAATAGGTGCATACACACTGCATCCAAATCGTCCAATTCATCTTCTTCGCTAACGCCTTGCTCCTCGATAAAGACACGGCGGCGCAACATCAGACAAGTGGCTAAGTCGTCGGTCTGAGACACATGGGCTGTCATGAAAAATAATCACTCAGAATCCGTCCATAGATGGATTTCAGCTGTTCAATATGTTCCACGCGGACATGTTCATCGACCTGATGCATCGATTGACCAACCAAACCAAATTCCACGACCGGACAGTGATGTTTTACAAAGCGCGCATCTGATGTGCCGCCCGTCGTGCTGAGTTCGGGGATCTGACCCGTCTCTGCGGTCACCGCTTTTGACACCAAGTCGGATAAGGCCCCTGGGGGTGTCAGAAAACTCTCGCCTGAAATTTTGACCCGCATGTCGACTTGAACATCAAATTCCTTGGCAACGGCTGCGGCTTCTTCCTGCATCCATTCTGTCAGCTTTTGCCCCGTGTGTGTGTCATTAAAGCGGATATTGACCGTAGATTTGGTTTCCGCAGGAATGACATTGGTCGCCGGATTACCTGTATCCACGGTCACGACAGCCAAAGTGGACGCGTCAAAATGATCGGTTCCTGTATCCAACTCATGACTGGCCAAGCGATCCATCAAACGCATCATCGGCGGCAAAGGGTTCCGAGCGCGGTGCGGATATGCAGAATGCCCCTGTTTACCGATCACAGTGAAGAACGCAGTCATCGACCCACGTCGCCCTATCTTTATCATGTCGCCCATGGTTTCTGGGCAAGTCGGTTCGCCGACGATGCAGACGCTCATTTGTTCGCCCGCAGAAGACATATGGTCCAACAATGCGGTTGTGCCGTCGATGGCATCTGCTTCTTCGTCACCGGTAATCGCAATAAGAATTGCGCCGTCCGGTGGGGCGTTGTTCACCATGTCCACTGCTGCCGCCACGAACGCCGCAACCCCGCTTTTCATGTCCGTAGAACCGCGCCCATAAAGAATACCGTCCACGATATTCGCCCCAAACGGATCTTGCGTCCAAGCCGCCGCATCGCCGATGGGAACAACATCCGTATGACCGTTGAACCCAAAGCTGCGCGCATGCCCCTTGTCGCCCCAACGCGCGAACAAGTTGCGAATGCCGCCCCGATCCGCCCACACACATTCAAAACCAGCGTCGGACAACGTCTTAAAAAGAATATCCAATGCCCCGTCATCTGCCGGGGTTACCGAAGCGCAGCGCACAAGGCTTGCGGTTAATTCAACGGGATCACACAAGGGCATTGCTTACCTCTCCGGTCAGTTGCGCCGCCATCAATGTGACCAATTTTGCGCGATGTGAAGTTCATTTCTGTCCTTGCCCAATTACAAATACGCTAGTTTGGGCTGGGTTTGACGACAATAATCTAAACCTGGTGCGGGATCAAAGCGTGATCGACCCATCTGGCCCACCTGAACACAGGTTCTCATTTTCCAGTGCTTTTTTAGAGCCAAGCTAACCGCATTACTGCAGCGTCGTATCGTTCAAAAACGCCTGTTGTGATTTGTCGTCAAAGAACGGCGTCATTTGCGCGACGATTACCGCATTTTCTTCAAGCGCGCGCTGCATCAACGCACGCTCTTCATCGTCAATCTCGTGACCTTGTTCTTCGCGTTCAGACAATGTGCCATAACCCGTCACATCCAAAGGGGCAGTCTCCGCCTGCTTTAGGGTCGCCACGGTTTCGCGCACGGCTTCGGCTTCGTCGACACCACTTGCGTAACACACCAACGCGGCACCGGTCGCACCCTCTGGAAGTCCATCACCAGACTTACGCCCGATTTGCACAAGCAATGTGTACACATCATGAGAGGATGCAGATCGGCTCATGATGCGCACCGCCGAACAAGGATGACATTGCCGCCTGATGCTGTCATCAGCATCAAACGTTGGGTTTGGCCCAGTCTCTTGTCATCCAAATGTTTCATCCATCAGTCCCGCAAAAGTTCATTGATGGATGTCTTAGAACGCGTCTTTTCGTCGACCCGTTTCACGATGACAGCACAATACAGGTGGACACCGTTTTTTGATGGCATTGAGCCTGCAACGACAACAGAGCCAGATGGCACTTCGCCGTACATGACTTCGCCGCTGTCGCGATCCAGAATTTTTGTGGACTGACCAATAAACACGCCCATGCCCAAAACCGAACCTTCACGCACGATGCAGCCTTCAACGACTTCGGAACGCGCACCGATAAAGCAGTTGTCTTCGATAATCGTTGGACCCGCCTGCATGGGTTCAAGCACACCGCCGATGCCAACACCGCCGGACAGGTGCACGTTCTTTCCGATCTGCGCACAAGAACCAACAGTCGCCCATGTATCAACCATGGTGCCGCTATCCACATAGGCCCCAAGGTTCACAAAAGACGGCATCAATACAACACCCGGTGCGACAAACGCAGATTTGCGCACAACGCAGTTGGGAACCGCACGAAAGCCTGCAGCTTTCCATTGATTATCGCCCCAGCCTTTGAATTTGCTATCGACCTTGTCCCACCAGCCAGCGCCTTGCGGTCCGCCGTCTTGTTGTTCCATGTCTTTGATCCGAAACCCAAGCAGAACGGCTTTCTTGGCCCATTGATTGACGTGCCAATCCCCATTTTCCTGGCGTTCCGCAACGCGCAGTTTGCCGCTGTCCAAAGCATTTAAAGTGTCTTCGATCGCGTCACGTGTTTCACCGGTTGTGCTGGGTGAAATCGTGTCGCGTGCGTCCCATGCGGATTCGATTGCGGCTTCAAGTTGTGCGTTGGACATCAGTGCCCCCTCTGCTGCGTTTCAAAAGAGCCTATATTGCCCAGTCATCTCTTGTGCAATGCCGCCCCATGTCATTCGCTCGACTTAGGCGCCATATGGGGTTGTCGTTTTTTAAGCCTCAGTTGATGCAATCATTCAAAAAATTCAATTCCGCGTTGCGCTATGGCTTTGATGCTTGGGACGCAGTAAACAGGTGACTGCATTTATACAGGACACCCGCATGACCACTGAGCGCAAACACCCTCTCCGCGATGCACATACTGACCGCGAAGCTGCTGAAGAGGTTCCAAACACCCCTCAAACCCGCGCGCCAGCATACCAACTGGCCTTTGCTGATAAAGATTTCTTATGCCGTGACGAATTGCGGCCTGTTCGTCTTCAGTTAGAATTGCTCAAGCCGGAAATGCTGCTGGATGAAAAAGGCATCGAAAGCACAATCGTGTTGTTTGGTGGCGCGCGCATTCCAGAACCGGCCAAGAAAGACACGGCACGCACGCAAACATTGGCGGATCTGTCCCGATTCTACGATGAAACACGCGAATTCGCTCGTTTGATGACGTTAAAGTCCATGGAAAGTAACGGGCGTCAAAACGTCGTCGTCACCGGCGGCGGTCCGGGTGTTATGGAAGCAGGCAATCGCGGCGCAATCGATGCAGGGGGCGCATCAATTGGTCTGAATATTGTTCTTCCGTTTGAACAAGCACCAAACGAATATGTCACGCCAGAGCTGTGCTTTAACTTTCACTATTTTGCGATCCGCAAAATGCACTTTTTGATGCGTGCACGCGCAATTTGTGTGTTCCCCGGCGGGTTTGGAACACTGGATGAACTGTTTGAAAGCCTGACGCTTATTCAAACTGGACGCATGAATCGCGTACCATTCCTGCTGTTTGGCAAGGAGTTCTGGCAAAAGATCGTAAACTGGGAAGCGCTCGCAGATGCGGGCACTATTTCAGCCGAAGACCTCGATCTGTTCCGTTTTGTCGAAACGGCAGATGAGGCGATGCACCTCATCGAAAACTGGGAAACCACGGCCGCACGCAGCGAAGTTCCCGGTCGTTAAATCAAAAGTGTGCGATGCGAATTAGGCGTCTGCCGGCATCGCACAAATTGCTACACCACCCATTAGTTTTTCAACAATCTGGCCTTCTTTGGTGTCGCGGATACCGTATCCGTATCCTGCAAGGCGATGGTTCAATTCGCGGGCTGACAAAGCCAATGCGCGCTCACGCATAACCAATTCGCGGACCTGACCTGTCATGGTCGCATCTGAATGTGTAATAAAAGACATAATAAACTCCTGTGTCCTATCCCTATGAAAAGAAAGTGACAGGCCAGAGTGTCCAGATTCGTGCATGAATGAGAAAAATTCGCGGTCAATTGTGGCGAGGTGTGCCTTAGCTGTGGCACGCGCCTAAATCGTCACGAGCCGGTTTCTGCTTCAATTTGTGCACGCGACTTGCGCTCGCGTTCGGTTGCAGATTTCAACTGACCGCAGGCCGCTAGGATATCTTCTCCGCGCGGTTTGCGCACAGGCGACGCATAGCCAGCGTCGTGAACGATGTCCGAAAATGCCCGAATGCGATTGTTCGAGGATCGCTTATAAGGTGCGCCCGGCCATTCATTGAACGGGATCAAATTGACCTTTGCAGGAATACCCTTGATCAACTCAACCAAACGCCTGGCATCCTCGTCCGTGTCGTTCACGCCTTGCAGCATCACATATTCAAATGTAATCCGTTCCGAATTGCGCCCCCGCGGATAAGCCCGCAAAGCTTCCAACAGTGTTTCGATATTCCAACGCTTATTGATCGGAACCAGCGAATTGCGCACTTCATCAGTGGTCGCATGAAAGGAAACCGCCAGCATACATCCGATTTCTTCGGCGGTTCGGGCAATTTCGGGGACCACGCCCGAAGTGGACAAAGTGATGCGACGACGGGACAAAGAAATCCCCTCTTCGTCCATCGCGATCTTCATCGCATCGCGTACATTTTCGAAATTATAAAGCGGCTCACCCATGCCCATCAGAACAACGTTGGACAAAAGGCGCGCATCATACGTACGCGTACCCGGCGTTGGCCATTCATCAAGATCGTCACGGGCCATCATAATTTGCCCCACGATTTCCGCCGCTGTCAAATTACGCACCAGTTTTTGCGTGCCTGTGTGACAGAAAGAACAAGTAAGCGTGCACCCAACCTGACTTGAGATACAAAGCGTGCCACGATCATCTTCGGGTATGTAAACGACCTCGACCTCATGACCGCCTGCAATGCGCACCAGATATTTGCGCGTCCCGTCCGTGGAGACTTGTTTGCTCACGACTTCTGGAGTTTCAATTACAAATGCTTCGGCCAATTGGGCACGATAGGCTTTGGACAAATTCGTCATTTCCGAAAAATCGCGGACACCCCATTGGTAAATCCATTGCCAAATCTGACCCACACGCATCTTGGCCTGCTTTTCTGGCGTGCCATGCGAAATAAGTGTCTCGCGCATCTGACTGCGCGTTTGCCCAACAAGGTTAATCGGTCCCTCGGGCAATTTCCGAGGAATCGTCAAAACGTCTTGTGTGATCGGAGCCTTGGTGTTCATCTGACACATCTACCTGCATTGGATGCGCCTCAATATAGTTACGGATGGCGTTTGCCAAACGCTTTTCCTAACAATTTTGGAAACCGGTGCCAAACGCCGTTGATTCAACCCGTCAAGCGTCAGAACGGTTTGACGACGACAACCCAGAGAATACCGATCACGCCAAAAACGCTGATCTCGTTAAAAATCCTGAGAAAGCGGTCACTTTCCCGGAATTCGCCCCGCCTTGCCCGGGCGACCATGCGACCTGTAATAATGTAATGTAGCGCCAGCAATGCGACCAAAAGCAGTTTCAGATGCACCCAAGGCGGAAAAGACCATTCCCAACCAAGCCAAAGACCCGTGATCGCAGCAATGATGCCCAAGCCGCTGGAAAATCGATACAGGCGGAAAGTCAGATCACCCAGTGGGCCATCTTCCTTGATGCGCTCATATTCCCGTTTCCAATAAATCAGCGCGCGCGGAACAGCAAAGATCGAGGTCATCCAACCCATCACGCATAAAATGTGGATGATTTTGACCCAGTCCATTTATCTTTGCCTCACATCGGTACGCGTTGAACGCACCTTGCAGGGTACACCCTCAAATGAAAAGGCGTTTGCAAAGACGCAGGTCGTTAAACAACAAGCATCGCCTGCAAAAACAATACGCAGGCGATGTCGTCTTCTTAGTCGCAACTATCGATTATTGCGCACAGCGGGCTTCTGCGTCTTCAACAGATGCGGTGAACCCCAAAAGCGAAAACGTATCCTTCGTCGCCGTGCCACGTCCTGAGACCCCAGACACCACGGCTTGAGCTCCACGTTTCATTGCGGTTACGATTTTCGCGTCGTCGGATTCAGACGCAGGCCATGCCCATTCTCCATCCGTAAACAGAGAAAATGAGCTCTCGCCAATCTGCAACGTAACGGTCGAGCCACTGCGGAATGGATATCCGCCTGTATACGCGACCTGGCCCTTGGCCTCATCGCTGGGACGGTAAAAGACCATCAACACAATTTGGCTTCGGGTCGCAGCAACAACGCGACCATCGCGCGTGTTTACAACATCTTCCGGTGTGGAAACGCTCCAGCACTCTTTAGGATCATCTTCGACAAAGACATTCCACGCCGTGTTCACAGCAACTTGGTTCGTGCTTGATTCCTGAGCTAGTGCGCCAGAAGCCGCAATCGCACCAATAGCCAGTGCCCCAAACATCGTCTTAAGTTTACTCATTCCTACAGCCTCCAGCTGCCAATGCCTCATCATATGGCCCCTGTTTCGCGCAATGCCAATACAGACGTGCTGGCGGGGCCTATTTTATTTTCGACAACAATCATATTAGCGTACATCAGGCATGCAGTGAAAGATGAATTGGCAGCATTTCGCCAAGAATTGAGGGTTAAAATGACACATCCAGCTATATTGACTGAAATTTGGCGTGGTCGATTTCTGGAAAGCGCTCACCGCGGACATGCAGTGGTTGTTGATCAAGGCGGTGATATTGTCATGGAATGGGGCGATCCGAACGCGATTGTGCTGCCTCGAAGTTCCGCAAAGATGGTGCAGGCCTTGCCTTTGATCACCAGTGGTGCGGCAAATAAATATAGGCTGACTCCGCAACATCTGGCATTGGCCTGTGCATCACACAATGGCGCTGCCATTCATACCGGACCTGTCCATAAATGGTTGTCTGACCTTGGGTTGGACGACGCCGCGTTGCGATGTGGGCCGCAAATGCCCAAAGATGACATCGCAAAAACGGATCTGATCAAATCAAATGCGTCACCCTGTCAGTATCACAACAATTGTTCAGGCAAGCACACCGGTTTTCTGACATTGGCTCAATTCTTGGATGCTGGCCCTGAATACCTTGAACCGGATCATCCTGTTCAGATTGCAATCAAAGACGCGTTCGAAGAGGCCACCGGCGAAGACAGCCCCGGTTTTGGAATCGATGGCTGTTCTGCCCCTAATCACGCAACCAGCCTCAAGGGAATGGCGCGCGCGATGGCCCGATTTGCATCGGCACATGTCGACAGCCCCGAAGCGCGATTGACTGCAGCAATGACAACCCATCCAGATCTCGTCGCCGGCGAAGGCCGAGCGTGTACGCGATTGATGCGTGCAACCGGGGGCAAGGTGGCGTTGAAAACTGGGGCCGAAGCGTTCTTTGTGGCCATTCTACCTGAACAAAAATTAGGTGTGGCCTTAAAAATAGAAGATGGCAGCACACGTGCGGCCGAATGTGCAATCGCCGCAATTCTTGTGAAACTAGGCGCCTTGGACCCTAATCACCCCGAGGCATTGGCCTTTACAGATGCCTCAATCACCAATTGGCGCGGGATAGAAACCGGCCACATGCGGGCTGCTGGCGTATTGCGCTAAGGTCGGGCCATATAGGCGCGGCGCAACAATTGACCAAACCGTGGAACCGCTTCGCGGTGAACAACTTGGAAACCATGTGCTGCAAAAGCTGGTTCGGCATGCAAGCTGGCATGGACAGTCCGCGCCCGATCATCAACGCAAGACAATAGACGGCCAAACACCCCTTTGCCTCTTGCGTGTCGCAAGATGAATATCAGGTCCACGTATCCATCTGGTCTAAGTGCAATAAATCCGATTGGACCCTGAACGCTACGCGCCACCCACACTTCTTGGCGTCGGATGAGCTTCGTAAAGTCCTTTGCTCCTTTTTGCTTTGGAGCCCAAGCGCGACGTTCGGCCACCGAATACTGCGTCGCACCATAACGGACCGCATCAAACATGATGCGTGCAAGACGTCTAGCATCTGATCTTTGAGCACGCGAAACGATCATGACGGAGTTACAAATGCGTCTCTTGAATATCCTTGCAGATACAAAAGCGCGCTGAGATCGCCTTGGTTAATGCGGATGTCACATTCTGCGGCAACGGACGGTTTGGCGTGCAACGCAACACCGGACCCTGCCAGCCCCAACATCCCCAAATCATTAGCGCCATCCCCAACCGCAATTACATCCGCGGCCTGCAATTCTAGTCGCGTTGTGATGTCGTTCAATGCCTCAACCTTGGCTTCGCGCCCAAGAATTGGCATCCCAACTTCGCCTGTCAGCACGCCGTCTTTCACAATCAACGTGTTCGCGCGGTTTTCGTGAAACCCAAGTTGTTTGGCCACAGCAGCCGTAAACATTGTGAACCCGCCGGAAACAAGTGCCGTATAAGCCCCATTTGCGCGCATCGTGGCAAGCAAGACGTCACCGCCCGGCATCATGGTGATACGTTCCGCCAAAACTTGGTCGATTTTTTCTGCGCCCAGCCCTTTCATCAACCCGACACGCTCACGTACAGCACCGTCAAAATCCAACTCGCCATTCATGGCACGTGCCGTAATCCCTCGTACGTGATCGCCAACGCCCGCGACTTCGGCAAGTTCGTCGATACATTCTTGCTGAATCATTGTGCTGTCCATGTCGGCAATCAGCACTTTTTTGACACGCCCTTCGACAGGTTGCAGCACAAGATCAACGTTCAACTGTTGAACATCTGACCACACATCCCAAAGGTTGTCAGGCGATTGATCAACTGAAAATTCTGCCGCTTCGTCCGGGGCCAACCAAACAGCATCTCCACCGCCCCATGCATTGCGCAAGCTTTCAACCAATGCTGGGTCCAGTTTTCCCGGTTTCGCGATGAGAGTGACAACATTCATTTTTGCGATCCTTCTATTGGCGGTTCGCCTAAAGCCTCACGCCGGTGATTACCAGGACTTGCAGGGAGCTATATTGCTGTATTTGCGCATCCACACAGATCGCACCCCAAGTTTCCCATCGTGAACACGCAATACAAAAAAGACGCCTTTTGATCGATTTCCGACGCGATCACCTGTTGCACCTCAAATGGATGCCCCGTATGTCCGGCGGTGGGACACCCTTCCCCAACGAAGGGCGATTATCTGTAAGGGTAGCATCAATGGCTAACAAACAACCGGCAACGCGGCCGGGTAATCCGCGTTTTTCTTCTGGCCCATGTGCCAAACCCCCCACATTCAATCTGAATGCGCTTGCGGATGCACCGTTAGGTCGGTCGCACCGGGCTGCTGTTGGCAAAGCCAAGCTTAAAGCCGCGATCGAAGAGACACGCGCCATCCTTGGCGTACCAGCTGACTATCGCATTGGTATCGTTCCCGCATCAGACACTGGCGCATTCGAAATGGCGATGTGGAATCTGCTGGGCGACCGCAAGGCTGAAATGCTGGCTTGGGAAAGCTTTGGCGCAGGCTGGGTCACAGATGTGGTTAAACAGCTGAAAATTGACGCCGAGGTCAAAACCGCTGGCTACGGCGAAATCGTGGACCTGTCGTCCGTCGATTGGAATGCGGATGTCTGCTTTACCTGGAACGGGACCACATCTGGCGTGCGAGTCGCCGATGGTGATGTCATCCCAGCAGACCGTGAAGGTCTAACCCTGTGCGATGCGACATCGGCTGCATTTGCTATGGATTTGCCTTGGGACAAGCTCGATGTGACGACATTCTCGTGGCAGAAAGTTCTGGGCGGTGAAGCGGCACATGGGATGATCATCCTAAGCCCGCGCGCCGTTGAGCGTTTGGAAAACTATACGCCTGCATGGCCTTTGCCCAAGATTTTCCGCCTGACCAAAGGTAGCAAACTGATCGAAGGCATCTTTGTCGGCGAAACGATTAACACGCCTTCAATGCTTGCTGTTGAAGACTATTTGCAATGTTTGGATTGGGCCCGCTCTGTTGGCGGCCTGACTGGGTTGATTGATCGCGCAACGGCCAACGCCACAGCCATCTGGGACTTTTGTGACCAGAATGCATGGATCGAAAATCTGGCGATTGACCCGGCAACACGATCAAATACATCGGTCTGTCTGAAATTCACCGACAGCCGCATTCAAGACGGCGCGACCTTTGCCAAAGCAATCGCAAAGCGGTTGGAAGCGGAAGGTGTGGCATTGGATGTTGGCGCGTATCGCGATGCACCCGCAGGTTTGCGCATCTGGTGTGGCGGTACAGTCGAAACAGCCGACATCAAAGCGATGCTGCCATGGCTTGCCTGGGCCTTTGAGGCCGAAATCGAAGCGCTAAGCGAAGCTGCTTGATTTGAGGCGGGGTTCGCCCCGCCCAACCCAACCTTCTTTACGAGAGTAATAAAAAATGCCCAAAGTACTTATATCTGACAAACTGTCAGAAGCCGCCGTTCAGATTTTCCGTGACCGTGGGATCGACGTCGATTTCATGCCCGATCTGGGCAAGGACAAAGAAAAGCTGGCTGAAATTATCGGAAACTATGATGGTTTGGCGATCCGTTCGGCCACCAGAGTGACGCCAACAATCATCGAGAAAGCCACCAACCTTAAGGTGATTGGTCGCGCCGGTATCGGTACCGACAATATCGACAAAGAAGCGGCCTCCAAGAAGGGCGTCATCGTAATGAACACTCCCTTTGGCAACATGATTACGACGGCGGAACACGCCATTGCGATGATGTTCGCCGTTGCTCGTCAAATCCCCGAAGCCAGCACATCAACACATGCCGGAAAATGGGAAAAGTCCAAGTTCATGGGCGTAGAGCTGACCAACAAAACGCTGGGTGTGATTGGCGCCGGAAATATCGGCGGGATCGTGTGTGACCGTGCGCGCGGCCTGAAAATGAAAGTTATTGCGTTTGACCCATTCCTGAGTGCGGAAAAAGCCGACAAAATGGGCGTCGAAAAGGTCGAGCTTGACGAATTGCTGAAACGCTCGGATTTCATCACTTTGCATGTGCCCAAAACGGATCAGACCGCTGGGATGATCAACGCGGATGCCATCGCGAAAATGAAAAAAGGTGTGCGCATCATCAACTGTGCACGTGGCGGTTTGGTTGACGAAAACGCATTGGCAGACGCGTTGAAATCCGGTCACGTTGCAGGTGCTGCATTTGATGTGTTCGCGGAAGAGCCTGCAAAAGAAAACGTTCTGTTCAATTTGCCCAACGTTGTGTGCACCCCGCATTTGGGCGCCGCAACCACCGAAGCGCAGGAAAACGTGGCGCTTCAAGTGGCGGAACAAATGTCCAACTATTTACTGGACGGTGCAGTCGAGAACGCATTGAATATGCCTTCGATGACTGCTGAAGAAGCCAAAGTTATGGGCCCATGGGTCAGCCTTGCCGGACATTTGGGCAGCTTCATTGGCCAACTGACTGACGAACCCATCAAAGCGATCAATATCTTATATGATGGGTCAGTGGCGGACATGAACCTTGCCGCTTTGAACTGTTCCGCTGTTGCGGGGATCATGAAACGCGTCAATCCTGACGTGAACATGGTTTCGGCACCGGTGATCGCCAAAGACAAAGGCATCAAAATCTCGACCACCAATCAGGACAAGTCTGGTGTGTTCGAAGGATATATCAAAGTCACCGTCGTCACCGATAAACGCGAACGTTCAATTGCGGGCACAGTCTTTAGCGATGGCAAGCCGCGCTTTATCCAGATCAAGGGCATCAATATCGACGCCGAAATCGGCGCGCATATGCTTTACACAACCAACGAAGATGTTCCCGGAATCATCGGTTTGCTCGGCAACACGATGGGGAAAAACAACGTAAACATCGCGAACTTTACGCTTGGTCGTTCCGATGCCGGCGGCGAGGCAATCGCGCTTCTTTATGTTGACGGCGCGGTGTCGCAAACCGTTCTAGATGCGCTGGAAAACACAGGTATGTTCCGGCAAGTTAAACCACTTGCATTCGACGTCGCCTGATCCTTTCTCGACTACATTGACGATGTGACGCCGCCCTGACACAAGGGCGGCGTTCTTCGTAGGAGTAATACAATGGCATCGGTCTACTCTGTCGGAGATATTCACGGGCAGCTTAACGAATTGAAACGTGTCCTGGCGTTGATCGAAGATGATGGCGGGCAAGATGCCAAAGTCGTTTTCCTAGGGGATTACACCGACCGTGGACCAGACAGCCGCGGCGTTCTGGATCATTTGATCGCGGGTCAACAACAGGGTCGGAACTGGACATTCATCAAAGGCAACCACGATCGGATGTTTGAATGGTTCATGCAAAGCCCAACGCGCGCGGACCCCTATTTAATGGTCGAACTTTATTGGCTGCATCCGCGTCTTGGAGGGGACACAACATTGGCGTCTTACGGTGTTGATGCATCCGCCCGTCGGCGTGAAAAAGACGTTCATGCAGATGCGTTAGCATCCGTGCCTGAAACGCATCTGAACTTTCTTGCCGGGCTCGAGCTGTACCATGAAACTGATGATCTTTTCTTTGCGCATGCTGGCGTCCGGCCCGGCGTTTTGTTGTCCGAACAAACCGAAGAAGATCTACTTTGGATACGTCAGGAATTTCATCGCGACACAACCCGCCATCCCAAGCTGATCGTTCACGGGCATACATCTGTCGATGAAGCCACCCATTATGGCAATCGCGTCAATCTTGATACGGGCGCGGGATACAACAAACCTTTGACGGCGGCAGCTTTTGAGTCTGGCAATTGCCATGTACTTACCGAAGACGGCCGCGTGCCAATGAAACGCAAATCCTAAACGGCGCAATTTGGGACATGACGCGACGTTTGACTGACAGACCGGGACGCAGCACGTACACTTCCTGAAAAAGGGAGCGTTTGCCATGGATCTTGATATCTTCATCCTTGATGGAGCACGAACAGCAATCGGAACGTTTGGCGGACGATTGGCCCAGACGACGCCAATTGATCTTGCTGCGACGGCGTCCAAGGCCGCGTTGGAACGTTCAGGTGTAGACGCCCAACAAATTGGTCACGTCGCCTTTGGTCATGTCATCAATACGGAACCACGCGACATGTACCTCAGCCGGGTTGCTGCATTGGATGCCGGCGTTCCCGAAAGCACGCCCGCCATGAATGTGAACCGCTTGTGCGGATCAGGCGTACAGGCCATCGTTTCAGTTATTCAATCTCTGGCTTTGGGCGACGCTGAATTTGGCCTTGCCGGGGGCGCCGAAAATATGAGTCGGTCTCCCTTCATCATCCAAAACCAGCGGTGGGGCCAAAAGATGGGGGATGTGCGCACGCTTGATATGATGCTTGGCGCATTAAATTGCCCATTCGGAACTGGCCACATGGGTGTCACGGCGGAAAACGTCGCGAAAAAACATCAAATTACGCGCGAAGAACAAGATGCCTTTGCCCTGCAAAGCCAACAGCGCGCAGCCGCAGCCATCGAAAGTGACAGGTTTTCCAGCCAGATCGTTCCGGTCGATGTGAAAGTCAAACGTGACATGGTTCCGTTCGACACAGATGAACATCCCAAAGCAACGACTCCTGACGCTTTGGCCGGGTTGCGGCCAGTCTTTCAAAAGGACGGGTCAGTCACCGCAGGCAATGCCAGCGGAATAAATGACGGCGCTGCCGCGTTGGTTTTGGCGCGTGCCGATGCGGCGCACGCCGCTGGATTGAAACCGAAAGCGCGTATTCTGGGATATGCGCATGCTGGGGTTCGCCCTGACGTCATGGGTATTGGACCGATCCCAGCTGTTCAAAACCTGTTGGAGAAAACCGGGCTAAGCATTGAAGATTTCGATGTCATTGAGTCAAACGAGGCCTTCGCATCCCAAGCACTTGCCGTGTCCAAAGAGCTTGGCATGGACGGGGCAAAGGTAAACCCGAATGGCGGCGCGATTGCTTTGGGTCACCCGGTTGGCGCGACTGGCGCGATTATCACTGTGAAAACGCTTTATGAACTGGAACGCACCGGCGGCACCAAGGGATTGATTACGATGTGTATTGGCGGGGGTCAGGGCATTGCGTTAGCCATCGAGCGGATGTCCTGACGCGATTGTATCACCTCAAGACGGACGCCAATTCACACGTCGTACAGCACATCAGCCAGCGGACCTGTGTTAGAAAAGCGCCTGCAACATTGCCACCACAACAGCGCCGATACCAACACCTGCAAATCCGGTTAGAACAATCCATCGCCAAAAAGTGGGGCGACGGTGCGGTTCGGGGTTTGACTGTGCGATCAATGCGCTTTCCACAAGGCGCGGTAGACGCGGGCCAAAACGGGACAACACGCGCGCCGTCTTATAAAGGTCACTCAGAATAGCACGTGGGCCAACAGACTTTTCGATATAGCTGCCAACGACCGGGGACGCGACTTGCCAAATATTGATTGTGGGGTTCAGGCTTCGCGCGACGCCTTCTACAACAACCATCGTACGCTGCAGCAAGATAAGTTCGGTGCGTGTTTCCATCCCAAAGCGTTCTGTCACTTCAAACAGATAACTGAGCAGACTACCCATCGAAAAATGCGACGCGTCCATGCCAAATATGGGTTCGCCAACCGCCCTTAACGCGCGTGCAAATTCATCGACATCTTTATCTGCAGGCACGTATCCCGCTTCGAAATGCACCTCTGCGACGCGCTGGTAGTCCCGTCGAATGAACCCAAACAAGATCTCTGCATAAACCCGACGCGTATATTCGTCGATATGGCCCATGATGCCAAAGTCATAGGCAATGATATCGCCATTCTGGGCCACCTTCATATTGCCTTGATGCATGTCCGCATGGAAAAACCCATCGCGCAACGCGTGCATCAGGAACAATTTCAACACCCGTTCGCCCAACTCAACCCGGTCATGACCGGCCGCATCGATGGCGTCGTTGTCACCCAATGGCGCACCGTCGACCCAGCTCATTGTCATGACACGTCGCGACGAATGATCCCATTTGATCATGGGTAAATCAAAACCTGCGTCATCTTTGGTATTTGCGGCAAATTCAGACGCGGACGCGCTTTCAAGGCGCAAATCCAATTCACCCCGCACAACCCCATCGAAATGTTCGATCACGTCAATCGGACGCAATCGCCGCGCGCTCGGTGCAAAGAAATCTACAATGCCAGCGGCAAGGTAAAACGCATCAACGTCCTTTTGAAACGCACGTTCAACACCTGGACGCAGCACTTTGACAGCGACATCTTCGCCAGTGCTTGCCAAACGGGCCCGGTGCACTTGGGCGATAGACGCCGCCGCAACCGGTTCTGAAAACTCTGAAAAAATCTGATCGACAGGCAGACCAAGCTCTTTCTCGATCTCGGCCTTGGCGTCCTCGACAGAGAAAGGGGGAAGCTTGTCTTGCAAAACGCGCAACTGCAAAGCCATTTTGTCGCCAACGACATCTGGGCGGGTCGATAAAACCTGACCAAATTTAATGTAGGCAGGTCCCAGTGCCGTCAAAGCACGGGTGGCTGCGGGCATAGATGGATCACCCTTATAACCAAGCCACCGAAAGGGTTTGCCCAATGCTTTGGCAACAACACGTATCAATCCCGGCGCTTCGAATGCATCCAGAACAACATTCATCGCACCCGTTCGTTCCAACGTGGCACCCGTGCGGATAAGCCGTATGATATTGTGAGGACCGCGCATAGCCTTAGAACGTTTGCCTTTGGATCAAGTATCGGACGGCGGTAAGTTCAGCGGTCGACAGCCTGACCAATCGCTGCGCACCAGTCTTGACCAGAACAGTTTTACCCATCAGATTTTCCATCCAGAATGCAAACACGCCACGCCCATCGTCATATTGCGGTATTTTGCGTTTTCGAATCCTGCGGCTTGAACCATTCCGAGGAATGTATCTTGGTCCGGGAAATTACGAATGGATTCAACGAGGTATTGGTAACTGTCGCGGTCATTGGCGATCATCTGACCCATTTGTGGGATGACGTTAAAACTGTACATATCGTACAGCTTTTGCAGGCCATCATTTGGGATCTGGCTGAATTCCAAAACCATAAGACGCCCGCCCGGTTTCAAAACTCTGTATGCTTCGTTCAGCGCTTCCTGAGGACGCGTGACATTCCGGATGCCAAAACTGATCGTATATACGTCAAAGCTATTGTCTTCGAACGGAAGCGCCATCGCATCGCCGACAACCCAATCAAGACTGTCCGCCAAACGTTCAGCTTCGGCCCGTTTGCGACCTTCGATCAACATGGGTTCAGTCAGATCAAGCACGGTCGCATGTGCATGACCTGCACGTTTTAGAAAGCGGAAGGAAATGTCGCCAGTGCCCCCTGCGACATCCAACAGCCTTTGACCCGCACGCGGAGCAAGCCAATCCATCATCGCATCTTTCCAGATACGGTGAATGCCCATGCTCATTACGTCGTTCATGACGTCATACCGTGAAGCGACGGAACTAAAGACGCCTTGAACGCGCCCGGCTTTTTCGGCCTCGGGGACTTCGGTGTACCCAAAATGTGTCGTTTTTTCCATCTGATCGCTCATTTCACTCTTTCGCCAGAATGTCGCCACTTGGGAGGTATACCTCCAGCGCCAGATTAACAAATTGTCATAGAGACGCAGGAGGTTGATAGCTTGGAAATTTTGGCGGCCTTACCGATACTGATTGTGATCGCCGGTTTTTGGATCTGCATCTTCTTGGTGAAACGGTCCGTTCGAGGTGTATTTGCCCAAAAATCATCCGCCGGCGAGCGTGTGACAAAAACGACTTTGGCGAAAACCGGATTGGGGAACTTACCCCTTGATGTCTCTTTGATCGCTAGAATAGGCAGCAAAGCCGCCCCGCGAGCAGATTCCAACGGTCTGATTTTGCGCCCGACCGTGGGTTTGCGTTTGATGAGTGCCGCATTAACACTGTTTTTGTTCTGGATGGCTTGGTTCAATCCGGGGGCGTATCTTCCAGATAACGTGTTGATCTTGATCCCGGTCACCCTTGCCGCGCTCTATGGTTTTGCAAACACAAACCTGAGCTTTTTGCGGTACAATCTAGATGGATTCGAAGTCATGGATTCTTGGTTTCGGCGGCGCAAAATCGCGTGGAGCGATGTGCAAGACATACAAGACGACGGGCATTACATGTACGTCTTCCTCTTGCGATCCGGTTCAAAGGTGAAGGCCTTGAAATACTTGGGCGGCATGCCCGAATTCCTAAACCACGCATTTGTTGAAATCGATTCCAACAACTTAGGTCTTCGCAATGCTTGATACCTTGGCCAATTCTGGCAGTTCACTGCTGAATGCACTTGCCTCTAACCCGATTGGGGTCAGCATCATTTTGGCGATTGGCTTTACGCTTATTTGGCTTAAGTGGAGATTCATTGCCAAGGCTCAACGCAATGCCGCAAAATCCCAATATGCCAGCTGGACCGTAGACGCCAAACACGCGTCCGAAGCACACGACACAGGGATCGGCACCAAAGATGTGTTGGTCATGAAACCGGTTAAATTCGTGCGTATCGGCCTTATGACACTCATCTTCTTTGGCGGCGGCGCTTGGTTCTATATGGCCGTAGTTTTGCGGGAACCTGATGTCTCTGCCAAAGACTGGGGGGTATTTGCGATCATGATGGGCTTCAGCCTTCTTGCATTATTTCTGCTGGCACATGCGTTCACACGCATCCGGTTTGACGGTGAGCACATCACCAGACGCAGCCTTTTCGCCAAAACGTTCCATGCAAAACTTGCTGATCTGTCGTCTGTGAAACCCGCTAACAAAACCATAGCAGGTGGCGTTGATCTCCTATTCAACGACGGACGGAAGCTCAGGGTGAAATCCCAGATGTCAGGGTATCGACAACTGCTAGAGCAACTTTCATCGATTGACCCCAAGCTAAGACTAATGACACAGATGATGACGAAAGTGATGCAAAAGCAGGTTTAGATGCCAGAACTGCCCGAAGTTGAAACGGTTCGACGGGGTTTGGCCCCCGTCATGGAAGGCCAAATCATTGCTGAGGCGCATGTGAATCGTCCTGACCTGCGATGGCCCTTTCCAGACAAAATGGCCGATCGGCTGACCGGAGCGCGGGTCGAACGTTTGCGACGTCGTTCAAAGTATATTCTGGCGGATCTGGATCGCGGTGAAACACTGTTGGTGCATTTAGGGATGTCCGGTCGGATGTTGGTGTCAGGCGATCCACTTGGCCGTTTTGTACATGACCACCCTGCCCCCGAAAAACATGACCATGTGGTCTTTGACATGGAAAATGGCGCACGGATTACGTTCAATGATCCCCGGCGATTTGGCGCCATGGATCTTTTGAAGACAGCGGATCAGGATGAACACAAGTTGCTGTCAGTACTTGGACCCGAACCTTTGAGCAATGCGTTCAACGAAGCGCATTTGGTCAACGCGCTTTCTGGCAAGATGACACCGATCAAATCCGCGCTCTTGGATCAGGGAATCATCGCCGGTTTAGGCAACATTTATGTCTGCGAGGCGCTTTTTCGCGCAGGAATTTCGCCACAGCGCAAAGCCGGGCGGATATCCAAACCACGCGTTTCCGCGCTGGTTCCCGTCATTCGAGAAGTGATTTCGGACGCGATTGATGCGGGTGGTTCTTCTTTACGCGACTTCCGCCAAGCCGATGGAGAACTTGGATATTTCCAGCATTCCTTTGATGTCTACGGCCGTGAAGGTGATCCTTGCCGAACCCCCGACTGTAACAGTTCGATCCTTCGCGTGGTACAATCGGGACGATCATCATTCTATTGCCCAACTTGTCAAAGATGACTTGAAACGGGCGTCTCAATTGTTAATGACTGGCGTTCAAGCGGGAACAACCGGAAGACATTCTACATGGCTTATGAGACGATCATCGTCGACGTCGAAGATCACATTGCACGCATCACACTGAATCGCCCTGATGCGTTGAACGCCCTAAACGATCACTTGCTTTCAGAATTGGCGGATGCCCTTGGCGCTGCGCAAGCAAACGACAAAGTGCGCTGTATTGTTCTGACCGGGTCCGACAAGGTATTCGCGGCAGGTGCTGATATTGCGATGATGAAAGACAAAAGCTTTGTCGACGTCTTTGCAGGCGATTTGTTCACCGCAGAAACAGACGCGATTGCACGCATACGTAAGCCGATCATTGCTGCAGTTGCAGGTTACGCATTGGGCGGTGGATGTGAATTGGCAATGATGTGTGACTTTATCATTGCGGCCGACACTGCAAAATTTGGCCAACCCGAGGTGAACCTGGGCGTGATGGCCGGGATCGGTGGAACGCAACGTTTGACGCGTTTGGTTGGGAAAGCCAAGGCAATGGACATGAACCTGACGGGTCGGTTCATGGATGCCGCAGAGGCCGAACAATCCGGACTGGTCAGCCGCGTTGTACCTGCGAAAAAGTTGTTAGAAGAAGCAACGGGTGCCGCACATAAGATCGCCGAGAAGTCGATGATCACGGTCATGGCCATCAAGGAATCGGTCAATCGCAGCTATGAAGTGCCATTGACCGAAGGTCTGTTGTTTGAGCGGCGCGTGTTCCATTCGCTGTTTGCGACCGAAGACCAAAAAGAAGGCATGGACGCGTTCCTTGGCAAACGCGAAGCTCAGTTCCGCGATCGATAGAGTTGTATTAAAGTCAATTCAGGCATCGACCTGAATTGACCGATCTTCGTCATAGTCCGCGCACCGCCGCAACGTGCCGTTGGGTCTAACTTGAGATCGAAAAACGTGAATCAACAAAATGAAAACGGGTTGTCTCTTGGACGCGTGGCACCGATGATCGCTGTTACGGACATTGATGCGGCAAAATCCTTTTACAAAGAAGCTTTCGGATTGGGTTCCGTTTTTGAAAATGGGGACCCGGTTGGGTTTTGTATCCTAAGAAAGGATGCAGCGGAACTGCACCTGACCTTGCAAAAAGGATGGAAAGGGCAAGTGTTCAACGTTGCCCATATTCTGGTGAAAGACGCAGACGCAATCTATGCGCAGGTGCAAAAGGCTGGGGCACGGATTACCAAACGCCTTCAGGTGAAGGATTACGGGTTAACCGCGTTTGTTTTTGAAGATCCGTTTGGAAATCGCATCGACGTTGGTGCGCCCAATCCCTGAAGAACGAGAGCCTTACAGAGTCACAGCAGTGTTTTTTCGAATCTCCAAACCTCCAACGGAAAGTGACCTTTGGATGTATCAAGGTTCGTGATTACAGTTTTGACGTTCTCCCAGCCCGATTTTCCGTAGAATCGGGCTGCGCGGTTATTGCCAATGGCACAATCTAACCAAGCTGTACGATGTCCCGCACCGTGAATGCATGTTTCTGCGTCTGCGATTAAAGCTGCAGCAACTCCGCGTCCGCGCGCAGTTCGGGAAACATACATCTGATACAGTTCATCGCCACGCAAAATGCAGAACCCAAGAATTTCATCTTTGGAGATAGCTACGCGGAAATCTGGCCGCAACTGTTGGACCCTTTCCGTGAAACTCTCTTTCGTCCTCAATGCGACAAGTTCACCAGGGACAACACTGGCATGTGCGTCATGCCAGCCTTGATGCCAAATCTCTACGATCTGGGCACAACAAGACAAACTCAATTCATCGATTCTAAAATCCATGCGATACCCTCGCACATCAATCGGGCACACCCAACTTCAAGGCAGTGTTGACTCGCCGCAAGCCTGAGCGTAAGAGCGCCTCTTCTGTAACTACCGCACCAATATTGGGACGAGATAAACATGGCAAATACGCCTCAGGCCAAGAAGCGGGCCCGTCAAAACGAAAAACGCTTCGCAGTAAACAAAGCGCGTCGTTCGCGCATCCGGACTTACCTGCGTAAAGTAGAAGAAGCGATCGAAAGCGGTGACAAAGCCGTGGCCGAAGCTGCTTTGAAGCTGGCACAGCCAGAATTGATGCGCGGCGTAAGCAAAGGTGTGTATCACAAGAACACTGCTGCGCGAAAAATGTCACGTCTTTCCGCTCGTGTTAAATCTCTCGGCTGAGATGTTACAATTTTTGCGAAAAATGAAGCGCCGCTTTCCAGCGGCGTTTTTTCTTTGTGTAAACATAGATAGCAGAGACCCAAGAGATTCTTTTTGAGATTCACACGAGTCAAGTTTGAAGTTCTCTGGACCCGTGCTGGTCTAAATTGCTAACTCTGTTCTTGCGATTCATTCGCCTTGGGGGGACAGGCCCACAGGATGTACCGGCAGGAACGCATCCAATTGGGTTCGGACCATACGTAAACGAAGGTTCGGACGAGGGTCGACGCATTTTTTGATGCGCGATTCCACTGTCAGACAAAACGGTGTGCGAAAGGTGCGCATTCTGATGATGTCAATTGGACATCTAGGATCGATACCTTTGCCGAAGCAAAACGAATTCCACTCGTGTCTGAAGGCACGGGCGCAATAGTTTTGTTCCCAAGGCTTGAGGCCGCGAACAAAAAGATGGGACGCAGCAGCATTTTTAATGCCGCTGGAAGAAAAAAGGACGGTTGGGCGCGTGACATTGATAGACTGGGGACAGCTGAGAAACCGGCTGCTTGGGACAGTAGGCCAAAACAATTATAAAACTTGGATCGAACCGTTGGAATTTGAGGCTTTGCAAGATGGGGTTGCAACCTTCAATGTACCAACAACATTCATGGGAAATTACGTCAGTCAGAATTTTTCCGAGCTGATATTGAATGAACTCAAAACTGAAAGCTCATCTGTTCGTCGTTTGAATTTCGCAGTCTCTGCCAAAGCCTCTCGCAAACAAACCAATGAAGCCCCCGTGGCCCAAGCGCAGGTTTCTAGTCAAAAGTCTCTCGCTGATGCTGCAGGGGCTGCTCCGCTTGATTCGCGATTTACATTCGATTCCTTCGTCGTTGGAAAACCAAACGAATTGGCGCATGCTGCCGCCCGTCGCGTCGCAGAAGGTGGACCAGTGACCTTCAATCCGCTGTTTCTTTATGGCGGTGTTGGCCTTGGGAAAACGCACCTTATGCATGCGATCGCATGGGAACTGCAAACCCGTCGCCCTGATCTTAATGTGCTGTACCTGTCTGCAGAGCAATTCATGTATCGCTTTGTTCAAGCGCTGCGCGACCGCAAGATGATGGATTTCAAATCCGTCTTCCGCTCTGTCGACGTACTGATGGTCGATGACGTTCAATTCATTGCTGGCAAAGATAGTACTCAAGAAGAGTTCTTTCACACGTTCAACGCGCTTGTGGACCAAAACAAACAGATCATCATTTCTGCGGATCGCGCTCCGGGTGAAATTAAAGATCTCGAAGAACGCGTAAAATCTCGGTTGCAATGCGGGCTCGTAGTTGATCTGCATCCAACAGATTACGAATTGCGCCTTGGCATTTTGCAGTCGAAAGTTGAGCAGCAACAAGCCAACTATCCAGGCTTGGAAATGGACGACGGCGTGTTGGAATTTCTTGCACACCGGATTTCGACAAACGTTCGCGTCCTCGAAGGCGCTTTGGTTCGCCTTTTCGCTTTTGCATCCTTGGTCGGAAAACCCATCACAATGGAACTGACCCAAGATTGCCTTGCCGATGTTCTGCGCGCGTCTGAGCGCAAAATTACGGTCGAAGAAATCCAACGTAAGGTCAGCGACCATTACAACATTCGCCTAAGCGACATGATCGGACCCAAGCGCCTACGCAGCTATGCGCGCCCGCGTCAGGTTGCGATGTATTTGTGCAAACAACTCACCACGCGATCCTTGCCTGAAATTGGCCGTCGGTTTGGCGGGCGAGATCATACAACCGTCATGCACGGCGTACGGCGGATCGATGAGCTTAAAGTTCAAGACTCGCAAATCGCTGAGGACCTAGAACTGTTGCGTCGATCGCTCGAAGCTTAATTCCGTCTGATACCGGTCCAAGAATATGCGCGCGCCCATGAGGCGCGCGTTTTTTTGTGGATGTAGGGCCGCAATATTAATTTTTTGTGGATGTAGGGCCGCAATATTAATCAAACCTGCCAGAACGATCAGACTTGGGTCAAAAAGGGCTTGATGGGACGTGTAAAGGGGGTAGTGTGCCGGTCCCGGTCACACGAGGAGCGATCAATGAAAATTTCTGTGGAACGCGGCGTCTTGCTGAAAGCTGTCGCACAAGCCCAGTCAGTTGTTGAACGTCGAAATACGATTCCAATCTTGGCGAATGTCTTGATTGAAGCTGAAGGCTCTGATGTGACCTTTCGCGCGACAGATTTGGATATCGAAGTCGTCGACAAAGCCGCGGCGATGGTCGAACGCGCAGGCGCGACCACGGTTTCAGCCACGACCTTGCACGAGATTGTTCGGAAATTGCCGGATGGGGCCCAAGTTGTTCTGACGGCTGACAGTGCTTCTGGACGATTGTCTGTGGAAGCAGGCCGTTCGAACTTTTCATTAGCGACATTACCGAAAGAAGATTTTCCGGTGATGGCGACTTCGGATTACGCATCCAACTTTGCGGCACCTGCTGGCGTGCTGCGCCGGTTGTTCGACAAATCCAAATTTGCCATCTCGACCGAAGAAACGCGCTATTATCTGAATGGCGTGTACATGCATACGTCTGACAGCGATGGTCAAAAAGTGCTGCGTTGCGTCGCCACAGACGGACACCGCTTGGCCCGCATTGATGCAGAGCTGCCATCGGGCGCTGAAGAAATGCCTGGCGTGATCGTTCCGCGAAAAACCGTCGGCGAACTTCGCAAACTTTTGGAAGACGATGACACGCAAATTGCTGTGTCCGTGTCCGAAACCAAAGTGCGCTTTGCGACGCCGGCAATCACGCTAACATCAAAAGTTATCGACGGAACATTCCCCGATTACACACGCGTTATTCCTGCAGGCAACACGCGCAAACTTGAAGTTGATGCGTCCGATTTTGCACAAGCCGTGGACCGCGTCGCCACGGTCAGCTCTGAACGGTCACGTGCCGTCAAGTTGCAGTTGGACGAAGACCGGCTTATCCTGAGCGTCAATGCGCCCGACAGCGGTGCTGCAGAAGAGGAATTGGCCGTCGCATATGCAGACGAACGATTGGAAATTGGTTTTAACGCGAAATACCTGCTTGAAATTGCAAGCCAAGTTGATCGCGAAAACGCCGTATTCATGTTCAATTCGTCCGGTGATCCGACACTTATGCGGGAAGGCAATGACGAATCTGCGGTTTACGTCGTCATGCCGATGCGCGTCTGACATCGCATCAGAATTCGATGTCAGTGTGCATGCCACCTGACGCTGAAAGATAGCTATGGCTCTTTTTCTTTCAGACCTGACGCTGTCGCACTTTCGTTCGCACAAAATTGCGCGCATTTCGGTGGACACGCGGCCTGTGGCGATTTTTGGCCCCAACGGAGCCGGTAAAACCAACATCCTTGAAGCCGTGTCTCTTTTGTCGCCCGGCCGTGGATTACGGCGCGCAGGCGCTGAGGCGATGACGCGGCGGCCCGAAGCTTTGGGTTGGAAGATCGCCAGCGTATTGCATTCTCTGGGCCATGTGCACGAATTGGAATGTTGGTCCGATGCGGGGGCTGCGCGGCAAACCAAGATAGACGGAAAGAAAGCGGCCCAGACATCGCTTGGACAGATTTCACGGGTTTTATGGTTGATCCCATCCATGGACCGGCTGTGGATCGAAGGTGCAGAAGGGCGGCGGCGGTTCCTTGATCGGGTCACGCTCAGTTTCGAGCCCAAGCACGCGCAATTGTCGCTGGATTACGAAAAAGCAATGCGGGAACGGAACCGATTGCTAAAAGAACAAATTCGCGATGCGTCATGGTACGGTGCCTTGGAAAAGCAAATGGCCGAAGCCGGCGCTGGCATCCATGCCAACCGCCTGGCGGCTTTATCCGCTTTGGAAGCCGCGCAGCAGGGAGCCCAGACGGCCTTTCCTGCCGCTGACCTTAGATTGACCCACGCCGAAGGCGAAATGCCAACCAGTTCGGACGATTTGCGCACAGCGTTGGAAGACGGTCGTTTTCAGGACTTGGCCGCTGGGCGCACGCTTGTCGGCCCTCATCGTGCCGATTTGGAAGGCGCATATGCAGCCAAGGGCGTTCTGGCAAAAGACTGCTCGACCGGGGAACAAAAAGCACTGTTGGTTTCGTTGATCTTGTCCAACGCCCGTGCATTGGCCCAAGGATTTGGCGCGCCTCCCCTGTTGTTGCTGGACGAAGTCTCGGCGCATTTGGACGCAAATCGACGCGCGGCTCTTTACGACGAAATCTGTGCCCTGAAAGCGCAAGCATGGATGACGGGTACGGGCCCAGAGCTTTTCAGTGAGTTTGGCGACAAGGCCCAATATTTGGAAGTCGATGAATCCGAGGGCGCATCTTACGTAAAGGCGTCCGACGGCCGTTCTTGATTGTTTCAAAAGCAAATGCCTTTTCTACTGGCCAGTTATCATCACGCAGAGCAAAATTTGAATCCGTACCGGTTTTCTTTGGCCTACCAGTTCCACGGGGTAAATCGGGACGCATAGCTGTTCAATTTTGCACTGTTTTAGGCTCGGATTGGCGCTTTATTTGAATGCTGCAAGCGACGATTTCCTAACAGCTTTGACCACGCTGTGAATAACCTGAGGATAAAGTGGCTAAGTCTCTGATTTTATTAGACGGAAATTCATGCCAAACGCGTGACATTCGCTGATGAATTCCGTATAAATCACGCAACACTCAAAGGGGAAAATACATTGACGGATAACGAGCAAAGCCCCGAGGAATACGGCGCAGATTCAATTAAAGTTCTCAGAGGCTTAGAAGCTGTTCGAAAGCGTCCCGGTATGTATATCGGTGACACGGATGACGGCAGCGGCCTGCATCACATGGTCTACGAAGTCGTCGACAATGGCATTGACGAAGCTTTGGCAGGTCATGCGGACTATGTCCGCGTAACAATTCACGCGGATTCCAGCGTGTCTGTGCGCGACAATGGGCGTGGAATTCCTGTGGGTATCCACGAAGAAGAAGGTGTCTCAGCGGCCGAGGTCATCATGACCCAACTGCACGCTGGTGGAAAGTTTGACAGCAACTCTTACAAGGTGTCGGGCGGCTTGCACGGCGTTGGTGTGTCGGTTGTGAACGCCTTGTCGGTCTGGCTGGATCTACGCGTCTGGCGTGAAGGCAAAGAACACCACGCGCGGTTTGAACATGGCGAAACCACCAAACACCTCGAAGTTCTTGGCGACACGGACGAGACCGGGACCGAAGTGCGCTTTTTGGCGTCAACCGACACGTTTTCCAATGTCGAATACCAATTTGAAACGCTGGAAAAACGGCTGCGCGAACTCGCCTTCCTGAATTCCGGTGTCCGCATCATTCTGCGAGATGAACGCCCCATAGAACCGCTTGAATCCGAGCTGTATTATGAAGGTGGGGTGAAGGAATTCGTCAAATACCTTGATCGTTCCAAGTCGTCCGTCATGGAAGAACCCATTTGGGTGACCGGTGAACGCGACGGGATCGTGGTTGAAGTCGCGATGTGGTGGAATGACAGCTATCATGAAAATGTTCTTCCGTTCACAAACAACATCCCACAACGTGACGGCGGCGCACACCTTGCTGGTTTCCGTGGTGCGTTAACCCGGACCATCACGAAATATGCACAGACAAGCGGGATCGCCAAGCGAGAAAAGGTAAACTTTACCGGGGATGACGCCCGCGAAGGGTTGACCTGCGTTCTGTCTGTTAAAGTGCCTGACCCGAAATTCAGCTCTCAGACCAAAGACAAGCTGGTGTCATCAGAAGTGCGACCCGCCGTCGAAGGTTTGGTGAATGAAAAGCTGTCTGAGTGGTTCGAAGAAAACCCGAACGAGGCCAAGATCATCGTTGGCAAGATCGTCGAGGCAGCTTTGGCCCGCGAGGCGGCCCGCAAAGCACGTGAACTGACACGACGCAAGACGGCGATGGATGTGAATTATCTGGCCGGTAAATTGAAAGACTGTTCGGAAAAAGATCCGTCCAAGACCGAAGTCTTTTTGGTCGAGGGTGACAGCGCTGGTGGATCGGCGCAAACGGGACGTGACCGACAAACACAAGCGGTTTTGCCTTTGCGTGGCAAAATCCTGAACGTCGAACGCGCGCGTTTTGACCGGATGCTGGGCAGCCAAGAAATCGGCAACCTAGTCATGGCACTTGGCACCGGAATCGGACGCGACGAATTCAACATCGAAAAGTTGCGCTACCACAAGATCGTCATCATGACCGACGCTGACGTAGATGGCGCGCATATCCGAACCCTGTTGTTGACCTTCTTTTATCGGCAGATGCCGGAACTGATTGAAGGCGGATACCTCTATATTGCGCAACCACCGCTTTATAAAGTTTCGCGTGGTAAATCAGAGGTTTACTTGAAAGATCAGGGGGCTTTGGAAGAGTACCTGATTGAACAAGGGATCGAAGGTGCAGTCCTGCGTCAGGGCAACGGCGAAGAGATTGTTGGCCAAGATTTGCGGCGCGTTGTCGAAGATGCGCGCCGATTGCGCAATCTGCTACACGCGTTCCCAACGCATTACCCACGGCATATTCTGGAACAAGCCGCGATTGCCGGGGCATTTGTACCCGGGGCTGTTGATTCTGATTTGCAAGGCGTTGCGGACAAAGTGGCAGAGCGTTTGAACCTGATCGCGCTTGAATATGAACAAGGGTGGACTGGGCGCATTACGCAGGACAAGGGCGTGCGTCTTGCCCGGATTCTGCGTGGCGTCGAAGAGGTCCGGACGTTGGATGGCCCAATGATGCGATCTGGCGAATCCCGCAAAACCGGTAGTTTCACACAGGAATTGCAGGCCGTTTATGGGCTGCCCGCTGCATTGGTCCGCAAGGATCGCTCGCAAGTTATTCACGGGCCCTTGGATCTGTTGAACGCGGTCCTCAGCGAAGGCGAAAAGGGCCTGAGCTTGCAGCGTTACAAAGGGTTGGGTGAAATGAACCCTGGGCAATTGTGGGAAACAACCTTGGATCCGGATGCAAGAACCCTGTTGCAGGTACGAGTCGAAGATATGGCCGAAGCCGACGATTTGTTCACCAAGCTTATGGGCGATGTCGTCGAACCACGTCGGGCCTTTATTCAGGACAACGCTCTGAACGTCGAGAATTTGGACTTCTAATCACAAATCGGGCGGCGCTTTCTGACAGCCGTGCCCGATTTCATGAATTTGGCTGCACTCTTGTCTATACGGGAACGATTGCACAAAAATTCAGCACCTAGAATGCAATGCACGTCGCGTTTGCGCGGCGTTCCCGCCTGACGCTTTACTTTATGCCTGACTGGTGTTGATCCGACGGTGGCATGCAAACCAATTTATCAATCATTGTCGTTGAGAACGACCGCGAACGCGCCATCCAGATCGTGGATAGTCTGCGCGAAGCTGGCGAGTTCGAGATTCATGTCATCGCTGAAGCCACCAGCCTTGCCCGCCAAATCAAAGCGCGTCAGCCTGATATTGTTTTGATCGACATGTCCAATCCGTCTCGCGACACGTTGGAAGAAATGACGTTGGCATCTGGGCCACTGGAACGCCCTGTGGCGATGTTTGTGGATCAATCGGCATCTGGCTTATCAGCCGCCGCCATTGAAGCTGGCGTATCCGCCTATGTGGCTGACACGTTGCGACCCGAACGGGTGCGTGCCGTGATAGAAGCAGCCATTGTCCGATTCCGAATGTTTCAACGCATGCGCACGGAGCTTGCTGAAACCAAACGCGCATTGGAAGAACGAAAAGTAATCGATCGGGCAAAAGGTCTGATCATGAAAGCACGCAAGGTTGAAGAAGAAGCAGCCTATGCAATCTTGCGCAAGGCGGCCATGGATCAAAGCAAACGGGTCGCAGATGTCGCCGAAGCGTTAGTCACCGCAGCAAGGCTTTTGTCATGAAGGGTGACCGCTTGGCACTTGGGTTCATTCCCTTGGTGGATGCAGCCCCTTTGATCGTTGCGCATGAAATGGGGTTTGCCGCCGAAGAGGGTCTGCTTTTCGACCTGCATCGCGCGCCTTCTTGGTCCGCCCTGCGTGATATGCTGAGCTTTGGACATCTCGACGCGGCACATATGTTGGCCCCTGTCCCTGTCGCCGCTGCGATGGGTCTGGGTGGTGGCGGCGCACAATTGGATGTCTTGTCCGTCCTTTCGATGAACGGCAACGTCATCGGCATCAGCAATACCTTGGCTGAACAACTACGCGATTACGGACACAGCTTTGATTTTCAAAACGCACACGCAGCGGGGCAAGCCCTTATCGCAGTGTGTCAAAAGCCCTTGCGGATTGGTGTACCTTTTCCTTTTTCGATGCATGCGGAATTGGTCTGCTATTGGCTGACGGCATTGGGGCTTCCTGCGCCTGAAAATCTGGATATTCGAACCATTCCTCCACAATTGATGGTCGATGCCATGAAAGCGTCCGAGATTGACGCGTTTTGTGTTGGCGAACCTTGGGGGTCCAAAGTCGTGGCGTCTGGGTTCGGCACACTTTTGTTGCCCTGCAACGCGATTTGGGCTTTTGCCCCGGAAAAGGTGCTGACTGTTCGCCATGACTGGATCAAACCCAACACTGAATTGAACCATCGGCTGATCCGCGCAACCTGGCGTGCCCGTCGGTGGTTGGCACAGCCTGCGTCTGCGATGCTTACCGCTGAACTGCTCTCGCGCCCTGAATATTTGAATGTCGACGCAGAAATCATTGAATGCGCTTTGTCAGGCCAATTCACGATTTCAGAACAAGGTGACCAAAAAAGCGTTCCAGGGTTCGTCGAATTTCACGAAGGTGCCGCGGGTTTTCCTTGGCGCAGCCAAGCAGAGTGGATCGCGCATCAACTGGCGCGCCGTACCGGTCGGGACCCACAGGATGCGGCGAAACGCGCCCAATCCGTGTTCAGAACCGACTTACATCGAGACGCTTTGCACGGAACAACCGCCAATTTACCCGGTGCATCGTCAAAACGCGAAGGTGCGCTCAGCGATGATTCTGAGGCCCCGTCACAGCGTGGCCGAGTCGTTTTGCAACGTGATGCGTTTTTCGATGGACGTATTTTTGAACCGTTGGCCGCAGATCCGCACAAAATTTTGGCAAAGTGATCCACGGACTTGCTGCAACGCGGCATTTTTTTAATTTTTTGTTAAAAATACATTGTCCACGCCGCACCAAAGAATAAACATCAGGTATCGGCAGACAACGATGTCCACCGAATTTGATGCTCCCAGAGACTGGGAAATTCCGAGCAAAGCCGCTCTTTCGTCTGCCATCCTCCCGGCGGAACGATCGAGCGGCTTTTTCTTTGCCCACTATTTGGGTATGCAAACAAGGGACTGAATACATGAAGAAAATTCTTCTTGGGTTGACCTTATCCACGGCAATGAGCGGGACCGTTTTTGGTCAATCTCTTGACCTTGAGAAAGATGAACTGACGATCGGGTTTATCAAGTTGACTGACATGGCGCCTTTGGCCGTGGCCTATGAACAGGGCTACTTTTTGGACGAAGGTTTGTTTGTCACACTTGAAGCTCAAGCCAACTGGAAGGTCCTTTTGGACGGAGTGATTGACGGTCAACTCGATGGCGCACACATGCTGGCGGGACAACCTTTGGCTGCCACCATTGGCTTCGGCACCGAAGCACACATCATTACGCCTTTCTCTATGGATTTGAACGGCAACGGGATCACGGTTTCCAACGATGTTTGGGAAGAAATGAAACCCCATGTTCCCAAAATGGCCGACGGACGTCCACAGCATCCAATCAGCGCAGAAGCACTTGCGCCTGTTGTCGAAAGCTACAAATCCGAAGGTAAGCCGTTCAACATGGGAATGGTGTTCCCGGTTTCGACACATAATTACGAACTGCGTTATTGGTTAGCTGCGGGTGGATTGCACCCAGGATACTACAGCCCTGAAAATGTCACGGGTCAGATTGCAGCAGACGTTTATTTGTCTGTGACGCCTCCGCCCCAGATGCCTTCAACAATGGAGGCAGGTACAATTGACGGATATTCTGTTGGGGAACCTTGGAACCAACAGGCTGTGTTCAAAGGTATTGGTGTGCCGGTTATCACTGATTACCAACTTTGGAAAAACAATCCTGAAAAGGTTTTCGGAATTTCCGCAGAGTTCGCGGAACAAAACCCCAACACGACAATTGCCGTGACCAAAGCGTTGATCCGCGCAGCCATCTGGTTGGACGAAAATGACAACGCAAATCGTGCCGAAGCTGTCCAAATGCTCAGCCAGCCCGAGTATGTCGGGGCGGATGCAGAGGTTATCGCAAACTCAATGACCGGGTTCTTTGAATTCGAAAAGGGTGACAAACGCGACATTCCCGATTTCAACGTGTTCTTCCGTCATAACGCGACTTACCCGTTTTATTCGGATGCCATTTGGTACCTGACACAAATGCGCCGTTGGGGGCAAATCTCGGAAGCTAAATCCGATGATTGGTTCCACGAGGTTGCCGAGAAAGTTTACAAACCAGCCATCTATTTGCAGGCCGCACGCCTTCTTGTGGACGACGGTTTGGCAAACGAAGAGGACTTTCCTTGGGACAGCGACGGGTACAAAGCGCCAACACCAGCAGCCGACATCATTGACGGCATTGGTTACGATGGTCGCGCACCAAACGCTTATCTGGACAGCCTGCCAATTGGCCTGAAGGGCGAACAGATCGTCGTTGGAACTGAAATCCAAGGCTAACACGCACCAAACCTACATTCACCCCATGCAAACCATCGTGTGGGGTGAGTACCTTATTGATCTTTCACCGTTTAGACAGGACATGATACATGGCCGCCATCGACCCATCCGACGCAACAGAGCTTGAGCGCGAAGCGCGCCGTTCCCGGTTGTTTGCTCGCATAAACACAGCCGACAAATGGTTCCAAGTCCTTGGCCTGGCCTGGATCACTCCGATCCTAAAAGCGTCAGCCGGTGACAATCCGAAAACACAAATGCGCGAATTGTGGCGGTTGCTGGCCGTGCCTTTGTTGGCCATCGCCGTGTTCCTGGCGCTGTGGGCAAATTTTGCACCACGTGTTCAAACATCATTGGGCGCTATCCCGGGTCCGGCGCAAGTTTGGACCGAAATGGTCAACCTCCACGAAGACGCCCAAGCCAAAGGTGTAAAGCGCGCAAAATTTGAAGAGATGGTCGATAAACGCAACGCGCGTTTGATCGAGGCAGGCAAAGCGGATCAAGTCAAACAGGTCGCTTATACCGGTTCACCTTCTTATTACGCGCAAATCTGGACGTCGATCAAAACCGTGTTCTTTGGCTTCATGATTGCGACTGTCATCGCCGTGCCATTGGGCATCGCGGCTGGCTTGTCTCCATTGGCAAACGCCGGGCTAAACCCACTAATTCAGATTTTCAAACCGGTCTCGCCACTGGCATGGTTACCGATCGTCACAATGGTTGTTTCAGCGCTTTACGCAACCAATGACGGTTTCTTTGCCAAGTCCTTTCTGATTTCGGCCATCACCGTAACGCTATGTTCCCTATGGCCAACGTTGATCAACACCGCACTTGGCGTCGCATCAATCGACAAAGACCTCGTTAATGTTTCCAAGGTTCTGAAGATGAACACTTGGACCAAAATCACAAAACTAGTTTTGCCAAGCGCGTTACCTTTGATTTTCACCGGTTTGCGCCTGTCCCTCGGTGTCGGTTGGATGGTTTTGATCGCGGCTGAAATGCTGGCTCAGAATCCGGGCCTTGGTAAATTTGTCTGGGATGAATTCCAAAACGGATCCTCGCAGTCCCTGGCCAAAATCATGGTCGCAGTTTTCACCATCGGCATCATCGGATTTCTGTTGGATCGTGTGATGTTCGCACTGCAGTCCCTTTTCACATTCTCGAACAACCGGTGATCTGACATGTCTGTAATTGAATTCAAAGGCGTGTCTAAATCCTTCGGCGAAGGTGCCGGACGCGCGGATGTTTTGAAAAACATCGACCTTAAAGTTCAGGAAGGCGAGTTCCTTGTCATTCTTGGGTTTTCAGGGACGGGGAAAACCACCCTGATCAACTTGATGGCCGGATTGGAAATGCCCACCAAAGGCGAGGTCACGTTCAATGGCACTCCGATCACGGGCCCGGGGCCAGAACGCGGCGTGATCTTTCAAAGTTATTCTTTGATGCCGTGGCTGACTGTCAGCGGAAACGTCGCGTTGGCTGTCGACACGATATTCCCCGATCTGAACAAAGCTCAGAAGGCCGAAAAAGTCGCCCACTATGTCGATATGGTGGGACTGGGACATGCAGCAAGCCGACGCCCTGCAGAGCTGTCTGGCGGTATGCGACAGCGCGTTAACGTTGCGCGTGCTTTGGCCATGAACCCAAACGTCTTGTTGTTGGATGAACCACTGTCTGCTCTAGACGCGCTGACGCGTGCCAATCTTGCGGATGAAATCGAACACATCTGGGACGCAGACAAAAAGACCTGTGTGCTGATCACAAACGATGTGGACGAAGCCATCGTCTTGGCGGATCGGATCATCGCACTTAACCCAGACGGAACATTGGGTGCGGAATTCAACGTGTCGATGCAGCGGCCCCGTGAACGCAGCGCAATGAACACCGATGACACCTTCAAGACCTTGCGTGCCGAGGTCACCAATTATCTGATGGATGTCGGAATCAAAGCAAAAGTCGAAAGTTCAAAGACCCTGCCCGACGTTACGCCAATTCACGGTGTACCAGCAGCTGTTGTTGCGGCTCAAAGAGGGATGATCGACAATCGGTTTTTGGACTTTTCACAACTGCACAAAGTGTATCCAACACCCAAAGGGCCACTGACAGTTGTCGAAGACTTCGATCTGAAAATTGACCGGGGTGAATTCATCTCGCTTATTGGGCACTCGGGTTGTGGGAAATCCACGGTCTTAACAATGGCCGCCGGATTGAACGATATATCAAAAGGCGCGATCAAACTCGATGGACGTCACGTCGAAGGTGCTGATCCAGAACGGGCCGTGGTCTTTCAATCGCCAAATCTGTTCCCTTGGCTCAGTGCTAAGGAAAACGTCGCGATTGGTGTCGACAAAGTCTATCCCAAGGCGTCGCAAGCAGAACGTCAGGATGTCATTGAGTATTATCTTGAACGTGTCGGGTTGGCTGACTCGATGGACAAATCCGCCAGTGATTTATCGAATGGCATGCAACAGCGGGTCGGCATTGCGCGGGCCTTTGCACTGTCGCCGAAACTGCTGCTTTTGGATGAACCTTTTGGCATGCTCGACAGCCTGACACGTTGGGAATTGCAAGAAGTGCTGATGGAAGTTTGGTCGCGCACCAAAGTCACTGCCATTTGCGTCACCCATGACGTCGACGAAGCCATCTTGCTGGCGGATCGCGTTGTCATGATGACAAACGGGCCACAAGCAACCATCGGCAAAATCACAAATGTCGATCTGCCCCGGCCACGGACGCGCAAGGCGTTGCTAGAGCATCCTGACTATTACACCTACCGGCAAGAGGTGCTCGATTTCCTTGAGGAATACGAACATGGCGCTAAGCCGAAACCGAAACCCCAAGCAATTGCGGCGGAATAACAAATGACCCAGAAACTTGTTGTAATCGGCGCTGGTATGGCCTCGGGCCGGGTGCTTGAGCATTTGACCGAAAACGCACCGGACGCTTTTGACATAACGCTGTTCAACACTGAACCGCGTGGGAATTATAATCGGATCATGTTGTCACCCGTTTTGTCGGGCGAAAAAACATACGATGAAATCGTAACGCATGACGACATTTGGTACGGTGAACGCAGCATCGCCTGCCGATTCAATGAACAAGTTGTCCAAATCGACACTGAAACGAAAGTCGTAACCGGCGAAAACGGGGCGGTGCCTTACGATAAACTTCTGATCGCTACAGGATCAGCCCCCTTTATCATCCCGGTACCCGGTAAGGATCTGGAAGGTGTCATTACCTATCGCGATCTGGACGACACCAACGCAATGATCGACGCGTCAGGCGATGGCGGCAATGCCGTCGTCATCGGCGGTG